>JBKOUZ010000018.1:0-137399 GCA_046723715.1 Acidobacteriota bacterium | reverse complement strand
CTTCCAACCCAACCAGTGCGCAGGGCAAAATCAACTTTAACCGGGCCGCTCCCATGATCACTGTGGGATGGGGGAATTTGATTTCGCGCAGAGAAGGGGCACGATTCAGCATTCCGTTTGAGATTGGGATCGCCTTTCAGGGCAGCCCTAAGAGTAGTTTGGCATTCGGCGGAAATGTTTGCGCAGCGCCGGGTACGGATTGCAGTTCAGCCGCGAACAATTCCGCGGTACTAAGCAATATTGCTTCGGAAGAAAACGAGATCAACGACAATTTATCGCCTCTAAAGGTTTATCCAATCATTGCCAGTGGATTCGGATTCCGCTTCTAGCGATTAAGCCTGCGGATTGACGCGGATCTTCAGGCATTCTCCACGTGCTATTTTACTGCGCGAGTTTTTCGGCTAGGCTGCGGGCTGCGGTTTCTCGGAGTCCGAAACCGACCACCCGGCTGGCTTTACGGCGTGGTTCAGGCCATAAGCCAAAAAGCCCGCCGCGATCAGGATCATGCCGAAAGCAAAGGAACTGATGCCCAGGATCGACTCGTGCTGGCTGCGAACCACAGAGAATGCCAGCAGCAGCACGGGAGGGACACCGATGGCGATGGCTCCCAGCTTTCCGCCGGGGACCCGGAATGGACGCTTCAGTTCCGGTTCGCGGAAGCGGAGAACGGCCAAGGTTACAAATTCCAGCAGCAAGCTGGCACCGTAGAGCAAGATATCGAGCGTGACCAGGCGGGCGAAACCCAACCCGAGGCACATCGCCCACCCTATGGCGAGCGCGATAATTGCAACCCAAGGGGCGCGGGATTTTTTCCGCAGCTTTCCGAAGACCGCCGGGAGCATGCCGTCCTGCGCCATCGCCAGCGGCAGCCGCGAGTAGCTCATGACCAGGGCATTGAACATGCCGAAGGCGCTGATCATGCCGCCGAGCACAACCCCCATGCGCAGCAGCGGTCCGCCCACGAGGGCGGCGATATCAGCCCACGAACCGGTTTCCCAGGCCGTGGCTTTTAGCCCAGTCATCCACATGGCGCCGAAGGGCAGAACGTAGGTGAGAGCCACGATGGTAACTGCAACCACCATGGCCCGCGGATAGGTCCTCTGCGGGCGTTCCACTTCCGTAGCGATAGTCGAGGCATTGTCCCATCCCATGTAGTTCCACATGCAGATGAGCAGCCCGCCGAGAATGTCGACCGTCGATGTAGTCGGTTTTGTTACCGAATTCACGAGAGCTCCAACTTTAAACGGAGCGAGCAACACAATGGCGATGAATGGCGCCGAGAGCGCGAAGAACAGCCAGAGCGACGTCAGCGAGACGACTTTCACTCCGGCTATATTCAGGAGCGCGCAGGCGACGACAACCGCCAGCGCGACCCACCATCCCCGGTTTGCTTGCTGAAACCACGGGAACATGCGGGTCAGGTACGCAACGAAGAGCGTGGGATAGATGGCCATGTCGAAGATTGACGCAATCAGCGAAAGCCAGGCTTCCTGAAATCCCCAGAAGTTGCCCATGGCGCGGCGCACCCAGGCGTAATACCCACCTTCAAAGGGTAGCGCGCTCGAAAGTTCGCCGATCATGAAGGCGGTGGGCAGACTCCAGAGCAACGGGGTGATAAGCAGGATCAGGATGGCCCGTCCGTACCCGGCGCCGTGCACGATGTCTTCGGTGCCATAGGTTCCGCCCGAGACCATGAAGAAGGTGGCGGCGACCAAAGGCCAAAGGGTGAGGCGGACGAATTTTTTCCGGTTGGGGACTACGGTGGGCTGGGGATTCTCGGGTTGTAGACGCTGGGCGCTAGCTGTTGCCAATTTCTATGGCTTCCTCCGCAAGCGACTCACTCTCACCACCGCGTCTCCCTTGATCTTCGTTTCGCGGCTCCCGCGGTAAGAGCGATTCCACGGGCATTTCGGCGGAGTTAGTTCGCAATTGTGAGATTACGGGAAATCTGTGCAGATGCAATAGTTTTTTGACCTTATTGGAAAAAATCATGTAGGCGTGTGTAGCCTTGGGCGCCTCGCTCCGGGGTCGCGCGAAGCGCGACGAATTATCTTTAGATATGACTTCGTATGCGTCGCGTTTCGCGACGTAGGGCTAGAGTTCCAGTTCCCAAGTTTCGGCGACCAGATTCTTACGGCCCCAGCTGCCGTGGCGTTTTCTGCCGACAAGTTTGAATCCGGCTTGCTGGTACAGGTGCCGGGCGGCGTGAAGCTCGCTCTGAGTCCACAAGAGGATACTCTTATATCCCGCCCGGCGGGCAAAGCGGATGCATTCGGCGATAAGGCGTTTGCCGATTCCCAAGCCGCGCGCCGAGGGTTCCACTAGCAACAGTCGGAGTTTGGCCGCCATCTTTGATTTTTTGACCAGAAAGATCGAGCCGACAATTTCGCCTTCGCGCTCTGCTATCCAGCAGGCGTCCCGCTTGGGATCGAAGTTCTGGACGAAGCGGGCGACGATCTCGGCCACGAGCGCCTCGAATCGCTCGTCGTAGCCATATTCGGTGGAATAGAGAATGCCGTGGCGGTGGACCACCCATCCCATATCTCCCGGGCTATGGGGTCGCAGCACGTAGGGCGTTTGAGAGCGGGGCCTTGGGTCGAGCAGAGCTTTGACCGTGTGCAAGGCATCCAGTAACTCCTTCTGCTGTCCCGGCGAGAATCTGGTCAGAAGTGAAGTGACTTGTTCATTGGAACGGGCCTCCAACGGCTCAAAGGTCTTGCGCCCCCGGGGAGTGAGTGAGAGCAGGCTCTGGCGGGCGTCGGCTTTGGATTGAGTGCGGGCTATCAGGCCTTGCTTGTCGAAGGCGCGCAGCATTCGGCTGAGATAGCCGGCGTCGAGGCCGAGATCCTGGCAAAGAGCGGTCGCTGTACAGTGAGGCCGGTGAGCAAGCTCGTAGAGAACACGGGTTTCTGTCAGGGAGAAAGGCCCCTCGAGCAAATGCTCGTTCAGTAGTCCAATCTGGCGCGTGTAGAAGCGGTTGAAGCTGCGAATCTGGGAAACGGCGCTGGCAGGTGCAAGTGTGGGAGCGCAAGTCATGAGGAGAGGGTATTCCGGCATTGTTGACTTAGTCAAACTGTTTAGTTGACGAATTCTTTGTTGGCGAACTCAGGATGCTTATGCAAGCGTGTATGCATGTCGTGGGTGCGGGTGCAATGCCGGATCGTTCGCCCGCAAACATGCGGCCCTAGGATGACAATGGATTGCGGATAAAGAAATTAAAGATGGATGGGTCGGTTCTGTGACGCTGAGCGGACGAGGCGTCCGCGCCTACACCAGCTAGACTTTGGTCCACAGATCGGCTCGGGGGTCTTCTGGATTCAGCTTAGCTAATTCCCGCAGGAGTTCTTTCGTGCGCTCATCGCGTGGCATGGGAACCGTGACGGTTATCTCGACGATCTCGTCACCGCGAACGCCTTCCCTGGTAGCTGAGGGCACACCTTTTTCTCGAAGGCGAAGCTTTTGACCAGACTGGGTTCCGGGCGGAATTTTCAGCAGGGCTCGTCCATCGATCGTCGGAACCTCAATTTTCGCGCCCAAGGCGGCTTCAGTCGCGCTGACTGGAACGGTCAATGAGATGTCATCTCCCTCGCGATGAAAAAGAGGATGGCTCTCGGTGCGAATAATAACGTATAAGTCGCCCGGGTTGCCGCCGTGGCCTCCGGCATTTCCTTTTCCAGGGAGACGAATACGCTGGCCGTCGCGGGTGCCGGCTTTGATTCGAACTTCGAGCGGCTCGGTCTTGGAGACAGCGCCTTCGCCGTGGCAGGTTGGGCACGTCGTAAGGTTCTTGCCGGTACCGTGGCAGCGCGGGCATTGCACGTTGAACTTCATACGGCCGCCGGTCTGCGTAATCTGGCCGGTGCCGTTGCACTCCGGACATTTTCCCGAGGCTTCGAGCGCACCCTGCCCATGGCAGTGCGAGCAAATATCGCTGCGCTGAATATTCAGGCGCATCACGCCGCCACGGATGGCCGTCCAAAAGGGCACGTTGACTTGATATTCGAGGTCGGTGCCGGGCTCAGGCCCCTCTTCAGCTGCAGCGGCGCCGCGCCCACCGCCGAAGATTCCGGAAAAGATGTCTCGAAAGCCGCCGCCAGCTCCGGATGTTCTCTGTCCTCGTCCGGTGTTGTTGATGAAATCAGAGAAATCGAAACCGCCGAAATCGAAAGGGGCACCCTGTCCTGCTCCGGACCGAGCTCCGGGCGGAAAACCGCCGCCAAAGCCCCCGCCAGGACCACCGGCACGCGCATAAGCCTCCGCCGTAGCGGGATCGATGTTATCCGAGTAGAAACCAACCTGGTCGTAGATCTTCCGCTTCTTGGGATCGCTGAGGACATCATTCGCCTCGGAAATCGCCTTGAACTTCTCTTCAGCCGACTTGTCTCCGGGATTAACATCCGGATGGTACTTGCGCGCCAGCTTGCGAAAAGCCTTGCGGATCTCCTCGGCGGAAGCCGATTTCTTCACGCCCAGAATCTCGTAATAATCTTTTTTGGCTGTCGTGGCCATTTGCTCAAAAACTGCTTGCTTCAATCCTCGCTAGATCACTTGCCCAGAATCTGGATCGACGGGAAGGAAACCTGGAAACCGCTCCCCTTTGATTCTAGAAATACCAGCTTATAACGTTGCTCTCGTTGATCTCGATTCCGTGCGCCATCAAACGGCAGTGACATGGGGCAAGCTTCAGTTCACGATTTTTCGTTTGTCGCCATCTTCAACCACTACCTTGACGTCCTCAAACGGAGCCGCGTCTTCATAAACCGGGACTGACCTCGGACCGTTCGGAGTATCCACATAAACCAACCACTGACCCGCGTCTTCGGCGAGGTCTAGAAAGTATGTTTGATCGTTCACCTGGAAATTCAATTCAAGTCACCCCCAAAAAGCTGCCACGGATCACAGCGGATTTCACGGATTCGATCCGTGCAGATCCGCGGCAATCCGTGGATTCACTTCGCTTACTTCTTTGGCTCGACGTCTACATACTCGGCGTCGATGACCCCTTCGTCTTTCTTCTGACCTCCGCCATCGGCGCCCGGCTGAGGTCCGGCGCTTGGACCCGCGCCCGGTCCGGCTTGCGTTCCTCCTGCGGGTTGAGCCGCCTTGTACATCTGCTCGGCCAGCTTGTGCGAGGCCGCGGTCAGGTTCTCGCGAGCCTTGTCCATCTGCGCTTTGTCGTTGGACTCGAGCGCCTTCTTGGCATCGGCCAACGCGTTTTCGACGTCGCCACGCTCCGAGCCGGAGATCTTGTCACCGTGCTCCCGCAGCATCTTCTCGATGTTGTAGACCATGGAGTCGAGCTGGTTCTTAGCTTCGATCGACTCGCGCGCCGCCTTGTCTTCGGCCGCGTGCGCGTCGGCTTCCTTCGCCATGCGCTCGACTTCGTCCTTCGACAGCCCGGAAGATGACGTAATGGTGATCTTCTGGTCCTTTTGCGTGGCCGTGTCTTTCGCGGTCACGTTGAGGATGCCATTGGCGTCGATGTCGAACGTCACTTCGATCTGTGGCACGCCACGGGGCGCCGGTGGAATCCCGGTCAAGTGGAACTTGCCAAGAGTCCGGTTCTGCGCTGCCATCGGGCGTTCGCCTTGCAGCACGTGAACCTCGACTGAGGTCTGGCTGTCAGCCGCAGTTGAAAAGGTCTCCGTCTTCTTGGTCGGGATCGTCGTGTTGCGCGGAATCATCGGCGTGGACACACCGCCGAGGGTCTCGATCGACAGGGTCAGCGGGGTGACGTCGAGCAGGAGCAGGTCTTTCACTTCGCCCTTGAGCACGCCGCCCTGGATCGCCGCTCCGACTGCAACCACTTCATCCGGGTTAACGCCCTTGTGGCCTTCGCGTCCGAAGAGCTCTTTCACGAGCTGCTGAATGCGAGGCATGCGGGTTTGTCCACCAACCAATACGACTTCATTGATCTTGCTGGTGTCGACGCCGGCGTCCTTCATACACTGCTTGCACGGCCCGACCGAGCGCTGGATGATGTCTTCGACCATCGATTCGAGCTTGGCCCGGGTCAGCTTCTTGACCAGGTGCTTTGGACCGCCCGCATCAGCCGTGATGAACGGCAGATTGATTTCGGTCTCCATCGTGGTCGAGAGCTCGATTTTGGCGCGCTCGGCTGCATCACGCAGACGTTGCAGCGCCATCTCGTTTCCCTTGCCGCGCAGGTCGAGGCCTTCGTCTTTCTTGAATTCGTCGATGAGCCAATCCACCAGGCGCTGGTCGATGTTGTCGCCGCCCAGGTGAGTGTCACCGTTGGTCGCTTTAACTTCGATCACGCCTTCGCCCACTTCGAGGATCGAAATATCGAAAGTGCCACCGCCGAAGTCGTATACGGCAATGGTTTCGTCCTTGCCTTTGTCGAGACCATAGGCCAGCGCAGCTGCCGTAGGCTCGTTGATGATGCGCTTCACTTCGAGACCGGCGATCTGTCCGGCATCTTTCGTAGCCTGACGCTGCGCGTCATTGAAGTACGCGGGGACGGTGATGACCGCCTCCGTGACCTTCTCGCCGAGATAATCTTCCGCAGCTTTTTTGAGCTTCTGCAAAATCAACGCTGAAATTTGCGGCGGCGTATGCTCCTTGCCTTGCGCCAGAACCGCAACGTGATCGCCCGACTGCACGACCTTGTAGGGAACCATCTTGATTTCTTCAGTAACTTCGTCATAGCGGCGTCCCATAAACCGCTTGATCGAATAGACGGTGTTCTCCGGGTTGGTAATGGCCTGCCGCTTGGCGACTTGGCCTACCAGGCGTTCGCCGGTTTTGGTGAAACCGACGACCGAGGGTGTAGTGCGCCCTCCTTCTTCATTGGGGATGACCTTGGGCTCTCCACCCTCCATAACCGCCACGCAGGAGTTGGTGGTTCCGAGGTCAATTCCGATAATCTTTGCCATGGATGTTGCCTCCTAAACTTTTTAAGTCCTTTATAATCATAGCATATACAATTGCGTCGATTATCATGCTAGAACTTGAGTGAATCGTTGTCAAGGTTTAGATGAGCCAAGGGCCGTTGAGGTTGCGGAGATGTTTATGGTTAGATCGTCCGGTAAAGCGGGTTAGAGAGGTTGCAGAGAGCTCTTCGTTCCGCCACGGCGGGGGAATGTCTTTTGCAGGAGCGATGCAGGTACCCAGGACATTTGCTACGGCGCTTTGCAGGCGATCTCGAAATCGGAATACGAACCGGGCTGAAGAGTCACGGGAACGATCTCTCCCTTGTAAGCGCGATCCTTACCTCCTCCGCGATAAACGGTTCCATCGGACTCGAAGTTGCGCTGGATGCTGCTGTCGTCATCCATGACGAGGTTTGGATTTTTCCAGTGTCCACGTAGTTCGAGCCTTGGTCTGTGATCGTATCCCTGAGAGAAAGAGAATAGGGGGCGATAATGCATGTAGAGTCCGATCTTCTCTCCATCCGTGTTGAGATTCAGGCCTCGACGCATACTGCCGCCCAAGGTCATTCGGAAGGTTTCATGCCGTGGTGAACAGAGATAGGCCTGTCCCTTTACAGCTGATTCGGGCACGATTCTTTGTCCCGAGGGCGTCGGATAAAAGTACACGTAGACGACGTATTTTCCGCCTTTGGCCTGCATTGTGCCGTAGCCCTGCCACTGAGGAAGCCAGTGAAATTTGCCTCCCAGGTAGAAGCCCCAGGGGGCGAACACGGCGGTGATCGCCAACATCAACAGACCACCGATGACCAGAATGACTGCCACTTGCGCCAGACAACCGAGGCATCCGAAGCGCGACTTGCGCCGTGTGGTGAAGATATCGCGGCCGATCGGCGACAGAGTCATACTGTGAATTGTGCCGGGAATCATAGATCTGATCTAGTCCACACCAAGCTTCCAGCGGCTGTTGGTCCTGAGGATGGGTAGAAGCTCCAGCCCCTTTTTGATTCCCGGATCAGTCTTTCGCGCCAGAACGGGAATGGTGTCATGGATTTCCGCATAAGGGATCCGCATTTGCCGCAGAGTTGAACCGGGTCTAGCCGATCATTTTGAGTGGCCCCGACATGGACGGCCGCATAAGGATCTCCAATGCGAATGCGAATTTTCTGTATGGTATTCACACTCTGTTTCCTGGCTGGCTGCAATTCGACTAATAGCGTGGCGCCACCGCCAACCGGCTCTGCCCCGCGCATGTATCAGGGCACTGCTTCGGTGGGTGACTTCATGACGGTAAGCATCGATCCGGACGCTCTCACGATCACGTATACAAATCACTCCAACGCAGACGCCGCCACCATTCCGTACAGCGTTAACAACGACGGGAGCTACACATTAGCCGACCCAGAAGGCAACCTGATCGCGGCTTATGAAGTCGCGAACTATGCTCTGCTGATTGAAGCGGCGAAGACTGGACCGAATCATGACACGCCTGCGCTGATCACGGCGGTGAATAGTACCGACATCTCTCTTTCGACGTTTACCGATCAGGAATACAACTACATGCAATTTCGAACCCGCGCCGGCGGAGTGCAAATTGGGGCCATCAGCGTGGATAGCGAAGGCCTGTCGTCGACCACTACGTTCTGGCCCAGCGGGCTTTACTTCCAGGGTGGGACAGCATTCGGCAACGGCACTATGGATATTGCCGGTGCCGAACTGGATAGCTCGCAGGACTTCCTGAAACTCGCCGATCAAGGCGACCCGAGCCTCTCAAACTACGTCTTTGGCACAGCCAATGGAATGTTCGCGGTGGACACTCCAAATGGAGCACTGCTCGGCCTGAAGAAAGCAACCACCAAAGACTTTGACCCGTCATTCGCCGGGACTTACCACTCCATCTCCTATCAGAAGGATGGGGCGAGCATGGGAGCGGATAATTCCGAACTGGGTACTCCGAGCCTTGGTAGCGCTACAATCACCGTAAGCAGCAGCGGGCTGTTCACTGTTACAGACGAGCACGGAAACACACCCACCTCAGGCATACTAACTCCGGTCGCTGATGCGACCTACTTGTATGGCACGGACAAGCTGCAAGATCCGTGCTACGGTCTATTCACATACAGAATTACCGGCGCAAGCACGCAACAGGATGTATTCGTTACGTTCATGGGAAGGACGATGCTGTTCTCGTCGTTTACCGGAAGCACGGTGCAGAGCGGAGTCTACGATTATGTATACGGCGTTGGGCTGAAGTAAACACGATTGCATCATGCCGCCATGCTGGGCTCGCGTGGCGGCATTTTTTTGTTCTGGTCCGCTGCAATGGCCTGCGAGTCCTCCTCGGCTTCCGTTCCGCCGCCCCCGGGCGGGATTGTATTACCATTCTCAACGATGACCTCTCGCCTGTCCCGGTGGCTGAACGATCCTGTCATCCTTCTGATATTCGCGGCCGGACTGCTTGCATTCGCGGTGCAATCTGGGGAACTGGGAACAGCCGACACGATGCACCGGCTGCAGACGACGCACTGGCTGTGGACTTCGCAGCCGCAGGTTTTTCCCAACGAGTATCCGGAGTTTGGATTGCACGGGCGAGACGGTCGCATCTACAGCTGGTACGGCATTGGACAGTCGTTACTGATGCTTCCCGCCGATTTGATTTCCACATGGATTGCGCACTGGGGCATTTTTTCCGGATATCAGGACGATCCCGCAGTGCGCAGCATCCTGGTGAGCTACAGCACCAACATTCTGCTGAATGTGCTCACCGCATGGATTGCGTTTCGCTTTCTCCGGCAACTGCGGTTTGAAGTACGTGAGTCGGTGTGGGGCGTGCTGGGGCTGCTGTTCTGCACGACGCACCTGCATTACACACAGAACATGCAGGAAAACAATTACATCATGCTGCTCACGTTCGTGGGATTCTCCTTTCACTACGAGTGGTTGCAGACGCGCCAGCAGCGAGCGCTGTGGATTGGATCTGGCGCGTTGGGGCTGAACCTGCTGACGAGAGTAACGACGGCCCTGGATATCATGGCGGCAGGCATCTTCCTGCTGATGGTGGTCTGGTTCGAAGGAGCGAGGGGGCGCGAAATGTGGACGCGCGCTGTCGCGTATTGCAAGGTGGCTGTGCCGGTGTACATTTTTTTTGGGCTGCTTGAGCGTTTCTACAGCTGGTATCGCTTCGGATCGTGGACTCAGACTTACATTCCCATCTTTGCCCGCGAATCGCGCATGCAAGACCCCAGCCTACCCGCAAATTTTCCCTGGAGCACACCGCTCCACGAAGGCGTTCTCGGCGCCCTCTTCAAGCCCGAGAAATCGATTTTTTTGTTTGACCCACTGCTGATTCTAACGTTGTTGCTGTTCACGTTGCTATGGAAGCGTATGGCAGCCGAGGTCCGAGCGTATGCAGTGAGCGCTCTTCTTCTGCTTGCCGGCTACATCTGCTTTTACGCGCGCTACACATACTGGGCGGGCGATTTCGCCTGGGGTGATCGTTACGTTTCGACCGCAGCAGAGATGGTCGCACTCCTCTGCATACCTCTCCTGCTGCGTTATCAGACACAATTAAGTTCCTGGATGCGGGCAACAGCCGCCCTCCTGATTGCGGCAAGCCTTTTGATTCAGGTGGCGTCCCTAATGTTCTGGCTGCCGCTTGAGATTTACCAGATGGAAACGTTGGGACATCCAACGTTCGTGATCGCGCTCCGGTTTAAAAATATTGTCGCTTTCTCTCTCGGGAAGATGAATGCCTGGGGACTGGACACCGAAGCTATGCACGAAGACGCCTGGGATTACGTGCACCTCACGACCTGGAACTTATTTCCTTTTTTATTGCGACATGTCGGGGCGGCACCGCGATGGGCGGTCGACATTGTGTTTGCGATCTGGAGCATGGCTCTGGCAGGACTCGGAGCAGTGTTGCTGAGACTGCGAAGAGCTGTTGGAACTCCGTTTCAAACCATATAGCAGCACACGTATTGGTCCGGCGTTCGCACATTGGCGGTCGCGACCGGAGCAATCGTCCGCCTGCATGTAAGGTTATTGTTGTACAAGCATCTAGCGCTGCGTTATCGTGGTTCCGCTTTTCACCGTATTTCTCATGAGGTGTTGCCGTGTCGATCGATCGCGCTCATTTGTTCCGCTTCGCTGTTGCGGCCCTAATCGTCGCGACATCTTTTGTGCCGAGAGCGAGTTCGGCAAATCCTTTCCCCTTGCAGCAACAGAGCAGTCCAGAGCGCGTTTCAGCAGATTCGCCGCATGCCACCCCCGGCGGCGCAAACTTTACTGTTCCCTCGGGATGGTCGATTGCGAGCGGTAAGGATCTGGTCATCCTGGAGCCGCCTGAACCCGATACGCACATTGCCATCTTCGATGCGCACGCGTCGAACGCAAAGGCTGCGGTGGAGTCTGCCTGGGCAGCGTACAAGCCGGAGTCAAAACGTCCAGTGAAGTTGGTCACGCCGCGGCCAGCGCATGAGGGATGGGAAGAGCGCCAGGTGTTCGATTACGAGACATCGCCCAACGAACGTGCCGTAGTGGAAGCCCTTGCGTTGCGCGCGGGTACTGCCTGGACTGTTCTCATTCTTGATGGAACGGAGCCCACAGTTGAGAAACGCTCGGCCCCCATCAATCTTGTGTTTGGGAGCATTCGTCCTAAGGGCTACCAGCGCGAGATGTTTGTAGGGCGGAAGCCTCATCCGTTGGACGCTGCACGCATTGCGCAGATCAAAGAATTCGTCGAAAACTCGATGCAGCAACTTGGAGTTCCCGGTGTCTCGCTGGCTTTTATGGATGGCGGCAAAGTCGTTTATGAAGGCGGCATCGGAGTACGCGAACTCGGAAAGCCCGAGAAGGTGGATCAGAACACGTTGTTTATGGCCGCGTCGAACACAAAAGGCATGACGACGCTGTTGTTGGCGGAACTGGTGGATGAAAAGAAACTTCGCTGGGACCAGCCGGTAGTCGAAATTTATCCGGCATTCAAGCTCGGCGACGCGGATACCACCAAAAGAGTTCTGGTTAAAAATTTGATTTGCGCTTGCACAGGATTACCGCGTCAGGATTTGGAGTGGTTACTCGAATACAAAAACGCTACGCCGGACTCCGAGTTGAAACTGCTCGGAACCATGCAGCCGACCAGCAAGTTTGGCGAGGTTTTCCAATACAGCAACCTGATGGCTACAGCAGCAGGTTACATTGGCGCGCACCTAGTGTATCCCAATCGCGATCTAGGCGCTGCTTATGACAGCGCAATGCAGGAAAAGATTTTTAATCCGCTGGGGATGAAGTCTACGACGTTCGATTATGCGAAGGCACTCGGGGGAAACCACGCCAGCCCCCATGGCGACGACGTCGATGGCCAGACCCGCGTAGCCAGCATGGACATCAATTACTCGATCGTGCCGGCGCGCCCGGCGGGCGGAGTATGGACTTCCGCTGCTGATCTTATTCGTTACGTGCAACTAGAGTCCATGCAGGGCAAACTGCCGAGCGGCAAACAATTGGTCTCGCCGGAGAACTTGCTCACACGACGCGCGCCTCAAGTACCAGTGGGAGAAGATGCCACTTATGGAATGGGTCTCGAAGTGGATCGCAAATACGGCATTCCGATCGTGAGCCACGGCGGCAGCATGTCGGGCTTCAAGAGCAACTGGTATCTTCTCCCGGATTTTGGGATCGGAGCCGTCATTCTCACCAACTCCGATACTGGCGGATTGCTCGAAGGCCCCCTCGAACGGCGCCTGCTGGAAATTCTCTTCGATGGCAAGCCGGAAGCAGTAGCGGACGTGGCGTCCAGCGCCGCCGCACACAAGGCACAGATCGCCAAAGATCGCGAACGCTTAGTGGTTCCTGCGGCTCCAGATGCCGCCTCGGCTCTGGCCAAGCACTACTCGAACAAGGAATTGGGGGACCTGACTGTCGTCACTGGAAACGGCGCCACCATTTTCGATCTCGGCGAATGGAAGAGCCAGGTGGCATCCCGCAAAAACGACGACGGCACAACTTCATTCATCACGATTGATCCGGGGACGGAAGGCTTTGAGTTTGTGGTAGCGGACCAGGCCGGCAAACGCGCGCTGATCATACGCGACGGGCAGCACCAGTACACGTTCCGTGAGGTAGGGTAGCAACCAAAGCGCTATTCTATTCACAGTGAATTGTACTTACGGACGCCTCGTCCGGGGTTGCGCACAAAGTGCGCAATGAATCGCCGCGGAGAGTTTTTTCCCTAGCCGTTTTGCTCACTAACGCTCGCTTGCGCTCGAGGAGCGGACGAGGCGTCCGCCCGTAAACGAACCATGAACCTCTGCTGTTTAAGGGCGACCGAGCACAGACATTGAGGCCGCAGTCCAAGGCCTACTCGACCGTCACCGACTTGGCGAGATTCCGCGGTTGATCGACGTCGCATCCCCGGCGCACAGCGATGTGATACGCCAGCAACTGCAGGGGGACAATTTCCAGAATCGGTGACAGTTCCTCGGGCGCAGGTGGGATGTACAAAACGTGATCGACCGATTCTTTGATGTCGGCATCCCCTTCGGTCGCGAGGGCAATGACTACTCCCGATCGTGCCTTCACTTCCTTCAGATTGGAAATTGTCTTTTCATAGCGCAACAAGGAATCAGGGCTGTTGGAGTCCCTGGTGGCGATGACGACCACCGGCAAATTCTCGTCGATCAGAGCGTTTGGCCCGTGCTTCATTTCGCCGGCAGGGTAGCCTTCGGCATGAATGTAAGAGATTTCCTTAAGCTTGAGCGCGCCCTCGAGCGCAATGGGATAGTGAATGCCGCGCCCGAGAAACAGGAAATCATGCACTTTCTGATAGCGTTTGGCGAGTTCGTCGCAAGCCTCGTCCTGCAAAAGGAGATGCTCCAGCTTCGCTGGGATGCGGGTCAGTTCCAGCATCGCTGAGCGCGCCTGTTCCGGCTTCATCACGCCGCGCACTTGCGCCAGGTACATGCCGAAAATGTAGAGAGCAGTCAGCTGTGCTGTAAAAGCCTTGGTTGAAGCAACACCGATTTCCGGGCCGGCGTGGGTGTAGAGGGTCCCGGCGGCTTCGCGCGTAATCATCGAGCCGACTACGTTACAGATGGCCAGCGTCTTGGAGCCCTTGGCCTTGGCCTCGCGCTGGGCGGCAATCGTGTCGGCGGTTTCGCCGGACTGGGAAATTACCAGCGTGATCGTGTCCGGGTCGACGATCGGGTTGCGGTAGCGCCACTCGCTGGCATAATCCACTTCGACGGGAACACGGGCCAACGATTCGATCATGAACTTGCCGGCTTGTCCTGCATGCCAACTAGTGCCGCACGCGATGATGTTAATTTTCCTGGCAGCGCGGAACTCCGCCTCACTTATCTCCATCTGGTCGAGAAAAATGTGACCGGTCTGCTGCGAAACACGGCCCAGGGTAGTTTCACGAACGGAATTCGGCTGCTCGTAGATCTCTTTGAGCATGAAATGCTTGAAGCCGCCTTTTTCCGCCTGGATTGGATCCCAAGTGACACGTTGCACCTGGCGTGAAACGGGTTTGCCATCGAAATCTGTGAGTTGCACGCCGTTGGGAGTAACCACAGCCATGTCGCCGTCGGCAAGAAAGAAAATGTCGCGCGTGTGATGCAGAATCGCAGGCACATCGGAAGCCACGAAGTACTCCCCATTGCCCATGCCGATCACGGCGGGCGGACCGTTGCGGGCGGCGACAATCTTGTTCGGGTCCTCAGTCGAAATTACCGCCAGCGCAAATACTCCGCTCAACTGCTTGATGGTTTTGCGCACCGCATCTTCGAGTAACGGGCGTCCATTGCCGGACGGGGCACTATGCTTTTCCACCAGGTGCGCGATGATTTCGGTGTCGGTTTCAGTTGTAAATTTATGACCTTCCTCGATCAGCTTTTTCTTAAGACCGAGATAATTCTCGACAATACCGTTGTGCACAACGACAACTTTTCCAGTGCAATCGCGATGAGGATGCGCGTTTTCTTCTGTGGGACGGCCGTGAGTCGCCCACCGCGTGTGGCCGATGCCGTAAGTGCCTTCAAGAGGCTTCTGACGTATTGACTCTTCAAGATTCCGCAGTTTGCCTTCGGCACGCCGCAGTTGCAATCCTTCGCCATTGCCGCAAACCGCAATTCCCGCTGAGTCGTAGCCGCGATACTCCAGACGCCGCAGCCCTTCCAGGATCACAGGGACAACACTCTTCTTGCCGACATACCCGACAATGCCACACATATGGAAACCTCAATGAGCGTGTTGAGTTCTGGTTATTCCGCCAGGGAAAAACGGAATTCCTCAATGACAGGATTGGTGAGCACTTCTCGAGCGATGCGTTCAACTTCGGATTGAGCCTGTTCCCGGGACAGGCCCCCATCCAAAGCGAGTTCGAAGTACTTCCCCTGACGCACCCCTTCCAATCCTTTGTAACCCATCTTCTTCAACGCGCCGTGAATCGTTTTTCCCTGGGGATCGAGAACGCTCTTCTTGAGTGACACGTAGACGTAAGCAGTCATACCCGACATTATACGTTAGGGTATCCAGGGGTAAGACTCTGTCGACTATGCACTTTGGTAAGCCGAATGAGGTATTTCACGAGCTTTCAAGCTTCTTATCCAGTTCGCGGAGAGCTTCTTCCAGGACCTTCCTGCGTTGTGCGTGCTGGCTGGCACCAAGCTGCTGCAGGACCCTTTGACGGGATAGCAGCAGACCTTCTTTTTCTCGCTGCCGGGATGCTTCTTCGCGGCTCAGCTTCAGCCGAGGTTCGGAGCTTTTTTCGCTAGCTTCTGCTTGTTGAGCTTCGATTGACTTACTTTCCCATCCCCGCGCCATAGCTGAATTATAAGTGGCAAGTGCACCCTCTTCGGAGGTCATCTGCCCCATTTACAAATAATGTTCCCGATTCGATCGGCAAAGTAGCTATAATTCGGCGATCAGAACGGCAATCCGGTCGCCTTTGAGGGGGGCGCAGTGGGAGTGGTTGTTCGTGTTTCTGTTTTCGTCCTCCTCAACTTCAACGTTGTTGCTGGGCAGCCCCCGGTGCTTCGTTTCTTCGCTCAACCCACCTGTCGTTTTGTCCAGGTCAGTCCAACATCATTCCCGCGCACAATTTGCTGGCCCCGAGCGGACCTGCATCGAGGCCGATTGCCATGCCGAATGACTCAACCAGGCGCGGGTATGAGAACGAAGCTAGTTCCGATAAAGCGCAAGTCTTCGACGAACTTCTTGCGGCACATACCTCTACCGCAGGCTTAGCCATTCTGGATTCCGAATACCGATACATTTGGGTAAATGAACAACTCGCAGCCCATAACGGACTGCAGGCTTCAGAGCACTTGGGCAAAACAGTGCGAGAAGTGATCGGTCAAATTGCCGACGAAATTGAACCTTACCTGCAGCGCGTATTGTTCACTGGCCAGCCTATTTTGAACGTAGAAATCCCGGGCGCCCAGGCTGCCCAAAAAACGACGGTACAGCGTCGCCAGCACTTCTTCCCGATCAAGTCGGAAGCGAATCAGGTCGTGCGAGTAGGTGTAGTTGTGACCGAAATAACGGACGCGAAAAAGCTCCGGAAGAAGATCGAGGACCGTGATCGAGGACAGCGCATCGAAATGAATCGACTTGAGGCGTTAACGGAGATCAATGCCCTGCTCTCTTCCAACTGGGATGTGCCCCAGGTGTTTCCTGCGGTGTCGGCGCGCATCCGCCGCGTCCTGCGACAGGAAATGTCCAGCTTTGTGGGCTATAACGCCGAAACGAATGAATTCGTGCAGCACGCCTTGGACTTCCCGCTGAGCCGGGGGTTTATCGCGCAGTGTCCCCTCAGTGCCACGGATAGCCCGGTAAAACAGGCGCTGGATCGAGCTGCTTCACTCATCTTCTCCAGAAGAGAGTTGGAGACCTTCCAAGGTACGATGGCGAGGAGCCTTATGGCAGAGGGTGTTCAGTCGCTGTGGTGCGTTCCCATGATGCGCCCGAAGGGACCACTCGGGGTACTGGTCATCGGAAGCACGCGTGCTGACGCGTTTCAGCCCGACGATCTGAACTTATTGACGCAAGTTGCAAATCAACTCGCCCTCGCTCTTGAGAATCACCTAGCCGCCTCCGAGATCAAAGTACTTAGAGAACGCCTTAGCGAAGAACGCAAGTACCTGGAAGGAGATATCGAATACGAGGGCCATTTTGCTGAAATCGTAGGCAACAGTTCTGCGCTCAGGCAGGTCTTGCAGCAAGTAATCACAGTAGCAAACAGCAGCGCTACGGTTCTAATTTTGGGCGAGACAGGTACGGGCAAGGAGCTAGTCGCCCGGGCCACTCACCGCCTGGGCCGGCAGAAAGACGGACCCTTCATCAAATTAAACTGTGCGGCAATTCCGACCGGCCTGCTGGAAAGTGAGCTCTTCGGACACGAAAAGGGAGCTTTCACGGGAGCCATCAGCCAGAAGATCGGCCGTCTGGAACTTGCCCATGGAGGAACCCTGTTTCTCGACGAAGTCGGCGAAATTGCCCCTGAGTTGCAGCCCAAGCTGCTGCGCGTACTGCAGGATCATGAATTTGAGCGCCTGGGCAGCAATCGCACTATCAAGGTGAATGTCCGCCTGGTTGCTGCCACCAACCGTAATCTGGCTGAGCGAATTGCTCAGAATCAGTTTCGTAGTGATTTGTATTATCGCCTGAGTGTCTTTCCTATCGTGCTGCCCCCTTTGCGTGAACGAAAAGAAGATATCCCTCTGCTGGTCCGCCATTTTGTACGCCAATTCGCTGAGCGCATGGACCGCCACATCGAGTCGATACCCCACGCCACCATGGACGCTTTGCGGGCATGGCCTTGGCCCGGGAACGTTCGCGAACTGGAGAACTTAATGGAGCGTTCGGTAATTCTGAGCCAAGGTGAAGTTCTGCGCGTTCCGTTATGGGAATTGCGCGCTCAGACATCGGCGTCGGAACCTGTCCACGACCAGAGCCTGGATACTGCCGAGCGGCAACACATCCTTCGAGTATTGCGGGAAACCAAGGGGAAAATTTCCGGCCCAGACGGAGCTGCCCGTCGGTTGGCATTGAAGCGTACAACCCTTCAATCCAAGATGGACCGCTTGAAGATCAAGCGTCAGGATTACATCGACGCAAAACCCGACTAAGTTGCACGCATAGACGATAATTCGGCAGATGCGCCGAGGTTGCGGCAATTTGCAGACTTATCCTGCAATCCTGTTTCAAGAACCTGCTTCAAATAGGGAACTTAGAAGTACGCAGATCCGCCCATTTTGGAACCCTGCATGCACAATAGAGAGACGTTTACTGCCTCTGGCCGGGCGATTTCCTTCCTCCCCTGGCCGGCAGATTAGCCAGCCCCGAAGTTTCCCCACTTCAGGAACTGGCCTTTGGAGTAATGATGTGCCACTCACAACTCAGAATCAGGCCCTGCGCAAAATAGTTCCAGTGCCCAGGATTGACACTGTCGAACAGGTTCGTCCTTGGCATTGCCGTGCCTTACCGGCGGGGAAAGCCCGATCAGGCCGATTCAGCGATGCTCTTGTGGGAGGTTCCGTCTCCGCAGCTCATTTGTTCCACTCGCATGAGCGGCCCGCACCAGTGCCGCAGGCCAGTGAGACGGATCCCCTGTACCTTTTCGCCTGTCATATCGAATGGGAAAGAAAAGAGGAGCCGAGTGCGGCATGGGAGCTCCTGTCGGCCGCTCAGAGTCCTAATCCGGAAACGCGCGCCCATGCGCGCGCTTTGCTCACCACCTCCCACCATTTGGGCGGAGCAGGTTTGAGCGGACGCCCAGAGTTCAATTCGTCCAGAAAACCAGCAATGGCTACGGAGACTGACATGAAGGCACCTTACAACTTAGAACTTGTGGAGAACTGCACTGAGTGCAGCCACATCAATGCCGCTTACTTCTGTGCCATTTCAAAGGAAGCCTCACGTTCTCTGGACGCAATCAGTCACAAAAGTATATTGCCGGCCGGCGCAATCCTGTTTGTCGAAGGCCAGGCGCCACGCGGACTATTCATCGTTTGCTCCGGTAGGGTGAACCTTTCCACCAGTTAGCGAACGGGAAAAATCATCATTCTCAAGACAGTGCAGGCGGGGGAGACAGTAGGGCTGAGCGCCACGATTTCCGGTATTCATACGAAGTTACGGCTGAAACTGCAACCCCGTGCCAACTGGGATTTGTTGACAGAAAACATTTTACCGAACTGATGGAATCGCACAGCGAAATCGGCGTTCACACGGCGCACTGTTTAAGCCGTGAGTACCAATCGGCTTATCGTGACATCCACGATCTGGTCCTGACCCGATCGTCGGCGGGAAAACTGGCTCGATTGCTGCTATCACAGGCACCACGCCACGAAGACAACGTGGAAGCCCGCGTTCAAACTCCGATGACCCACGAAGAAATGGCACAGCGCATCGGCGCATCACGCGAAACCGTCACGCGCCTCTTGAGTCATTTGCGCAAGCAGCAATTGATTCGGCTGGATGGACCGAACCTGGTCATCCGCGATCGTCCTGGATTGGAAGCATTAACTATATGACCTCTCCCCCGTTGCAGCCAGAGGACGGCTACAGTCATCTGCGGCCGTCCTCCGCTTTTTCATGGCGGCGTTTGGGGGAACACTAGGACCGAAATGTATACCGGAACGCTGATCGAAGACTTACTATCTACTGCCGAAAAAATACTCGGTATGGCGAGATATCAAAGTAGAGACTTGGCCCGCAGAATTCTGTGCAACCCTGCCGGCGATGATCCTGACTTACAATCCAAACAATTCACGCAATCGCTTGGTTTGAGCGCGGCTGACGGGAACCTCTGTCTGCTTCTTGTCGTCCATCCGAAGCTGGTACGAACTCTTGAACCAGGGAACGACTTCGCGGATGCGATTGATGTTCACGAGATACGATCGGTGAGCGCGCCAGAATAGCTTGCTGTCCAGGCTCTCCAGCAGTTCTTCCAATGTCCGGCAGTTCGATTGACCTTCCATACCAGCCGGTCCCGCAGTTACAACGGTGATCACGCCATCCTCTATCCAGGCATAACAAATATCCTTCTGGTCTACGAGGAACATACGCCCCAATGATTTGAGCAGAATTTTTGAGGTTGGCTGTTTTTGGGACTCAAGCATTCTGACCAGCGTTTCAAATTTTTCGGCAGGAGCCTCGTCGGCATCTTGCTGCGCACGCGCCTTCTGGATCGCCTGGGACACGCGTTTTTTGTCAAAAGGCTTCAGCAGGTAGTCAACCGCGTTCACCTCAAAGGCCTTGACGGCATACTGATCAAATGCGGTCGCAAAAACGATCTTCGGCAAGCGGATCTTCTTGTCGAGCAGCTTTTTAATTACTCCGAAACCGTCGAGACCAGGCATCTGCACGTCGAGAAAGACCAGGTCGGGATTGTGTTCTTTGATGAGGTTGACAGCTTCCAGCCCGTTCTTTCCCTGGGCAACAACGTTCACATCGTCTGCATTCTTCAGGAGGTAAGCAAGCTCATCGCGGGCCAGTTGCTCGTCATCGACAATCACCGCGGACAAGGACATCTTTGCTCCGGCAGAGAAATTCTGAAATGAGTATAGTGGCGCGATATAGCCGGCGCAACGTAAGGCGGTAACCGCGTACTCATCATTCAGATCTCGGCGCACATTGGCGCGCGACAACTCCGTCTAGTTCGCGTTTTCCAAGGCTAGAGCCATACCCATGCCTCCGCTCACACAAAGGGTCGCGACGCCGCGCTTGGTGTTGCGTTTCAGCATTTCATGAAGGAGCGTGACCGAGATGCGGGTGCCGGTGCATCCGATGGGATGGCCGAGCGCGATGGCGCCGCCATTCACGTTGAGGCGGTCGCGATTGAAGTTGAGCACGCGATCGCAGGCAAGCACCTGGGCGGCGAAGGCCTCGTTCAATTCGACGAGTCCGAAATCGTGCAGGCGCAAGTTGTGCTTGTCCTCCAACTTTTGTAATGCCGGAACTGGGCCGATGCCCATAGTTCGCGGATCAACTCCGGCAGAAGCCACAGCCGCTATGCGCGCCAGCGGCTTCAGATTGCTCTGCTTCACGAAATGCTCGCTGGCAATTATCATCGCGGCCGCGCCGTCGGTAATCCCGGAAGAGTTCCCCGCAGTGATTGTGCCGCTCTGGGAAAAGACAGGCTGCAGGTTCGCAAGTTTTTCAAGGCTGGCATCTTGAAATGGATGTTCATCACGGCTGAAAACGGTGACGCCCTTTTTGCTTTGAATCGTTACAGGTGCAATCTCAGCATCAAAGCGCCCGGCGGCAATCGCGCGAGCGGCCCGTGCCTGTGATGTCAGGGCAAATTCGTCCTGCTCGTCGCGCAAGATCTTGTACTGACCGGCCAGGACTTCGGCGGTTTCACCCATTACCATTTGCGCCAGCGGGCAGAAGAAGCCGTCGCGGTACATACCGTCGACCAGTTCCTGATTACCCAAGCGGTATCCCCAGCGCGCGCCGTCGAGGTAATAAGGAAGACGGGACATCGACTCTGTTCCCCCTGCGAGAATGCACCTGGATTCGCCGAGCAGAATCGCCTGATACGCAAGGGCTATCGACTTCATGCCGGAGGCGCATGCCTTGTTGACCGTGTACGCCGGCACCTCGTGGGGAACGCCGGCCCGAATCGAAATCTGCCGCGCCGGATTCGGCCCTCCGCCCGCTTGCCGCGCATTGCCGAAAATCGTTTCCTCAATCTGCTCGGGATGTACGCCCGCACGCTCAATTGCCGCTTTGGCGGCAACTACTCCCATGTCAGCGGCAGTGAACGATACCAATGAGCCGCCGAATTTGCCTATCGGCGTTCGCGCCGCCGCGAGGATGTAAACCCCTTGCACGTGCTACCTCCAATGTTTTGAGTCTAGCAGGATGTCTTTTCCGCGTGTCCTTCAGGGTTCAACTTCCTTCAGGTCAGAAAGCCGGAAGTGGCACGACGAAGGCCAGTTCGTTTCTCCACCGAAGGCTGAATCTTGAGCCGCAACTCGACCATCTACTGAACCATCGCAATCGGATCCTCTCAGCAACCCTACACTCACCAGCCATCAGGAGGCTTTCATGTCATACGTCGATATTGGAAAAGAAAATTCCACTTCCCTTCACCTCTACTATGAAGATCATGGCTCCGGCCAGCCGGTAGTCCTAATTCATGGATATCCTCTGAGCAGCGCATCCTGGGAAAAACAAATCCCCGCGCTTCTTAATGGCGGCTATCGCGTAATCGCGTACGATCGCCGCGGCTTCGGAAAATCCAGCCAGCCTACAACTGGATACAATTACGACACTTTCGCCGAGGATCTGCGAAAACTTATCGCCCATCTCAAACTGAAGGATTTCGTCCTCGTCGGATTTTCCATGGGAGGAGGCGAAGTCGCGCGCTACATCGGTAAGTACGGTTCGAAGGATGTTTCCCACGCCGTGATCATAGGAGGCGTCCCTCCCTATCTGCTTAAGGCCGACGACAATCCCGAAGGCGTGGACGGCGAGGTTTTCGAAGGCATCCAGAAGGCGGTCGCCGCCGATCGTTACGCCTTCTTCACCGAGTTCTTTAAGAACTTCTACAACACTGATGTCCTGCTCGGAAAGCGCGTCAGCGAAGAGGCAGTGCGCGCTAGCTGGAATGTGGCCGCGATCTCTTCGGCAACTGCCAGCGTGGCGTGCGTTCCAACCTGGCATGAGGATTTCCGCAAAGATGTCGCAAAGATCGACGTCCCCACACTGGTGATTCACGGTGACTCCGACCGCATCGTTCCTTTCGCCGCCGCCGGGCAGCGCACGGCCAAACTGATAAAAAGCTCCGAACTCGTCACCATTAAAGGCGGGCCCCACAATATCGCCTGGACCCACCCCGAAGAAGTGAATGCGGCTTTGCTACAGTTCCTGGCTAAACCGTCCGCAAAACGCGGCTCACAACAATCCATTAACGAAGCGGTCGCCTAAGCGAGACTTCCCCTGAAATCCCATCTTGCTCGTTCCCGGTGCAAGATGGGATCTTTCATTTGCAGCTGATCCGACACTGTTACAGTTTGCTTATCATTTGCTTACTAATGGTCACAACAAGAAGGTCGAGAATCAAAACGCTGCGCGTCATCCATGGAATCTGGCCTGACAGATCACGTCTGGACACCACACGAATTACTTGGTTTACTAGAAGCCTCCAACTCCATAGCTGTCTAAAGGAGGAGCATGCCCAGAGTCCTGCTTGGGGTCATCTGTGGACTGGCGTTTGGAGCTATCGACATCGGGATCATGCTGCCGATGTCCTTCCCAGACAAGCGAGCTGCCATTACAGCCGCATTCATCGCCCGTTTTGGAATCGGCTTCGCCATCGGCGCGGCCCGTCTGCCTTGGCCTGGATGGGCAGTCGGACTTTGCTTCGGTCTGCTACTGAGCATCCCCGATGCTCTCATTACAAAGGCTTATGGGCCCATCATCGGCATGGGTGCAATCGGCGGTACGATCATCGGAGTAGTTCTCGGGCGGTACGGTAGATAACTTCAAAACGTAGCAGTCCCGCTGATGCGCCGTGCTTGCCTTTCCAGCTAAGCTTCTGCATAATAATAGTTTGTCTTGACCTCGCCGGACTCTTCCGGAACAAGGATATACGTCTCGTGTTAATGATTCGTCTGGCGCGCATGGGTGCGCGCAAACAACCGCACTATCGCATTGTGGTCATCGAGAAGGCGCGAGCGCGCAACGGCCGTCCCGTGGAAGTGGTAGGGACCTATAATCCCCGCACGAATCCCGCGACAGTCGAAATGAAGCGCGATCGCGTGGAATATTGGGTGTCCAAAGGCGCGCAGATGTCGGAGCGAGTGAACAAGCTGTTCTCGAAGGCCCCGGTCCCGGTCACGGCCGGATCAGCCGCCTAGAATGTCGTAGCCGCTCCTCGATTTACTCTCGTCCACAGTGAGAATTTATGACTGAGTCCACCGGAGATGTGCGCGCGCTCGTCGAACTGGTTGCCAAGTCACTGGTCGACGCTCCCGATGATGTGTTCGTCGAAAAGTTCGACGATGGCGTGATCGAACTCGAAGTCGCAGAAAGCGACGTGGGCAAGGTGATCGGGCGCCAGGGCCGTACGGCTCGCGCTCTGCGCACACTGCTCAACGCTGCGGGATACCGGGCACGCCGTCGCTATACGCTCGAGATCATCGAGTAGCAAACTTTTTTTGAACTAAGACATCGGCGTTTGAGCCGGCCTCGAGTTGCTTCAGCGTATAGAAGATGGGCTTTTAGGGCGGCAAGGGATTGCACCTCCGTCGCACGTGAACCTTGAGGCGTAATCGTTGAGTACGGAAGCCAACGACGAATTCATCACGCTGGCCCGTGTGGTGAAAACGCAGGGCCGCTACGGTGAGGTCGCGGTTGCCGTGCACAGCGACGTTCCCGATCGGTTCACCGCCGGAATGAAGTTGTTTGCTCTCGCAGATGTGAGCGAGCCCAGGTGCGAACTGGAGGTGGAGAACCTCTGGCCTCACCGCGAGTTTCTGGTTTTGAAGTTCCGCGCGCTAGATTCGATTTCCGACGCGGAAAAATTGGTGGGTTCTGAGTTGCAGGTCCCGCGGGCACAACGAGCAGAACTGGAGCCGGGATGGAATTACGTCAGCGATCTATCCGGTTGTATCCTGCTGGACGACGGCCGCACCATCGGCACCATCGAAGACGTTCAGTTTGGAGCCGGCGAAGCGCCTCTGCTGGTCGTCGCGGATGGATCCGGCAAAAAGTTCGATGTGCCGTTCGCGGAAGCGTATCTGGAAAGTGTAGACGTCACCGGAAAACAGGTCCGCATGAATCTGCCGGACGGCATCCTGAACATTAATGCACCGATGACGCCGGAGGAGAAGCAGCAACAGCAGTCCGAGCGCAAAAAGGGCAAATAGATTAGTCTTGGCAAGTCTCGGCGTGCTGTGGTTTGGGTTCGCAAATGAAGGCCGACATCGTCACGATTTTTCCGGACTTCTTTCGCGGACCGCTGCAACACGGCATCACGCGCCGGGCGACGGAAATGGGCCTGGTGAAAATCGCAGTCCACGACTTGCGGCAGTTTACGCATGACCGGCACCGCACCGTGGATGACCGCCCTTTCGGCGGCGGCGAAGGCATGGTCCTGAAGCCGGAACCGCTCTTTGAATGTTTAGAGTCTCTGCAACTCGCAACCCGCGCAGAACGCATGGCCGGTACCGCAACGCAGAGCGTGATCGTGCTTTCCGCGCAGGGGCAGAGGTTTACGCAGAGTGTGGCAGCGGAATTGGCGGCGCTCGAGCGCATCGTGCTGGTCTGCGGACGCTATGAAGGCGTCGATGAACGAGTTATCGATTACCTCGCTGACCGTGAGATTTCCATTGGCGATTACGTGCTGAGCGGCGGTGAACTCGCGGCAGCAGTCGTCATTGAAGCGGTGACGCGCTTGCTGCCGGGCGCGCTGGGAAACGAGGCTTCGTCCATGCAGGAATCGTTCACTGCGCACGTGCAATTGGAAAACACGGCCGCGGATTCGACGTGCGGTTCCGGGGGATTGCTGGACTATCCGCACTACACACGGCCAGCGGAATTTCGCGGAATGGCGGTGCCGGAAGTGCTGGTCAATGGCAATCACCTGGAGATCCGGCGTTGGCGCCGGGAGCAGGCGCTGAAGAAAACGTTACGAAATCGCCCAGACTTACTCGAAGGCGTGCCGTTAAACGAGGAAGACAGCAAGGTTTTGGCCCGAATCAAGAACGGAGCCGGAAATAAGAATTAGAATTGAGGATAAGAACATGTCAAACCTGATTATCGAGAAACTGTTGGCGAAAACGCAACGCACAGATATTCCCGCGTTCCGGCCCGGCGACACCGTGCGCGTCCACGTAAAAATCAAAGAGGGGGACAAGGAACGCGTCCAGGCCTTTGAAGGGGTTGTGATCAAACGCGACAATGGCCCGCAAGCCAGTTTTACCGTGCGTAAGATCAGCTTCGGCCAGGGGGTTGAGCGCATTTTCCCGGTGCACTCGAAAGTGATCGACAAGGTCGACCTGGTGCGCTCGTCCAAAGTGCGTCGCGCGCGCCTCTTCTATCTACGGGGACTGCGTGGCAAAGCCGCTCGTCTTCGAGACGTGGAAAGGCCAACTCAGGCCTAGCTAAGGGTGAGCGGCAATCGTCCGGTTGCCGCTCACGATTCATAGTTGACCCCGCCGTCCCGCTCTATTCCTCGATGAGCGGTACACGATTTTACCGATTCCCCTCCATGAAATATCTGATTAGCGTTTAAGGGTCAGATGATCACTGAACGCCAGTCCAACAACCTTCTGATCTGTTGTTCATTTCTTCATTCACGCAATACATTTTTGTTTCCAGGCATTTTATTTCTGGTGCTGTCGCTACTGCCTCTCAGCGCGCAGCAACCGCCACGACCGCAGAGAAAAGGGGACAAAACCGCTGCGCCGTCGATTCCTGGCTCCAAGGCAGAAATCGATCGCGGTAAGTACATCGTCGAAAACGTTGCGATGTGCCCGCAATGCCACACTCCCCGCAACAGCGATGCCACTCTGGATCATGCCCACGAACTGGAGGGAGCTCCAGAATTTTTCCAACCTCCGCATCCGGACCAGAACTGGCCATTGAAGGCGCCCAGAATAGGCGGAAATCCTCCCGCCAACGACCAGGACATGATCAAATTGCTCACAACGGGGATCTGGACTGACGGGAAACCTTTGCGCTTACCCATGATGCCTTTTCGAATGAGTGAAGCGGACGCAAAGGCGGTTCTGGCCTACCTGAAGTCAGTGAACCAGCAACACTGACAGGCCTTACTGACACTGCAGAATTTCCGTCGCAGCGCGATATCCCGTAGCGACAGCCCCGTGCACCGTTCCATTGTGACCAGCCCTGTCCGTAGCCTCGCCTGCGAAAAACAAGGTACTCTCAACCGGAGCGGCGATGGCCCGCTGCGCTCCATCCGCGCCGACTTTTCCGTAACTGTAGGCTCCCAGGGCAAACGGGTCCGTCTGCCAGTCATGAACGTAAACGCGCTCCAGAAGAGATTGCAGTTCCTGCACCGGTGGCCCCAGCAACTCACTCAAGGTTTGCAGGCTGCAATCGCTGATGAATGATTCGCTTTGTCCGGACAATTGCTCGGCAGAACGAAATGGCGCCCAGCCCGTGATGATGGCACTCTTCTCCGGCATGCTGGTCCACCAGGTTGGAAACCATTCATTTTGCGAAAACAAGAATGCCATATTGGACAAAGTCTTCTTTGCGCGAGGCGACGGCTTAATCGTCTCCCAGAAGCGCTCGCGAAATCGAAGAACAACGCGAATCACCTTGCCCATCTCCAGCTTCTCCAGAGCGCGCAACTTGTCTTGGGGAAGTCGAGGTGTGAATTGGATCGCACCGCCCTGCTGTGCTTTTAACAAAGAAAGGGGCAAAGTCAGCAAAACCTTTGGAGCTTCCAGCATTAGCGTTCCCCGCGGATTCCGGGCAGTGACCTTCACACTTCCTGCACGCCATTTGATGGACTCAACCACTGTTTCTGTACGCAGATCCACCCCGAAATTTGAGATCTGATCGCGAAACTCCTGCAGCAGTGTCGTGTAGCCGTTCTGTGCGCGAAATGCTCGGTCGCCCTGAATCTTCTCTTCCGCCCGCATACCCTGCACCAGCCAGTGAACGCCAACCAGAGCCGGATCAGCCGCATTGAACCCCGAGACATAGCTGACCACCCGTCGCTGCACTTCCCGCTCTCTTTTTGTCTTTGGCTCGCCAAAACGACGGGCTAAGAACGCCGAAAAAGATTCGTCGGCCACGGCATCATCCATCTTGTCGAGAATCGAGTCGACCTCTTCGAAGAAGTCGCAGGACGACAAATGCCCCTCAGAGTTGCACCAGTAATCGCCATCGACCTCCGTGATTTTGACGCCGGCTTTCTCCAACGGGTCCCAAATCTCTCGCGCGCGCCCGTGAATGAATTCGGCTCCCAACTCAATCGGCACATTGCACTCTGGATCGTGAACGGTGAATACACGTCCACCGATCCGGTCGCGTGCTTCCACGATGCACACAGAAAGACCGGCGCGGCCCAGTTCGCGGGCCGCAGCCACGCCGGCCATGCCTGCACCAATGACGATTACGTCGGGGTCTCGCGGCATACTTTCAGTCTTTCAGAAGAGCTATGCCGCCAGCGATGCTTCCGCCGGTGCGAGTTCGAGTTTTACTTTGATCCATCCCGGTCGCCGTTTGTCGAATGCTTTGTAAGCCTCGATCACCGACGTCATGGGCTCGACCTGGGTCAAAATTTCGGCCGGATCAAGCGCTCCCGTCTGCACGAGTTTAATCAAGTGCGGCAGGTACCGCCGGTGATTGCAATTCCCCATGGTCAGCGTGAGATTCTTCTCCATGGCATTGCCGATCGGAAACGAATCGAGTTCTCCATAGACGCCAATAATCGAGATCGTACCTGCCTTGGCCACCGCCTCGACGGCCCAGTTCAGCACGATCGATGATGCATCGCCGGGTTCCCAGTTGCCATTTTTCGGCTTTGCATCGGGAGCTACTTTCTGTTTTTCCTTTGCATGCTTCTTGGCAGCCGGCTTGGCGGCAGGACCACTGTGTGGCATATTCGCATCCACGCCTACTGCGTCGATGACGCGATCTACACCGATCCCGTCTGTCAAATCTTTGATTGCCTCGATTGGATCTTCCTGATTGAAGTCGATGACCTCCGCACCCTGCGCACGCGCCATCTCTAGGCGCGATGGAATCGTGTCAACCGCGATGATCCTCCCTACGTCGAAGAACTTCGCGGACGCGATACAGAATTGGCCCACGGGACCAACTCCGAAGACCGCGATTGTGTTGCCTGGCTTGATCTGCGCGTTATCCGCGGCCATGTACCCCGTGGGAACAATGTCGGAGAGAAGGATGGCCTGATCGTCATCAACTTCGTCGGGCAGTTTGACAAGTCCGACATTGGCGAACGGGATGCGAGCTTTCTCCGCCTGCAGCCCGTTAAAAGAGCCGGAAGTCTTTGGACCGCCAAAAAATGCGGTGCCTTCGCCGTTTGGATTGGCATTGTCGCATTGCGCGTAGTATCCGGCGCGGCAGTACGAACAATTTCCGCAGCCAATGGTGGAGGGAATTACGACGCGGTCTCCCGCGGAAAGATTGCGCACGTTCTTCCCAATCTCCTCTACGATCCCCACTCCTTCGTGACCCAGAATCGTTCCCTTCTCCATGCCCGAGACGGTACCGCGAATGATATGTAAATCGGTCCCGCAGATCGCACTCGCCGTCAGACGCACGATCGCATCGGTTGGTTCTTTGATCTTGGGATCATCCACTTCGTCCAGGCGAATATCCCCAATTCCATGGAATACAACTGCTTTCATGACATGCCTCTTCACTCAAGTGGAGTATTTCAGGTTGGATGCGGAGCGACTGCTGAGGTTGTGAGGACAAATACTTCTAGACCGAGCGCCTCGCAATATCAGATCGCGAGAAATAAAGAAGGCGAACATACGAGTGCCGCATGCGTCGCACATGAGACACATCATTCGACAGAGTTGCGTCTATGCCGCTTTCTTTTTGGGAACCTTCGCGCCTTTCTTGCGCGCTTCGGAGAGCCCGATCGCGATCGCTTGCTTGCGGCTTTTCACCTTGCCGCCTTTGCCGCCCGGTCCCGATTTCAGAGTTCCACGCTTTTTTCGCCGCATTGCGCTCTCAACCGTCTTTCCTGCTGATTTGCTGTACCTGCGGCCCGACGATTTCTTCCGGCCTGATGATTTCTTTGTTCTCGGCATGAGTTGCTCCTGAGAATTAGAGGAAATCCTTCTACGTGAGGTTGCGCGGTTTTCGAGGGCGGAGCATTCGCCGGATACCTTACGCAGCGCGGGAAATGTTCTTGTCACGCAACAGATCAGCCACTTTCTTGAGATCGCGCACGAACTCTGCGCGCTGCCTCTCACGCTCCTGACTGTCTGGTGCGCGCAAGATCGACGATGGATGCGCCGTCGCCATGACGTGCGGCGCCAATCCGGACGAAACCAATTTTCCACGGTCACGGGTGACGCGAAAATCTTTCCCCAAGAGACCCTGAGCGGCACTGGCTCCGAGGCAGACGAGAACCTGAGGCTGCACTACTTTGAGCTCCGCATCCAGCCACGGACGGCAAGCTTCGATTTCCGAGTGTCGAGGCTTCTTGTGAATCCGGCGTTTGCCGCGTTGCGCCGCCTCCCACTTGAAATGCTTCACGACATTGGTGACGTACACTTCCGCGCGATTAATCCCGATCTCAACCAGAACTTCATCCAGAAGCCGGCCTGCGGGGCCCACAAAAGGATGCCCCTGCCGGTCCTCATAGTCGCCTGGCTGCTCACCCACAAACATCACGAGCGCTTTGGAAGGACCTTCGCCGAAAACAGTTTGAGTTGCGTTCTTCCATAAATCGCAGCCCTTACAGACGCCTGCCGCACGCTGCAGGTTGGGAATGGTGAGGCGCGAGGGCAAGTATTCCGCGGCCGTCGGAAATTCCTCGCGAGGTGATTTCTTCAACTGCTTGAGTGGTTGTGCGGTCGAGCTCATTGCATTACGCATGTGTATTCAATGGGGATTTTCATTCGAACTACCCTTATGGTTGGTTGCGGGAGAACGGGTGGGAGTTGGACTAAAGACATCTGCAGTAACTGGTATGACTTGTGTTCTGCTCCTGGGGGTGATCGTGAGACTGAGCAGGCATAGCCTGGCTCCAAGCGGCGGCTACCTATCCGTGTTCGGTGTAGTGTTGCCGTGTTTTCTGAATTTCGCGATCACAGCCATTATTCCCGACCCGACAAGGAGCATGCTGGAAGGCTCCGGAGTCTGAGCAGGCGTGAAAGTCGCATTCAAGAAGTCCCAGCTGCCAGGGGCGTTTGAGTCTGGCACAAACTGGACCGTAACCAGCCAAAGCCTATTTGTGTTCCACACGAGATGGTTGCCCGTACAGTCATCGGGGCTAGAACAAAATGTGAATATCATCCCAGCCGTCGAGGAATAGGTCACCGTCAGCATGTCATTGAAATCCAGGCTTGAAACGAAGGGTACGCCCTCGAATTCGACAAGACCAACGAACAGCCTGCCGAAGGCGTCAGTGCCCATGCCGGAGTCGAGGAGAATGGTTTGGCTTCCGCTAAGAGGGTCACATGGCATGCACTGCTGCAGACCCGGGACATAGGGGTAGTCTCCAAAGTTGCCAGTTACGATGCCATCTTTGCCACCAAACAAATCAAAATGGTAGGTTGGGAAAGCTTCGAGTAGGCCGAACATTTCGCCAGAACCATCATTCAGAGTTATGGTGTCGGCTGCTGAAAAGGAAACGCAAGCCATCAGCATGGAGAGCACAATCGCAATCTGCTTCATCGGTTTTCTCCGCGCAGCGAGGGTATTACTTAGATGAAAACCCAATGTTCGTCCGGCGTTTCAAGGCAAACGCGAGTGCGGCGAGCCCCGTTCCAACGAGAACCAGAGATGTTGGTTCAGGCGTGAGATGAACAGTGGTGTTCAGCGTTCCCGTACCTTTGAATTGTCCGAACTCATATACGATCACGAAAGTGTTCGCGCCGGTCGGCTCGATTGAGAACGTATCCATCCCTTGTCCGCTGAAACCCAGTGTGCCGAGCAGTGGACCTTGCGTGAGGATGCCTGTTCCGTATGTCAAATCTGTGTAAGCCTGCAAAGAGCCCGAGACCGTGACCGGAGCCGTAAACCTGCCCGTCATCAGCGCAGAAGCGGGAACAGTGAAACCTGAGGCGATCGTGAGTCCGCCATTCAGAATGTCGGTAACTGCACCGCCGATTCTAACGTCGGTAAAACCATACCCTGAGAAAGCAGAAGGATAGATGGTCAAATCCATCGGAACCCCAACCGTCCCGCTATCGAGTACGGCCGGGCCATCAGGAGCAGCCGAGTAGATTGAAAACAGATTGCCGCCGTCTACCGATATCCCGTTGTAGGTACCGCCAAGATATCCCGATCCATTCACAGCGAGGGTGATTGAGTCCGCGCGAGCCGGCCGGCTGTTCGCAAGAAACGCAACACTCAGGAGAGTGAGGAGGAAGCGCCGAATACTGGCTGACATACGACGTCCCAGAGAGCGAAGTAAGCGAAGTAATAGAAGTCGGGAGGCGATCTGATTGGAGGAAAGAGCAATTGGAAGGCCATCTGCTGTCGGGCGCCTGCAAACGGAGTGTCCCGATGGGCGCCGCCTTCACCGGATCCGCAGACGTAGAAGACTCAATTTCGAGCTGCACCTGTGCAAGATCTTGCAACATTATGGCTACGCGAAGCAGCGTTTTTCAGACGTCGGGGTGAACGAGGAGTTGCATCGAGCAGCGGGCGCTCTGGCGTTAAGCATCTTCGCTCCCGACGCATTCCGCCACATGGAACCGCACGTGGACTAATTCTGTAGGCACTCCGGAAGGAGGACGGCGATGTGTCGCTCGGATACCCGACCGACGATGAACATCTATGGGGATGCTATGCCCTGATATGCGAGAAGCACGCACAAAAGTGCTGAACATTTCAATTCGTGTCTTTCGCGACGAACTTTTAGGACAGAACGGCCCGCCAGTTCAGCAAGCGAGAATCCGAGCGGGAGAACGCGACTGATCCACCGTTGCCCCAATCTCGGCTCCGACTCGCCCGACGGAGTCCCGGCCCAGTGAATGAAGTCAGGTGGTCTTGTTTTCTGCTCTGACTGGTGTTGCTAATCGGCTTACTCAGAAGTTGCACTCAACCGGCGACGCACTTCGGTTACCTTTGCTCGGCTACTGCTCTCTGCAATATTAGCTGCGCGGGATGCATTTAGGTTTTCCAGGTTTCGAATTCTGGTGTCCTCTTCTGTTCCCGCCTCAAGCGTCGTTCGTCGTCCTTAGCTCAACGGGCTTCACTGAAAGACCGTAGACGTCCGCGCAGCCGTTATTACGGCAGGGGACAATCTCAAACACTGGAGACAAAATGAGTAACAGAGTCGCTATTACATTCAACTTCTTCGCCCTGTTCGTCGTTTTAACGCTCGTTCCGCTTGCTCATGCAGAGCAGTGGGACAAAGAGACCATTGTGACCTTCAGCAATCCGATTGAGGTACCAGGCAGAGTTTTGCCTGCTGGGACTTACATCTTCAAACTAGCTAGTAGCCAGTCAGACCGTCGGATTGTGCAGATCTTCACGCGAGACCAGCGAAAGGTTCTTGCCACAATTCAAGCAATTCCCGATTACCGCCCCGAGGCAACCGACCAAACCGCAATCTCTTTCGAAGAACGGCCCTCAGGAAAGCCGGAAGCACTGCGTAACTGGTTTTATCCCGGTGACAACTACGGCGTGCACTTCGTATATCCCAAGTCAACGGGGAATCCTAATACCGAAGTCGCATCGGCCCCAGAGACACCGGCTACGCCGCCGCCGATGGCCGAATCCACTGCACCCATGGTCTCGCAATTGATGTCTCCTCCAGTCCTTCCAGTCCTTGCCAATAAGGAACCGGAGCCGGAAGTCCTTGCCGAGAATATGGGTCCCCAACCAATGCAGGCTAGCCCGGCAATGCTCCCGAGGACGGCTGGCAACTACCTGATACTGCCTGTGCTTGGGTTAATCCTGCTGGGTAGCGGCTCGGCGATCCTCAACCGAATGATGCAGACGTCTTCTCAACGTAGCAACTCGTAACATGATTGCATTGCAGAAAACTTTGGGGCGCGTCCTGGTAGCGACGGGCGCGCTCGCTTTTCTGTTATGGGGATACTTGATGGGGCATGGGCTCCTGTTTCAAAGAACCGCGAGCCGCATGCTGCAGGAGCAGATCTCCCATGCGAACTTGGCGAGAGAACAAGGCAGTGCACCACCGCATACAACTATGACCCCGCTCCGCAAGGGACAGGCGATCGGACGTCTCGAGATTCCTCGCATCAATATGTCTGTCATAGTTCTTGAGGGATCAGATTCAAGCATTCTGGATGTAGCAGCCGGTCATATTCCAGGGACGGCTCTTCCGGGAGCAAGCGGAAATATCGGAATTGCTGCGCATCGCGACACTCTCTTCCGCTCATTGCGAGAGATTCGCCCGAAGGATCGGCTCACATTCACAACCCCCCTTCGCACCTTCGAATATGGAGTGGAAAGTACCGAAATCGTCGATCCTGAGAATGTGGGAGTGCTTGGCCCGACGGTCGATGCGGAATTGACCCTGGTTACTTGTTATCCGTTCAACTACATCGGAGCGGCACCGAAACGCTTCATTGTTCATGCACGGCAATGGAATTGACAGCGGGCATGGCTATGGCATCGAGCGCATCAAGCCTGGCGGCCGGCCTTGCGCCTGGGCGATAGCGTGATCTGCATCAGAGCGCCGCAAAGAATTCGCTGCTGTTGTACCGCTCATTCCTTCGTCTGACGGATAACAAGGTTCGTAAGCTGTTGAAAAGATGGTGGGCGCTATAGGATTCGAACCTATGACTTCCACCGTGTGAAGATGGCACTCTACCGCTGAGTTAAGCGCCCTGCTGTGGGGTACGGCTATCGGTGTGTTCAACCTCTTAGGCCGATGAAGGTGTCCACTCACAGGGTACTTTATCGTTTTTCGGTCTCAGTGTCCACTGGGTCTGGACACCGCGTGCTTGACTCTTCGCAGATTCCAAATTTGTAGTGGGACTCCGTACCACCGCGCTGGCGGCAGGTCGAACTCCTTCGTACTCGACTACTGAGATTGCGCACTTCCTCGGGTGCGAAGTGTAACGCTTCAATGTGTTCGTCGCAAAAACAGGCAAATTACGATAACCAGTGCTTGAAACGTCGAGGACAAGCGACCATGCGGACGTCAGCATGCCTGTGATACAGTTCCGCGGACCAGGAGAGCAGGAGGAAGCAAGCAATGGCGGCCAGCAAAAGTAAGGTCATGTTGTACGAGAAGCCAACCTGAAGCACCTGCCGCGAGGTCAAGAGGCTCTTGACTGAAAAAGGCGTGGAATTCGAGAGTGTGAACTACATCCGCAAACCGTTCAACGAGAAGGAACTCAAGAACCTTCTGCATCGTGCCGGATTGCGGCCTCACGAGGTAATCCGCACCAAGGAGCCTGCATATCAGCAGTACGTCGCAGGACGAAACCTGAGCGATGCAGAACTCGTGCGCATCATGGCAGAGCATCCGGAGCTGATCCAAAGACCGATCGTGGTGCGCGGGAACCAGGCCGTGCTGGCCCGGCCGCTAGAGAGGCTGGAGAAACTTGGCATCAAGTGAATCGTGAGGGCTATGCTTGAATGAAAGATCGGGTGCGGTTGGCCAAACAGCCGGCGATCGGAGGGCGAACTGGAATGGAGCCGACGAGCGGACTTGAACCGCTGACCTGCCGATTACGAATCGGCTGCTCTACCAACTGAGCTACGTCGGCCTGACTTCAACATCGCGTGCTACGGGGAAACCGGACCCGGACCTGAAACTCGCCGCTTCCCCGGTGGCTATCGGCACTTCAGGCGCAGGACATCGCAGCTGGAGCGCAGAATACCGCCATCAGAATATCATGTGGCTTTACGTCCGGAATGCCAAAGATGTAGCATCGACTCACGTTGAAGTGGCGCGCGGTTGTGTGCTTCGGTGTCATCCTTGCGTGGATGGCTGCACCCGCGCTCGCGTGTCTTCCCACTTCAACCATGACGAAGGCGGAAATGGAATGTTGCAAGAAGATGGCTGGAGACTGCCATATGGGGTCTCAAAACCATCCCTGCTGCGAGAAGACTGCGGCTCAACCTTCTCCCGTAGCGGCAGTGCAGCAGCCGCATGTGCTGCATCTCGTATTTACCGCCGTCATGCTGGTCAGCCAGACCTCGGCGTTACCGACTCACTACGCTGAATCTCATCTTTTAACCCTGGGACTTCCACCACCCGCTCCGCCGAAGCTCAACTCAGTCCTGAGAATCTAGCCTCCGTCTCACGTCCACGACGCTGGAAGTGTGCCCAGACGGAGGAGAGATGAAACGAGCAATTGTTTTGCTCGTCGGGTTAGCGTTCTCGCAACACGCTATTGCGGCGAACCATGGCCCATTATTCGGCCTTGCTACACCGACAAATTCGCAAGGTGAGTGGAGTTTCGATCAAGGAGTCTTCGCCCGAACGACTCCCTTCGGTTCACAAGCGTCGATCCGGGAACTCCTGGGATACGGGTTCACCCCACACCTGACGCTATCGTTCACACTTCCCGTAGTGGTTGGGAACACACCCTTACCGCCGACTCGCATCCAGGCAGGGGCCGACTTCGATTCCACTCTGGCTTGGCGATTTCAGCATAGGGCCACGAAGGTTGGCACGAGGGTGGAGAGCACAGCTTTCGGGGGTATCGTAGTCCCCGGCCCCCAGTCTGGGTTCGGCAGCATCGGGCTGACGAATGCTCCCGGATTGATGGTCGGAGGCGTCGCGGGCCGAGTATCGCTGAGTCACTATCTTTGGCTGGGTGGCACCTACACGCATTTTGCCGAACACGCAAGAAGTCAGCGTCCTGACGTGTTCGATTACAGCGTGGTCTATGGCTATCGGCCCAAAAAGTGGCGTAGACCGCCCGACAAGTGGGACTGGCGACTCTTCGCCGAACTGGTTGGTGAACGTTCCGGCAGTATCCAACAATGGCAGGTCGTGCTGGCAAATACCCAGGCACACCAAGTCTTTCTTGGTCCTTCGGCTCTGGGAATCTATCGCAACTACACGCTCGGCTTCGGAGCGCAGTTCCCCATTTACCAGAATGTCGAATCCCAATTCCCCAAGGAACGCCTTCGCGTTGCGATCAACTTTAGCTATCTGCTGTTTCAGCATTCCCACTAGGAGATGAGATGAAAACTACTGCCGCATTATTCCTGGCACTCTTATTTACCGCATCTGCTTCAGCTGAAATCAAGTGGATTGACATGACGATTTTCGGCATGGATTGAGAAGTCTGCGCCCACGCCGTGCGCGTGTCTGTGAAGTCAGTCGTTGGGGTCGAATCCGTCGACGTGAGCCTTGCGAAGGGACTTGCGTCAGTCAAGATGAAACCGGGAAATACTGTAACGCTGAAGCAGTTGCAATCGACAATCACGAAAAACGGATTCACAATGAAGGATTCAACGCTGGCCGTTGAGGGAACCGTGGTCGTTGAAGCTGGTACGGTTCAGCTGAAGGTCTCCGGCTCGAATGAGATGCTGGACCTTGTGCCCCAGGGGCAAGTGGCACGTGCCGCGGCTCTGAACGGGAAGTCAGTCACCGTAATAGGTCTCGTTCCAGAAACAGCAAAGGGCAAATCGTTTTCGATTCACTACCAATCGATCACTGAAAATCCATGACAACACTGGCGAACACAAAAACACGGTCCGCCCTTCTGAGCTACTTCTCGCTCTTCACATCGCTTGGCACACTGCTTTGTTGTGCCTTACCTTCCCTGCTTGTCTTGTTCGGCCTCGGGGCATCAGTCGCGTCCATGCTGTCGTTCGTTCCGTGGCTGGTCACTCTATCCCGTCATAAGCAGGGGACCTTTGCGGTGTCAGGCCTGCTGATTGCTCTCGGTTTCGTGAATACTTATTTCATTGCACCTCGCCTGAAGACGAGTGATGCCTGTGAGCCGGGAAACATCGCGTGTGGTGAGGCAAGCAGAGTTTCGAAAGTTGCGCTTTGGGTGTCGCTTGGGCTTTATTCGATCGGCTTTTTCGTAGCGTTTGTGCTTGGGCCGGTATTGACTCGCCTGGACCAATGACCAGTCGCAACAGGATTTGCCCTTCAGAAAGGGGCCCCAGCCTTGCCGGATGACTGATGGCGAATATGACAGACCTCGGGTCTGCTATCCAAGATCCGCTTGAAAGAGCTAGGCGGCCTTCGCCGGGGTCAAAGCCTCGTATTCCCGCTCCGAATCGGACGGCAGCAGCACCCACATGGTGTACACGCCGAGCGCGGTTCCGAACGGAATATTTGTGAACAGAGAGACGAAGCCCAGGACCAGCGCGAGAATCCTCGCCCAGCCCTCGTGCTGCAACAGGCCCCATCCGGCGATGAACCCCAACGCGGCTTTTGCCAACAGGAGAATTGCAATGATGCTTAGCAAGGGACGCAAGAAAGCACCTGGCGCTTCGGGAGCTCCGAAGTCGCGCGCGTGGGCAAAGACTGTGTTAGCGACTATGTAAAGCACGATCGCTCCTACCGTATTGAACGCCGAGAACGCGAGCCAGAAAAGTGCCAGTAGACGAACGTGTCCCTGCACTCGCCCTGGGCGCGGCTGAGAGAGCGATACCGGGCCAATAATCTGTTTGCCGCACTTGCTGCAGAATCCCTGACCAGGTTGCACTGCTGTACCACATGCATCGCAGAACATGATTTCCTTCCCCCGCTGTGGTGAGCACCCGCATGGCGTCAGTAGAGCCCACATCACACTATACGTAGGCAGTGGGCGACAGTTCCATTGAGTTCCCGAGCAATGACTTCGAAATTGACGCAAGTACGTTGATCGCACAAACGAAAAGGCCACCCGGCAACAGGGCGGCCTCTTCTTCAAGGGAGAATAGTTCCAACGGAGGCTTGTAAATTCCGTCAAAACTTTCTGCGGAAATCTTATGAGCCGAAAAACGGGGGTGTCAAGCGATTTTTAGGAAATAAATATCTTTATTTTCTATGGTTTACAAAACACGTCAACACGGTCGAAGAATGTTGCAAAATGAGACAAATTGCGCGTCGCTAAGCCGATATTTTTAAAGGTACTTACGTTGTTTCAGGAGGGATTCTGAGCGCCCTCCGAGCGACTCGGGCCCGCCCCTTTAACCGCTGCCTCGGTCAGATGCAGCGAGATGAACTCCATCTGCTCTGGACGGTCAAAGACCCTGTCGGGGTAGAAACGCTTCACCAAAATGCGCACGCCTCCGAAGGCCACGCCAGCAACAATGGCAAGTCCGGCGAGGATAGCGCATAGCACGACAATGTTAAGGATGAGCGAATACAACTGTTTAACTTCCGAATTCTCGCTGGCAGTGTTCCACGTGACATTGGCTTCGTAGTTCACGCGACCCAGCAAAGCTTTGGCATCGCTGTCGGAAATTCCTCCGCTGGCAATGGCGATGATCGGTCCGGTGCGCTTATCAAAGAATGTTCCCGAACCGGCAATCTCGGAAATGCCGGATGACCCGCGACCCGCCAGCTGGTGTGCTTCATCGATGCGACGCAAATGCTCAGCCGCAAGCTGAGGCGTGGGATAGGAAATCAGCATGAGTGTAGCTTCCCCGCTGGGCGTGTTGTAGTGCGCCAGGGAGGCTTCGGCGCTGGCTCCGAAATCGACCAGATCCGCGGCAAGCGGGGGGGCAGCTGCCGCTAGCGCGGCTGGGCCCATAACATACTTCTGCGTGTTCGAAACGTAATCGCGACGCGGGAAGAAGTCGATAAAGGAAGGCAAGTTTCCGGCGTTACTCCCTGGTTTGGGCAACAATCCTGCGAGTTCGCGCAGTTCTGCCCCCGACATCGGTGTTTCCCTGCTGAACTGTGCATCAATCAGCACGTGCCCGCGATAAAAAAGCACGCGATCCCCCAGGGACGATCCCTGATCTCCGATCTGTTCGCGATTCATCGCGGGCTGCAGGTAGAACGTGTAGGCACCGAAAGCACCAGAGGCGTCCGCAAAGCGAGCACCCCGAATTTTCAAGGTACGTCCATCGTCGCGTGTATACGTGGCGGAAGCCAAATCAGTAAAACGATATTCCTGCAGCACACGTGCGTTTGCGGGATCAGCGGTTGCTGCATCGCTGCTGGTTTGCGCATTTCCCTGCATCTGCCAACCAGCAAATTGCTGGGGTAACAGCGCCTGTGATTGACTCTGGGACGGACTTGCGGCGAGACCCGCCAAGCTAGCAAAAAGGCTAAAAACGATAGAGAATAATGGGAGTTTCATGGGGCCACACCACTGCTTTTGCTGTACTCATTAGACCACATGGCACAGAGAAGAGTTTTTAATGCCGCCAAGCGCTTAAAAGCAAAAGAGTTCCTGCCATTAATAGAGTGGTTACTATCGTGCGTTTAACCTACCCGTCGGGGCCATTCACAACCTTTTCATAAAGATGCAGACTGGAGTCGAACAAGAATACGAATTGGGGCCCAGCATTAAATGATTCAGCGTCGCGGAAACCGCACGAAAGCGGTCTTGCCAGTCAGGATCAAGGGCAAGGACAAAGATGGGAAAGCATTCGAGGAACTGGCGCATACGCTGGATGTAACTGCAATAGGCGCGCGCTTGGGCGCCATTCGTCACGAACTGAATTTGCAGGACGAAATTACACTTGTTTACCGCCAACGCAAGATGCAGTTTCGGGTGATCTGGATCAAGAAATTACGGGGCACATCGGAATTTCAGATCGGACTGCAGGCGGTGGAGCGAGACAAAGAAGTATGGGGATTGGGGCAAGAGCAGCCCAACGGGCTCGCCAAGCTTTCGGCCTCGATGGCTTCAAGCTTTGCCTAATCCGGAGGGAATGGCCGTGAAACACTCATTACGCAATCTTTGGTTAGACGAACAGGGACAGGATATCGCCGAGTATTCAGTGATGCTGGCGGTGATTCTGGTGATTGTTGTTGGCACCGTGCGGTTGATCGGATCCAATGCCAGCAACGTCTTTTCGCAAGTTGGAAGCGCGATTCAGTAAACCGATTCCTCGTCCACAAATCGCCCCTCGAACCAGCGGCAACGGCCGGCCACGAACACCGGTCGTTGCCCTCCGGTTACTTGCAGCGTTCGTTCCCTGCGGCTGAAATGCTCTTATGAGCCGCATTTTCGGCTTCCTGAGCGTAGTACTAACGCTGGCTGCGGGACTGTACATCTACTCCCGGCAGATACAGAGCACGTCTGCAGCTGCAGGCGTGAGCAATCCCAAGGCTACCGTAGACATCACGGCTGTTCGCAACGACTTGATGAGCATCGCGCAGGCCGAACGCGGGCATTTTGCTCTGGAAGGCAAATACGCTTCTCTGGACGAATTGATTTCAAGCCGAGCGCTGACCATCGCCCACCAGCGTCTACCCTATAGCTACGAGGTCGCGATCAGCGGTTCCAGTTTTCGGGCAATTGCGACGCGCCACGGCGAGGAGACCTCGGCAAGCCCTCGAGAGATTTCCCTGGACGAGAACATGGAATTCCACGTCTCGGACTGACAACAGTGCAGTCAGAGTAGCAATGGTTGGACTTACTGGCCCGCGGCTTTATCTATCTTGCTCGCAATCTTGACGCCACTGAGTCCATCGGCGTACTTGGCGATTCCACGGAACAGGGATTCGGCAATGCGCTGACGATATTCGCCGGTCTCCAGACGGTGTTCGTCCGAGGGATTTGAAACGAATGAAATTTCCGCCAGGATGGATGGCATATTGGCGCCGATCAGCACGATAAAGGGAGCTTTTTTTACGCCCCGGTTGCGAATCGCCGGGCTTCTCGCGGCCAAGCCGGTGTGCAGCGATTCCTGCACGTCCGAGGCAAATTCGCGCGACTCCTCAATTTTTTCTTTCAATGCAATCTTCTTGACCAGATCCTGAAGCTCGTAAATGGATTTCTCGGAAACGGCGTTTTCGCGGGCGGCAACTTCGAGCGCCTCGGGCGAAGAGGTGAAATTCAGGTAGTAGGTTTCGACTCCGCGCGCGTTTGGATCATGGCTCGAGTTGGCATGGATCGAGATGAACAAGTCGGCGCGTTGCTGGTTCGCAATGGCAGTGCGGGTCTCGAGCGGGATGAAGGTGTCGTTCTTGCGCGTGTACACGACTTCGGCTCCCAACCGTGCGTCCAGCAGCTTCCCCAGACGGCGACCGACTTCCAGCACCAGATCTTTTTCCTGAAGGCCGTTGGGACCGATCGTTCCTGTGTCATGCCCGCCATGACCGGGGTCGATCACGATCTTGCCAATTTTCAGCCCGAGCGCCCGGATCAACGAGCGATCGCCACCCGCAGTCGGTTTGGCCTCGCGCGCATCGAAGTCTTTCGACTTGTGATTCGAGGCAGCGTGAGAAGACGATTTACCGCGCGACCGGCCGGGTGCGCGTGCCTCGGCGGGTGGAGTTTCCGCCTCCTCATCGTCGTCATTATCCACTATCACTTTGGTGGGCGCGGGTATTTCGCGTTTCGTGTCCACTTTGCGTGGCAGGTCGGGCAATCCATTCTTTGGCACTATCGTTTTCGGCTGAATCTTGGCGTCGTCATTGAGGTCCTGGGTGGTGACCGGAGCCTTTCCCGCTGCCGCACGCAGATCTTGCTTCGTTTGTTCTGCTGTTTTTACAGGACTCTCATTTTCGGCCGAATCTGCTGCAGGTGTGGCGCTCGCAGCGAGACTCTCTGGTGAACTGGCCTTAGGTGGCGCTTCGACATCCGCGGTTGCAGCGCTCGCCTGTTTCATCTCGACATTTCGCGAGGGCCGGCGGCGTGCGCTCTTATTGTCGTTCTTGCCGTGGATATCGATGATCAGTCGATACGGATCGGGCAACAGGAAAGCATCGTAGTCGGAGAGGTCATCGACTTCGAGCACGACCCGCGTGCGCCCCGGCTTGAACTGGGCTACACGAATCTTTTTCAGAAAGCCGTCATCCACGTCGAAGCTTTTCCCGACCAGCGTGGAAGCCAGCTTGGTGTCGCGCAGGTCGAAGAAGATCCGGTCAGGATGGGAAATTCGCTGTGTCCAGAACTTCACTTCATTTTCCACGTCGATGGCGACCCGCGTGTAATCCGGCGTTGACCAGTGACGAATGGCAGTGACACGGGGCAGGTGCTTTGGTGCCGACGGCGATGAGTTGCCAGCCGCTGCTGCTTGGGAGTTTGCATCAGAGCGCCCGTCGGCAACATCGGTTCCGCCGTCAAATTGCGGGCTGTTCCCGTCGTTTTCTGCAACCTCGGCCTTTTTTTTCGACTCTTTTCTCGCGACCCGGGCCTCGCGGTCGACTTCGGCGACGGCCTCCTGGGCATCTTCCGCGAGCCGGTTATGTGGGTAGCGCTTGAGGAAATCCTGGAATACAGCCCGCGCCTGCTGAGGATCGTTCAAGTCATCCTTATAAATTTCGCCGATGGTAAACAGCGCGTCACAGCGATATCTACTGCCGGGATACTCGCGCCGCAGGTATCTGTATTGGGTGATAGCTTTTTTCAAAATCGCATCGTCGTCAAAACGCCGGCCCATTTCGACCAGGGTTTCGGCTGCAGCGACTGCGCTGGGATCAGCTTTGGCGGACGTCGGCGCCCCTAAATAGACGGTGCGATAGGCATTGATGATGCGCTGGTAGTCGCGGCGAGTGCGCTCGTTGTGGGGACGTCCGTTCAATGCCTCGCGCATGCGGTCAGCGGCGGCATAATGGTCGCGAGCCCAGCTTTCGCTATGGCCGTGGCGCGAACGGGCGTACGCCGGCACTACGGGGATGGCGACTAACAGAAGCAACGCCCCCCAGCGCAAGCCACGCTGGCTTAATCTTGTGTTCAAAGTCGCCGGTCCGTTACTGTCTCGATCCGTCGTTGCAGTTGAACTGCCGTGACACCTGAGAGACTCTTAAACAGATGCTTAGATTCTAATCCGTGTTGCTGATGTAGAGAACCCCGCGTGCATCTCGTTGAACCCGCACGGGATCACGGGAAACGCCCGAAGGAGTGAGATTAAACCCGCCGTTGTACAGGTTCGTGATCCTGCGTACATAGTTCTGGGTTTCGGTGAAGCGAGGGATGCCAGCGCTTCGCGCCACAGCTCCTTGTCCAGCGTTATAGGCCGCGAGGGTCAAATTGACGTCACCGCCGTAGTTCTCCAGCAGGTACTTCAAATGACGAACCCCAGCATCGACGTTTTGTTGCGGGTCGAAAGGATTTTTCACGTTCAAACTGCGCGCCGTCTGCGGCATCAGCTGCATCAGGCCCATCGCTCCCTTGCGGGACACGGCATTGGAGTTGAAGTTGGACTCCACCTTGATAACGGCGCGCACCAGGTTCGGATCCACGCTGTGGCGGGCCGCCGCCATGACTACCGCATTATCAATCTCGTCGGCGGATGCCTGGTGCCCACGGGCATTGGCGGCGATGATTTTGGCATTGGCCGATGAGGCGGAGTCGCGCCCGAAATACTGCGTGACTTCTTTGGCGGCGGAACGCGCTGCTTGCATGGAGGCTGCGCTCGCACCCGGCACGGGTTTCCAGCGGCTATCCTTGCTGCTCCAGTACACCAACGCCGAGCGTTTCGACTGTGAGGTTGGGATCACCCGAGGCCTGGCAGGGGCGTCTTCGTCCACGTAGATCTTGCGGCCGTGGTCCTCGGTTGCTGTGATTCCGTGTCCGGGGCTGTCAATTTCAACTGCCCAGACTCTGGAGATCGGAAAAGAGGTCGCGATTGTCGTTCCCACCGTCAGCATCAGTGCGAGTTGCAGGCGCTTTCGCATATCCGGGCGTCTCTCCAAGTACTACGACCTTCGCTGGAAGGCTCTGAACGAAGCAAGCCCTCCCGAGTTCTACCCGGAACCTGATGGAGAATCCTACAGCCAGAGTAGGACGATTATAGGCGGGGGTAGAAAGGGCGGCAATCTCTCCGAAGGGAGTAGAACCACCAGAGTAATGCGCGGTAACCGATTGAAACGCAAATGGATTAAGCGACTCAATCGACCCCTGCCCCGAACTCAGAGGTAACCTTTCTGCTGGTTACTCTCAAGAGATAACAACGACTTACCGAACCTTGAGCCCGTATTTTTGCGTCATCGGCGGGACAATGCCATTCAAGCGCAGGTACTCGACAAGCTGTCCGTAGTGGTCGGTGATGTGCCACAGAGCCACGACAGCGATGCCGAGTTTGGTGTTCGGTCCGGCGTAAGGACCCTCGACACGGTCGAGAGCATTTTTTGCTGTCAGCGTGGCGAGGACGCGGTTCGAATAGTCGAACGAGTCTTTAAGATACTTAATCAACCCGGCTTTGGTTTTCGCGGGATCGTGGCCACCCTTTTCGCAGTCTTCGGGCGGTTTCTTGCCCTCAAATTCGTTGAAGAAGGCGAACTGGGCGCAGGCGACGTGCTTCACTTGTTCCCCGAAGCTGCGGACACCGTCGAACTGGCCGACTGTGGGGATGTAGGGATACTTGTCTTCCGGCATGGCTTCAGCGAGTCCGATAAAATTCCCTTCCGCGAACTGGAGCGTGCCGCTGACGCTTTCCGCGATGGACTTGGGAACATCACCCGGCTGGGCAGCTTCTTTCGTTGCTGAGTTTTGAGCCTTTGCAGAGTTCTCTACAGCAGAGAGGGCGATACCACACGTAAGCAGAAGAGTAGCGATACGAACAAGGCTCATCACAGGCTCCAGTATTCAGAAAAAGATATGTGAAGGAACGGAGGGGAAGTCGAGTTTGCGGACTCCCGGTCGACGGTTTCGGAAGACGTCGAATTGGGGTTCATGGCTCGGGACAGCATGCCATCACGGAGGTAATTTCTAAAAGCGCCCCATTCGCACCCGGACGACTGCTGGTTTTTCGTAGAAGCAAAGGCCACGATCTGTTTCATCTCCGTTCCACAGTTTGATGGGCTTCCACGCGCCATTCTCATAAGATCCCTGTTCCGCATTCAGGACCAGGCTTCCCATCCACGGCAACTTTCCCGGCAAGTGAAAGATCACGCTGGCATCCACACCTGTCAGGAGAAACTCGTCCGGTCCCAATTGCGCGATTAAAGCCGAGCCATGAGCATCCTTTGTGCCCGGCGCACGACGGCCGTCGGGCTGGGGAAATCCAAATGCAACCGTAGCCTGCCACGAGCCAAAATCAACGTCTTGCGCAGTCTGCCCCGGTTCTTCCACCGCAGTCTTCACCTTGCCCTCAAATTCCAGTTGAGCAATCTCGCGGCTCATGGGCGCGAGCAGAGCAAAATTCCGCGCATGCGCTTTCCATGGCTCATCCCCGAGAATGTTCCAGCCAGACTGGTCGACGCCAAAAGGTGAGAACCCGATTGCGCCCTCTCCCAGCGCGTAGAAGAGGAACTTCGCAAAACTGTCGCCGCGGCCCGTCTCGGGAATCCAAAGCGGATTATCCGGACGGTGATAGGCTGACATGGTCTTGCGGTAGAAGGCTGAGTCATCGGCGTATATATCGGGCCCGATCATGTCAATCGAAGGCGCCAGCTTCCGCCACAGTCCCACCATCTTCTGCACTGCGCCCCCACTCGGGTATCCGATGCCCGGCGTGTCCAATTGTCGCTGCGGCAACTCCGCCGGCGGATAATCGATCCATACGTTGATGTAGTACGGGATGGGAAACTCGGCTTTCGCTGCAGCCGCGATCTCGTTGACGTACTTGGCCTGATAGTAGAGCTGGAAACTTTCGTCTGCATCGCCTGGAAAAACCTGGCTCCAGGTTCCCGCTTTCTTTCCCGCGGCAGTTAGCATTTCCGCCGGCACATTCCCCGCAAACAGGCGGTTGGCTTCTGGCGAGTTGTCGCGCACGCTTCCAATGTTGCCGGACTCGTTTTCAACCTGGATCAGAATCACCGTGTGCTGCTCCCCATCCACTTGCTTCAGGTGGCGCGCCAGGTTCACCAACGCAGTTTTGTCCGCCTCCAGCGTGTTGCGCGATATCGGGGACAGGACATCGATCGGCTCGCCATCCGGACGGATGACGTGCGGAAAACGTTTCGAATCCATCTTCACCCAGGATGGTACGTAATGCATGTTGCCGTTCTTCCAGGTGCCAAACCAAAGCAGGACCGCCCGGAGATTGTGCGATCGAGCGCCTTCAATAATCTGATCCACATTCGTGAAATCGAAATGGCCCTCCTGCGCTTCGAGTTGCTCCCAATACACCGGAGCCTCGACGGTGTTGGCATGCAGCCCCGCCATCGATTCCCAAACCTGCGGCAGCTCGCTCGGCCATGCGCTGGAGTTGTGAATCTGCCCGCCCAGAATCAAATAGGGACGACCGTCTACCATGAGGGCATAGCGGCCGTCCTTCTGCACCAGTTTGGGGACTTCCGCACCATTGGCAAAATTGGGAGCAACGAGAATCAGCAAGACTGTAACCAGAAGACTGGCTAACCGCTGACCAACCTTTAGTCTCATAAAAGCGTCATCCTCCCGGGCAGATCATCCTGCAACCCTACTTCTCCAGCGCCGCAGCAAACGCGTCCAGCGACAACGAGCGCAGCAGATTCCGCCGCATTCCTCGCTCGACCTCCGCCAACCGGTCCGAAGCCGCGGTGATCCAGGCGAAATCCGCAGACTCGGCCAACTTCTGCAATTCCGACTTTATGTCTGTATTCCGAATCAACTCCGGTGCGCCCGAGTCGATGAACACGAGATCGCGTAGCAACGAATACAGCGTGCGGATCAGGGCTTCTATTTTCTCTCGCCCTTCTGCTCCCGTACGATAGGACTCAGTGACCTTGAACAGCTCGCTATGTTCTCCGCCCCACAAGGCCGACCGGAGAATCGCGAGCGCGTGGTCCCGTGCCGCGGTATATGCCTCCAGGTTGAAACCGCGCGCCCGGCCCACCGCTCCCTCGCTCAGTCTTGCTACCAGCCCCACCTGCGACGGCTTCCACTCTGGATGATGCTTGGCCAGATCTTTTTCAATCTCGTCGGTAGCCAGCGCGCAAAGGGTAAACACCATGGAGCGCGAGCGGATTGTCGGCAGCAACTCCCCGGCATTCTCGGTCAGCAAAAAAATGGTGGCGAACTCCGGCGGCTCCTCGAGCACCTTGAGCAGTGAGTTCGCCGCCTCTTTCATGAACGCGGAGTCGGTAAAGATGTACACCCGTTCGCGGCCGTGCCCTGGACGGTAATAAATGGTCTCAATCACGCGCCGCACCTGGTCCACCTTGATCATCATTTGCGGCGGGTCGGGCGGAATCACGAGCACATCGGGATGCGTCTGCACGAAGATGCGGGTTTCTTTCTTGTCGGTCTCGCGCAGGTTCTCGCGCGCTTCCACTGCCTCTGTAAAACGCGTCTCCAGGTCGCAGGACTGTTCAATTCGCGTGCAGTTCGCGCATTTGCCGCAGAAATCAGGGAGCCCGTCGCTCTGCGGAGGCGCGAGGCAGTTCATTGCCCGAGCCAGCATGAGCGCGAGGGTGTACTTACCACACCCGTGACTTCCGGCGAGCACAACGGCATGTGGAAAATGATCGCGCGCCAGCATCTCACGCAGGCGACGAACGGTCTCGGGGTTGCCGTGAAAGTCAGAAAACATATTCAGCCGCTGGCTTGAGCGAACACTCCTTCTCCGCCTGTTTTATCGGCATTTCAGCAAAATTCCAATTCCGGTCGAGAATTACTCCCAGTGCATAGCTCGTAGCTAGATCTTCAATTTCTTCTGTACCAGTTCCCGAATCTTCTGATGCGTCTGACCTGGGGTACCGCGCGCATCCACGGTCACGACTCGTCCAGGCTCCCGCCTGGCGATCGCCGCGAAACCGTCGCGAACGCGTCCAAAGAAAGCTCGCGTCTCCTGCTCGAAGCGGTTTTCGTCATGACTACGAGCGCCGTTCTTCGCATCACGTCTATTTCTCCGCCGCGCACGGTTCACACTGGCCCGCGCGTTCGAGTCGAGCAGCAGCGTGAGATCTGGATGCAAATTCCCGCACAGTACGCGATGCAACTCCCGCACTGCCTCACTTCCCAGCCTGCGTCCGCTTCCCTGGTAAGCCTCAGTGGAATCGGTGAAACGGTCGCACAAAACGATGCTGCCGGATGCGAGGGCCGGCTCAATAATCTCGGCAATATGTTGCGCACGCGAGGCAAACATCAGCGCCATTTCTGCGCGAGGGTCGAGGCCGGCGGTACCGGAATCGAGCAACACCCTGCGGATTTTCTCTCCCGTGGCAGTGCCACCCGGTTCGCGGGTCTCGACGACCTTGTACCCTGCGCCGCGCAGCGCCGCAGCGAGTTTGCGCATTTGCGTGCTCTTGCCGCAGCCATCGAGACCTTCAAATGTGATGAATTTTCCGCGGCGCGACATTCAGCGGAATGATAACAGTCTGCGGACTGTCATGCTGTGAGCAGCCGAAGCAGCCCTGCCCGGATCGCGAGTTCAACTGTACGCCCGCAGTTTCACGCTGCTATAGTCGTAACATCTGCAACACAGTAAATTTCTTTCCGTCGCAATCTGGGAGCCCGCAACAATGAGATTCACGAAAGTGCTGGGGATTTTCTGTGTCTTCCTTTTTTCATCTCTTGGCTGGGCGGCGAATGCCCCCACTGTCACCATCTTGGTGGATGCCACTCATGCTTCTCGAAAAATCTTCCATGCCTCGCTCAAGATTCCCGCCGCTCCCGGCGACCTCACTCTCTACTATCCGAAATGGATTCCGGGCGAGCATGCGCCCGACGGGCCGGTAGTCGACCTCGCTGGATTGTTCTTCAAAGCGAATGGCCAGACTCTCAACTGGCGCCGCGATCTGCTGGACGGATTCACGATTCACGTCGACGTTCCCTCGGGCGTGAACCAAGTCGATGCCGAACTTGATTTTCTATCTCCCGCAACCTTGGAAAGCGGATTCTCTGCCGGGTCATCCGCAACCGACAAACTCGCCGTCATCAGTTGGAACCAGGTTCTGCTCTATCCCAAAGGCTGGAAGTCGGACGATATCAACTACACAGCCTCGCTGAAACTCCCCGAAGGATGGAAATTTGGCACTCCGCTGCCCATTGCCAGCCAAAGTCGAAACGAAATTCACTTTGCCACAGTCTCGCTCACCACTCTGGTCGACTCCCCCGTGATCACGGGCGAATTCCTGAAAGTCGTGCCGTTGGCGCAGGATCCTCTGACCGAAATGGATATCGCCGCCGACAGCGCCGCCGCACTCGAAGCTCCAGCGGAAGTGTGGGATCACTATAAAAGCCTGGTGGAGCAGGCGCAGAAACTTTTTGGCGCACATCATTACCGCGACTACCATTTTCTTTATACCCTCAGCGATCACGTGGCGCACTTCGGCCTCGAGCATCACGAGTCTGACGACAGCCGAGTGGGAGAGCGCGATCTCATCGATGAAACTGGGCGCAAGTTATCCGCATCTCTGCTCCCTCACGAATATGTGCATAGTTGGAACGGGAAGTATCGCCGCCCCTACGATCTTGCGACACCCGACTACCAGCAGCCCATGCAGGATGACCTGCTCTGGGTGTATGAAGGCCTGACGAACTATCTCGGATTCGTTCTTAGTGCGCGCAGCGGATTGCTCACCACAGAACAGGACCGTGACGATCTGGCCATCACCGCCGCCGAACTCAATCATCTACCAGGACGCGAGTGGCGCAACCTGCAAGACACAGCGGATGCCGCGCCGCAACTTTATTTCGCTCCGCAATCCTGGTACTCCTGGCGCCGCGGCACCGATTTCTATAGTGAAGATACGCTTAACTGGCTCTGGGTGGACGTCATCATCCGTCAGCAGAGCAAAGGAAAAAAGTCGATTGACGAGTTCTGCCACCTTTTCCATGGCGCGCCCAGCACCGGCCCCGCGCTCAAGACCTATACGTTCGATGACGTGGTGAACGCCCTCAATCAGGTCGTGCCCTATAACTGGCGAGGGTTCTGGGCTGATCGCCTCACCAACCACGGCCCCGGCGCGCCGCTGGGCGGCATCGACGGCGGCGGATGGAAGCTCATTTACAACGACGCTCCTTCGGAGATGATCACTGCCGCGGGCGGAATGTTCCACTTCGTCCCTGCCGGATTGGCACTCGGCCTTTCCCTGCGTGAGGACGGCGGCATCACAGATACGATTGAAGGCGAAGTGGCAGCCAAGGCAGGCATCGGTCCCGGGATGAAAGTAGTGGCTGTGAACGGCCGCCGCTTTTCTCCCGAGATCCTGAGGGACGCAATCAAAGCCGCCAAGGGCAGCAGCGCGACAATCGATCTTCTAGTCGAGAATACCGAATACTACAAAACCTACAAGCTCGATTACCACCAAGGAGAACTGTATCCCCACCTGGTTCGCGACGAGTCCAAGCCCGATCTGCTAACCGAAATCCTGAAAGCAAAGTAAAAGGGATAGATGGCCACTTGAACGAGCGGGTGCACACCCTTGTCGTGATGTCTGCGACATAGTGGGGATGGTGACTTCCTCTCCTGCGGTACAATCGCAGCCGCCATGACCCTGCTACGCGGCGCCACACTTGCCCTTTTCCTCTTTTCGAATGCGAACGCACAATCGATCTCAGGTTTCACCGCCAAGTCCGCCGCTCGCGAGACCGAAATCGAATCCAAGTTCAAATCTGTTCCGAGCCCCGACGAAGTACGCCGGCAGCACCGCATCTTCACGCAGGAACCCCACGTCGCAGGCTCGAAGCGAAACAACCAGCTCGCCGAATACATTCGCGATGAGTGGAAGAAACAAGGACTCGAAGACGTCATCATCCGCCGCTACGACGTGTATAGCTCGAATCCGAAGAGCACCTCGCTGGAGATGATCGCCCCCACCCAGTATCAGGCAGGGTTGCGTGAAAGCCCGCTCGACGCCGATCCTGATACGAAGAACGCGGCGATTAGTAGCGCATGGCTCGGCATGTCGATCTCTGGAGAAGTCACTGCGCCGGTGGTGTACGCGCACAGCGGCAATCCTGAGGATTACGATCTGCTTCGCAAAAACGGGATCAGCGTGAAAGGAAAAGTCGTACTGGTGCGCTACTCGAATCCTTATAGCTATCGCGGATTCAAGGCGCTTACCGCGCAGCGGGAAGCAGTAGCCGCACTTCTTATCTACAGCGATCCAGCCGAGGACGGCTACAAGCAGGGCAAGGTAGATCCCGATGGTCCCTGGGGTCCCGAGTATCACATTCAGCGCGGGGCCATCACCTACGACTTTATGGTTCCGGGTGACCCGCAAACTCCCGGCTGGCCCTCGCTGCCCGGGGCTAAACGCATTCCGATTGCTGAAGCAGTCTCTGCGCCCAAGATTATGGCACTACCGCTTTCCTGGCACGACGCGAAGCCCCTGCTCGAGAACCTGGATGGCCCCGTTGCTCCGGACAACTGGCAAGGAGGATTGCCGATTCAATACCATCTTGGCGGCGAGCGCGTGAAAATCCACCTCAAGATTGAAATGGACAACGGCACTCAGCCCTATTACGTAGTTGAAGGCCGCATTCGCGGCTCCGATCTGCCCGATGAATGGGTGGTGCTCGGCAATCACCGCGACGCCTGGGTCTTCGGCGGAGTCGATCCCTCCAGCGGAACTGCGTCCATGATGGAACTTACGCGCTCCTTGGGGGAACTGAAGAAGCAAGGCATTCGCCCACGCCGCACTCTTGTGATCTGCAGTTGGGACGGCGAAGAGGTGGGCCTGACCGGCTCTACCGAATGGGGAGAGCAGTTTGCAAGTGACCTGCGGACGAAAGCGGTAGCCTACATCAATGTCGACGAGGCCTCCTCGGGTCCCAACTTCCACGGGCAAGCTGTCGCCTCGCTCGCCCCCATGCTGGCGGAAACCACGCGCTCGCTGCAGGATCCGTCGGGGAAAAGTCTTTACGATGCGTGGAAGGCGACCGTGGAACGGGAACGGGCAGAAGGCAAACAGACCGGCCAAATGAACGATTCCGGGATTGCGTCAACCACGCTGGCGGACACGCGCATCGGCAGCGGTTCGGATCACACGGTGTTTCTAAATTTCATCGGTATGCCCGTGATCGGCCTCCAGTTCGACGGAGACTACGGCGTTTACCACTCTGCCTATGATGATTTCTACTGGATGAATCAGTTCGGCGATCCCGGATACCGCTATATCACACTGATGAGCCGATTGTGGGGAGTCACAGCTCTGCGCCTGGCGAATGCCGATTTACTGCCCTTCGATTTCGCCAGTTACGCCAGCAATGTCCGACAGTTCATTGACGAACTGACCAAAGGCAGAGACATGAGCCAACTGGATCTCACCGCCGTACGAAAGGAGATTGAGAACCTGGAGAATGCGGGGAAACAACTGGATGAGACAGTAAGCCGCAAGCTGGCGTCAGGCGCCGTCGACGCCAAAGCCGCCACAGAACTGAATCGCGGCATGATGCAGGTCGAGCGCAACTGGCTCAATCCCGACGGCATCCCAGGACGTCCATGGTTCAAACATATTCTGTATGGGGCGCGTTACACCTACGCTCATCTGGAATTGCCCGGCTTGGCCGAAGCAGTGGAGAAACAGGATTGGCCCACAGCAAAGCAGCAGGCAGAAATTCTGCAGCGCGCCATTGAAACCAATACGAAACTCCTGCAACACCTCGCGCAGGAAAAGTAAGCCAAAAGGAGAACTGTAGCGTGTTCGAAGTCTGGGCTAGTAATCTGGGCTAGTAAGAAGATCACAGGTACAACAGGACCGAGGGTGCTCCGTCCTTGTGCCCCCGATTTTAGGCGGGGCAGGGCGGGGAATTTGACTTCCAAGCTCAGGAACAGTTGAAGGACTTGCCCTAAGACCAGGTTGCGAATGAACGGATGTGAAGTCCCGGTTCCTACTTCTCTTTAATCTCCCGCTCCATGACCTTACGCAGTGCGTTGTTGATGCGGGTTTGATAGCGGCTTCCGTCTTTCTTGAACCAGGCAAGCACGTCTGCATCTAGTCGCAGCGTCACCGGTTTTTTGATGGGTCGATACAAATCCGCAATCCTGAGCGTTTGTAATGAGAAGGACTTCTTTTTCTTACCCTCAGGCGAGGCCGCTGCGTTCAGGCTCCTGCGCCGGTCGCTTCGCGTACTCGGATTCCGGGTTTTCGGTCGGCTCACCGAGGCTCTTGCGCCAGCCGCCCCACCCCGCACAGCTGCTTCAGTGTTTGTAATTCGTTGCTTTCGAGTCATTATCCCGTACCAATACGTACGTACAGCACTGTACATGGAATGTTCCTGCGGGAACACTTCCCACCGGCATTACGAAATTACTCATCCCGCGAGGTCTTCAGTCACAACCACCTCGGATTCAACTATTTGCGCAGAACCTTCATCCATGAACGCGAAGGTCTCCTGGGGCACCGGGTTCTGCCAGACCGGAGCGAATGATTGCCGATGCAGTGGGGTTGGCCCCAGTTTCCGCAGGGCGGCCAGGTGCTTCGGCGTGCTGTATCCCTTGTGCGCAGCCAGGCCGTACGCCGGAAATACCGCATCCCACTCGCGCATGATCCGATCGCGCTCCACTTTGGCGAGAATCGATGCCGCTGCGATGGAAGCGGAAAGGGCGTCGCCATGGACGATAGGTTTTTGCGGCACGTCGCAATCGATTTTTAGCGCATCGATCAGGAGATGATCGGCCGCTGGCGAGAGCTGCATCACAGCCTCGCGCATCGCAGTCCGCGACGCCTGGTAGATGTTGATTTGGTCGATGCGGGCGGCGTCCACGGCTGCCACGGCCCACGCCATTGCGTGCTGGCGAATCCTTTGCGCCAGCACTTCCCTGCGCTCCGCTAACAACAGCTTGGAATCGCGCAATCCCCGCATGCGGTACGCCGGATCGAGGATCACTGCGGCCGCGACGACGCAGCCAAACAAGGAACCGCGGCCCACCTCGTCCACCCCAGCCACGAACTGCGCGCCGCATTCCCACGCCTTCTTCTCGTAACGCAAAGTACAGCGCAGTTTTTTTAGCAGTCGCAACTTGGCGGCGGATGGGGACAACGTGCGCGCGGCGGGAGAGTTCACTACTGAGGCCTTCATGGCAGAACCTGTGGTTGGTTCCATCTTGACCGAGCACGACGAATCGCGCAAGCGAAGATTCGGAAACATGGAAATCGCAAGTTCTTTTTGACTGCATGTGGTGATTTAGTAACCACCCCGCGGTTACGGATTACCCATTGTCCAGATGAACGGCGGTTGTTATTTTTCTTTAAGAGGAATCCTAGCGTGCAGAAGGTCGCAAATCAGCCAGACGCTCCGTTTAGCGAAAAGATAGTACACGCCGCTCTGCCGGTGCGCTGGGCGCTGCTGAATGGCGAGAACCGTGCATCCAGCCAACTGGCGTGCACCTATGATATTCACGACACCGGAGCACGCCTGGTGGGCGCTGGCAATGTCAGTCTTGGTGACCTGATCACGGTGGAGCGCGGGCGGAACAAGTCGGTCTGCCAAGTTACCTGGGTAGGCGATCCAAGTTCTAATTTGCGCGGACAGTTTGCCGTACAGTGCGTGGAAGGCAAAACGCCCTGGGAAGAAGAGTGGCGACAGGCAAAAGAAGAATTCCAGCCGATGGATGCCGAGATCTTGTATCGCCCTAGTATTGAGCAGCTGATGATGCCGTCGCACTCCAACCGTCGGCGCCGTCCGCGCTTTCAGGTCGAAGGGCAGGCCGAAGTCATCGACAAAGCGCAGCGTGCAGGCGGAGAGCTGGACCAGATCTCCGAACTTGGCGCGCGGATTTCCGCCACCAATTTGCTGCGCCCGGGAACCGATTTCCGCTTGATGTTGAGTGTGTTCGATATAAACGTTGCTCTCAAAGCACGGGTCAAATACCTGGTAAACAATTTCGGGATGGGTGTGGAATTCCAGGAAATCAGGCGCGGCGACCGCGCTCTGCTCGGATACGTGCTCAGCAGAGTGAAGCAAAGCCGGATCGAAGAGTTCGTTGACGTCGAGGTCGTCGCCGAGCGCGCAGCCGCCGCATCACTGGTGTAACGTCTTTATAGCACTAGCATGCTATCCTTCCGCGCATGCATTCACAGCGTGGCCTTCTCTGCCTTTTAATTGCGGTTCTTTGCTATGCACCCTCCGTCGATGCGCGCGTGACTCGCGTAGAAATCGCTTCGCGGGCCGACGTTCTGAATGGAGCAGCATTCGGTGTGACGGGGGCCTACGAGCGACTCACTGGCCGCGTTTATTTTTCGGCTTCGGTAGCCAATCCCCATAACAGCGGCATTGTGGATCTCAAAAACGCTGTGAACCTGAAGCGTGGCGAAGTCGATTTTTCCGCGGATTTCGTCGCCCTTCGTCCGAAGGACCCGCACAAGAACAACGGATCCATGCTGCTGGAGAATCCCAATCGCGGGCACAGCCGCATTCTTTCTGTGGTCGATGGAGGCGATTGGGACGCGGCCAGCAATGCTGGAGATGGATGGCTTCTGCGGCACGGCTTCACTTACGTGAGCCTTGGCTGGCAGTGGGATGCGGCGGGAGATGATGCCCTGCGGCTCTATGCTCCAATCGCAAAAGAAAATGGAAAAACGATCACGGGATTGCTACGCGGCGACCTGATGCCTTCAAAACCAATATCGGAGATCCCTCTCGGGCACCTCATCCTGGGAAACATCGGAGGGACGGAATACCCGGTAGCAAATCCAGATGACCAGCGCAATGTGCTGACCGTCCGCGACTACCGCGATGCACCACGAACAGTGATCCCGCGCTCAGAGTGGCAATTCGCGCACGCGGTCGACGGCAAACTCACTCCCAGTAACCGGCATATTCACCTCAATGGCAACTTCCAGCCGGGCAAGATTTACGAATACGTTTATGTTGTTGCTGATCCCATCGTTGCAGGACTGGCCTTTGCGGCGGTGCGCGATTTCGCTTCTTATGCCAAGCATGCTTCTGACTCGATTACTCCTGTCGAGCGCGTATATGCGGAAGGTATCTCCCAGAACGGACGCTTTCTTCGCAATTTTCTTTACCAGGGCTTCAACGCGGATGAGGACGGCAAGATCGCCCTAGATGGAGTTCTCGCGCACGTGGCCGGAGCAGGGCGCGGAGACTTCAACTATCGATTCGCCCAGCCTTCACGCGACGCGCAACCTACTTCCTCGGTATTCTTCCCCACCGATATTTTTCCCTTCACCGACCAACCCGAGAAAGATCCCCTCACAGGCGAAAGCGGCGGACTGCTGGGTCGAGCCATGGCTGAGAAGGTCGTCCCCAAAATTTTCTTCTCGAATACTTCATATGAGTACTGGGGACGGGCTTGCGCGTTGATCCATAGCAGTGCCGACGGAAAACAGGACGTGCCAATCTCGGATAACGCTCGCATCTATCACTTCACGGGAGAGCAACACTTTCCGGGCCCGTGGCCACCAGCGAAAGGAGACGGGGATTTACTCGGCCAGGAACCGGAGTCTCCGCTCGCGATTCGATACTTCTGGCGCGCAATGATCGCCAACATGGATGCATGGGTGCGCAGCCAGACGCTGCCGCCTCCGAGCAGCTATCCCAAAATTGCTGATGGAACCCTTGTGGCATTGTCGGATTATGCTTTCCCTCTCATCCCACATGTGAACAAACCGCACGAAGCAAACAGCGGCACGCGACTGGATTTCGGACCGAACTGGCGTGACGGAGTCTTGAGCATCCAACCTCCCAAAGTCGGTGAGCCTTTCCCGGTACTGGTGCCGCAAGTGGATGCGGACGGGAACGAGCGCGATGGCGTGAAGTTGCCCGAGATCACAGTGCCTCTGGCGACCTACGCCAGTTGGAATCTGCGCGACCCATCGATCGGCGCACCGGATCAGCGGGTATCTTTCGAGGCGTCTTATATTCCGTTTCCGAAAACCGCAGCAGAACGGCGAGCTAGCGGCGACCCGCGGCGATCCATCGCAGAACGATACTCAAGCCGCGAAGACTATCTCACTCGCTACTCAAAAGCTGTAGACGACCTGGTCAAACAACGCTGGATTCTCCCGGAAGACCGCGACGCAGTTCTGGCGCGTGGCGAGCAAGAATGGGCCGAGGCGACGCAGTGAGATTCGGCAAAACTGCGGAGTTCGGCTATGGCGAGCAAGCAGCAGCGGGAAGCCGGCGGTGGGAAGTCGCGCACTTCCGGAAACGCGCGCCAAACAGAATTCTTCCACAGCTTCTGAAAGTGGTGCCCTCCGTGGTCCGCGCGTTGCTGGACGGGGGTTAGTGCCCTGACCTCGTGGTTGCGGCGGTTGCGGGATTGATGTCGTACTCCGGGTGCGGCGCTCCCATCATCCATTTGTCGAACCATCCCACGATGTGATCGAGACGCTCGAGCCGGTGCCAAGGCTCGCCGGAGCGAGAGAGTTCATGCGTCTCGCGCGGGAAAACAACCATCGCAGTAGGACGTTTGAGGTACTTCAGCGCACGAAACAGTTGCTCGCCACCTGAATCCTGCGGAGTGCGGTAATCGGCTTCCCCCAGCACGAACAAGACGGGCGTATGAATGTTCTTCACGAAGGTGATGGCCGAGCGATTACTGTAGTCCTGGGGATCTTCGAATGGAGGGGCTTTGAACCAGTTCGGCTGGAATAGAGTGAAGTCCGCGGTGTACCACCACGACGCCCAATTGGAAATATCGCGTTGCGATACAGCCGCTGCGAAGCGGTCGGTGTGAGTAATCGTCCAATTGGTGAGTACTCCGCCGCCGCTGCCGCCGGTGACCCCGAGCTTCTTTTCGTCGATATAACCTCGCTTGAGCAGTTCGTCAACTCCGACCATCAAGTCGCGGTAATCGTCGCCTGGGTAGTGATACTGGATCATGTTGCCGAATTCCTGGCCGTAGCTGGTGGAACCCCGCGGATTCACATAAAGAACGACATAGCCCTTGGCAGCCATCCACTGAAATTCGTGGTCGAAGACCCAGCCGTAAGCGGCATGCGGACCGCCGTGAATGTCGAGAATAAGCGGATATTTTTTGTGCGCATCGAAATCCGGCGGTTTCTGAATCCAGCCCTGAATGCGCTTGCCATCAAAACTTGTGTAATTAATTTCCTCCGGCGAACTGAGATTGAGCTGTGACCACAATTTTTCATTGAAATCCGTGATGCGGGTCTGAGTTCCGGCAGGCGAGACGGCGAAAATATCTCCGATCATTACTGGAGTGGAAATGAGCGCAGTGATCGTGCCTGCACCCCCGGCTACTGAAAAATCCAGCACTGCCTCGTCGCCGTGAGTCACTTCGGTGATGGTCCCGTTCTGCGCATCAACGCGCACGAGAGGGGCCCGCCCTTGCTTTTCGACAGTGTCGAACAGCGAACGACCGTCAGCGGCCCAGTAAAGCGATCGTCCGTGGCCGCCGCGCGGAGCGGCGTTATCGCCGAAAACCGAGCTGCCCATGTCGAAGTCGTAGTTGACGGTCAGGCTCCTGGGCTTGGCCCCTTTCGCTGCGTCCATCACCCACAAATCAGGCTGCGAGTAAGAGCGAACTGGCTGCGAAACAGAGCCGTGGAATGCGAACTGGCGTCCATCGGGACTTAGAGTAAGGTCGCGAATATACATCGGAATCGTGACCTGCTTTTCCGGATTGCCTCCCGCGGACGAGACCGAATAGATATCTGTGCTGGGAAGGTCGTAATAGGGCTCGTCCGCGCGCTGGGTGAGGAAATAGATGAGGGCACCGTCGCTGCTCCAGACGATGTCCCCTTCATCGTAATTGCCGCTGGTTAACTGGACGGGCTTGCCAGATGCTTCGGCCGCTTGACGCACATCCAGCACCCAGATGTGGCTGTGGCGCTTGGGATCAAGATAGCCTTCATCATTATCGCGGTAGATGGCGCGGGTGATGACGTGGACATCGGATTCGTGTTCCTTGTTCCCGCTGCTTTCTTCCTTTTTCTTCCGCTCGGCTTTCTGAATATCCTCCGGGGTAGTCTCACTCACGAAGGCGATGCGTTTTCCGTCCGGCGACCAGACCGCGCCGGATGCGCCTTTGGGCAAATCAGTAAGTGTGTGGGCCTCGCCACCGGCCAGGGAAAGCAGCGCGAGCTGGCTTGGCTTCGGCTTGCCGGCTTCGTCTTTTTCTCCAGCTCGGACAAACACAAGATACTTGCCATCCGGAGACCAGCGGGGCTGCGCGTCGTGCTTACCGTTGGTCATGCGCATGGGAGATTCATCGCCGCTGCTCGGGGAGACCCAGATCGACGTCTCATATCCGGTACGCTTCTCATCGCAGTTCACGCGCGTGAAGGCGACTTTCGTGCCGTCGGGGGACAGTTGGGGATTGGCGACCCACACGAACTGGAACAGATCCCTTTCTGTGATCAGGCGCTTCTGGGAACTGGCGGGTTGGGCAGCCTGCGCTGCCAAGGAGGAGACGGTCGCAATCATCAGAATACCGAGCCGAGTCTTCATGCGTTCCTTCATGCCTCGGATGGAGGGCGCCGCGAGTTTGCATTTTTCCGGAGCTGCCTGTCAACTACCAGATGTAGTCTGGAGTGAAGCGGCTTTTGTCGAGCTGGTTTGACCGACGTGCAGCGAAATGATACTTTCCGCCCCATGGTTACAGCGGGACGTGTCGCGGAAATGCGCGCTGATGCTGGGGCGGAGCTCCCTCGCAAATTAGGTTTCTTCGACGCGCTTTCCATAGTTGTGGGAATCATCATCGGCGCTGGGATCTTCCTGGTGCCGAACCTGGTGGCACGCGAACTGCAATCGCCCGCCTGGATTCTAGGAGTCTGGACGTTTGCCGGCGTGATCTCCTTTTTTGGAGCGCTGGCCTGTGCCGAGTTGGGTACCGCGTTCCCGGCTACTGGGGGCCAATACGTTTTCCTGCGTGAGATTTACGGCCCGCTCATCGGTTTCCTCTGCGGCTGGTCGATGTTTGCAGTGGCGCGCACCGCTCAGGTTGCATGGCTAGCCGTCACCGTGTCCTTATACGTCTCGTACTTCGTTCCCATGTCCAATAGCGCGGCCAAGTTCCTGGGCCTCGGCGCTCTCGCGCTTTTCACTGCCATCAACTATTGGGGCGTGAATGCGGGTGCATTCGTACAAAAGGTTTTCACGATGGCGAAGGTTGCGGGATTACTGCTGATCATTGCAACCGCCTTGTTTTGGCATGGCAAAGCCGGCGCGGTGCACTCAGTGCAAAGCGGCGGATTTTCGTTAAACCACTTCGGCGTGGCGCTGATCGCCTGTGTACTGGCCTGCGACGGATGGGTGCAACTCAGCTTTGTGGCAGGCGAAATCCGCAACCCGCGACGCAACATCCTGCTGGCTCTCTCCATTGGATCGGCGGCATGCACCGCGGTTTACTTGCTGGCGAATATTGCTTACATGAGAGTGCTCTCGATCGCGGAAATTGCGGCCAGCGAGCACGTGGGTGCAAGTGTGGCGGAGCGGGTCATGGGACACGCGGGGGGTGGACTGCTTTCTCTGATCATCCTGATGTCGATCGTTGGAACGCTGAACGGGTGTTTCCTGACGAGTCCGCGGATCTACTTTGCGCAGGCGCGCGACGGCTTGTTCTTTCGCAAGTTCGCCGAAGTCCATCCGCGGCATCAGACGCCAGGATTCGCAATCATCGCACAAGGCTTGTGGGCGGCGGTGCTGCTGGTAAGTGGATCGTACGAGTCCCTGGTGGATTACGCGATGTTCGCCATCTGGCTTTCGTACGGATTCATGGTGGCCGGGGTGATTGTTCTGCGGATCAAGCGGCCTGGGCTGCTTCGTCCGTACCGGATGTGGGGATATCCGGTGACGCCAATCTTGTTTCTGCTGATCACGACCTGGTTTCTGGGCAATATGATCGTGAGCCGTCCGGTACCTTCGTTAGCGGGGCTGGGATTAATTCTGACCGGCGTGCCGATTTACTTCGTCTGGGCTCGGCAATACAAAGCTTCGCTCTCCCATTCACGGGAGTCCTGATGTCGGAACGCTTTACTGCAACTCTCCCATTTCTGGGGCCGCCCTCTCCGCTTCAACAAGGCTTTGACGAACCGGCTCCTATCCACCCTGACCGCTGCGATGGCACTGATAACAATTGATGCTGTTGTAGACATAGCCCGACACGTTCTGGTGACGGAAGTTGGCGGCATTGTTGCCGCCATGGCAACCGGTGCACTGGAAGACCGAGTAGTCATTTGAATTTATATGGCAGGTGGCACAAACATTGTTCGCGTTGCCGTGATTGGTCGGGAACTGCGTGTATTGCGAGTGGTTGAATGTCGCACCAGTCCAGGCAGTTGTGTTGTGGCAGCTCTGGCAGGTGGTAGGGAAGAACTGCGGTTGCGCCGCATGGCCTGGATTCGTGCTGTTCTTGTAATCCGTCTGGTGACAGCCGATGCAGAGCGTTGGCAAAGTCGTGTAGTTGCCGTTGACGTGGCAATCTGAGCATTGCCGCGGTGGCACCAGGTGCGATCCGGTCAGCGGAAATGCGGTGTTATTGTGGTTGAACGTAGAATTCGTCCAGACCACCGTGTCATGGCACACCGCGCATGTTGTCGGGAATCCGGCCGCCGCGTGCGCGGGATTATTGGTGGTAGCGTAATCCTTCTGGTGGCACGAGTAGCATTGCGTGCTATTCAGCGCGTAGTTGTTGCTGATGTGGCAATCCGTGCACTGGCGCGGGGGCACCGTGTGCGATTCGGTCAGGGGGAAACCAGTGGCCGAGTGGTTAAACTTGCCATGGCTCCAGAGCACCGTGTCGTGGCAGCTTTCGCACGTGGTCGGGAATCCCGTATGGGGAACAGGAGTCGTCGCGCCAGCATAATCTTGCTGGTGGCAGGAGTAACACGCCGTGCTATTCAGCGTGTAGTTGTTATTGATATGGCAATCAGTGCACTGCCGCGGGGGTGCCGTGTGCGATCCGGTCAGCGGAAATCCGGTGCTGTTGTGGTTGAACGTCACATTCTGCCAGGAACTCGTGTTGTGGCACGAGCCGCAGGCCTGCGGGAAGTTCGAGCTCACGTGATTGGGATTGGTCGTACCCTGGTAATCCTTCAGGTGACATGTAACGCAAGTCGTGTTGTTCAAATTGTAGTTGTTGTTCACGTGGCAATCGGTGCACTGCCGCGGAGGTACGGTGTGCATGCCGGTTAATGGAAAAGCCGTTAGCGAATGATTGAACGAGGCATTCGACTATGACGTTGTGTTGTGGCAGAGATTACAACTCTGCGAGAATGCGGCGGAGACGTGATTCGGATTGGTGGCCGCCTGATAATCCTTCAGATGACAATTCACGCAAGCCGTGCTGATGAGGTTGTAGTTGTTGTTGATATGGCAATCGGCGCACTGCCGCGGCGGCACGGCGTGGCCGGCGGTGAGGGGAAAGCCGACAGAGCCGTGATCGAACTTGGCATTCAGCCAGTTGTCGGTTCCGTGGCAACTATCGCAGGTGGTGGGAAAGTTGGCTGCGACGTGGTTGGGGCTGCGGGTCGCCTGGAAATCGGACACGTGGCACGAAGAGCAAGCCGTTGACATCGTCTGGAAGTTGCTGGTGGCGGCGCCCTTGTGGCAGGAAGCGCAATCCACCACCGCGTGCGCTCCGGTCAGAGGAAAGCGGTTATTATGCTGCTCAATCTGCTGGATTGAGACTTGCCAGCCCCGCACTGTGTGGCACTGTTCGCAGTTCGCCCCCAGTTGTCGCTTGTGAATGTCCGCGTGGCAATCCTGGCATCGTTGTCCTACATTTGTGAACACTGGCTTGACGTGGCACTGGGTGCAATTGACCGCTTGGTGCAAGCCGCGGAGCGGGTATCGCGTCTGATTGTGATCGAATTCAGGGACGGCACGGATCGGCCTCCAGCCCTCCGCAGTATGACAGTTCTGACAGGGAACGCTGAGATTCCCGTGCGGACTGTGCGTACCTGTGGACTCCTGTGCTGGCGCACTTCCCGGGAGACCGGAAAAGGCGAAGAACAGCACAGCAACGAAACTCAAGACACGCCCCAAACCAAACATGATCCGCACTGCCCGGCCGCCGACACTTTACAAGAAAACGGTAGGAAGATGAATGACGAGGGACAAACTTCAACTACTTAAAATAGAGGCTCGAACGCCCGACCCGGGGTGCCCCGACACAACATTGCGTGCGTCGACCGGACATATTGGCTCGAGCTTGGGACCGACGACATCTTCTTGTAAATCAATAATATGACGTGGTTAAGCTTTGTTCGCAGTGACGTCGCGCACACTGTAGTGATAATTTGACTTTGTTGTGAATGGGAGTGCCCGTCAGAATTGATACTTTCCTGCGAGCTATAGATCAGTCGAGCCTTTTGTTAGCCATTGGGCGGCGGTCAAGTTTTACGGGTTCCGGCTAACCTCCGCACCGCCCAGCCTGCGCGCCCGGTTCGACTCGCAGTCGTGCAGAGGCTGTGCGATACTGGGGCTGTGCAGGCACCTCAGTAAGTCGTCTCCCATACGCCGGTTGTCCAGAACCCCTTGTTGTAGTTGAAGTTGCCTGATCTTGGGCGCGTAGCTCAAAAGGATAGAGCATCGGATTTCTAATCCGAGGGTTGCAGGTTCGATTCCTGCCGCGCCTACCAGAGCCCAGCCCATGGTTTCCCTGTGAACAGGGCCAAAGCGTGCAGTTGAAAGCGAGTGATGCAGGCCTTCCACAAGAATTCCCCTCTCACGCTCGCGGTGCGGGCGAAGTCTCATTCACGTTGTAGGCCAATCGCCCAAGGAATTTGAGCGTTGCATTTTTCAACAGGACGGTTACTGACTGACTGGTTAGAAATTGTTCTCCACTTGGCCTAGAATCTCCGAACCAGTTTTCTGTGGGTCCATACACGTGGCGGAGACGGTTGTCCCGAGGCAGGCTCTCGAATTGGAGACGGCGGGCAAGGCGGCTGGCCCCTGTGTGTTCGTGTTGTTTGGAGCGGCAGGGGATCTCACGAAACGAAAGCTTCTTCCCGCACTGTTTAACCTGGTGAAGGCAAAATTGCTGCCCAACGACTTCGCGCTCATGGGCGTTTCGGTCGACGATCTGAGTCCGGACGCCTTCCGCGATCAGGTCAGCCAATTCTTGCCTGCCGATGATACGGAATCGCGGAATTGGCTGCGCGACCGGCTGTTTTACGAGCGAGGCGATTTCGGTGATAGCGGGCTCTTCTCGCGGCTTCGCGAGCGGCTCTTTCAGGTTGATGCGGAGCGCCACACGCAGGGGAATTATCTTTTTTACCTCGCCACGGCTCCCAAGTTTTTCGCGCCGATTGTGCAACAGTTGGGCGCATGCGGATTGTCGCTGCAGGAGGGTGGACACTGGCGCCGGGTGGTAATCGAAAAGCCGTTTGGCCAGGATCTGGAGTCCGCCAAGGCATTGAACCGCAGTATCAGCAGCGTTCTGCAGGAAAGCCAGATCTACAGGATCGATCACTACCTGGGCAAGGAGACGGTGCAGAACATCATGGTGTTCCGGTTCGATAACGCGATTTTCGAGCCGATCTGGAACCGCCGCTACATTGATCACGTGCAGATTACGAATGCCGAAACCGTCGGCGTGGAACGTCGCGGCTCTTACTTCGACAACGCCGGAACCCTGCGGGACATGGTTCCCAATCACGTGATGCAGTTGCTCAGCCTGACCGCCATGGAGCCTCCTGTTTCGTTCCATGCCGACGCGGTGCGCAACGAGCAGGCCAAGGTGCTGCATTCAATCCAGCCATTGAACTCGGAGGAGGTGCTGCTGCGCAGCGTTCGCGGGCAATACGGTGAAGGGTTGGAAGACGGCGAGCGGGTTCCAGCCTACCGCTCCGAGCCGGGAGTGGCTCCGGAATCGCGCACGGAGACATTTGTTGCGCTGCGGCTGAACATAGACAACTGGCGCTGGGCAGGAGTTCCATTTTACTTGCGCACCGGAAAGCGGCTGGCGAAGCGACATACTGAGATCGCGATCCAGTTCAAGCGGACGCCGTTTCAACTGTTCCGCAACGCTACTTCTCACCAGCCGCACACCAACACACTGGTGCTGCAGATTCAGCCGGCGGAGGGGATTGCGCTCAGCTTTGGGGCAAAGATTCCCGGTCCGCTGCTCCGTGTCGGTTCGGTGAACATGGACTTTGAATACTCACAATATTTCGGAGCCGACGCGTATACCGGGTATGAAGTGCTGCTCTATGACTGCATGATTGGAGACGCAACGCTGTTCCAGCGTTCCGACATGGTGGAGGCAGGCTGGTGTGTAGTGGATCCGGTGCTTGATGTGTGGAAGGCGCTGCCGCCGCGCCGGTTTCCAAACTATGCAGCGGGGACGTGGGGTCCGGCGGAATCGGAGCAACTGATGGCGCAAGATGGGCGGCAGTGGAGGAGGATCGAACCGTGATACTAGCAGGCGATATCGGCGGGACCCGCACGCGGCTGGCCGCCTATCAAACAGAAGGCAACCGGCTCGATTGCGTAGTGCAAAAAACGTATGCCAGCCAGGAGCATGGGGGAGTCCGCGACGTGCTGGTCGACTTCATCCGGGCGGAAGGAATTCCGGTGCACAGCGCATGTTTGGGAGTTGCAGGTCCAGTTCGCGGCGGACAGAGCAAGATTTCGAATCTGCCATGGACAATTGATTGCCGCGAAGTCGCGGCGCAACTGAAACTCAACTCCGTGGGGCTACTGAATGATTTGGAAGCTTACGCTTACGGTATCGACGCGCTGGAATCGAAGGACTTCGTGACGCTTAGCGAAGGATTGGAGGATGCCGAAGGGAACCGCGCCGTAATTTCCGCGAAAACGGGGCTGGGCATGGCGGGCCTTTATTGGGACGGATTCCGACATCATCCGTTCGCGTGCGAAGGGGGACACGCCGATTTCGCTCCACGCAACGAACTGCAAGCAGAATTGCTCTTGTACCTGCAGAAGAAGTTTGGACACGTCAGTTGCGAGCGGGTTCTTTCCGGTCCGGGAATCCGCAACATCTACGACTTCCTGCGTGACACGAAAAAGGCCGAGGAGACTGCCTCTTTGCGCGAGCAGATCAAGAGTGCACGCGACGCATCGGCCCTGATCGCGCAACTGGCAGCTGAAGGTAATGCGCCAATCTGCGAACAGACGATGTCGATCTTCGTCAGTATTCTCGGGGCTGAGACTGGGAACTGTGCTTTGCGGTACATGAGTACCGGAGGCATTTTTATTGCCGGGGTGATCGCGGCGAAGAACGTCGCCAAACTACAGGATCCTGCTTTCCTGCAGGCGTTTATGGACAAAGGGCGCATGAGTTCGCTGCTCAAAGACATGCCAGTCAAGGTGATTTTGAACGACGATTGCGGACTCATTGGCAGCGCGCGTTACACGCTGGTGCAGAAAGCTTTCGGAAAATGAAGGGTTCTGCGCATATTCGGATTTCCGGCGGAATAGGCGACTAAAACTGCAAATTGAGGGCGCTGCTCAGGAAGGCCGCCAACGGGGACATTTTGCGGCAGGCACCTGCAAACAGTGTCATGAACCTGGGACTGCAAACGTCCTCATCAGTGAACTCGATCGCACTGCCAAGATCGCGCAGCTTCAGATCCTCCACAAATTCGTGATCACGGGGAAACCCGCGGGGAGGTCGAGAGAGCTTGCTGGCGTCGTCCCAGTTAAGCAACCGACGCACATTCCGCCACTCACTGTTGCGGCCGACAATGGCGTTGCGGACTTTCAGCAGCGTAGGGGGGTCGGGATGCCATAGGCCTGAGGCGGCAAAGCATGCTCCCGGTTCGAGATGCAGATAGAAACCGGGAGAGTGCACGTCTTTGCCGCGATGGGAGAAGCGCATCGCGAGATGGGTTTTGTAAGGCCGCTTGTCGGACGAAAAACGGGTATCGCGGTAGATACGAAACAGCGATCCACGCACGCCTCGAGGATCGGCGACGAGATGCGGAGTAATTTCGTACAGAGGTCCTGCGAAATCGGTAATGAACTGGATCGCGGGCAGACGCGCACACTTCTCGTATTCATCTTTATGGGCCAGAAACCAATCACGATCATTATTGCGCTTGAGCCGGGTGAGGAAGCGAAAGAGTTCGGGAGTAAAGTAGGCCGGCATAACGATGCGAGAATTATCTTATCCGACAAGAGGCCCTGAACGTCCACAGCGTATGAGCGTACGGCACCAGAAAAATTGACCTTGAGGTTCTTAGCTGCCGAATCTTCTGTGCGTTGCTATTCTGCGCACCCTCACGTTAAGATGACTCGTACACGTCTTTCTCCGCTCTATCCCTAGTATTTTCCGAGCAAGAAGTTCCGCGGGCAAGAAGTGTGCGACCCCGGAGCAGCGCATTCACCTGCCTGCTGGAATCTCGGTGACGGAGTTCGAATTGAAAAGAGGCAAGACTGCAGTAATCGTCGGTGCCCAATGGGGCGACGAGGGCAAGGGAAAGATTGTCGACGTTCTGTCTGAGAACTTCTCGGTGGTGGCGCGTTACGCCGGCGGTCACAATGCTGGGCACACCGTCATCATTCACGGGAAGAAGTTTGTGCTGCAGCTTGTGCCCTGTGGAGTGCTGCGCCCCGACTGCCGGAGTGTCATCGGCAATGGAGTAGTGCTCGATCCGATCGCTTTCCTGAAAGAAGTCGGCGGATTGCGCGAAGCCGGGGTCAAAGTGGACGGCCATCTTTTCGTTTCCAACCGCGCGCACGTCATTCTTCCCTACCATCGCATGATCGAACTGGCGGCGGAGAATGCTCCCGGACGGGTAAAAATCGGGACTACTTCGCGCGGGATCGGTCCGGCATACGAGGACAAAATGGGCCGCCGAGGATTACGCGTTGCCGATCTGCTCGACCTCCAACTGCTGAAGAAGCACATCGAGAATGCGGTGCGGGAGAAGAACATGATTGCGCATGCACTGTTCAACACCGAACCGCTCGACGCCGACAAGATGTACAGCGAGTATGCGCAAGCGGCCGAGAAGATTGCTCCATTCGTGTGTGATGCAGCCCTTCTGCTGAACCAGGCATTAGCTCAGGGTGAATCGATTCTGTTTGAAGGCGCCCAGGGAACCATGCTCGACATCGATCACGGGACCTATCCGTTTGTGACGTCGTCGAGCGCGACTTCAGGCGGGGCCGTGATCGGCACCGGCGTTCCTCCTAACTCAATCAGTTCGGTCATTGGCATTACCAAAGCCTACTGCACGCGCGTGGGCGAGGGCCCTTTCCCAACCGAGGAAAAGGGCGAACTCGGCGAAGGAATTCGCAAGCGAGGGAACGAATACGGCGCGGTCACCGGACGTCCTCGGCGTACGGGATGGCTGGATCTTCCCTTGCTGCGTTACTCCGGCATGATCAATGGGACATCATGGCTGGTGGTCACCAAGCTCGACGTTCTCGACGAGTTGGCGGCGATTCCCGTGTGCGTTGGTCTGCGGATCGATGGCAAGAAGACGATAGAAGTGCCCGCCCAGGCCAGCGGCTACGACAAGATTGAGTGCGTATATGAGAAGCTGCCGGGCTGGAAGACTTCGACTGAAGGGATCGTCGAATACGAGAAGCTACCCAAGGCAGCGCGCGAATATCTGACATTCGTAGAAAAGGAATCGGGCGCGAAGATCGGAATGATTTCCACCGGGCCCGATCGGGGACACACGATTCTCATGCCTGAGTTTGTTTCCGAGTTGAACATGGCAGCGAAGAAAGCCTAGAATGGCGTCCCGGCTCAGCCTGGCCGCGGAAGGAGCAAACGATGGTGGTGTTGGCTGTCACCTGGATGGCGAAAGCAGGGCACGAATCCGAAGTGGCCGCACTGTTTGAAAAGTTAACCGAACAATCCCGAAAGGAACCCGGGTGTGCCATGTACCAGGTGCATCGGCACAAAACCGATCCTCGCCGCTTCTTCATTTACGAGCAATATAAAGACGACGCCGCGCTTGAAGCGCACCGCACGGCTCCGTATTTTCTGCAACACGCGAAGAAAGATCTGCCCAAGATCGCTGATCGAGTAGAGGGACACCTGTTCGATCCGCTCGGCTAGAAGATTGCTCGGCCTGCTACCGGGAGCCGCATTCCGCCCCAGCACTGTGAACGATCATTTTCCTTTGTCGATCATCAACTCGCCGTCGGAAGCGTAGCTTTCCTTTGAGACCTCATTAAACGCGATGACGATCCCTTCGCGGCGCGCACCGGCTTCTTCGACCAGAGCGTCTGTAATGCGTTTGGCGAGCTTGCGCTTCTGATCCGCGGAGCGGCCGGTCAGCATTGTGATTTGCACCATGGGCATAAATTAGTCAGTACTCTGTAAAGCAACTCGCAAACGCGAACTGACTGCCGAGTGCCAAATCTGAGCACTATTTCGCTAATTCGAATCCCGCGAAAAAAAAGCTAAGCTCGAAGCGCGCGGTGTCTTCCGCATCCGAACCGTGGATGGCGTTGTGCTCGATGTTGGTGGCCCACTTCTTGCGGATGGTGCCCTCCTCGGCGTTCGCCGGATTGGTCGAGCCCATCAGCTTGCGGAGGTCGGCGATGGCGTTTTCTTTTTCCAATGCCAGAACGACGATGGGCCCGCTTGACATGAAATCAGTGAGTGCGTTGAAAAACGGGCGGCTGGCGTGGACAGCATAAAATTGTTCCGCCTGATGCTTCGAGATTTGCAGCATCTTCATGGCAAGGATGCGGAAGTTGCTCTTCTCAAATTGTTCGATGATGTCGCCTACAGCATTGCGGCGAACGGCGTCGGGTTTGACGATGGTGAGCGTGCGTTGCAAGGTCTTCATAAGTTCGGCTGTCGTCCTTTTTGTAGAGACATTGCTTGCAATGTCCTTGTTTCGCGAGCAAATGAGACGTAGCAAGCTACGTCTCTACAGTTCAGGCGTTCACCCCTACGGCGGCGGCGAGCGTCTCACCCATGGCAGCCGGAGATTTCGCCACCTTGATTCCAGCGGCTTCCAAAGCTTTGATCTTCTCCGCCGCCGTTCCTTTGCCGCCGGAGATAATGGCTCCCGCGTGCCCCATCCGCCGTCCGGGGGGCGCGGTCTGGCCGGCTATGAATGCTACGACCGGCTTTTTCATGTGTGTCTTCACAAACTCGGCGGCCGTCTCTTCGGCATTGCCGCCGATCTCGCCGATCATGATGACGGCTTCAGTCTCGGGATCGCGGTTGAAGAGGTCGAGCGCATCGACGAATGTGGTACCGATGATCGGATCACCGCCGATGCCAATGGCAGTGGACTGTCCGATGCCGCGCTGCGTAAGTTGATGAACGGCCTCGTAGGTCAGGGTGCCGGAGCGCGAGACAATCCCGATCGATCCTTCTTTATGAATCGAGGCAGGCATGATGCCGATTTTGCATTTGCCGGGCGAGATAATCCCTGGGCAATTGGGCCCGATCAGCCGCGAGCGGCGGTCTTGCAGGAATTCCCAGGCCTTGACCATGTCAAGTGTGGGGATGCCTTCCGTGATGCAGACGATGAGATCAATTTCTGCGTCCGCGGCTTCCATGATGGCGTCGGCGGCAAATGGGGGCGGCACGAAAATCACCGTGGCATTGGCCCCGGTTTTGTCGACAGCCTCTTGCACCGTATTGAAAATCGGCCAGTCCTCATGCGTGGTGCCGCCTTTACCCGGCGTGACGCCCCCTACAATCTTCGTTCCGTAAGCTGCGCTGGCTTTCGCATGGAATGTGCCTTCGCGCCCCGTCAAACCTTGAACGATAACCCGAGTATCCTTGTCAACCAGGATTGCCATAAATGAATTCCTCGCTAGACCACCGGACTGAAGCCCGTATCAACTCAAGATTCGTTGTGCGGCCATAAAAGGCCGCTCTTCCACATTTTTCAATTCCGTTCCCGTTTCGCCGCTCAATAGGCGGCCTGTCCGGTTTACGCCAAGTCCCGTGCAGCGAAAGCCGGTGCGTCAACGCCACTCGGTGACACCCAGAGTACCTCGTGCTGCCGCTACGACCTTGTCCGCGGCATCTTTCATCGTATCCGTGACTACGAAATTGAATCCCGAGTTCATCAGGATCTTCTTACCCTCATCCACGTTCGTACCTTCAAGGCGCAATACAATTGGCAACTTGATATTCGTCTTTCGCGCAGCTTCGACTACGCCTGTTGCCAATGTGTCCACGCGGAGAATGCCCCCGAAGATATTGATCAGCACCGCCTTGACATTCCTGTCGCTCAAAAGAATCTCGAAGGCATGCGCGACCTGCTCCGAGCTAGCACCTCCACCCACATCGAGAAAATTCGCGGGCATACCGCCGGCGTACTTGATGATGTCCATGGTTGCCATAGCCAGGCCGGCCCCATTCACCATGCAGCCCACGTTTCCGTCGAGCTTGATGTAGTTGAGGCTGTATTTCGAGGCCTCGACTTCCAAGGGATCTTCTTCCGTGATGTCGCGCAGCTCGCGGAGATCAGGGTGGCGGAACAGCGCATTATCGTCGAAGTTAATCTTGGCATCGAGCGCGAACAACCGTCCATCCGTGGTCGTAATGAAAGGATTGATCTCGAGCAAGGAAGCGTCGGTTTCGAGAAACGCCTTGTAGAGACTGGTCAAAAACTGCACGGCAGGATTGATCTGCTTCGCGCCCAGACCGAGCTTGAATGCGATTTTGCGGGCCTGGAATGCTTCCAGCCCCATGCCCGGATCGATGTGCTGTTTCAGAATCGCGTCCGGATTTTCGGCGGCGACCTGTTCGATCTCCATGCCGCCCGCCGCGGACGCCATGAAGACAGGTTTGCCTTCGGCACGGTCAACAAGGATTCCGAGATAAAGCTCTTTCTCGATGGGCAGCGTTTCTTCGATAAGCAGCCGGCGCACGATACGCCCCTCTGGACCGGTCTGGTGGGTAACTAATTTCATACCGAGCATCTTGCCGGCCAACTCGGCGGCTTCGTTCACCGACTTGGCGATCTTGACGCCGCCGCCCTTGCCCCGGCCCCCAGCGTGAATCTGCGCTTTGACTACGACTCCACTCGAGCCGGAGCTCAATAATTCCTTGGCGATTGACTCGGCTTCTTCCCGCGAGGTCGCCATCGATCCGCGGGGAACGGTGACACCATATTTCTTTAGAATCGCCTTTGCCTGATACTCATGAATTTTCATAAGAATGACTCTGCAGTAATCAACCGGAAGGACCCAGCTTGCGGCGCGGCAATGCGGGCAGCAAACTTTTGATTTTATAGAACTAGCCGGAGTACGGCAAACTCGTAAGCGAAAATTCAATCCGCGGAGATTCAAACCGGGACGCCCCTTGGGCAACAAACCTGAGCCATTTGCGGCAGCGGCTACATCCAAACGACAATACGGGTGAAAATTGGTGAAGATTATCTCGCTCAATGTGGCGCGCCCGCGGCTGGCGCTGTACAACGGTTCCAGCGTCAGTACAGGAATTTTCAAGGAGCCGGTCACAGGTCCGGTTGCGTTGCGCTCGCTAAATCTTGACGGCGACCGGCAAGCCGATCTTTCGGTTCACGGGGGGCCTTACAAGGCTGTGTATGGGTATCCTGCTGAGCACTATGAATTCTGGCAGCAGGAATTGCCCGGGACAGATCTCCCTTGGGGTATGTTCGGAGAGAACTTTACGACCAAGGGCTTGTTTGAAAACGAGCTTTATATTGGCGATCGCCTGCAGATTGGCAGTGCCCGGATCATGGTTCGCCAGCCCCGAATCCCGTGCTACAAGCTCGCACTAAAGTTTCGCCGCAACGATATACTCGCCCGCTTCCTGCGTAGTGGCCGTAGCGGCTTTTACTTTTCCGTGGAGCAGGAAGGAACGGTCGCGGCGGGGGACTCCTTTGAATGGCTTGACAGGGCGCCGCACGCGATCAGCATCGCGGAGATGAACCGGCTGTTCTCGGAGGATCGCTATAACAGCGAATTGCTGGAAAAAGCCATTGCAACTCCGGATTTGCCGGAAGACTGGCGAATTTATTTCAGGAAGCGCATCTCCGGCGGCCCGATCGAGGCCGTCGAGCCTTAGATTGAGCCCTGCTTCTGCTTTCGCATGCCTTACAATGCCGCGTAAGCCATGATCGTCGAAGCACTCCATCGTCTAGCCAACCACAGCGAATCGCTCTCGCGGGCGGAAGCTCGCGAAGTCATGGCGGAAGTATTGACGGGGAAGTGCACCGACGCGCAGATTGCGGCACTGCTGATTGCGCTGCGCATGAAGGGCGAAACCGTCGAGGAGATTGTGGGTTTCGCGGAGGCAATCCGGGCCGCGTCCGCACCGCTTCCGATCGAGCGCGCGCCCGATGCTCTCGCGGTTAGCGGGACTGGGCGTGAGGCCCTGGCCGGAGAATGCGAAAACGACTCTCTGATCGACACGAGCGGCACCGGCGGCGATGCCAGCGGCACTTTTAACATCTCAACTGCAACTGCGCTGGTGACCGCGGGAGCCGGCGTGCGCGTCGCCAAGCACGGGAATCGCAGCATCAGTTCGAAGTGCGGCTCGGCGGATGTAATCGAGGCCTTAGGCATCAACATCCAGCTTTCGCCCGAACGCTCGGCTCAGTGCCTGCGTGAAGTGGGCATCTGTTTTCTATTCGCACCGAACCTGCATCCTGCGATGAAGCAGGTGCAGGGAGTTCGCCGTGAGCTGAAGATGCGCACCATGTTCAACCTGCTCGGGCCATTAACGAATCCGGCGGGCGCTTCGGGGCAAGTTGTGGGTGTGTATTCTCTCGATCTGGTGGAAAAGTTGGCTGAGGCGTTGAGTATGCTGGGGCTGCGGCGGGCACTTGTAGTGCACGGACTTGACGGGCTGGATGAGATCACCATTACGGGCAAAACGCGAATCGCAGAAGCTCATGAAGGCTCGGTTCGGAGCTATGAAGTGGAACCGGAAGAGTTCGGGATGAAGTTGGCTGCGCTGAATGATATCTCGGGCGGCGATGCAGTGGAGAATGCAGGCATTATTCATGCCGTGCTGGATGGGGAGAGATCGCCACGGCGGGACGTAGTGTTGTTGAATACCGCCGCAGCCCTTGTGGCTGCGGGCAGGGCGGAGCATATCGCGCAGGCGATCCCGTTAGCGGCGAAGTCGATTGATTCCGGAGCGGCCGCTGGGAAATTGGAAAAGCTTCTCTGTTTCTCAAATACGAAAGCTTGAATTCAAATGTCGTGATGCCACCGCCTCATTTCGCGGTGATCCGATCGCGCTTCGCGCGACCCTGGACAAGGCGTCCGGTCTGCATTTCTGGTCTTGAGTTATGGGATTTCTACCTTTTCCAAATACTGAGCGACCTCGACATTCCATCCCAAGTCTCTCTTCATCAGATCGCGCAATTGAGTGGAGGCTACGGGTTCGCCGTGAACCAAATATGTCGTGGCCGGACGATTTCGGAATGTGTGCAGCCATTGCAGCAGCTCCGGCGGGTCGGCATGATCGCTGAACTGCTCGAGCGCTGCGACCTGGGCTCGAATGGGAATGTAGTCACCAAAAATCTTGATCTCCTCAGTTCCGCTCTTGATTGCAAATCCGCGGGTGCCGGGGGCTTGAAATCCGATAAACAAGATGAGATTCCTGGGATCCGGCAGGCGCTGGGCTAAGTGGTGTAGGATGCGTCCGCCCGTAGCCATGCCACTGGACGAAATGATGACTGCGGGCATGCTGCTGGCGTTGATCTTCTTCGATTCTTCCGGCGTCGAGGCGAAAATGAACCCTGGCCAGGTCAACGGAGAACCGTAGTGGCGAATCATCTCGCGTGTTTCATCGTTGTACTCCTCGTCGTGCTTCAGGAAGATTTCCACTGCTTTGATTGCCATCGGGCTGTCGCAAAACACGGGTATACGCGGGATATGGCCCAACTCAATCAGGTGCTTGAGCACGAAGACGAACTTCTGGGTGCGCTCGATGGCAAACGCCGGAACAACCACGCAGCCTCCTCGTTTAGCTGTGTCGGTGATGAGGCGGGCGAGTTCCGGCAGCGGGTCTTCTTTGGGATGCACGCGGTTTCCATAAGTCGATTCCATGACCACGATATCGGCGCTTTCGCCCTCCATGGGTCCGGAATGCACGACCTTGCCCGGAGCCGTTCTTTGATCGCGAACGCGGCCAATGTCGCCGGTAAAGAGCATTTGACGGCTTTGACCATTTACCTGCAGCGAGATTTCCGCCATGCATGATCCCAGGATGTGGGCGGCGGGAGCGAAGCGGAAGGAAAGTTCCGGGCAGAGCCGAACCGTTTCGCCGACCTGCACCGGCTTGAAATATTGCAGGGAATTCTGCGCCTCTTCGAACGTATACAGCGGCAATGCGGGAGCGTGCTTGGACTTCCTCGTCTTGTTATAGAAATTCGCATCTTCTTCTTGCAGGTGGCCGGAGTCAGGCAGGATGATTCCGCAGAGATCGATTGTGGGCGGCGTAGCGTAGATGGATCCACGAAATCCCTCTTTGACCAGGCGCGGAATCCAGCCGCAGTGATCGAGGTGGGCGTGCGTGAGGATGACGGCATCAATCGCCCTGGCAGGAACCGGCGTGTCACGCCAATTTCGTTCGCGCCACTCCTTGGGGCCTTGAAAAAGGCCACAGTCAATGAGGAGTTGAAAACCCTGCATGCCGCTAGCATCACCGGTGTTGATCAGGTGCTTCGACCCCGTGACCGTCCCGGCTGCACCCAGGAACTGTATGTACGCCAATTTTGCCCCCGCAAACTGACTAACTTACCATGCAATCCGTGCTCGGCTCGAACCGCAGCTACCGCTGCTGGCTAATTGCCGAGCGTGTGGCTTGGATCGGAGCTTTCGATCTGGAACTTGTTATTGCCGGTGTCACTCTCAGGCACGCTGCCGTCATTGACTGTGATCTCCTGGGGCAAGCCGGGAGTCTCGATGCGAATTGTACCCTTGCTCTTTCCACGCACTTCGAGACGCTTAGAAGCCTCGCCGCCGGCGAACTTCACGATAATCGGAACCTCAGCCCCTGCGCTTCCCAGGTTGTCGACAGTGATTGTAAGTAGGAACGCATTGCTCATAGTTTTGCGGGAATAGGCGGACTCGACTTTGAAATCGGGCAACCCGCGATCCCCATAGACCCAATCATCAAAAAACCATTCCAAATCGCGCGGCGTTTGGGCGCCTATGAGGCGCGGCATGTAGGAGGGCTCTTTGTCCTGTTCAGCGCGATACGCGGCTATGCCCTTCTTGAGTACCGAGTCTCCGACCATATCGCGCAACATCCACCAGACGCACATGGCTTTGCTGCGGTAGAGTACCTCGTTGGTTGTATCCACGAGTGAGCGCCGGCTTTCCTCGGCAGAACCAAACCTGGTGCTCTGCTCCAATTTCCGCAGCGCGGAGCGGTGCATCTGCATGTAATCGATGGCAGCCTTTCTTCCCTTGCCTTGTTCGAGATAGAGAACTTGTGAGAAATGGGCGAGGCCTTCCTGAATCCAAGCGCGCAAGGAAAAAAATGCAGCGTGCGTCAATTGGTGAGCGGCAGCCAGCCCGGAAGAGTTGGACCCGGCATCTGCCAATGGCGTGAGAAGTAGCGCGCCGCTCTCAAAGGGATCGTCCTGGGGATTGGGGAGATCTGCGGTTTGCGCTTTCTCACGCGGGGCGCCAAACCAGTCCGTGATCAATGGGGCGACCCGGGCAGTAACCTCTGCGTAGCGCTCGGCTGCAAGAGCATGCGTGGCGAGGTTGTAAACGGTGACTCCAGGGCGATCGATCAGTCCGTAATGGGCAATCACAAGTGTGGGGACGGAGCGCGCGAGGTCAGCCTCGGAACATTGCACTTGGGGAGAAGTCGAACTCCCATCGCGAGTAGTGCCAGAGGTCTTTCTGCCGCTGCACAAAATGGCCGGTGGCGCGGGATCGGAGGGCAAAGCTGTGTACTCGACCGTGAACTGCATCGTGGCTCCGGCCTCGCGTGCATTCCATCGCATCAGCACTTCGAACAGACTGTTGTCTTCCGACAAATTCGCGACCTCGGTCGCGATCGGATACCATGCAACGTGGCCCGCTCCTCGTAACCCGGTGAAATTAGTCGCGATCTGGTCCCAGTCGGTGTGCTCCGCATTTTGCAGCGGCGTTCCGATGCGCGTAAGACGCGTAGCATCCAACAGGATGACGCCTTCATAGGCGATTTTCAGGTCAACGGTCTTGTGGGGCGCCACCAAGTCGGGCAAAGTCAGAATTGCTTCTGACAAACCGCCCGTGTGGTCGACGTCTGAAGCATAAGGTTGAGTGACGAACTGGATCGTGGCGTCGCCGGCCTTGATGAATCGCCAGTCCAGAGAGGACGAAATCTGCAAGACCGCGATCTTTTGCGGGCCCGAAGTGTCGTTTCTCAACGTGATCTGGCCGCGAACCCCCAGGCGGTGTTGCTCGGGATCAATCTGCAGGTGCAGCTCGTAATGCGGAATCGAGAAGGCTTCGCGGTCGAGCGCGGCGCAGCGCAGAGCAGAACCACCCAGGACACAGAGCAAGCACAGGGCTTTGACGAAGGGCGAATACCTCATTTTCTGTTGGATGCGTCTTTGCTTGTGCGGCGCTGGCGCACGATCTCGTAGAGCACAACGGCTGCGGCTACGGAAACATTCAGAGAGGGGACATTGCCGAGCATGGGAATGGAGACTAGAAAATCGCACTTGCGCTTCACCAGATCGTGCAGACCCTTGCCTTCGCCACCAAGAACGAGTGCACAATCCATCTTGTAGTCCAACGCATCGTAGGTTTGGGCCGCACGCTCATCGAGGCCGACGGTCCAGATATTGTTTTCCTTAAGTTCCTCTATGCTGCGCGAAATATTCGTAACCTTCGCGATTGGCAGGTGCTCGCTGGCACCGGCGGAGGCCTTCGTCACCGTCCCGGTGACCGCAGCAGCGCGGCGCTCGGGAATCACGATCCCGTTCGCGGCTGCAGCATCGGAGGTACGCAAGATGGCTCCGAGATTGTGGGGATCTTCTACCCCATCGAGCACAACGACGAGGGAGTAATCCCCGCGTTTGGCCGCAATCACGTCAGCGAGATCGCTGTACTGTTTAGCGGAGGTGACCGCGACGACTCCCTGGTGAGCGGCATTTCCAGCCATGCGGTCGAGTTCGGTGCGCTGCAGAAAGCGTACGGGGACGCTCAGACGCCGGCAGTCTTCAATGAGGCGCTGCAGTCGCAGATCGTGCCGCTCCTTCGCCATCCCGACCCATTCGACTGTCCGGCCCCTTGCTTTGAGCGTCTCCGTGACCGAATTGATGCCGTAAATGTAATGCATGAGATATCAGTCTATCGAAAGCACTGGAGTGGGGGTTGCCAGTCATAGTGTTGGAGTTGAAACTCCAGCCTCAGAGGGCGAGTGTCAGAAACACTGAAAGAATCGCAGACGAGCTACGGATATGGGAAAAAAGCAAGCGCATTTCACAACCTTGGAAGACTGGTTGGGCCTCACGCACCGCGGCGGAGAATGCATTATCGTGCATGTGTAATGTAAGACTTACGGTTGTCATGGGCTCGCGTTCGCTAACCCACGAAAGTCAAATTTCTGGAGTGTTCACAGGTATATCAGCTCGCCCTATTTGGTCGCTCGGCGATGCGAGTCGCCCTAGAGTAGCGAAGAACTTGCGTCGCTGGTTCGCGATATCGTGATTCCTGCAAAAGACCTGCTGCGCACGATCGGCGAGTGTGGCGCGATGCTCAGGTGAGAAAACGATTTGGTGAATCGTTCGAGCCAGTGCATCTGTACTGAACTCATCTACTATATCTGCGAACCCCTCTTTTCTCGCATATCTAACTAATGTGGAACTGCCGGGAGCAAGAATCAGGATGGGCTTACGGGACGCCAGATAATCGGCAGTCTTCGATGGAAATGCCGTATGCACCGCATGCCTTGCATTTTCCGAAAAAGAATAGGGCAGCAACAGAATGTCGGCTTCGCTCAGAGCGTCCAGTAACGCGGACTGCGGCACCCATCCCTTGATCTCAATATTCGAGTGATACCACCCATACTCGTTGGCTTGCTCCACGCATAATTGGGAGAATAGACGGAGTTTCAGACCAGGCATGCCATACTCCGCGGCTGCCCCGCCTGTGATCAGCTTTGCCACAAGGTCCAGGCTGTCGCGAACTGCAAATGTCACTCCACCTGCAAATACTATGACCGGAGCCTCCGTGCCGCTCCCGCAAAGGGAACCTTGACGCCGCAGCAATTTCGTTGTGGCGGGTAGCTGAAGCTCAGAATCAACCCCAAATTCGTTAGCCAGAAAGTTGGTCATTTCGGGGCTGACCGCATAAACGTGCGCTGCACGATGCAAGACACGTTTGGCAAGGGGCCGGAGAATGTTCGCGGAAAACTTTGAGAGTCTATTGGCGCTGGAGATGAAGTCGTCATGAACTACGACGACGTACGGCGTACGGGTCAGATATGCGGCAAATGCGCCAGCAAAATAAAAGCGGCCGTGAAGTACCGTGATGACCACATCGACCTTCCGCCAAAGAATGCTCGCCAGCGCCGTGAAGCAAGCGACGGCGAGGATAATCCAGTTAAGAATGTGCTTCAACCGTCCAAACCAGCGGACGCGAGAGGCTCCAAGAACCGGAAATGCTATATGCTTGCACGCCAGGAGTTCGTCGTTCCTTGACAAGCGCTTTCCAGGTGTGGAAGTGATGACCAGCAGGTGCTTGCCGTCGCAACCCTCAAGGAGTCTACTCATCAAAATCGCACCGCCATGACAATTACAGGGAGGAAAATCGCAGACGTACAACAGACGAAGAGCGTTCGCCGACGCTTGCTCCGGTTCGCCGATAGGTTGGGTGGCACTCACGCTCAACCTTCGAAACTCGCTGCCATTAGCGCATGAGTTTTGAGATTGTAGACGCGCCGCATCCATTCGCTTGTAACACGCAGGCCTTGCTCCAGAGTATAGGAGTCTTCGTGCTTCAGGTCGCGGACAGCCTTGGTCACATCCACGCGCTTATGGTGAGTGGTCAGGATCTCGGAATCGCGGTACACGACCAGCGACGGATCCGCTCCGGTAATTTTCAGAATCGCGTCTGAAAGCTCCTCAATGGTGTGCTGATTTCTGCCGCCAATGTTGTAGGTTTCGCCCGGTTTGAAATTCTCGATGATATTTGCCAAGGTGCGTACCGTGTCCGCCAAGAAAGTTGAGGTGCGCGAATGGCCGCGAAAGACGGTCCATGGCAGGTTGTTCAGAGCGCAATACAGGAATCGGCAGTTCACCGATCGGTATGGGCTGTAGTATTCTCCCGGGCCGTACGTATTAAACAGCCGCACCACCACCGACTCGGTTCCAAACTGCTGCGCCGAGTTGCGCACCTGCATTTCGTTGACCCACTTGGTCATGGCATAGTCATTCATCTGCTTAATTTCATGCTCATCCATGACCGACTCGACCATGAGTTCTGGCCAGTCACCGTAGACTTCGGAAGACGAGAAATGAATCAGCCGAAATTTAAGGCGCTCCTGTAAGCGAATGACATTCTTGGTGCCGACTGCGTTGGTGCGCCAAAGTGTCTCGTAGAAGTCTTCGCCATTCCAGCGGCCGAATTCAGCTGCACAGTGATAGACGTAATCGAAAGGACCCAGGCTCTCGATCACACGTTCGATTTGCCGAAACTCTCCGACGTCGCAGCGCGCATAGAGAGGGTGCGCTACATCGGTGCGAACCGTGAAGCCAACTTCATCCGACTGGTGGGCAATGTCGGAGGACACGACGTGATGCCCTCGTTTGCGCAGGTCGGAGACGATCCCAGCCCCTACGGTACCCAATCCCCCTGTCACCAAAACACGCATCGTCGACTTGTCCCCCAATTGCAGTTCACTGCACACTGGTTTTGAAACCGCGTTCTTTGCGAAAGACTGCGGACCAGGATTGCACATCGTCCGGCTGAAATTTCTTACTGTAACGATGAACGATTCGGGATATGCCCCTTATCGTGTTTGCGCGCCCCGGGTCGCTTTGCCAAACGATTCCTGTTGATGGATTATATGCCGCGCATTCGACGCGATTACCGAAGCGCTGGGCTGCGGCGCGATATAGACCTACCTCGAAGTCATGAATTGCTATGAGTGCATTCAAGGATTTTGTTCGTGCCAATGCGCGGAGCAAGCTCGCACGTCTATTTGCGTCGGTCGAACTGTCAACGAAAACGAGATCGTAGTCGTGATGGACAAAGTTCTCCAGGACGCGCTCAATTGGTTCTTCCACCAAATGCATGCGTAAGCGCGAATCTCGGCTCGCTGCGATAGAAATTTTAGACATCCAGTCCGGATCAGTTTCGATTGAGTCGATCTCGCAAACATCGGGATATGCAAAAGGATTCAAAAACGTGAGAGTGCTATAAAGGCCTGATCCAAATTCGAGTATCTTGACGATGCGAAAGGCGGAGGCGATCCCTACTAAGATCGGCACATGAGTCGCGTAGTCGTTCGCGTGACGGGGGGGGGCCCCGAAGCCGAGGAGACGTCGACTTCTGCGGACGATGGCAGAGAGCGTAGGCCTAATCAATCTGCCACCCGGGACACTCTGCAATCCATGGCTGAAAGCACGGGGGCGTTTTCCGTGCGCGCGCGCAGAATTGGGGTAGCCCGCAATCCGACGTCGCCAAACCAACCGTCTAGCTTGCGGCCTCCGTAAACTGGGGTCTCAGCTACGCTGAAGAGTACGGATCTGGGCACAAGTTCGATGAAATGAGCAGACAAGTCCTTGACGTGTATTTCCAATTCGTACTCCCCCGGCAAGAGCGGCAACTCACGAATCCGGAAACCCAGGTCGATGCTCTCACCGGGCTGTAAGGTGGGAATTGTTTCAAAATCTCTGAAATCCAGGCCCGCAATCGTCTGATTATCGATTGTCCGAATACCTACGTACAAACCCGGTTCTCGAACCTCGACCTTCGCCTTCAGTCGCACACGAATTTCAACATCGTCAAAAGTCTTAATGAGAGAACCGTTCGCGGAGTGAACCGTGACGTCCTCTACAATGAAATTTGCCGTCTCAACGTTCCCAGTAGTTGCGATCTCCTCATTGAGCCGAACCAAATAGCGGTCGGCTGCAGCATTGACCTCCCCTTCGTCCACAACAGAACCTTCCTCGAGCACGATTCCTTTCTGGCAAACCGTCCGCAATGATGCCATGTTGTGGCTTACGAATAAAATGGTTCTGCCACCGTGGCTGATTTGCCGGAAACGTTCGAAGCACTTTTTCTGAAACTGGGCGTCACCGACGGCCAAGACTTCATCGACGAGCAGGATTTCTGTTTCCATGTGCGCGGCCACGGCGAAGGCGAGGCGTACGTACATCCCGCTGGAATAGCGTTTTACCGGGGTATCGATGAACTTCTCGACCTCTGCGAAGGCAATGATCTCATCCAGCTTGCGCGCGATCTCGGCTTTCTTCATGCCAAGGATGGCGCCATTCAGGAAGATGTTGTCGCGGCCGGTCAATTCCGGGTGAAATCCGGTTCCGACTTCCAACAGAGATCCCACGCGACCCCAGATGTCCACGCTGCCCAGTGTCGGCTCGGTGATGCGCGAGAGAATTTTCAGCAGTGTACTTTTGCCTGCGCCGTTTCGCCCGATGATGCCGACTACTTCTCCGCGTTTGATTTCGAACGATACGTCTTTCAGGGCCCAGATCGTGGGCTTCTCTCCGCCACCGTTCGGGTTCGAGGAATGCCGCGCAGCAGCTCGCAATCGCCGGAACGGGGCCGCTACGGCATCGGTAATCACATCGCGAAGCGCTCTGTAGGCCTCGCGTTCTCCGATCTGGTACCGCTTGGCTAGCGCCTCACAGCGGATGGCTACGTCAGTCATGTGTGCAGTCACACCAGGTCAGCAAAAGTTTTCTCCATGCGACGGTAATAGTAGAACCCGCCTACCAATACCAGGGCCACAACAGCGACCGAAACCCACAGCAGCGCGCCCGGCGCTGGTGTCTTGCCCAACAGTGCCCAGCGGAATCCCTCGATGACGCCGGCCATGGGATTCAGCCCGTAAAATGGACGCCATTTCGCGGGAACCAGCGTGGCGGAATACGCTACGGGCGACGCGATGAGCCAAAACTGCACGATGAAGGTCAGAGTGTAGCGCACATCTCGGTACTGCACGTTCAGCGCGGAGAGCCACAGGCCGACAGCCAGCGCGGTGATGATGGTGAAAAGGATGAAGAAAGGCAGGGTCAGAATCGCCCACGTTGGCACCATGTGATACCAGGCCATCATGCCCAGGACCAACACGAAAGCAATGGCAAAATCGACCAGACCGGCGAGAATGCTGGCAAGCGGAACGATGAGTCGAGGGAAATAGACTTTTGTGATCAGGCGCTCGTTGGCGACCACGCTGTTGCTCGATTCCGTCAGGGCATAGGCGAATAGCTGCCAGGGAAGAAGGGCCGTGTAACTGAAGAGCGGATACGGGATGCCATCGGATGGAACTTTTGCGAGGCGTCCAAAGAAGAGCGTAAACAGCAGCATCGTGAAAAGCGGCTGGATCACGGCCCATGCGGCTCCCAAAGCCGTCTGCTTGTAGCGAACCTTTACATCGCGCCACGCAAGAAAGAAGAGCAGTTCGCGATATTGCCAAAGGTCCTTGAGGTTGACGGACACCCAACCTCTTTTGGGTTCGATTCGGAAATGAGGCAGTTCGAGGTGCTCCGCAGGAGGAACGAGAGCCGCGCGGGCCGGAGATGCCGTGGAGGCCATTTCAGGCATGCAGGATTTCTCCAAACTGATCTCTGCCCCGCGAGCGCCGGAGACAAAGTTGCAGTCTGCTGCCGGTTCCGCAACAGCGCGATGGGAAACAGGTCACTGAGGTCGTTTCAGAAATATATAGAGCTTATTTTTCACTGTCAAAGCACAACCGGGGAGACTCCGGCTTAGAGAAACGCGGCGCGTAAGGCGTGTTGCAGGGCGGACTCGGGCGTTTTCCGTCCGGGAAGGTGCACGTGATTTTGCACGAGATTTCCTAAGAAATGCACAGGAGTTGTGAGGCCAAAGTCGGGAAGAATAATGTTAGAATCCGCACTACTCTCTTCATACTGTCGAGTGCGGTACAGCTAACACTGACCACGGACAATCGGGGTTTGATTGATGGACTTGCAGTCACCACGCAACGGCTCTGGCGAGCCGGATGCGCTACAAGCGACGGAAGCAACCCTCCTCGAGCCTATCCGGCAGATTCCGCAACCTTATTTGGGCTCGGAAGAGAGTCCGCTGCTGCACTACCTGAGAGTTCTCAAGAAACGACGTTGGGCAGTGCTGGCAACGACCGCCATCATTTTCACTCTCGCCGTTTTTGCCACCCTGAGGGAGACCCCGCTTTACCAGGCGACATCGAAGGTGGCGATCTTTCCCGAGACACCCAATTTTCTAGGGTTCAAGAACCTGGATGATAGTTCTCCCGATTATCAATATGACGTAGCGCTGGAAACGCAGGCGGCGATCCTGCGCAGTGATGCGCTGGCGATGGAAGTGATCAAAGCGATGAGGCTGGATGAGGATCCGAGATTCAGCAGCGCGCCTCGCCACCGTACCGCAGACTCGGTTGAGGATGCGAGCCTGCAGCCGAATGCTGAAATTACAACGGGACTGCTAGGTCGATTTCATGGCGGCCTGGGCATTCAACTGATCCCCAACTCGCGGCTGGTGCAGATCTCCTACATCGATCCAGATCCCAAGCTGGCCACAGAAATCGTGAACACGCTCGTAAAGACTTTTACGGAGCAGAATTTCAAGACGAAGTACGAAGCTGCAACCCAGACTTCGGATTGGCTGAATACCGAAATCGATGATCTCCGGCTGAAGGTTCAGACCTCAGAGGAAAAACTGGTCCGTTACCAGAAGGATCACAGCATTCTGGGGGTGGATGAAAAGCAAAACATTGTCACGGCCAAGCTGGATGAGTTGAACCGCGAGCTCGCCGCAGCGGAGATGGATCGTATTCAGAAAGAATCGACGTACAAGCTGGCCACAAGCGGAGATCCTTCCGTGTTTGCGAAGCCATCGCGCGAAGGCGAGATCAGCATGATGGCCAAGCTGCTCGACAAACGGGCGGAGCTCGATACGCAGCGGGCGCAGCTCACTACGCAATTCGGCGCGGCGTATCCGAAAGTGGTTGAGATCGATAACCAGCTCAAACAGATTGAGAAGGAGATCGTCACAGAAAAGGCCCGCCTGCAAGAGCAAATCCGTAATGAATACCTGGCGGCGTTGCAAAGGGAGACCCTGCTGATTACCGCGTTCAACGGGCAAAAACAGGAAGCGAACAAACTCAACGAGAGTGCAATCGAGTACTCCGTGCTGAAGCGCGATGCCGAAGCCAACCGGCAGCTTTATCAGGATTTGCTGCAGAGGCTGAAAGAGGCTGGGGTGAGCGCCGGATTGCGCTCCAGCAACATTCGCGTGGTAGATGTGGCTAGAACGCCAACCGGCCCCATCAAGCCGAATGTGCCGCGCAACATCCAGTTTGGCCTGCTCCTCGGACTGGCTTGCGGAGTGGGATTGGCGTTCGTGCTGGAGAGCCTGGACAACAGTATCCGCACAATTGAAGAGGTCAGTTCCATCTCGACGCTGCCGGCGCTGGGGACGATCCCCCTGCAGATGTCGGGGAATGGATCTCTGCGGAAAAGACTCAAGCCCGCCACGATCCAGCTACAGACCTCGGAATCACCTGCTCTCATCACGTACGCGCGGCCGCGATCGGAGGCGGCCGAGGCGTACCGGTCATTGCGTACTTCCATTCTGCTCTCGTCCTATGGAGCTCCGCCCAAGGTCATTCTCGTGACCAGTGCAGTACCGCAGGAAGGAAAGACGACGATCAGCGCGAATTCAGCGATGGTTCTAGCCCAGCGCGGAGGACGCGTACTGCTGGTGGATGCCGACCTGCGGCGTCCGGGGATCGATCGGATGTTCGGTTTTCGCTCGCGCGGAGGTCTGAGCACGTTAATCAGCGGTGGTGACAAGTTTGAAGATGTCGCAGTTCCGTTCGCCGATGTTCCGAATCTGACCATCTTGCCAGCGGGACCGATTCCGCCTCAACCGGCGGAACTGCTTGGTTCTGCGGTGATGAAGGAATACATCGCGCGCTGGCGAAATGAGTTCGACCATGTGGTGATTGATTCCCCTCCCTGCCTGTCGGTGACCGATGCTGTGGTTTTATCCCCTGAAGCGGATCGAGTGATCCTGGTCGCACGGTCCGGCAGGACCACGAAAATCGTTCTGCGACGCGCTTGCGACCTGTTGATGCAAGTGAATGCGCGAGTGATGGGCATCGTGCTAAACGCCCTGAACACGCGGTCGACGGAAGGCTATTACTATTACGGTGGTCGATACTCGGACCGCTATTACGACGAATCGCAAGAAGAAACGGTGAGCAAAGTTTCCTGACCTGTCCCGGTAAAGGGACGAAGGAACAGTTCTCGGCAGTGCCCACGCGATTGACATGCAGATTGACTTGCAATCTCCCCTTCGGCGGCTTGCCTTCGGTGTCATTTTCTTAGCCGTCCTTGGGGCGTATCTGGTATTCGCCGCGCGCGCGTTTTGGGCGGCTCATTTGGCGAGGCAACCGGGCGCGCACGGGATTGAAACGGCCATTCGTCTCGAAGCTTCAAACTCAGAATATCGCGCTATGCTCGCCCGCAACCAAGCCCTGTCGGTTGCGACCGTGGATGAGGCAATCGCGAATCTTCGCAGCGCGGTGCAATTGAACCCTTATCAGTCCAGCTACTGGCTGGATCTGGCCGGAAGTTATCAACTGAGCGGTCGTACTGAAGACCAGGCGGAAGCGGTTCAGCGGGCCGCGGCAGTGGATCCGATGACGCCGCACGTCGCGTGGGAAGCCGCCAACTTTTTCCTGATTCAAGGAGACGTTGCCAGAGCTCTTCCCTATTTCCGCACCGTTCTGGCGAATGATCCTGACTCCGTGGATTCCACCCTGCAGCTTTGCTGGCGGGCCACTGGGGATGCGAATCAATTGTTCGAGCAGGCGCTGCCGCAGAAATCCAGTGTGTATTTGTCATTTTTGCGTTTGCTCGTTTCGAAACAGGATATTGGTGCAGCCAAGATTGCATGGGAACGGCTGATGCAGCTCCAGCAATCTTTTCCGGCGAAACTCGCGCTGCCTTACTTCCGGTTGTTGATTGGCCGGCAGGAAGTCGGTGCGGCAAACAGGGGGTGGCAGCAACTTGCGCACGTAGATGAACAAATTCGTCGTTATCAGGCCTCTCCTGCAAACTTGGTGGTAAATGGAGGCTTCGAGGAAACGCTGCTGAACGGTGGATTTGACTGGTGGTATGAACCGAATCCGCATGCCCGGTTGGCAATCGACACGGATCAGTTCTATACGGGCAGCCGCTCACTGTCTGTGCTCTTCGATGGAAAAAACGCCCCGGATGCGGGGATCGCCCAATTCGTTCCGGTAAAACCCGACGTGGATTACGAGTTCAGTGCCGAATCCAAGACTCAAGACATTGATAGCGCGAGCGGTCCACGTTTTGCCATTGGAGATGCTTATACACTCACGTCTTATGTCCTCACCGATGATTTATCGGGCAGCAATCCATGGCACCGGCAACAAGCCCGTTTCCATACGGGGAGCAGGACGAATCTGATTTTCGTCAAAATTACGCGCGATCCTCCGGGACCGCTCATCCGGGGGAAGTTGTGGGTTGACGATGTGAAGATCGTGGAAGTGAGCGGTTCAGGACTGCCTCATTGAGACTTTCATACCAACTTGTAGTTGAGACTCAACACTCGGTCGAATTGGATCTCGTCCCGCAGGGCAAGCCCAGAGATCTGCAGTGGATTTTTGTCGGCGGGCTGTGCGCAGTGCTCTTTTTCGCGATTCTCGCATTCGGAGCGGTTGAGGAGTGGTCCACTTTCATCCTTCAGGCTGGCGCGGGAATTCTTTTTTTTCTCTGGGCCGGAAGACAACTTATCTCGGGTCAGTTGACAGTATCGCGTAGTCCACTGTACTTGCCTGCAATTTGTTTTTTTACGCTGGTAGTTGCGCAACTGGTTTTGCGAATCTCCGCCTATACCTATGTTACGAAGTACGAATTGCTTCGATACTGTGCATTTGGGATTGTTCTGCTGATTGCGACGGAATGCATTCAACAGGAAGGTGCACGGCGCAAGTTGGGCTTGACGATAATTGTGTTTGGAGCGGCGTACGCCTTCTATGCTCTAGCGCAGGAACTGACATCAAGGGATAAGTTCTTCTGGCTTTACACTCCGCGGTTCCATGGCTCGATTTATGGCAGCTATGTGAATCATGACCACTATGCCGGGCTTATGGAGATGCTGGTGCCGTTCCCACTGGTAGTGACGATGGGCCACATGGTGCGCGGGGGCAAGAGAGTGCTCGTTGGCTTCTGCGCTGTGTTGATGGCTACCACGATCCTGCTCTCGGGGTCACGTGGGGGGATGTTGTCGTTGGCGTTCGAAATGATCGTGTTCGCCGGGCTGACTCTGTACCAGAGGAGGAATTCCAGGATTGCGCTCGGCACATTCGCCGTTTGTGCCTCCGTTCTTGGATTGCTGATTTTTCTTGGCAAAGGACAGGTTCTGGGTCGACTGGGAGAACTGGGCCCCGACATGCGCTTGAAAATCACGCAAGACTGCTTGAGGATCTTTGCTCACCGGCCAATTCTGGGATGGGGCTTGGGAACTTTCCCGACAATCTATCCAAGCTTCCGGAGTTTCTACACCAACCTGTTCGTCAATGAGGCTCACAATGACTATGCCCAACTTCTGGTCGAGACCGGTGCAATCGGCTTCGCAGTGATGATCTGGTTCGTGTACAGGTTATACCGGTACGGCCTACCCACCTCCCGGCGGTGGGAATTCAAATGGGACGCGGCAATCTCCGTCGCCGCGTTGCTCGGTTGTACCGCGATGCTGTTGCACAGCCTGGTGGATTTCAATCTGCACGTGCCGGCCAATGCAGCAGTTTTCTATGCATTGTGTGCCCTGGCGGTTTCCCGCCCGCCAACGACGAGTTCCAAGCAGAGCATCCAAGTTCCGGAACTAAAAATAGCGACAACGCATCCGCAACCACTGAGCAGGAATTCTCCTCAGCGATCTGAGTAAATGCTTTTCCTGGGAAATACGCGCGAAGTCAATGTTTCGGCGGAGCATTGTTGCGGAGTTCGATGCGCAACCCTGACGGATTCAGCTGCCGGGTTACGCTGAAACCTGCTTTCCCGTTCGTCTCCAGGACAACGCGCGTCACCCCGGGAACAGTCTGCGCCACACGAATGCGGCTAAGCAAGGAATCGTTGACTTCGCTCGATTTGCCGGCGAGCGCATGGTCTAGCTTCGTGTCCATCAGATCGAAAAAGATTCGCTCCGGCTCGGGTAAGCGGTGGGCACGATAGAGCACCGCCTTCTCAAAATCGATCACAACCGTGGTGGAACTTGCGTCTGACCAATGCCGGATGCCGGTCACCCGCGGAAAGCCTGACGACTCAAAGCGTGCGGTCGGACTCGTTCCGAGAGCACCGGCGGGCCGTAATGGCGCTGTAAGCGCTGTATTGCCAGCGACTGCGGCGGCGTTTCGGTTCTCGACGGCTAAGCGGGGTAACGCCGGGCTAATTGGAAGTGTTGCGGTCGTTCCCGCGGTTACGGGTGTGGGAGCACTACGAAGCTTCCAACGGAATCCAATTAATAATCCAGCCACAATCACGATCGAGCATACGAAGATGAGTCTGCCGGGCCGGTATGCTCTCGGTCGTCCAAGGTCGAGCATGAACGAAACATTCCCGTCGACCTCAGGGATTGGAGGCACGTCAGGGGATAACTCACGGGAGGTCGGGCCCACGCCTGGGCTGAGCCGAGTTTCGGCGTGATCCGGTTCAAGTGTTACCGTATCTGTGGTCTGCGCTTGCAGACGCGCGCCAAGCGCATCTGTCACGGACTCTCTGGCCGAGGCCTTGAGCGCTTGCGAATCGGCGACCGCAATCTGAGCGGACAAGGCCATTCGCTCCTCGTCCTCCGGTTTCAATGCGACCTTGATCAAATCGGCAAGCTGGCTCAGCCGGCTGACGTCGCCGTCGTCAAATCCGCACAATTCCTTGGAAAACACTTCCAGTACACCGATTACGCCGTGGCCACTGCGCAGCGGAACGGCAATCAGGGAGCGTGCGCCCAAGCCCCGGCATGCCTGCAGATTGACCCGCGAATCCGTTTCCGTATCCTGGCAACGCAGAATCTGGGCCGTGCGGAGGCAGGCTATGGAAAAGGATGCCTGATCGTCTATCGGTTCACCAACATCGGGCCGAAGCTCACCTGCTTGCGCGCGCACTGCGACGTCATTTTTGCCCGCCAATGCAATGGCCAAGCCATCGGCTCCAGTGATCTGCAGTCCCCGTTCCGCAACCAACTGGAGGACGTCTTCCAAAGAAAAGTTCGATTGCTGATCTGCGGTCTCGACGCTGGCCAGACTCGATTTGCCCTGAGTTACATTCGCGGCCTCGCGCCTGGTGTGATCTCGCAGCAGCTTATCTCGCAAAGCCGAGAATGCCAGCAGGTTTTGAAACTCATGACCGCGCTCTTTGGTCAGGCGATCAAAAAACAAGTTTGACCCGGCCGGCAGCCGGTTCCTCCCGGCAGGCAATGCCGCGCGAGCACTCTTTTCGAGGCCCGCATTTATGCTTCTTGTCGCCATTTGAGATCCGCGGAATTCCGCAAAGCCTGTAGACTGACGGGAGTTGCCAGTCGACCAGCCTCCAGATTGTCTATTTAGAGTGCCTGAAAACGCCTGGGACCCGTTTGATGCCGCACAAAATGGGTACCAGTTTACGCCAAAATCCGGAGAAGTGCCGCCCATTGCGCGGTTTCGGGGAGAACAGGGCCGGACACCGGATAGGCGAACCTAATGCGTCGTCATACGATAGGACTGCAATTCTCTCATCCTTAAGTGCGGAAAATTGACATTGAGAAGGCAGGGTTTTTAAGATAGACATACTCCTGCACTGTTCCAGTGCGGACTCAACGGTGGCGTAGCTCGCCGTTGCCAACAAAATCTCATGATTAGTGTCAAACAGCTTACGAAGCGGTATGCGCGGACGACTGCGGTAGACCAGATCTCGTTCGAAGTAGCCAAAGGACAGATCGTCGGCTTTCTTGGGCCCAATGGCGCGGGCAAGACGACCACGATGCGCATGCTCACCTGCTTTCTACCTCCCTCGTCGGGGACAGCGAATGTGGCTGGCTTTGACGTTCTCGAACAGCCGTTAGAGGTGAAGAAGCGAATCGGGTATCTACCCGAAACGCCACCTATCTACCCGGAGATGGCCACCTATGAATATCTCCGGTTTGTTGGCAAGTTGAAGGGATTGCGTGGGGCAGAACTGGAGAAACGCATCGACTACGTTTGCGGCCGATGCGCCATTGACGACGTCAGAGCCAAACTCCTGGGCAAATTGTCCAAAGGATACCGGCAGCGCGTCGGACTCGCGCAAGCGATCATTCACAATCCTGATGTGCTGATCCTGGATGAACCGACCGCGGGGCTGGACCCCAAGCAAATCAATGAAACCCGCGATCTGATCAAGGATCTGGCCGGCGAGCACACCATTATTCTCAGCACCCACATCCTGCCGGAAGTGGAGCAGACCTGCGAGCAAGTCGTGATCATTAACAAGGGCAAGCTGGTAGCTACCGATTCGGTGCGCAATTTGCAAGCCCGTGCACGCGGCGCCGAGTCGGTACGGGTGGAAGTAGCGGGGCGAAATGGAAGCATTGAAACCTCGCTGGTTCAGCACAAGCTGGAGCAGGTTACCGGGGTCAGCCGAGTTCTGTGCAAAGAGCAGTTGGACGGGCGTGCCGTTTTCGAAGTTGAAAGCAGCAAAGGACGCCTGCTTCGCGGAGATCTCGCGCGTGCCGTCGTTGAGTCTGGTTGGGACCTGAACGAACTGAGGCCCTCCGCCATGAGCCTGGAGGAGGTCTTCCTGCAGCTGACCGGAACAGAACAGGTAAGCGAGACAGAAAGGCCCGAAGAGGTGCAAGCCTGATGAGAAATGTTGGGATCATCTGCCGCAAGGAACTGGGAAGCTATTTCGTATCTCCGGTTGCATACATTCTGCTGATCATGTTCGGCGTGATTTTCGGCTTCTTTTTCTGGAACGCGCTGGGGGCTTTCGTGTTCGAAAGCATTCAGTCACAGATGAGTGGACGATCGTTCCCCATGAATCTGAATGAATGGATCATCCGGCCGTTGCTTTCAAATGCCAGCGTCATCGGGCTCTTTTTCATCCCGATGATCACGATGCGGCTCTTCGCGGAAGAAAAGCGCACGGGCACCATCGAGCTGCTGGCAACGTCCCCGGTGCGGGACATGGAAATTATTCTGGGAAAATGGCTGGCTTCGATCATGCTTTATGCCTGTTTGCTGTTATTCACGGCCATCAACTTTGCGTTTCTGTTCAAGTACGGCCATCCTGATTGGAAGCCGCTGCTGGTCGGGTATCTTGGCTTGCTGCTGCAGGCAGGCGCGCTTCTCGCAATTGGCACGTTTATCTCGACACTTACTAAGAATCAAATTATTGCAGCCGCAGTGACATTCGGTGTGTGCCTGCTGCTGTGGGTGCTGGGATGGGTGAGCGGGTACGAAACCGCGACTTGGGCCCGGGTGCTGGCTTACATGTCAGTCATCACGCACTTCGAGTCCTTTGCCAAGGGCGTGCTTGATTCGAAAGACGCAATCTTTTTTGTCACCGTCATCTTCTTGGGGCTATTCTTCACGGCTCGCTCCATGGAATCGCTACGGTGGAGGTCGTAAATGGAAAACCAGTGGATCCATGCGCGGCAAACGAAGTACGCAGCATACGCGGGGAGTTACATATTAATTGTGATTGCGGCCGTGGTGGTGGCTAACGTTCTGGCGGATCGCTATAACAAATCCTTTGACGCGACGGCGAACAAGCGGTTCAGCCTGTCTGACCAAACAGCGAAGATCGTTAAGGGTCTGAAGCAGGACGCAACCATCACCTACTACAACCAGAGCACCCGGTTTCGGGATGGCAAGGATTTGCTTGAGCAGTACGCGAACCTGTCTCCGAAGCTGCACCTAAAGTACGTGGACCCTGACAAAGATCCTGAACTGGCTCGCGAAGCGGGGATTCGTAACTTTGGTACAGCAGTGGTTCAGGTCGGCGCAAAAAAAGAGGAAGCGAAGAGCATGACCGAAGAAGGCATCACAGGGGCCTTCATTCGTGATCTCAAGAGCAACACGCGAACGGTGTGCTTTGCGAGTGGCAGCGGCGAACACCAACTCGACGATAGCAACCGCGGAGGCCTCTCGCATTTCAAAGAACTGCTCGCTAAGGATAACTACGAGAGCAAATCGGTGGATTTGCTCACCAAGGCTGAAGTCCCCGGCGAGTGCACGACGCTTGTGGTGGCCGGTCCGACGAAGAACTACGAGCAACCGGAGGTCGATGCGATCAAGAAGTACGTGGAAGATGGCGGTCGCGCTTTCTTCATGCTCGATCCTCCACTCAAACTCGGACATGAAGAGATCGCCGACAATGACGCTCTCACGAGCCTGTTGAGTAGTTGGGGGATCACCTTGGACAAAGATCTGATTCTCGATCTGAACCCGTTGGGACAAATTGCGGGCCTGGGTCCGCAGGTCGCATTGGTTACGAGTTACGGCTCTCAGCCGATCGTGGACCAGTTGCGCGGTACAGCGACGGGTTTTCCACTGGCCCGTTCGCTGCAGATTAAGAACACAGATAAGACGAACGTGCAGAAGTTGTTCGATAGCTCGAGCACGAGTCTGGCGACGAGCAATTTGAGTTCTCCGTCGGTGAACGTGAATGACCCCAAAAACAAAAAAGGGCCACTGACTCTGGCGGCCGCGGGAACCTTCAACACTGGCAAGGAGAATTCGCAAGGGCGTTTTGTAGTGGTGGGTTCCTCTACCTGGGCGGCGAATCGTTTCATCGATTTCAACGGGAATAACGATCTGGCGTCCAATGCTGTGAACTGGTTGTCCTCGGATGAAGATCTGATCTCGATTCGTCCGAAGCAGCAGGAAGATCGGCGCATCACCATGACCGGGCGGCAACTGACCTGGGTACGGGCCGTCAGCCAATTTGTATTACCCTTCGCCGTCGTGATTGTGGGCGTCTCAGTGTGGTGGAAGCGAAGGTAAATAACTGCGCCAGCGGAAATATCGAGTGAAGCATGAAAATTCGTGGCCTGCTCATTGCTGCTGTGATATTCGCGGTGCTCGCCGGGGTTCTGTATTGGTCTGATCACCGCAAATCGAGCGCCGAGGCCGCGAAACCGAATGGCGACAGTGCTCCGCAAATCCTCAAGCTCGATGAGAATTCCGTCACCAAACTAGAATTGAGAAAGAAGGATGCACCAGCGATCCTGCTGGCGAAGAGCGGATCGGAGTGGAATATCACCGCACCGAAGTCCTTTGCGGCCGATCAAAGCGCGGTTTCCAGCATTGTTTCCAGCGTCGCTTCCTTGAACTCCGAGCGACTGGTCGACGACAAGAGCTCAGATCTGCAACGATACGGACTTGCGCATCCATCTTTCGAAGTCAATGTGACTGGGAAAGATAACAAGACAGAGAGGCTGCTCCTGGGAGACGATACACCTGCCGGCAATGCGGTTTACGCGGCTCTCGCAGGTGATCCACGAGTCTTCACTATTGCTGGGTACACGCGAGGCAGCATCGAAAAAGGGTTAAACGATCTCCGGGACAAGCGGCTGCTGACCGTAGATGGCGATAAAATCAGCCGGGTTGAGATTGCAGGAAAGAATGGCGATATTGAGTTTGGACGCAATAAGGATGAATGGCAGATCCTGAAGCCCAAACCGATGCGCGCGGATAACGATGCGGTGAACGAATTAGTGCGCAAATTAACCGACGCTCGCATGGACATTAGCGACTCAGCCGCTACGGCGAAGGAAGCAAGTTCTGCATTTGGGCGTGGCACGCCTGTGGCTACTATTGACGTTACCGGCGAATCTTCCACCCAGAAACTTCAGATTCGTAAGAGTAAAGAATCCTACTACGCCCAGTCGAGCGTGGTTGATGGGGCGTCTAAGATCGGTTCCGATCTAGCTGCGGCGGTGGACAAGAAAGTCGACGACTTCCGGAACAAGAAGCTGTTCGATTTGGGTTACGCCGATCCGAACAAGCTGGAGATTCACAGCGGCTCGAAGACTTACTCGCTGATGCGAGGTGGACAGGACTGGTGGGACAACGGCAAGAAGATGGATGGGCCGAGCCTGCAGTCACTCATCACTGCCCTGCGCAACTTGTCCGCCCATAAATTCGTGGATTCGGGCTTTGGTTCTCCGCAGATCGAGGCAACCGTAACTTCGAATGACGGGAAGCGCATCGAAAAAGTGCTGATTTCGAAATCCGGCTCCGACTACATTGCCAAGCGGGATAATGATTCCACTTTGTACCAACTTCCCGCCGCGTCGGTTGACGAATTGCAGAAGTCAATCGAGGCAATCAAAGCGGCGGCGCCTGTCGGCAAACCGAGCCGCTGACATACAATGCGGCACGCTCAAATGCTCACGCGTTCATTGCGTCTGCCCAGCTGAAGATTTCTTTCCCCTGCCTGTCAACTCACGAATGAGAGTGACTTCGGCGTCGCGGTAAGGTTTCCCGGTGGGGTAGAGGACTTCGTGGAACCACACAGTTGGCTGGTCCAGAATGTAGGGATGCCGCCAGGAGTCCCAGGGATAGTACGTTTGAGTCTTGCCCGCAACGAATCCCCAGTTGATGGCTCCCACCTTATACTTTTTCGCGACCGGCAAAACTGTATCGAATGTGCTTCCCGCTCCACGCGCCATATATTCAGTGCAGATTAGCGGGCGGTTGTACTTTTGCAGATAGAGCACTTCCTTCTCGAAGCTCTCTGGCCATCCGTAATTGTGGAATGTGATCACATCGGAGTTGTCGATCTGAACTCGCTGAGTCGGAGTCAGAGTCAATCCCTCCATGAAATCGATATCCCACACGCCACTGGTAAGTGGCTGCGAGGGATGTGCCTCGCGCGCCCAGGAAAAGACCTTCGGCAGCAAAGCTTCTACCAGTTGCCGCTTGTTCGCAGGTTCGAGGCGGTGATAACTTCCCTCATTCACATTGGAGGGCTCATTCCATACGTCCCAGCCGAGCACGCGCGTGTCGTTGGCAAATGCTCCGACCACTCCCACTACGTAAGCCTTGAGCCGTCCCTCTTGCGCCGGATCGGAGAGGCCCGCACTGCCCGGAGACTGCACCCATCCGGAGTTGTGGACGCCGGGGATGGGCGGATGCTGCACACCTAGTTTGGGCTGCGGATCCCAGCAGGAATCAAACAGCACAAGCAACGGCTTGATATGGTGGCGCGACGCGATCTCCAGGAATTGATCGATACGTTTTCTGAACCCCTCGGGATTTTCTTGCCATACCAGATCATGCAGGAACACGCGCATCGTATTCATGCCCAAGTCCTCGGCCCAACCGAGTTCCTTGTCGATCTGCCCGGGATTGAAGCTCTGCGCTTGCCACATCTCCAGCTCATTAATGGCGTCGTCAGGGATATAGTTGCTGCCGACCAGCCATGCCTGCTGTCCATACCAAGCTTTGGCTCTCTCTTCGGTCCAGCGCGATGTTTGCGCATGCAGACATCCGGAAACGACAAGGACGACAAAGGTGATCCGGCTAAGTACACGAACTGAATTTGGCCTGGGAACCATGCGATTCACTCCGAGGAGGCAGTTGCCCCACGCTGTGGGATCGGTAAACGATTACAGGAGTCGCGCAATACCTTAGCACACTGGACAATTTGAGGCATACTACGTTTTCACATTCCGATGAGAACGGGGAGGAACTTTGAGAAGCAACTGCCGCGGTGTAGTGCGGGGGATCTGGCTGGCATTATTGCTGCTGGACTCTTTCGCCACCATCGGGAGAGCCCAGAACACGACAGGGGCAACGCTCACCATCGACGCTGACAAAGTCGAGAACGTCATCAGCCCTAGTTTATACGGGCAATTCGCCGAGTTCATGTTCCAGGACATTAAAGGCGGGCTCGATGCGGAATTGGTGCGCGATCGCGGCTTCGACGAGCAACCGAACGCCCTCGGTCTACCGCGATACTGGGAGCGCGATCCGGATGACAGAAACGATGATGCCGCATTGCGATTCGGGTGGGATGCTGACGTTTATCTGCCCGTCAATGGGGATGAGAATACGCTCCCCAGCCAGCACTCCCTTCGTGTGGATGTGCAGAGCGAGTTCGAACAGCGGAGAGGCGTTCGTCAAGGATGGATTCCCCTTCATGCGGGACTCGACTACCGTGGATATGTTTGGCTGAAGAGTGCAGATTATGTGGGAAAAGTTGTTGTCACGTTGGAGGCGGATCAAACAGGAGGCGAACAATACGCCAGCGCCACGCTCCCCGAGGTCGCCGGGGACTGGAAGAAGTACTTCTTCAGTCTCAGGCCCGCCAAATCCGATCCGCTGGCCAAACTGGCCATCCTGTTTCAAGGCAACGGGCGCCTGTGGCTCGATCAGATTTCGTTGCTGCCGGGCGATGCACAAGGCGGCGTTCGCCATGACGTTGAGCAACGAGTGGGGGCTTTACGTGCGGGCTTTATTCGATGGCCTGGCGGAAACGTTGCGCAAGATTATCACTGGAAGTGGGGTGTTGGTCCGCGCGACCAGAGGCCCATTTGGGTAAATGAGTCCTGGCGAAAAGAACTGGAGCCTAGCAATTTCGGAACCGATGAGTTCATCCAGCTGGCAAGGCGGGTCGGGGCAGAACCCTCGATCACGGTCAACGTGGAAGGACGCGGCGCGACCGCAGAGGAAGCGGCAGCATGGGTCGAATATTGCAATGGCGATGCCCATTCCAAATATGGTTCCATGCGCTCCGCCAACGGCAGTCCGGAACCGTTCCACGTACGCTATTGGGAGATCGGCAACGAAATATGGGGCGATTGGGTACGCGGCCACAGCGATGCGCAAACTTACGCCAAGAATCTGAATCGCTACGTGCAGAAGATGAGGGCTGTGGATCCTTCTATCACGATCATCGCAACTGGTGACAACGACCTGAAGTGGAACGAAACTGTCCTAAAACTTGCGGGCAAAAACATCGACTACTTATCCGTTCATCACTACTACGGTCCAGCAGAGATGAAAGGCGACGAAAATAATTTGCGGGCGCGTCCACTGCACTACGAGCAGTTTTATCTTCGCATGAAGCAGATGTTTCAGGAACTGGTACCTGGCCACAAGATTAGGTTGGCGGTCAACGAGTGGAACACAACGTTGCCACTTCCCGCTCAGCACTCCATGCAGTCTGCCATCTATGCAGCACGATTAATGAATGTTTTCGAGCGCAGCGGCGACGTGGTTCAGATGAGCGCCGTATCAGACATGGTCAATGGATGGACCGGAGGCATAATCCAGGCAAGCCGTCATGCAGTATATGTTACTCCAACTTACCTGGTGAATCAGCTTTACGCGTCTCGCCTTGGTACGAAGCGACTGGCCAGCGCGCTGCGTGGCCCTACATTCGATTCCACTCTCGAAGGCGTGGGTGTGCCAACGATTGATGCGGTCGCGACCCGCTCGCCGGATGGACGCCAGATGTTCATCAAAGTGGTGAATAGCGATCCATCACAGACGGTTTCCATGGAAATACTCGTGAGCGGAGTTCGCATCGGGCCGGAAGCACGTCTCGAGACTTTGAACAGCGCCGGACTGAGCATCGCGAATGACTTCGCTCATCCGGATCTGGTGCGAATCACGGAGAGCACAATCAAAACTTCCCCCTTCATCGCAACTCTGCCGGAGCATTCCGTCTCCATCATAACCGTCGATGTGGATTGAGGAAGAGTTTGGGAGCAACCGGGCGAATTACCCGGTGGAGGTGGTGTTCTCAGCTGGAGTCTTGAGTAAGCGTTTGCTAAAACAGCCTTGGCTGCATTAGGCTTTCTCGGTTATTTCTACAGAATTCGCTTCGAAGTCAAACAACTATGGAAACGCGGCGACTCGGAAACAGCGATCTTCATATCACTCCAATCGGAATTGGAGCGTGGGCCATTGGCGGCAGCGGGTGGAATGGAAGCATGGGTCCGCAAAACGATGAGGATTCAGTTCCCGCCATTCACGCCGCGCTGGACTATGGACTGAACTGGATCGACACAGCTGCACTTTACGGGCTTGGCCATTCCGAAATAATGGTGGCTCGAGCGATCCAAGGCCGTAACCCAAAGCCGTACATCTTCACGAAGTGCGAGCGGGTCTGGGACAAGGAGGGCAATGTTGGAGCCAGACTGAAGGCTCAATCGATCCGCCACGAATGCGAGGACAGCTTGCGCCGGTTGAAGGTGGATGCAATCGATTTGTACCAGATCCACTGGCCCGAACCAGACGAGGACATCGAGGAAGGCTGGACTGAACTGGCTCGGCTGAAAGAAGAAGGCAAGGTGCGATTTATCGGGGTATCCAATTTCAGTGTGGGCCAGATGCGGCGTGTTCAGGCGATTGCCCCCATCACTTCGCTGCAACCGCCGTACGCGGTAGTGCGCCGGGAGATTGAGCGCGAGATCCTTCCCTTCTGCCTGCAGCAAAATATTGGCGTGATCGTGTATTCGCCGATGTACGCGGGCCTGCTCACCGGGGCCATGACTCGGGAGCGAGTTGCAAATTTTCTGCCCGAGGATTGGCGACGAAATCTGCCCGGCTTTCAAGAGCCGGCATTATCGAGAAATCTGAAAGTGGTCGAGCATTTACGCGAGATTGGCAAACGGCACGGCCGAACTCCGGGCGAAGTGGCCATCGCCTGGACCTTGAGCCATCCGGCAGTAACGGGAGCGATTGTGGGTTTTCGCAACCGCAGACAGGTGGAAGGAATCATCGGCGCTGCTGATTTCCGCTTGAACACCTCCGGAATTGCTGAGATCGACGAGATTTTGACCCGGGAGAGTGCCGCCTGAAGGCAGTTGTTGCACGCTCCCACCCTGGATGTCACCGAATGCCATTGACGCCAGACGGCGGTGGTCATAGGATTCCCAAGTAAACGATTTCTCGAACGAGGCTAAATGCATATGGCGTCTGGAATGGACCGCAGGACTTTTCTCAAAACCACAAGCGCTACTGCGGCTGGCGCCTATGCAGTCCGAGCCTTCCCGGCGTGGGCCAATGCAGAGAAGAGCCTGGTGGCCGTAACGACCCCGCTCACCACATTTGCCTACAGCGATATCCAACTCCACGACGGACCGATGAAGCGCCAGTTCGACGAGAATCATGCGCGCTTTCTCAACCTGGATGAGGATCGCATGCTCAAAGTGTTCCGGCAGGTCGCCGGCCTGCCAGCCCCGGGGGAAGATATGGGCGGCTGGTATGACCTCACGGGCTTTAGCTTGGAGAAAAACGACTTCCATGGTTTCATCGCTGGCCATTCTTTCGGCCAGTACGTCTCTGGGCTGGCTCGAGCGTATGCAGTTACTGGCTCAGAGCCGACGCGCGCCAAGATCAATCGTCTAGTGAAGGGATACGGAGAAACCCTCGACTCGAAAGCCAAATTCTTCGTCGACTACCGCCTTCCCGCATACACATACGACAAGCTTTCTTGTGGCCTGATTGACGCTCACGAGTATGCCCACGATCCTTTAGCCATGGACATTCACGAGAAGCTCACTCGCGCGATTGTCGCTTACTTGCCCGAGAAGGCACTGTCGCGTGCGGAACAGCGCTCGCGACCACATAAGGACACCGCTTATACATGGGATGAGACCTACACTCTGCCGGAAAATCTTTTTCTCGCCTATCAGCGCAGCGGCAAATCTTTGTATCGCAATATGGCAAAAAAGTATCTCGAAGACGACACCTACTTCGATCCGCTCGCGGAAGGCAATAATGTGCTCCCCTTCGAGCACGCGTACAGTCACGTCAACGCCTTCAGTTCCGCGATGCAGGCATACATCACTCTCGGCAGCGAGAAACATCTGCGAGCGGCGAAGAATGGCTTCGACATGCTGGTAAAGACCCAGAGCTTTGCCACCGGAGGCTGGGGTCCGAATGAAGCGTTCGGCGAGCCTGGGACCGGACAGTTAGGCAACAGCTTGACCCAGACTCACGCCAGCTTTGAGACTCCGTGCGGAGCCTACGGACACTTCAAGATTACGCGCTATCTGCTGCGGGTCACGAAGGAAGCGCGTTACGGCGACAGCATGGAGCAGGTGATGTACAACACGATTTTAGGAGCTTGGCCCATCCAGGCGGACGGAACGTCCTTTTATTACTCGGACTATTCGACCTCAGCAAAAAAGGTTTGGTACAACAACAAATGGCCGTGCTGTTCTGGAACGTTCCCGCAGCTTGCCGCTGACTATCACGTGAGCACCTACCTTCGCTCTGCCGACGGCGTGTACGTGAATCTGTTCACGCCTTCCAGTTTGCAATGGAGCGAGGGAGGCGGAAAGTATAGCCTGAAGCAAGAGACGAAGTATCCCTTCGAGAACAAGGTTCAGATACATGTCTCGGCTTCACAGCCCACGGAATACACGCTGTATGTGCGCATTCCCGGCTGGGCGAGGCCGAACCCGATGCTGATGGTGAATGGCAACCGCATCTCGGCCGAGGTTGAGCCTGGAACGTTCGCCAGCATTCGCAGAACCTGGAAAGACGGCGACCACGTGGATCTTGAGTTACCCATGCCTCTGAGGTTGGAGGTTGTCGATGCCAATCATCCCAACAATGTGGCGCTCATGCAGGGGCCCCTCGTGTTGATGGCAGTCGCTGAATCGCAGCCTACGTTCGAGCGAACTGCGCTGCTACAAGCCAAGCCCCTGAATAATGCAGGCGGAGACTGGGTGGCGAATGCGGTCGACGGGAGCAGCATCACGATGCGCCCGTTTATGACAATCGACAAAGAGGGCTACAGTACTTACGTATTACTGAAGTCGTGAACGTGTTCCAACGTACGACTGGTCGGGGGCAGTGAGGTTCCAATTCATCTTTTGGATTCGGCTTCACCTTCCACCAGTTTGTAGCGATACTGCTCGCGTTCTTCGTTGGTGGCTTGTTGCCGGAGGAGCGCAAGTCGCTTCAAGAGTTCTGGTATCTCAATCCTCTTATCAGTCTTCCTCAATGCCTGGATCAGGTGGTAGAGCGCCGTCTGATCCTTGGGATTGATCTCCAGCGCTTTGCGGCATTGGGCGGCAGCTTCGGAGTACTTACCCGCTTGCAGATAGAGTTTTCCCAGCACACTATGGGCCGGTTCCAGTGTAGGACGCAAAGTGACTGCCTTTTTGGCCGAACGGAGTGCGCTTTCAAATTCCGCACTTCCCGGTTCCACTCCTTGCTGGGCAAGGATGTCCGCTTGCAGATAAAGCAGGATCGGGTCGGCGGGTTTGCGCGTCAATTTCTCCTGAACGCCGGTTAGCGCCCGGGTCAGATCGTTCTGCTGCACAGCCGCCAGTCCCTGCGCTGCGATACTTAAGGATTGGCTGGGATCAAGGTCGTACGCTTTTTCAAAGTCCGCCTCTGCTTTTTCGTACTCCGCGAGCTGGACGTAGAGCACTCCACGCGCAAAATATAGTGGGGCTGCCTTGGGCTGCAGGTTGATTCCATCATTCACCACGTTAATTCCAACCTGGAATGACTGGTGAGTCGCCGAGATCGCCGCAAAATCCACGTACAGCTGCACGTTGCGGGGATCGAGCAAAATGGCGCGTCGCAGTGCGTCAACGGCTTTCTCAGTGTCGTGTCTTTCTTCATAGGCGGCGGATGCCAACTCCAAAATCTGAGCGTCCGGCCCTGCACTTAGCAATGGATCGAGGGTGGTTATGGCCGCCTGCGGCTGGTGTGCAATCAACTGGACTGACGATAAGACTTGCCGCTCGCGCGGGTCGTTCGGGTTCAGAAGTAGAGCTTTTTGGAGAACGTTGGCTGCTGCCTCGAAGCGCTTCAGCTTCACGAGGCATGTGGCATACGCATGTAGTGCAGGCAACTGGGACCCGAACAGCGGCTCCGCCTTTTCGAAATGCGGCACAGCCTTCAAGCATTGCCCCTGCTGAAACTCCAGGACCGCCAGCATGCCTTGACTCGTGAGATCGTTAGGGCGCAAACGCAGGAGATGCTCAATTACGGGAATCCCTTCTGCACTGCCTGCGTCGTAATCGATCTGTGCGGTCCCCTGCAAAGCGGGAACATTGTCGGGAAATATTTTTAGCGCGCGGCGAAAAGAAGCGAGTGCCTCTTTTTTCTGCCCTATACCGGCATAAGCCACCCCCTGCATGGTCCACAACTGGCCATCATTGGGAAACTTTTGCAGCGCGATCTGAAGGAGGTCGAGCGCTTTGTCAAACTGCTCGGCACGCAATGCTGAGGCGATCGGGTCGATAGCGTCTGCAGCTGTTTGCCCCAGAACGCTGGAGAAAAACAGAACCGAACCTGCGAGGCAGATCAGCTTGAGCGCACGAAGGGCTTGTCCCATGGCAGCGGATCGTTTAATTCGGGGCAACGTCTCCGCTAAACATGGTAATCGAAGCCCCAGGATGAGATGAGAGAGAGTAGCGCCGGATAAATCAGAGTAAGACGATGTGGCCGGCACTTCATGGGGGAGGGCTGCCGGCCACCGCATCGTCTACCGGAGATTCAGTGAAACAAGTTCAGAACGAAATTCTGCCTCCGATTTGCCAGAACCTCGGCTCGTGCGACGCTGTGGCGAAGCCGAAGTTACCATCCGGGAAGTTGTCGTCCGGATTTGCATAATTCGCCCGGTTGAAAAGATTGAAGACCTCGAATCGGAATTGGAAATTCACCCGCTCGGTGATGGCTGTGTCTTTATAGAGATTGATATTGGTTTCAAAGAAATTCGGCCCGCGAAATTGCATGGGCTTTTCATTGCCCTCCTGCCCAAATGCGGGGACAGCGAAGTTGCTCTTCGGAACGGCGCCGGTCAGCCAGGCGCTGTTGTCGGTCAACTGGTGGTAACTGAGGGCATCGGGGTAATCGAGAGCATTGCCGTCTGCGTTGTAGTCGCCGCTCCCCGGCGCATAGCCCACGGCCGGATTCGCAGGCGACGGGCAAGCAGGAGCCGTGCTGGAAGTGTTTGCGCAAATCGGGTCATAGCCGTTAGTGTTTCGTGCTGTGAATGGATATCCGGACTGGAAGATCGTGGTGCCGCTGAGACCCCAGCCCCCAGTCACGCGCCGAACCGCTGCGCTTGATTTATCCAGACCCTTGAAAGAATAGTTCCAACTGAGAGAGACGCGATTGGGTACATCAAAGATGGACGGGGCGTAATAAGCGCCCGGATTAAAAGGATCCGGGTAAGCCAACGCGTCATCCTTCGACTTCGATCGAGTGTAGGAAAGATCCACAAACCCACGCGAGAAGCGCCCCTTGAAGTCGAAGAAAACGGCGTTGTAGTTGCCGTATCGATCGTTTTGGGCATAGCTGATTGAACCGAAACTCGGATTCAGGCGTGTGGGTGCGATGCTCTGGTGGGCGATCAGGTCTCCTGGCTGGACGTTGATGTCCACTCCATAGGAGACGAGGCCAATGGCATTACCATTACCGACAATGTCGTAAGAATGCGATCCGCTGTACCCGACGCTGGCGGCAAAAATCCGGCTAATCTTTCGCTCCACGCTTAGGGACCAGATGTCTGACTTGGGCGACTTCAGCAAAGGATCAATTCCTCCAATCGCGAAACTCGTGCCGGCCACGCCTCCCTGGGCATTCAACCCACCTTGGAAAGTCGGGAAAACAAAACCGAACGGCGGCTTGCTGCTGCTGCCCAGAACAAAAATTGGAGCTTGCGCAGTAGCAGTCCCCCCGGCGAAGAACGTCGGCAAAACCAGCCCCGGCGGACTGCCCCGGAACTCTTCCTGCACGTTCGCAGACGTAAGCCAGTTGTTGTAAATGCCGAATCCTCCCCGCACTGCCCAATTGCCGTTTCCGGTCGGGTCCCACGCGAAACCGACGCGCGGACTGAAGAGATTGTTCACAGAATGGAGCAGCGCGTTGTGCGTACCTTTCGCGTAGCCGTTGGCAATCTGTTGCTGGAGGGTGTCGCCAGTCCCGAAATAGAAGTTACCAAACACGGTGGAAGGACTCTTTGACCAGGGATTTCCGCTATCGTCGTAGCGCAGGCCCAACGTGAGTGTCAGATTCCTTCTTGCTTTCCAAGTGTCCTCTACAAACACTCCAAAGGTCCGCGCAGCTGCGTCCCAGTTCCAAAGTTGTTGCGTACCCGTCGCGGGGTTGTACATGACGCCGTTCTCGTTGGTAGGAGCATCCTGTGCCAGCGCGAGCAAGTTGTTGAACGAGAACTTCGGCTGCGACCACGGCCCCTGGAATGGCTCAACGTCGTCCCCATACCAGCCTTCGTAGCCGAACTTCAGCGTGTGGGTACCACGTACATGGGTCAGTACGTCGCGCCAGTGATAGTTGTGTTGAATGAAGTCGCCTTGGGCGAATCCAACGCCGTAAGCCATTCCGCCATCTGCGTTGATGCCGTTCACCGATATGGAAGGTACAGTGTAGTCCTTGGCGCCGCTGCCCAGAACGCCTTCGACCCTGCTCAGCCCGGCTGTGAACTCATTCAAGGTCGTTCCAGAAAACGTATGGGTCCACGAGACTTGTCCGGCCACTTGCCAGGTATTGTTAAGCGCGGAGAATTGCGGCATCGGCGATGCGGCGCCGGTGAGCAGCAGGGTGCGGAACAGGCTGACATAGAAACGGTCGCTTTTGAAGCCCTGATCGATGCGAGCGAAATATTGTGTGCCATTTCGGATCTGGGTAGCGCCGAATGAACCTTGATCGATCATGGGCAAAGTGCATGGCACGCCGTTTTGGCCCGCGGTTGTGCCGCATCCACCCGCATCAGAGCCGAAAACGTCCTGCGCCGTCTGCTGGACGGTGGTTCCCCCCACGCCGGAAGGGAGATAAGTGCTGAGCACATGCGTTCCTACAGTCCCCGGATAATTCGTTTGCGCAAATGAGATGAACTGTGGATCAGCGAAGGTCACCGACCCACCCGAACTGGCCGACGAACGCAACGGTTCTACCGCGAAATAGAAAAAGCTGTTGTGATGCGGGATGATGGGGCCGCCGATCGCGAAATCCATGTTGTTCGAATGGAAAGGCTTGTAGGGGCTGTTCGATGAGCTCACGAAGTGCTGGTTGGCGTACATACCCTGGTAGTTGAACCAATCCGATGCGGAACCGTGAAATGAATCTGTGCCCGATCTGGTGGTAAAGATGGTTTGCAATCCTGCCGCGCGACTGTGTTCTACAGAAAATGTATTCACCTGAATGCTGGTTTCCTGGATGGATTCCGGCTGCGGCGTCAGGTTCAGCACGCCCTGCCGAATTCCACTGGTCACATCCAGCCCGTCTACTACGTATTGATTGTTGTTCTGGCCCTGACCGTTGGCACTGGCGTCGACCTGCTCTTCGGTGGAGTAATTGTCCACGCCGGATGCGGGACTGCCCGAGGTGCTGGTTCCCAAGCCCGAGACGCCGGGGGCCATGGTCACCAGGGTGACGAGATTGCGGCCGATGATCGGCAACTGCGCAACCGCCTGGTTCTCGAGCGTGAGGTGAACGCGGCTGTCTGCGGTATCGACGACCGGCGCTTCTGTGCTGACAATCACCGACTCGCTGATGGAGCCCACTTTGAGAGCAACCGGCACATTCAAGTTTTGCTCGGTGAGCAGCGTGACGTTCGCCTCAGATTTTGAGAAACCGGCCGCTTCCGCCGTGATTTTGTAACTTCCGGGGGCAAGACTGATGAAACGATAGTTTCCGGATTCGTCGCTGCTTGCAACTGTCGTGTTCCCCGTTGCGACGTTCACCAGATGAATGGTGGCTTTGGCGACTCCCGCCCCGGTCGGATCTTGAACAACTCCCTGGATACTGGCGGTGAACTGAGCAAAAGCTGTGGCCGTGGTCAGCAGGAGAATCGAGCACAACCGCGGGGAACGACGAAACAGCATGCTTCGTGGCATGGATCCCTCCACAAATGATCAGCCGCAGACACGGGCTTGAGCGCGATCTGAGAAAACGTTTACTGACGAGGGTAATGTATAACGATTATGGGCGGGAACTGTCAAGAATATTTTTAGTTTCGCTGTTGCCAGCCCCTGCCGCGCACGATTCCGGAAGTTTCTCGAATCGTGATCAACTGATTGGCAGCAATCTTTTTGAATTGCTCGTGCAGGCCATTCGGCCAGTACACGTCGAGGTCTGCCACGCTGAAAGGGCCAAGCCCGAAATGCAGGCGTGAATCGTTGCAAGAATAGTAGCTCGACTGGCTAAGCACCGCCTGGGCTTGAACTCTAGTCCCGTAGCGCACCAGGACTCTCGCTCCGATCGCGCTTCGATTTGACTTCACGCCTTCAAGTTTGACCTTCAGCCAGTTCTGCTTGCCCTTTAGATCGTTGCGCAGGAGAGACGGCGGCTCGTTCATGTTCAAAATCAAGATATCTACGTCGCCGTCATTGTCAAAATCACCAAACGCGCAGCCGCGGCTGCTATGTGGAGCGCTAATAGCTGCTCCAGCCTGGGCATCAAGTTCCTCAAAAGTGCCGTTGCCGAGATTGCGAAATAAAACACGCGGTGTCCTGTATGGATATTGCGGCAACTTGCGCTCCACCTCGGGATAGACGCTTCCCGTTACGAAAAATACATCGGGGAATCCGTCGTTATCCAAGTCCACCATGCCGGCACCCCAACTGGTAAAACGGGTCTCCACTCCGGTCTTTGCCGCTCGAGTCACTTCGTCGAAGTTCCCTTTGCCGTCATTCCGGTAGAAACCGCTGGTATCGCCGATGAAATGGGTCTTGAACAAATCCAAATGTCCGTCGAGGTTGTAATCGCCGACGCCTACGCCCATGCCGGCCTGTTCCATGCCATCGTCACTTAAGGCGACGCCGCGCATCACGCCTTCTTCGCGAAAGGTGCCGTCATGATTGTTCATAAACAACAGGCTGGGCGTGGAATCGCACGCGACGAAGATGTCGGGCCACCCGTCTTCGTCAAAGTCAGCGGTGACAACGGTCATTCCGTAGCTCTCGGTTGCCGCGGCAATGCCGGCCTGTTTGGTCACGTCGGTGAATGTCCCGTCGCCGTTGTTGCGATACAGGGAATGGCGGCCGGTAGGAAGCCCCCGAGGACCGCAATTCACTGGAACACCTTTCCAATTGCAGGTCGAGTTCTCCCCGGGCGCGGGTGCGTGCTCAAACGAGAATCGGATGTAATTGGAAACGAAGAGGTCAAGATGTCCATCGCGGTTGTAATCCAGGAATGCGCAGCCGGCGCCCCACCTTGCAGGGCCAGGCTCCAAAAGTCCGGCCGCTTTGGTGACATCGGTGAACGTTCCATCACCATTGTTGCGGTACAGGCGGTTTTGTCCGAAGTAGGTGCAGAAGATGTCGTCGAAGCCGTCGTTGTTGTAGTCGGCAACGCAGACCCCATTCGCCCAGCCGGCTGACTTCAAGCCCGCCTTTTCCGTTACATCTGTGAAAGTGCCGTCGCGATTATTTTTGTATAAACGATTGGTGGCTTCGGGTGGATCGCCCTCCAAACGGGTGCCGGAGAGCAGAAAGATATCCATCCAGCCGTCGTTGTCAAAATCGATGAAAGCACACCCGCATCCATTGGCTTCCATGATGTACTTCTTCGACTCCACACCGCCGTAGATGACGGGCGCATGCAGCCCGGCCTCTTTGGCGACGTCGGTGAAATGCGCATCGAAAGGCCGGCCCGAAGGCGCCGGTTTTGGCTGGGCCTTTACCTCGCGCGTGGCAATTCCCTGTGTCTGACCAAGAAGTTGTTGCGCAGAGGCGCACAGAGAAAACAGTACGAACGAACGGCGGGTAATCGTCATCAAGGGCCTGTAGGAACGCGTTCCATTATCGTCGCGGACTCGGTTCTGAGTAAAGGTTTACTGGCTTTTCCCTAGTTCGCGCGCTCAGTTCGACCCAGCACTCGGGGAAACCACGAGTTTGTACCGGTTTCGTTCCCCTTCTTCCCTGGTGGCCTGCTGTCGGGCGTTAGCCAGACGTTTGAGCAATTCAGGAATTTCCGACTGGTCCTTTGTTTTCCGCAGCGCAAGCACCAAATGATACAGAGCCGTCTGGTCCGTCGGGCTCTGCTGCAAAACCATTCGGCACTCTTTCGCAGCGAGGGCCGGCTGCCCAGAGTCCAGATAAAACTTGGCCAATACATTGTGTGCCGCGGAGAGAGAAGGCTGCAGAGTGACGGCTTTTCTGGCTGAACGCAGGCCTTGTTCAAAGTCAGCAGAGCCGGGCGCCGGCGCTTTCTGTGCCAGGATGGCGGCCTGCAAATACCACAGAAATCCGTCGCCTGGTTTTTTTGTCAATTTCGCACGTACGGTTGCAAGTGCCCGATCGGGATCGTTCTGGTTCTGCTCTTCGGCGACCATCCCCTGCGCCGCCGCACTCAAGCCCTGATGCGGATCCAACTGCTCAGCCTTTCCAAAGTCCGCTTGGGCCTGCTTATAATCTGCAAGCTGCACATACAGGACGCCCCGCGCGAGATACAGTTCCGCAGCCGTGGGCTGCAGCTTGAGACCCGCATTGAGCATTTCAATGCCTGCCTGAAAGGATTGATGGTTCATGGCGAGGTCGGCAAAGTCCACGTACAGTGCAACGTTGTCTGGATTCTTGACGATCGCTTCACGCAGAATCTTGACCGCATTCGGCGTGTCTTTGTTCGCCTCGTACACAGCCGCTGCCAGTTGCATGGTGCTGACATCCGGATCTGAAGCGAGCAGGGGCTGCAAGGTGGAAAGTGCATCCTGCGGCTGTCCCGCGGTGAGTTGGATCGCAGCCAGACCTCGGCGGGCGCGAGGGTCGTCTGGATGAGATGCCACGATCTCTTGAAAAACGTGCACGGCCTTGTCTGTTTGTTTGAGCTTCAACAAGCAGACTCCGTATTCCTGCAATGCTCCCGTCTGGGAATTCAGGAGAGACTCGCTGCGCGAGAAATGCTCGACGGCTGCGGCACAGTCGTTCTTCTTATATGCAATTACCGCCAGCATGGCGTGGCTAGTGGCATCATTTGGACGCAATCGCAGAATATGCTGCAGAAGCTGCACAGCCTCCGGACTTCCGGCCTCGTACTGCAGCTGGGCTGCTCCCTCCAGCGCTGGAAGATAGTCAGGAGATACCTTCAGCGCGCTGTGGTAGGAATTCAGCGCCGATTTCCGATCGCCTTTTCCGGAATAAGCCAAACCTTGGAACATCCACAGTTGAGGATTTTTTGGTGACGCTTGCAGCGCGGGTTGAAGCAGTTGAAGAGCGCTGTCGAATTCACGGTTGCGCAGCGCCGACGCAATTGTTTCAATGCGGTTGTTGGCAGGCTGCCCGAGGACCGCAACCTGCAGCAAAAGGATCACGACGCCCGCACGAACTTGTCCACAACCAGCCATGGAGACCAAGGTTCTCACTCCATTCTGCCCATTTGCCCGCGCAAGAAAGTCCATGAATCTTCCGATTCCTAGTAGTCTAACGCGGCTTGACGAAGGTATGATGCGTCGGACCAATGCATAACGAAATCCTCCCATCAGCATATTTCGCGAAGTGGTGCGTGCGCTTTGGCGTGCTTGTTCTGCTCTCGACGTTCATGTCCGGCGTGTCATCCTCGCAAGAAACTCCGCAGGCAGTGCAAATCGTTGTACATGCGAATCAGTCCGATGACACGCTCGCTCCAATTTGGACTTACTTCGGCTATGACGAGCCCAATTACAGTTATGCCCCGAATGGCAGGAAATTGCTCGCGGAACTGTCGGCGATTAGCCCCACTCCCGTTTACGTGCGAGTGCACAATCTTCTGACCTCGGGTGATGGATCGTCTTCGTTAAAGTGGGGATCGACGAATGTTTATACCGAGGATGCTGCTGGAAAACCCATTTACAGCTGGACCATTCTCGACCAAATTTTCGATGCGTTTCATGCAACAGGCATCAAGCCGCTCGTCGAAGTCGGCTTCATGCCCGAAGCTCTCTCGACCCATCCGCAGCCATATCGTCACAGTTTTCCCAACGGCGACATCTTCACCGGATGGGCGTATCCACCGAAGGATTATCACAAGTGGTCGGAACTCGTGTTTCATTTTGTGCGCCATCTTCGCGAGCGTTACGGCGATGCGGAAGTAACAACGTGGCTGTGGGAAGTGTGGAACGAGCCCGACATTCCTTACTGGAAGGGCACACCCGCGGAATATTTCAAGCTCTACGATTTCTCAGCGGAGGCAATCCTGCGCGCACTGCCGGCAGCGCGCATTGGAGGGCCCGATAGCACCGGACCCGCTAATCCAAAAGCGGCTGAGTTTCTGGGTCTTTTTCTGGAGCACTGTGCTCATCAGAAAAACTACGCGAGCGGCAAGATCGGATCGCGTTTGGATTTCATCTCTTATCACCCCAAGGGCTCTCCAAAGTGGGAAAACGATCATGTGCAGATGGGCATTGCACGACAATTGGAGTCGATTGAACAGGGCTTCAAAATCGTAACGTCGTTTCCAGAGTGGCGACATACTCCCATCGTTCTTGGCGAGTCGGACCCGGAAGGTTGCGCCGCGTGCTCGGCAAAAAGTACTCCGCAAAACTCGTATCGCAATGGTCCCCTCTATGCGGTTTACACAACCGAAGTGCTGGAAAGGGTTTATGAGCTGGCAAAGAACGAGCACGTAAATTTTCTTGGATCGGTCACCTGGGCGTTCGAGTTTGAAGACCAGCCGCCGTTTGAAGGTTTCCGCGAACTCGCCACGTATGGTATCGACAAGCCAGTGCTGAACGCTTTTCGGATGTTTGGCTTGCTGGGGAGCGACCGGCTGAGAGCGACGAGCTCGGCGGCTTTGGCCACGGAGGATGTGCTGCGCGCTGGCGTTCGAAAAGAACCAGATGTCAACGTGATCGCCAGCCGAAGGGAACGCCAAGTCGAGGCGCTGATCTGGAACTACCATGATGACGATGTCTCCGCGCCGGCTGCTGACATTGACCTTCTTCTAGACGGACTTCCCGCAGAGGCTACGCGCGCCGCGCTGGAGCACTTCCGCATTGACTCTACTCACAGCAACGCATTCGCCGTATGGAAGCAAATGGGATCACCACAGAAGCTTTCTGCCGCTCAATACGAGCAATTACAGAAGGAAGGACAGTTGCAGCTTCTGACGTCTCCTGAGTCAGTGCCGATCCAGAAGGCGGAGGTGCGATTGCACTTCTCCTTGCCGCGGCAATCCATGTCGCTGGTGCGGCTCACCTGGTAACAATCTCACTTCTTCCCCGCTGCTTTCACTACTGCCGAGAAGTCCTGATCGCCCAGGCCCTTCTCCACTGCATTTCTGAAAACATCCAGCGCAGGAAGCGCCGTCTGGAGCGGAACTCCAACCCTGCCCGCCTCATTGATGGCGTAACCGATGTCCTTCGTCATGAGTTTCAGCGGAAAGTTCGGAGTGAAATCATTCGTCCCCAAGCTGGTCAGCATTCTTTTGATCAGTGGGCTGGCGAGCGCGCTGTTGCCGAGAACAGAAATGGATTTTTCTCGATCCAGGCCGCTGGCGTTCACCAGTGCCATCGCTTCAGCGAAGGAAGCTGCTTCGACTCCGCAAACGAAATTGTTGATCAGTTTGATGAGGGCGCCGCTTCCGGTGGGGCCGAGATGCAGCACTTCTCTTCCCAACGCTGAAAGCACTTCCCGCGCACGATCGAATGCCGAGGCCGAGCCTCCCACCATGAAGAACAATTCGCCCGATGACGCATGCGGTTTCGTTCCGGTGACAGGCGCATCCAGAAACTCGCACCCCTTTTGTGCCGCAGCAGCGGCCAGTTCCTTGACCCACGCAACCGAGATCGTGCTGGAGTCGAGCAACAGCTTTCCCGGGGCAGTTCCGGCGAGCGCCCCGTCCGCTCCGAGCCAAACGCCACGGGATGCGGCGTCATCAGCGACCATTGCGATCACTATGTCCGCTCGCGCAGCGTCGCGCGGGGTGTCCGCGACAAGAGCTCCAGAAGCGGCGTATTTCTCTGCTTTCTCGCGGCTTCGGTTGTATACGGTGAGCGGAAATCCCATGGACAGAAGGCGAGATGCCATCCCGCCTCCCATGATTCCCAAGCCTAGTATTGCGACGCGTGGTTTCGACATTTCACTCATCCTAGCGAACTCACTTCGATGGGAACGGCCTCCGACTTTGCCACGTGCACGGTATTGCGAAGCGGACGACCGAATCCCGCAAACGAAACCTGGATACTGTCACCATCTTCCAGCTTGATGCCGGCTCCGAAACTCAGGCAGTCAGTGCCGAAGAAGTGTATGTGGACGTCCCCGGGTCGACGGTGCGCCTCAAACTTGAAGTGATGGTGCTCCAGGTTTCGTAGGCTGTGGCACATTTCATCCTCGCCGGTCCGAAACGCCCCCGACCACAGTTGACGCCCGTCGCGGGTAATTTCCACTTGCACGGCAACGGAGGAAAACTGCGGATCCAATACGAGTTCGGGGCCGAGAGCGCAGGTGCGCAGCTTCGATCCCGCCAGATTCAGATAGTTCTTCTTTTCGAAGTGATGGTCCGAGAACTCGTTTCCACCAGCCATGCCAAGGCGATGAGGCGTTCCCTCTGGGCCAACCAGGTAGATACCGGCAATCTCCGCCTCTTCGCCACCGTCCTCTGCATAAGAGGGAATCTCGAGTGGCTGTCCATGGGCGCGCAGGCTCGTCCCCGTCCCCTTGTAGAACCACTCGGGAGGAATGCCGACTTGTCCCGCCGCCGGACGGCCTCCTTCCCGGCCCCAATGAAACATCTTCATGCTGTCGGTCATTCCATCTGCGCCGATGGCATGCATGGACTGGCGATCGCGCGCGCTGCCCAGATGGGTCAGGCCAGTTCCCGAGATCATGCAGCGGGCGGGCTCTTCGGGATGATCAACCGGCGGCAGAAGCTTCCATTCCGATTTGCCGTCGTACACAAGATCGTAATCCAAGCGCTCCGCAGTCAACCGCTTTTGAACTTCATCGCTGAGCCTGGATCCTGTCCGGAGCGCGCAAATTGCAAGTTCATAGACGGAAGTGGATCCGTCGAGAATGCGCACATGAGGTTCTTCTACCAGCGCCACACGCCGCACAGGTCCCTTCTTGAGTTGAACGAGCCGCATCATCCGATTTCAATTGCTCCTTTAATCGAGAATCTCGAAATCCCGCAAATTCGCTTCACTAATGGACAGCCCGAGACCGGGCACATCGTCGGCTAGATCGACGAATCCATTTTTCGCCGTGGGTTCTCCTGCGAACAGATACCAGAACAATTCATTGCCCACTTCAACATCGACTGCGGGGAAATATTCAGCCATTGGCGAATTGAGACTTGCCATGACTACATGGTAGTTGTGCATCTGCCCGGCGTGCGGGATGACCGGTACCCCATGCCCTTCAGCCAGAGCGGCAATCTTGCGCGCCTGAGTGATTCCGCCGACGCGGTTGGTATCGAACTGAATGTAGTCCAAGGCGCGCGCCTGCAGCAGATCACGAAATCCAAACAGGGAAAATTCGTGTTCGCCTCCCGCAATGGGAATTCGCGCGTACGACTTCAACTCGGCATAGCCATGGATGTCGTCAGGAATAACTGGCTCTTCCAACCAACGAAGCTGAAATGGCTCCAGCAAAGGAAGCATTCTTTTCGCATAATCGAGCGTCCATCCCATGTAGGCGTCAGCCATGACATCCACATCGTTTCCCACCGTCTCTCGCACCGTGCGAACCAGATCGAGGTTGCGCTCCATGCCCTCGGCCCCATCCATGGGGCCCCACCCGAAACGGAGCTTCATGGCTTTGAAGCCGTCGTCTTTATACCGTTTTGCCTCCGCTGCCAACTCACCTAGCTCGGTTGCGTATAGACGGCTTGCGTATACCGGGACCCTGGACTTCGTTCGCCCTCCCAATAGGCGGAAGACAGGTTGCTTTGCCGCTTTCCCCAGAAGATCCCATAGGGCAATATCAACCGCGCTGATCGCAACCATACCGATGCCCCTGCGGCCGAACGCCATGGTCTTGCGATACATGTGCTGCCAGAGGAACTCGACGTCCCAGGGACTTTGTCCAATCAGAAGCGGCTTGAGGTAAAGGTCAATTGCTTGCTTGGTAAGCTGCGGAGCCAGGGCCGCATTGCCGATGCCTACCAGGCCGTCATCACTGAAGACTTCGACTACGAGCCATTCATGAAAGGTGAATGTGCCCATGGATGCTTGCGGCAAGTACAGTAGGTCCATGGGATTCGTACAGAAGTGCGGCGGCAACGGAGTCGTCTTGCCTCGCCAGCGGAACACTCGCGTGCGAATCTCTTTGATCTTCATTGCGCTCCTTGATATCGCAAGCGGCGCGCGACATCCGCGGGCTGAAAGGTGGGAATCGCGCCCAAAATGACCATGAACGCGATCACGTGAAACATTCCCGCCAGCGTAAATACTGTGCCGTAGCCGATTCCGTGATCCAGCAAGTAGCCGACAAGCTGTCCGAAGACGATTCCGCCCATTGCTCCTCCGAAGCCCACAAATCCCGCGACAGAACCGACCACGGGCCGCGGCAAAAGATCAGCCGGCAAAACCATGATCAAAGTTGACCAGGATTGCTGGCCGAAATAGGCAATGCTGAAAATTGCGATCGCCCACGATACCGCAACGTGCGGAACTAAAATGATCAGCGGCATTACGGCAGCACTCAATCCGAGAGCAAGCTTTCTTGCCACGCCCAATGAGAATTCCCGTCGCACCAGGGAACTTGAGAACCAACCACCGGCGAGGCAGCCCATTCCAGCCGCAGCATAAGGGATCCAGGCAAATGCTCCCACCGCCTTGGTGTCGAACCCGCGCGCGTCATACAGGTATTTCGGCAACCAGAATAGGTAGAAGTACCAGGCGGCGTCACTCAGGAATTTTGCGATAACCATTCCCCAGACCTCTCGAATGCGCAGCAGAAAGATCCAGGGTGGGTTCCTTGCAGATGCCTGTGACATCTCTGGCCGTTCGAATCCCAAGGTGTCGGGCTCCGGGATGAAATAAGAAAGCCGCCACCATGCCGTCCACAAAACGCCGAGCGCACCTGAGATTGCGAAGATCCAGCGCCAATTCGCGAAGCTGAGAATAACGGCGATCAGCGGCGGAGCAATCACCGCTCCCACTGAAGTTCCGGCGTTGATAATGCCCATTGCGGAAGCACGGTCGCTGGTTGGGAACCACTCCGCCACAGCTCGCGTGGCTGCTGGAAAGCCGCCTCCTTCTCCCATGCCGAGGAGGAACCGGCTGACGGCCAGCATCGCGAAGGTCATCGCCAGCGCATGGCTGGCGCAAGCCAGCGACCAGAAGATCATGATTACCGTAAAACCTGTTCGCGTCCCGAGAGCATCGGCTAATTTTCCACCTCCGGCGTACATGAACGCGTACGAAAGCAAGAATGCAGATTGCAAGGTGGAGAACTGTTGGTTGGAAAGAGGAATGTCCTTCGATATGGCGTTCACCGCAACCGGAAGTGTCTGCCGGTCCAGATAGCTGATCGCTATCGCCGCACTCACCAGGACAGCAATTCTCCAGCGCAACAATCGGCACGTCCTTGAACCTGCCCCCAATGAGGTCCGCAGAGGCAATCAGGATTCCAGCAAAGGTGTCCAGACCTGCATGCCCGTGGCCATACGGTTCGACCATGCGTAATAAGGAATAAACGTCAGATCCACGCGGCGGGTCTTCACCGACTCTCCCCGATACCGTGGGTAAAGAACACTGGATGCAGGGTTCTGCGAGACTAAGCCGGGATGATGCAGCACGACTACCCCATCCAGCAGATCGCCTCTGAATTCGCTATGAAACTCCGACTCCGGCTGCTTGCTCACTCGGAGGCCCACCTCGCTGAGTTCGACTCCCTGCGGTTGATCGATCCCCTCCAGGCAATAGATCAACGGGCCGCGCTGAACCGCAACCCGGCCGGTGTCGTCGGCCACTCGCGGGTTAGCCGCCAGCACCTGCGGCATCATGGGAAATTGCAGGCGGATCACGTCTCCCTGCGACCATTGACGCCGCACGTTCAAGTATTTTCCAGGCGTGACGCCACTCCACGCTTTTCCATTCACAGTGACGTCTGCGCGGTCCGCCCATCCGGGAATTCTCAGATAAATGCTGAATTCGGACGGCTGCGCCGGCGCAATCGCCATCTCCACCCCGCCGTCCCAGGGATACTTTGTTGCCTGCGTGATTTTTAGCCCGGTGCCATTTTCCAGATGCCAGTCGAGTTGCGAGTTGTCATAGAGATGCACGTACACGCCATCTTTGCTGGTGCTGTAGAAATATCCCGGCAACGAGCCGAAGGTGCGCTCAAGATTCGGAGGACAGCAGGTGACGTCGTACCACGGATTGCGAATCTTGTCACCCGTGGTTGCGTCGAAGGCCAACGGGTTCCGATAGCAATACATCACCCCGTCCAGCGACATGCCGGAGTTGATGCCGTTGTACAGCGCTCTCTCGATCACATCAGTGAACTTGGCGTCCCCAGTAGCGGCCAGCATGCGCCAGTTCCACATCATATTGCCGATGGCGGCACAACTCTCTCCGTAAGCGCGGAAATTCGGCAGTTCGTAGGCGTCGCCGAATGCTTCGCCATCCGATCGCGAACCGACGCCTCCGGTGACGTACATCTTGGTTGACGTCATGTCGTCCCAGAGCTTGTTCAAGGTTTGCCAGTAGGCTTCATCTCCGGTTTCCGTGTAGTAATCGGTCGCGCCACAGCACGCGTACATGGCGCGAACGGCATGGCCTTCCAACTTGGTTCTTGCAGTGAACGGGGTACCGCTGAACATGTAAATGGTCCGGTGCTCTGGAAGCTCGATGCGCTTGTCGCCTTGCAAAATGTAGCCCGCCAGATCCAGTTGCCGCTTGTCCCCTGTGATGCGATAAAGCTCAATCAGCCCCATCTCGATCTCCGGATGTCCGGAAACAATCGGCTTCTTCGGAGCGGGGCCATAGTTGGGCAGGAGAAAGTCATTCACGAAGCGAATGCCCGCATCCAGCAACTTTCGATCCCCAGTGGCCCGGTAATAAGCAATGGCTCCTTGCAACATGTGACCGATGTTGTAGAGTTCGTGTCCGGTGGTCTGTGTTTGTGGAAGCATCCGCAGAGACTTATGCTCTCCCTGGTAGTAAGTGTTGAGATAACCGTTGGGCTCCTGGACGGCTACAACTTCGTCGATCAATTTCTCAGCCATGGCGCGCAGTTCAGGCCGATCGCCCGACTGCAAAACAAATCCCACCGCTTCCGTCCACTTGTAAACATCCGAATCGGAAAACACCGGTCCGATCTGGGGAGCGCTGCTCTTCCCTACCAGACGGCGAAAATTGTTCATGCGTCCGTTGGCCTCGAGCAAGTCATGCATGCTCGGAATACTCTTTGTCACGTTGATCTCGCGCCGGCGCCCCCAGAATCCGCTCTGGATGGTAACTGCATGCACCGGGATGTCGCGCAACTTGGCATGGGGAGATTTGGTCAGATTTTCCACGCCTTGATCCTTCCAATTTGGCTCATCAAGTAGACCGGAGACAGCGCTGCCGGAGGATTCGGTCCGTGTTGCCGCAAAAATAGACTTCGGAGCCAGAGATGAAATAGCCGCTACTCCTGCTGCTGTGCTGACAAACTGACGCCGAGACATTCCTTTCGCCTTTGACATAAACTCCTTCTCCATTGCGGAATATGCGTCCCGAATTATAGCCCCGTAGTAATCGTTTACCGATCCGAACTGACTGGTTTGAATGTTCGAGATCATCCACCCCGGTTTCCCCCTCGTCAAGCGAATTGAGATTACGTTTACTGCAGCTGTTTACGATATGATCGACGCGCTCATACAAATTCATTTCGAGTATTTCATCCATGAAAAAGCTCCGCAGCCAGGAATGGTTTGGACGCCAGGACAAGATGGGCTTCCTCTACCGCAGTTGGATCAAGAACCAGGGCTGGCCTCATGACCTGTTCGATGGCCGTCCCGTGATCGGGATCTGCAATACCTGGTCTGAACTGACGCCTTGCAATGGCCATTTTCGCGAATTGGCCGACCATGTGAAGCGTGGTGTATGGGAGGCGGGCGGCTTTCCGCTGGAATTTCCCGTAATGTCGCTCGGCGAAACCCTTCTGCGCCCCACGGCCATGCTCTTCCGCAATCTCGCCAGCATGGACGTGGAAGAGTCCATTCGCGGAAATCCGCTCGACGGCGTAGTTCTGCTGATGGGCTGCGACAAGACGACTCCTTCTCTTCTTATGGGTGCCGCTTCCTGCGACCTGCCGACCATAGGCCTCTCAGGCGGCCCGATGCTTTCGGGGAAATTTCACGGCCACGATCTCGGATCGGGCACCGGCGTTTGGCAAATGCACGAACAGGTGCGTGCCGGCGAAATGAAACTGGCTGAGTTCTTCGAAGCGGAGAGCTGTATGCATCGTTCCAAGGGGCATTGCATGACCATGGGCACGGCGTCCACGATGGCCAATATGGTAGAAGCTCTCGGCATGAGCTTGCCGGGGAATGCAGCGATTCCCGCCGTCGACGCGCGCCGCAGTACTCTCGCCCAGTTGAGCGGCCGACGCATTGTGCAAATGGTGCAAGAAGATTTGTGCATGTCTCGCATTCTGACGCGAGAGGCATTTGAAAATGCCATCCGAGCCAATGCCGCCATTGGTGGATCGACAAACGCGGTGATCCATTTGATCGCAATCGCTGGCCGCATTGGCGTGCCGCTCGCACTCGATGACTTTGAACGCCTGGGCGCAACTCTGCCCTGCCTGGTGAACCTGCAACCCTCCGGAAAATATCTGATGGAGGATCTCTATTACGCTGGCGGCCTTCCCGCAGTCCTCAGGGAAATGGGCGAAGCTGGCGCATTGCATCGCGATGCTCTTACCGTGAACGGCAAGCCGATCTGGGAGAACGTCAAGGAAGCGGCGTGCTGGAATCGCGATGTAATCCACCCTTTCGCCGCGCCGTTTAAAGAAAATGCCGGCATCACCGTGCTGCGTGGAAATCTGGCGCCGGATGGCGCGGTGATCAAGCTGTCTGCAGCCAGCCCTCATCTTCTTCAGCACCGCGGGCGTGCCGTGGTGTTCGAATCCATCGAAGACTTTCATGCCCGCATCAATGACGAAGCCCTCGATATCGATGAGAGCTGCGTGATGGTTCTTAAGAATTGCGGCCCGCGCGGTTATCCCGGCATGGCTGAAGTGGGCAATATGCCGCTTCCTCCGAAACTCTTGCGGAAAGGCGTGACCGACATGGTCCGCATCTCCGACGCGCGTATGAGTGGCACCGCGTACGGCACCGTCGTCCTTCACATTTCGCCCGAGGCTGCGGCGGGTGGCCCACTCGCGTTGGCACAGTCCGGCGACTTTGTGACCCTGGACGTTGCTCAACGACTGATTCGACTGGATGTAGACAATGAAACTCTCGCCCGCCGCCGCGCACAATGGACGGCTCCACCAGTTCCCGAACGCGGCTGGGAACGCCTCTACGTGGAGCATGTGCAGCAGGCACATCTCGGCGCCGACCTGGATTTCCTGGTAGGTCACAGCGGAGCCCGCGTGGCCCGCGACTCGCACTGAACCTCACAACGAGAGTTGCGCATGAAGGAATCGTGGAATCGCCGCCGAGTGCTGAAGCAACTGGCCGCAACATCGGCAGCCGCTGTTTTGCCGCACAGTGCGGTTGCGAAGATTTTTCTGGAAGAGCCCGCTTCCGAACGGGAGATTCAAATCACTTCCATCAGCGAGCACACGGTTCGACTCTCTGTGCTGCCGGTGAGAGAAGGCAAGACCGGCACTGTTCCTTTGGATGGTTCGCTTGTGCGCGCGTCCTGGGGTCCCCCACTCCGAAAATTGCAGCGTGATCCGCCCGCAGAAAAATTTCAGGCTGGCACTTTACAGGTTCACGTCTCGCAGTCCCCGCTTGTTCTCACTATTTCCACGCTCAACGGTCATCAGATTCAGCGACTAAGAATTGAAGCTGGGAGCGGTGTCGTCTCTTTCGCGACCGGCAATTCACCATTGCTGGGGCTCGGTGAGGGTGGCCCTCAATTTGATCGTCGCGGCTCAACCGACAGCATGGCGAGCGGACAAGGCGTGTACCGGCTGGCAACGCACGGTGGACGCGTTCCTATTCCTTGGATCATCAGCACCGAAGGGTGGGCAATGTTCATTCATCAGCCCTTCGGAAGGTTCGATTTCACTGGACCACAAAGTACATTCCGGCCATCGACTGCGGGTACCGCCCTCGACATCTTCTTTATCGGCTCACCTGATCCGGCAATTATCATGGCTGAATACGCCAGACTCACCGGTCATGCCGAAATGCCGCCGCTGTGGAGCCTGGGCTACCAGCAATCGCATCGCACCCTGACCAACCGAGAAGAAGTCCTCGCGGAGGCGAAAACATTTCGCGAGAAAAAGCTTCCCTGCGACGCTCTGATCTATCTCGGCACGGGTTTCTGCCCATCCGGATGGAACACGGAAAATGGATCTTTCTCCTGGAACTCCCGTGTTTTTCCCGATCCGAAAGAAATCATTGAGCAACTTCACAAAGACAATTTCCGCGTTGTGCTTCACGATGTAATTCTGACCGATAAACTCCAGGGGACGGCGCACGATGCCTGCGAGTTGGCTACATTCGACGCTCAAAATGCTAGTTGCTATTGGGATGCCCATCGAAAAGACTTCGCCATGGGAGTCGATGGCTGGTGGCCAGATGAAGGCGATCCTCTGGATATTGCATCGCGCCTGGCGCGCAACCGCATGCACTGGGAGGGCCCGCAAATCGATCGGCCGAACGAACGTCCTTATGCTTTGCATCGCAACGGCTATGCGGGAATGCAGCGCTTCGCGTCGTTCTTATGGTCGGGTGATGTGTACTCAACCTGGGAGACGTTAAAGACCCAAGTTGCGATCGGGATCAACACCTCACTCAGCGGCATTCCTTATTGGGGAACCGACATCGGAGGTTTCGTGCCCACACCGGAATTCTCGGCGGAACTATATCTGCGCTGGTTTCAATTCGGAGCCTTCTGCACCTTGTTCCGCTCTCACGGCCGCACCTGGAAACTGCGACTCCCCTGGGGCTGGAACACGGGCGATCCCGGACCCGTCGAAATCCGCAATTACGATGGCGCCGCGGTTCCCGATGCGAGTCAACTGCACAATCCGCAAGTCGAGCCGATCTGCCGAAAGTACCTGGAACTGCGTTATCGTTTGTTGCCTTACCTCTACAGCACAGTCCGCGAATGCGCTACCACGGGTATGCCGGTCATGCGCGCACTATGGCTCCATTATCCAGACGATGCGATCGCAGTCGCACGTGCTGACGAATATTTGTGGGGTCGCCACATCCTGGTTGCGCCGGTGGTTGAGAAGGGCGCGACAACCCGCCCCGTCTATCTGCCTCGCGGTTATTGGTATGACTTCTGGACAAATGATGGAGTGGAAGGGTCCCGCGAGATCAACAGGGCTGTCGATCTTGAGACCATGCCTCTCTTTGTCGCAGCTGGAACGATTCTGCCCTTGGGACCGGTGAAACAATACACCGCCGAAGACACAGATCAGCCTCTCTCGATTTTGATTTATCCGGGTGCCGATGGATCATTTCTGCTTTGCGAAGACGACGGACGCTCGTTCGACTATCGCCACGGGGAATGGATGGGCACGCGCCTGAGATGGAATGACGCACGACGAACGTTGACACTCAGCCTCGAGCCCGGTTCGCAGATGCTACGACCTCTGCAAAGGACTATTTCAGTGAAGCTCTTTAACTCAGAAAAGAGCGTCGAGTTCCATGGCAAGCCGACGCAAGTAAAGTTTTGATCAATCCTTCGCCGCTATTTCGCGCTCAGTTCGATCCAAGTCGTTTCTTTATTCAGCGGCACAACCCACGCGCCGCGCTCAGTCGCCAGATTTTGTAGCGGATGATACACCCCGTTTTTCTTCCCCGCAGGTTGCTCGATTCGCAATCGAGCCGACGGCGTGAACGTCGTAGCGCCTGCTAAACCCAGCCGAACCCTGCCTGCATTCGTATCGACAACAACGGTTTCAAAGTTCCCTGCTTCCAGCGTTAGCCACAAACCTAGCGGCGCAACGTATACCCGTGCGCGATAGGAATCGAGTGGCCTTACTTCAATTATGTTGCCGTTTCGCTGCAGATTCCCGCCGAATGCCAGCCATCCGAACGGCGGATGATCGACCACGTAAGTTGCGGTGTTCCATGCGTGGCCGAAAAAGTTAGGTCCACAGTCTCCAGTGATGGGATCCGTCCTCAGCATATCGGGAAACCCATGGAATGCCGCCGACGGGAATCCGTCAGAGTCGATATCGCTCAGCGGCCCCATCGTCCCGCCATACCCCACTCGCAACAAATAAAAGTCCTCGGGATGTTCGCGATATTCGCTGAGCACTGGAATCGCGTTGAGGCCTGAGCCGTAATGATGCAGTTGGCGCTCCAGGCGGCGATCCTTGGCGGCAAAAATGAAATCCCAGTAGCGCCGCGCGCTCCCGTTATATCCCCAGTGCGGAATCGTCGGGTCATAACCGAGAATCGCGTTCAGTGTCACTTCGGCTTTGTCTTCATAGCCGAAGTATTTTGTCCAGGCATAGACCTCTTCCTGGCCGGTTGAATCCCAAGGCATCTCACTGCCGAACGGATAGGCTTCCCTTCTCCAATGCTCTGCACGAGCACGCATCTTTTTCTCAAGCGTGTCGGCTTGCTGGGTGCGCCCTTCGCGCTTGAGATCCACCAGAATCTGCAGAAAGATATTTCCCTCCATCTGTCCGAACGCCCCCAGCTCCGAGGCGAAATTAGTCATGGCAATCGACGTCTCATATGCGTGATCCAGATACCAATCCCACGGATGATTGGTCACGAGCCCTTCATGATTGCGAGCCAGGCGGTACAACACCCAGTACGCAGCCGCCACATGCGGATAATCGTAGGAGCGATCGACGCGCTCGGATGCCGCTTTGTTCCAACTCGTCCATGTACTCCAGTCGAAGTCCCTGCGATAGTATCCAGAAGGTATTTCGTCCGGCTGGTAGTAGAGGAGACTCTTTCGCACTCCGTAGGCATGAGGACCCTCTTTGTATTGCAGGCCGCCCCACAGAACTCCGTCGACAAACTGCTGCAGTTTCTCCAGTTCCTCTTTGTCGGGTTGAACGAGTTCTTTCATTATGGCCGCTAGCCATGCTCCTCCTCCACCCTCATCGCCTAGGCCCGCGATCCAAACGCGGCTGTCCTGCATCACGATCTGATTGAGTTCCCGATCGTACGTCATGACTGAGGGACTCCGATGGAAAGGATCCTCCGCATCCTCGTACCACGCCTTCGACGTCAGGAACCGCCCCATGTCTGCGACCACTTGGGACTCCGGTTTCGTCACAAAATATTGAATGGTCTGCACAGACCCGTTTTCGTACGTGATTGTTAACCGCGAGCGGCCCCACATCTTTCCCTGGATCGTGTAAGCACTCCAACCGGCCGCCAGTGTGCCGTTTGCATCCAACCTGAGTGCACCTGCTGGATCAACCGTCGTCGATTTAACTTTGCTCGAATATTTCACAAATAGGCGCGCATCAATATTCTGAGGAACGATGTACCCCGGTACTCCAATGGCGACAGGGCGGCCGTTGTCCGCGAGCGTTTTCTCGATGTCGCGTATGGAGTCGGACAGCAGAAATTTGAGTCCGTATGTCTTCGATTCGCCGGGTGCGAGTTCGAGCACGGTTGCAGGATTCCACGGCCGAGCAGCTTTCCATTCGTTCTCCGCATATGCTTGCGTATGCACCATCCACTCGTAGAAGCCTTCGAACGTGATGCCCCTGGGGGTTGGGTCCGTAAATACTGGCTTTGCTCCCCAGCGATCGGCTTTATCCAGAATGGGGTTGTATGCTTCGAAAGGAGTTTTCCCGTCTGGAACGACGAGAAGCGCCGGGCCAAGCCCGCTCAGACGCGTGACCTGCAAGTATCCTGCGTCTTCTCCAATATAAGGATCATAGAAAGAACACTTCGCATGTGCTTGCTCCAGCGAGCGATCGTTGAGTACGTTGTTGAAGACCATCGGGATACCCAGCGCACCAATCTGAATGCTCTCAGCCGACCGGTTCTTCACCGTAAAGCGCAAAATAAGCTTCCCAGCATCGAGCGCCCAGAGACGCGCAACCTTCAAGGGAAAATTGGCCGGAAACGCGGGCGATAGATCGGCAGCAGCGAGTTCTCCTCGGGACACGGGAAGCACATTCACTGGCGCTCTTGTTGCCGCGGACGAATAGTCCTTCCATTCTCCGGATCTCCCAGCGCGCAGGCGGAAAGTAATGTCTCCCAGATGAAAATATCCATTTTGAGAGCGCTCGACCAAAAGGTCACCGGGAGTGAAATCAAAATTACTGGTTCCCATTGGCTCCAGGGCGGCAACCGTCTGAGAAGATTTGACGAGTGTGAGCTTGAAGTCGGGCGTCTCGAATTGCTGAGTGCCCTGGCTTAGCATGGGACCAGGGATGGCAGGGAGCTTCTTATGAGGTTCTTGAGCGCGAGCAGAAGGTATCGTCAGGGCCCAGAGACTTGTAACAAGGCAGCAGAATTGGGCTACACGAAGTATCAGAGCATATTGATATCTCACCTCAGTGTTTCCTCCATGATGCGAATGAAAGCCCTGACTTCTTGCGTTCCAGGTACACGATGCAAAGTTGTCATGCGAGTGTAACCAATGAAGCCCCTGCGGGAACAAGGCGACTGGAAAACGTTTTCCGATTTGAGAGTGTGCGCATCGTGATAAGATGTTGCGTTAGTAGCAGCCCCCGACCACCCAAGCGAATGGATATACGTGAGATTGCCCGGAGGGCGAAAGTTTCCACCGCCACGGTTTCCAGAGCGATTAACCGTGTTCCCACGGTCGATCCTCAACTCGCCAAACGGGTGTGGCGCGTCGTCGATGAACTGGGCTACTACCCCAACACTCAAGCACGCGCCTTGGTACTAGGTCGCACCCGCATCTTCGGTTTGATTGTCTCGGAAATTACCAATCCTTTCTTTCCTGAAATAGTTCAGACCTTCGAAGATCTGGCTGTTGAGAATAACTACGAGATCCTGCTGACCTCGACCGTGCACGACCCCAAACGCATGGAATCCTCCGTGCGCAGGATGATCGAACGCAGGGTGGACGGAGTGGCGATCTTGACCTTCGGCATGGAAGAATCCCTGATCGAACACCTTCGCGACCGTAAGGTCCCGCTCGTATTTGTCGATGTAGGACCTGACGTACCGGGCATTGCGAACATCCGCATTAATTATTTAAGCGGCATTCGACAGGCAGTTCAGCATCTCGCTGCTCTGCGTCACACGCGAATTGCGTTTATTGCGGGGCCGGAGCACTTGAAATCGGCATGCGCTAGGCGCGACGCTTTCAAAACCTCCATGCTGGAGATTGGCCTTTCTCCCGACTTAATTGTGATCGGAGATCACAGGATGGAGGGAGGCATGAATGCACTCTTGGAACTCAACAAAATGAGTGCTCGGCCGACCGCCGTGATGTGCTCGAATGATATGACGGCGATTGGAGTTCTACGGGAGGCATACGAACAAAACATCAAGATACCGGATGACCTCTCGGTGGTGGGGTTTGACGACATCCATCTGGCGGAGTTCACGATTCCGCCGCTGACGACGGTTCAGATGTCGCAACACGATTTGGCCAAGATCGCTTTCAACGCATTGTTGAACGAGGTCGAGAGCACATCTTCTTCGCCGGAACGACACACCTACGAACTTGTCACCAGCTTGGTGCTTCGCAAATCCACCGCGTTAGCGCGCGCGCTAAACTCTGCAACGATTCCTGAGAAGTCGAATCGAACCGCGAGACACCGCAGCCCAGCGGAATCACCCGCGCGCTGATCACGAACGATTCTCTGATTCTGGACGTTTCCAATCGTCCTCGCCAGAGGCTCATTATCAGTAAGCGGGAAACGCCCTAAAGCCATGCCAACGAGAGTTGCAATTCCAGTCGAGTGGGAATAGCTTAGTGCCTTTGCGGGTAAACGATTACTGCATTTTGTCCACTCACACCGCCACGGGGTACGGCGCGGGCGCTGGGTTGGAGTTTCGATTTGCAGCTTCGTGCGCTCTGAACGAAACAACTGGAAGCAAGTATTCCGATCGGGGGCATTCCATGGCTCACAAGAAAATGACGATGGGCCTCATCGTAGGCAATCGAGGCTTTTTCCCGGACCACCTGGCCAAGAGCGGACGCGAAGAGATGGTCCGTGTGTTGGAAGCGGCTGACATTGACGTTGTGGCGCTGACTCCAGAGCAGAGCAAATACGGTGCGGTGGAAACACGGGAAGAGTCGAGGCGCTGCGCCGATCTGTTCCGACAGCATCGCGATCGCATCGATGGGATCGTAGTGACCTTGCCCAATTTTGGCGAAGAACGCGCCATCGCTGACACCCTGCGCCTGGCGGATCTCCGAGTCCCTGTGCTCATTCAAGCCACACCTGACGACCCGCGAAAAATGACGATTGCCTTTCGTCGCGACAGCTTCTGCGGCAAGATGTCAGCCTGCAACAATTTGAGCCAGTACGGCATCCCGTATTCCATTACAGCACTGCACACCGAAAGCCCCGATTCTCCTGAATTTGCCAAGGACCTCCAGTGGTTCGCGGCAGTATGCCGCGTGGTGAACGGATTTCGGAACCTTAGAGTGGGGTCGATAGGAGCTCGCCCAGCCGCTTTTAACACCGTTCGATATAGCGAAAAAATTTTGGAGTCGCACGGTATCTCCATCGAAACGCTCGATCTCTCCGAAGTGCTCGGGCGCATCGAACGCATGAAAGACAACGATGATCAGGCGCAGAACAAATTGGCGGAAATCAAGAAGTATGTCGATACCAGCAGCGTTCCCGCTCCCGCACTGTTAAAGATGGCCAAGTTGGCTGCGGTCGTGAACCAGTGGATGACGGCAACCGAAGTCACAATCAGCGCGGTTCAATGCTGGACGTCCATCGAAGAGAATCTCGGAGTCGTTCCTTGCACCGTGATGAGCATGATGAGCAATGAACTTCTGTCCAGCGCCTGTGAAGTGGACATTTGTGGGGTGCTGGGCATGCACGCGCTGCAACTGGCTTCCGGTAGTCCTTCGGCCCTGCTGGACTGGAACAACAATTATGGATCAGATCCGAACAAAGCTGTCTGCTTCCACTGCTCCAACCTGCCCAAACACTTCTTCCGCTCGGTGACAATGGACTTTCAGCAAATCATTGCCGGCACTGTGGGGAAAGAAAACACGTTCGGGACCTGCGTAGGAGTGATTAAGCCCGAGAAGATGAGCTTCGCCCGTTTTTCGACGAATGATGTCACCGGAACGATGCGCGGCTATGTTGGTGAAGGACGATTCACGGATGACGCCTTGAACACCTTTGGCGGCGCGGGCGTAGTCGAGATTCCGAACATGCAACGCCTGCTCCGTTTCATCTGTGAGCGTGGCTTTGAACACCACGTTGCTGCCAATCTCTCAACTGTCTCATCGGCCGTTCATGAAGCCACGACACGTTATTTAGGCTGGGATATGTACTGGCACAACTGTGAGAACGGCGCCTGCTGAAAGTGATCCGCGGGTCAGGCCGGCGCGTTGCATACTTCGCGTTCCGGTGAGAGCATACGTGAATATACTTCTCGAGTGTTAGACCCAGGGCCATGAACAGCAGACTCCGCCTTGCATCTCTGTACGTTATCCCAGTTCTCTTTGCGGTCTGGGCATCTGCAAGCGTACCGCTATTACGACAGAATGCCCGCCAGGTCAGCGAAAGCGATGCGCAAGCCTCTGTCGCGCAAATTCGGTCCGCGCTCCAGCGGGAGCCTGGCAGTCCGAAACTCTACGTGAAGCTAGGACAAGCTTATTGGAACGAGAACGACTACCCACAAGCCTTTGAGGCTTTCAAGCAGGCCGTGACACTCGCCCCAGGTTCAGCCGAAGCCCACAACTGGCTAGGCGCGTTTCTAATGGGACGCGGAAATTTGCCGGACGCAATTGCGCAACTGCGCAAGGCCGTTTCTCTGGATCCGAAATACGCGCGGGCTCACACGAATTTGGGTTCTGCTCTGGCCAAGAGCGGCGACTTGGCTGGAGCAGTAACCTCGTTCCAAAGAGCGCTGGCGCTAGAGCCGAACAGTTGGGCAGCACATCTCAATCTGGGCTTGGCCCTGCGTGAGAACGGAGATGCTGCCGGAGCCCTCGTGCATCTACGCCGCGTGGCGCAGGCTCAGCCGAAGAATCCAACCGTGCAATGCGAACTCGGCCAGACTCTTCGCCAGAATGGTGATTTGTCAGCAGCGGTGGATGCGTTTCAACGTGCGCTCGAGATCGACCCGGAGATGCGGGAGGCGTATTACGGTCTCGGATTCACGCTGAAGCAGCAAGCCGCGGCAACTCGGAAAGCATCGCCGCAATCGCTATCGACCAATCAGTACCATGTCCAGGCGAAGTCTGCCTTATCCCAAGGTGATCTGGACGTCGCGAAGGAGCAACTCTCCCAGGCGCTTGCCGCTGATGAAAGCGATGGCGATGCTCACAACCTTCTCGGATACATTTTGGGCCAGCAGGGAGATACTGCTTCGGCGCTGCCCCATCTGCAACGCGCCGTCACCCTTCGGCCGGACTCGGCAGAGGTTCACTACAACTACGGGGCAGCCCTGTGGTACAGCGGGGCCAAGACTCAGGCCATCTCGGAACTCAAGACGAGTGTTCGGCTCGATCCTGCCGCGGCCGCGAGCTATGCTTTGCTTGGAATGGGCCAACGCGAGCAAGGAGACTTGGTGAACTCGCGACTGAATCTCGAGAGAGCAATCGCCCTCTCGCCGGCCACCGCCGCAAGTTTCATCGATCTTGGGATCGTGTTTCTTCGACAAAACCTGCTGCAGCACGCCCTCGCGCAATTTCAAGCGGGGCTGAACGCGGCCTCGGCCGTTCCCACTCCCGATTGGGATGCGGCAATCACAGGGCTGCGCGAAGCAGGTTCGCACGGAACGCCGAGCCCGGAACTGCACAACATCATCGGTCTTATGCTTGGCCGCAAAGGCTCCGATACCAGCCAAGTGGTGGCCGAGTTCAATGAAGCTCTGCGCTTGCGCCCTGAATATGCTGAAGCTCACAACAATATCGGCTTGGTATGGGCCCAGAACGGCGACGACGAAAAGGCCAGCAACGAAATTCGTGAGGCCGTGCGCATTCGCTCCGATTACGCCGATGCCCATGCAAATTTGGGTGCCGTGCTCCTGCTCTCCGATGTGGATCAAGCTATTGACGAGTTGGAGAAGGCGATTTCGATTGATCCAACGCTCGTCAAAGCCCAGTTCAACCTTGCCGAAGCATATGGCAACAGTCCCAATCATGGGACTTCGAAACAGATCGAGCAATTGCGGAAGATCATTTCCATTGCGCCGGATTTTGGCCGGGCACATCTCGCGTTGGGCAAAGCAATGCTACACCAGGGCAAGGTCGGCGATGCCGTCGTTGAGCTTCGCGACGCAACTCGTCTGGATCCCACAAGCGGCGAAGCACACTATCAATTAGGTCTGGCACTGGCCCGAAGCGGTCAGCAACAGGAAGGTGCTGCCGAGGTCAAGAAGGGTCGAGAACTCTCCTCAGCGGATGAACGCAACCAGAACGCAGAGCTTGACATTTCGGAAGGGCGCGCAACTCTTCAGGCAGGCGAGTTGCAGGAAGCAGAAGCAAAATTCCGTCATGCCATTAAGCTGCAGCCGAATTCCGCAGTGGCACAGCATTTTCTCGGCTTGGTGCTGGAAAAAGAAGGGGACATAGCGGCGGCAATCGCCGCCTATCGAAGAGCAGTAGAACTGAATCCAGGGGATTTGAATTCCCGCCAGAGTGTTAAGAGGCTTAGTCCGCCGGAAACACCGGCGCAACTTCCTGCCGGTGCAGACTTTGCGAATAACAAAGCGAGCGCTGAGGACGACCCGGATAAGGTAGCCGAATTTGAGAACTATATTCGAGGGAGCAAGTATGTGGAAGTTGAGCCCTTACTGGCAGCGTACGTGAAAGATCACCCCGCCTCGTCCTGGAGTTGGTACGCGCTGGGCTACACCCAGTTCGCTCAGAAAGAGATTGGCGAGTCCATCAGATCCCTGGCCCAGTGCCTCAGCTTAAACGTGAAAAATGCTGATGCCCACAAGATCCTTGGCCGAGACCTGATGATCATCGGGCGATTCGATGCCGCACAAACAGAATACGAGCAAGCAATTCGTTATGCGCCGAACTCCAGCGAGAGTCATTATGATCTGGGTAAGCTTTTTTCTCTTCAAGACAATTGGCTCGCCGCTCGTAAGCAGTTTGAAGACGCCATCAGTCTCGATCCCGATTACATTGAGGCTATCGATTCGCTGGGGTTTGCGCAGGAAGCATTGGGCAACGATGCGGATGCGGTTCAGAGCTACCAAAAGGCAATCGCCCTCAACGAGCAGCGTCAGGGAAAATTTGTCTCCGCTCACGTGAACCTGAGCGCCTACTACAATCGCACCGGAGATTCCGCGAAGGCGCTCGATTACGCGCAGAAGGCGCTGGCACTCGAGCCCAAATCCGATGCCGCATGGTTTCAGAAAGCGCGAGCCGAGGAGCGCAAAGGCCAACTTCAAGCTGCCGCCGATTCGCTGAATCACGCCATCACTTTGAACTCACGCTCGTCTTCGTATTACTACGTGCTTTCGGGAATTTATCGCAGACTCGGTAATGTCGAAGAGAGCAAGAAAGCACTCGACTCGTTCACGCGTCTCGACCAAGAGAACAGCGAATTGGAAAAGACGCGACGCAACATATCCAAGACCAGAGGCGCACCTCATCCCGGAGGTGAGCGTGTGCAGTGATTCGCGGCTGGGGCGGCTGCGTGAATGCTTCAGGATGTTGGGCTGGGCCGGCGCTCTGATGTTGACTACCTCCTTCCCGGTTGCCCAATCAACTCCGAAGGTTCAGTTCACCGATATCACGGCCGAGAGCCATATTGATTTCACTTTGCAGAACTCTGCAACTTCCAACAAGTACTTGATTGAAACTATGGCCGGTGGTGTGGCCGTTTTTGACTACGATAACGACGGCCGCCTCGATATTTTCTTTACTAACGGCGCGCTGATTTCCGATCCCATGCCGGATGGAAAACTGCCCGACAAGTCCGACAAGAAGTTCTGGAACCGTCTTTACCACCAGAACGCCGACGGCACCTTCACAGACGTCACCGAGCGAGCGGGTCTCACTGGGATGCCCCAAGCCTACTACAGCATGGGCGTGGCTCTCGGCGATTACGACAATGATGGTTTTGAAGATCTATACGTCACGGGATACGGCGGCAACATCCTGTATCACAACAACGGCGATGGCACCTTCACCGACGTCACCGGGAAAGCCGGAGTCCGTGGTGGCGACTGGAGTGCGAGCGCCGGGTTCTTCGATTATGACAACGATGGAAAGCTCGACCTATTCATCACGCGCTACGTCGATTGGACATTCAAGAACAATCGCTACTGCGGAGAAAAACCGCCGAACGGTGTTCGTTCCTACTGTCATCCAGACAACTACGATGGCCTGAGCAACATCCTGTATCGCAACAACGGGGACGGCACGTTCACCGACGTTTCCCAGAAGGCCGGAATCGCCAACCCGCATGGGAAGGGACTGGGGGTTTCCTTTGCCGACTACGACGGCGATGGCTGGCCCGATGTTTTTGTTGCGAATGATTCCGTGCAGTGTTTTCTGTATCACAACAACGGCAACGGCACGTTCACCGAACTCGGCCTGCTTGCAGGTGTCGGCTACAACGAGGACGGCAAGACTTTCGCTGGCATGGGCATCGATTTCAACGACTACGACAACGATGGCCTGCCCGATATTGTAGTCACCGACCTTTCAAACGAGCGTTATATGCTGTTTCGCAACGAGGGCACGGGCACGTTTCGGGATGTGACGAACGCTTCGGGATTGGGCGGCGCCACCCTCGCTTTTTCCGGCTGGAGCACACATCTATTCGACTATGACAATGACGGGTGGAAAGATCTGTTTGTAGCTCAGTCGCACGTAATGGATACCATTGAGAAAACTTCCCCCAACCTGCGCTATATGGAGCCGCCTCTATTGCTGCGCAACAGCTCTGGGCATTTTTCACGGGTACTTGCTGGAGATGTTTTTGAGCGGAACTGGGCAGGTCGCGGTGCCGCCTTTGGCGATATCGATAACGACGGCGATATAGATGTAATTGTGAGCAATCTCGGACAGAAAGCTTATGTGCTGCGAAACGATGGCGGAGATCGCAATAATTGGATCGGAATTCAGCCTGTGGGCACCAAGTCCAACCGCGACGGTATCGGAGCACGAATCAAAATTGTATCGGCCTCCGGCCTGACGCAGTACTTTACCGTGAATACGGCCGTGGGCTATCTTTCTGCCAGCGATAAACGCGTGCTCGCAGGACTGGGTAAAGATTCCACCGCAAGAGTGATTGAAATTCGTTGGCCGTCTGCAGTGGTACAGAAGTTTGAGAACGTGAAGGGCGGCCAATATCTCAAAGCCGTCGAACCCAGCCAATGATTACTCGCCGGGAACTGGTGTTCAGGATCGCAAGCGCCGCGGGTGCTTCCCTCTTGGTTCCTTCCGCATTTGGGCAGGGCATATCTTCTCGCGGCGTGAAGCCGCAACCCCGTGGCAAGCCGTCCGGCCGTCCATTTCTCGCGCGCTTTACTGACATTGCCAAGCAGGCGGGATTGATCGAGCCGATCGTCTACGGCGGCCTAAACACAAAAGACTACATCGTCGAGGTGGTTGGAGCGGGAGTTGCCTTCATCGATTACGACAACGATGGCTGGATGGATTTATTCATCTTGAACGGCACCAAACTCGAAGGTAATCCGCCCGGTGTCACCAATCGGCTTTACAAGAACAATCGAGACGGCACGTTCACCGACGTCACCACCAAGTCAGGCCTGACCCGAGCCGGATGGGCGTCGGCCGTAACTGTAGCCGACTATGATAACGACGGTTTTGACGACATCTTCATCACCTACTACGGCCACAACGTGCTTTACCGTAACAACGGAAACGGCACGTTTTCGGATGTGACCAAGAAGTCCGGGCTCGCCCAGAATGCGGTTCGTTACGGTTCGGGTTGCACCTGGGTAGACTACGATCGCGACGGACACCTCGATCTGTTTGTGGCCAACTACCTCAGCACTACTCTTGATGCACTGCCCAAGCCGGGCACAAATCCCGACTGCACCTGGAAGGGAGTTGCCGTGAACTGCGGTCCCCGCGGACTGCCGACGGGTTTCGTGCAGCTTTTTCATAACAACGGTGACGGCACCTTTACCGATGTAAGCAAGCAGAGTGGAGTGGGCGCCGCGGCCGGATCCTATCCCATGACCGCCGTCGCAGCGGATTACGACAACGATGGATGGCCCGATATCTACGTCGCGTGTGACTCTACTCCCAGCTGGCTCTTTCGCAATCAACATGACGGCACATTCCGCGAGGAAGCCCTGGAACGCGGAGTTGCTCTTAGTGAAGACGGGCTGGAGCAAGCTGGCATGGGCGTAGCTGTAGGGGATATTGATCTGGATGGCCATCTCGACGTTTTCAAAACAAACTTCGCCGACGATACCAACGTCCTCTATCACAATGACGGTAAAGGAAACTTCGACGACGTGACGATTCATGCGGGATTGGGGGTTGAGACGCGCTACGTTGGATGGGGCGCCGGCATGGTTGATCTGGACAATGACGGATTCCCCGATCTCTTTGTGGCCACAGGCAGTGTCTATCCCGAGGTGGAAAAGAAGGTGCCGGCGTACCCGTTTCGCACTCCACGCCTGGTGTTTCGTAACTTGGGAGATGGCAGGTTTGAAGAGTTGATCGACGAAGCCGGGCCGGGCGTCGCCGATGCGCACGCCAGCCGTGGATGCGCTTTCGGCGACTTCGATAATGACGGCGACATCGACGTCCTCATTTGGAATATGAACGAGCCTCCCTCTTTGCTGCGCAACGACTTGTCGGGAGGAGGCCACTGGCTGAAAGTCCTGTTGGTGGGAGTTCGCAGTAATCGCGGCGCCATTGGCTCGAGAGTGACTGCGCGATATGGCAAACGGCAGCAATCGCAGGAGGTGACAGCGCAGTGCAGTTTCTATTCTGTCAACGACCGCCGCTTGCACTTCGGCCTGGGCACCGAGACGGTAGCCAACCTGAGCATCCGCTGGAGCAATGGCAATACCGAGATGATTTCAAATGTTGCGGCCAATCAACTGGTGGTGATCCGGGAAGGTGCTGGGATCATCAACAAGCAGAAATTTTAAGGGGGCTCGCCTTTCCTCAGGGAAAACGATTTCCGGACCACCCCGAAAGGCGATGTTTAAGGCTGGTGTTCTCCAACCAGCTAGGTCCTGTCGCCAAGGTTGCTCCTGATCTCGTATCAGCGCACCTGTACTCTTTAAAACATAACCCAGAATAACGTTTTTCTGCATCCGTCTAGTTTCTTCATCTCCGGAAAATTGCGCTAATGCCCCGTGCATACAGAGACTTACCGGACCCCTTCGCCGGGCTTTGGTCTCAATGCTCTCGCTCAAGTAATGGCGAATCTATCCGTGAACGAACCGCGTGCGGAAAATTTCTTGCTAGTGGAAAAGAATTACCTTGACAGTGACAGCAGAGAATTGTAAAAAATGCACCCATCTGAGAAAAGGTTTTCTCGAGCGTGTGTATTGGGGGCCCTGTTACCTTGAACCTGGGAGGCGCTGTGATGAATCGCTGGTTCCTTTCTGCTGTCGCTCTGCTACTCGCGTTAGTTTGCTTCGCCAACGAGCACGCCTTCGCGCAGCTTGCCGATCGAGCCACAATTACAGGCGTAGTTACCGATGCCAGTGGCGCAGCGGTTCCGGATGCACGAGTCACAATCACAGATGAGCAGACCGGCGTAAAGACGGTCGTGGGCTCAAACAGCGCCGGGAATTACAGCACCCCTCCGCTCATCCTGGGCAGGTACCGTGTCGACATCGAAAAGCAAGGGTTCAAAACCTTCAGCCGCGCAGGGTACTCGCTCACCGGCGGTCAAACGGTGCGGGTCGATGCAAAACTCGATATCGGCGCGACCAGCGAGACCGTGCAAGTCGAGGCATCCACGACCGAGTTCGTCAATACCGAATCCGCCACCGTTCAGCACACGATTGGCGAGACTTACTACCATGATCTTCCCGCTGTGATGGGCGCTGACATCCGACTGGCCGAGTCACTGCTGCAACTGCAGCCCGGCTATGTGCCCATGCAGCCGAACGGTGACGCAATTTTCCGTGGTAGCCAGTTCACCTCGCGCATGAACGGCGGCCAGACTATGGCTACGGAAAACTGGTTTGACGGCGCCGCCTTCGGTTACGCCGAGGGACATCAACAGACGCAGGAGAGTTCGATTCCCTACCCGTCAGTCCGTGAAATGACGGTGGTTCAGAACACGTTCTCAGCGCAGTATGGACACACGAGCGGCGGATTCATCACGTACACTACGAAATCCGGCACCAATAAGTTGCACGGAAATCTGTACGATTTCTATACCAACAACAAACTTGATGCTTCGAACTACTTCCTCGGCCCGGTGCTGCAGGCAGGAGGATTGGGTAAAACCCTTCCTCTTGGTCAAAATAATTGGGGATTCGCGCTCGGCGGCCCGATTCCGAAACTGAAACAGACGTTCTGGTTCTTCAATCTAGACGGATTGGACTACCACAGTACGGTCAACACTGGCTTCGTGAACACGCTGCCGACCGATGCACAGCGCCGTGGAGATTTCAGTGAGTTGTTGGATACGAGCGTTATCCTCGGCAATTACGCACTGCTAAGACCTATTTACCAAGGAGAAATCTTCAATCCTGCGACGACTAGGTTCGTAGGTGGTCCGTCCTGCCCGATCTCGAACCCAAATTGCTTGCCCGTGCGCGACGGATACCCAGGCAACATCATCCCCTCCACCGATCCGCTCTGGAGTCCTCTGGCAACTGCGGTGATCCCCAACATCCCTGCGTTGGATCGAC
>JBKOUZ010000253.1:0-4946 GCA_046723715.1 Acidobacteriota bacterium | reverse complement strand
GGCCAAATTGTGCACCGCACGAACGGAGTGGTGAGCGATTCGCCGGAGTTGTCACGAGCCATGAGCAGATGATCGTCCGACATTTCCGTTCTTTCTGAATTGCGCGCTCAGGACCAAGGCTCTTAACAGTCTCAACCGAGAATACAGACAAGTTCTGAACCGTTTGGGAAAATTCCTGCTCTACTCCGGTATAGAATTTTTTCGGTAGTCACGATTCGGAGATCGTCAAACCTTCGCAGTCGTTGAGTTTGTGTTATTTGTGGACCTAAACTGCGACTCTGCCATCCTGAGGTGGGCTTTATAGAATTGGTGAAAAGTGAAAGCGCACGGAGAAATGAAAGATCTCTCAAACGCGTGGTGAAACGGATCCGGATCCGATCGGTGGCGGTTTAAGGCAGCGACACGAAGCGGAACCGCCCTCCCCCGAAGATGGTCCGCTTATAAGAAGACGTACAACTGTAGACTTCTTCGTGGGCAAAATGCTATACGGCTATCCCCACGTCGATGATCACGTCACAGAATGTAATTAGCAAAGAACAAACAACTATGACGTCATGAGGCGCGGGTGTATATTCCGGATTTAGGGGGCGTGCTGTTGAGGCGTGGCCGTCAGACCTTAACAGTCTGGCTGGTTGCGCTCTCCCTCCCCTGTACGCCGGCAGCCGCCCCCGTTTTTCGGGGCAATTTTAAGGCCACATTAACCATCGAGTCTTCGAGTTTGCCAAACGAGCTTCTTTCCTACCGCAAGGATTGTACTGCTAATGTTTGCGACCTGGGCGGCCGCAAAGGACTTCTTACAATCTGCAAGGATTTGCGCCATCGCGTCTATAGTCCGCGAAGTGTCTGGGAGTTCGGTCGAACGAGGTGGTCCGCGTTGGTTATAGACCGGAGGTACAAGCTGTGAAACCAGAACGAATTATTGCGTTGTTCTTCCTGGGGTCCGCCTTATGCGCACTGGCTAACGCGCAAAATGGTTGTGGTGACACGTTGAATTGGACCTCGTCAACTTGCCAAGTCATCGGTGCCGGTCAACTGAATACTGCGATGGTGAATGGCGCGAACGATCCGAATGCTTGGACGGTGATTTCGCGTCACGGCGAGTATGGGCAAAATGAAACAGAATGCAATCTGCCAAGCGCCATCACGCAGTCGTCAGCGGCACAGGGAGAGTTGGTCATCACCACTTCCTCCCGAGCGGCTACCTGCGGTGGATGGAATCAAGATGGCGCTGTACGTGAGCCGCCCAGTTCGTTTCCGTTCCACAGGAGACTTGCAGTGGAATACATTAAATTTCACGTACGGCACGGTGATCTTCCGTGCCAAAGTGCCGCCAACGAATACGAAAACCTGGCCTGCTATCTGGATGCTTTCCAAGAACTGTCAGAACCAGTAACAAGTCTAGCGGCGACACTACGAGCAACGTCAGCCCGACCGATGGCAGCACTAGCTGCCCCAACATTGGAGATAGCACCTCCAATGGGGGCTATCACGAAGTCGATATGCTAGAGTGCTACAACTCCGGAGGATGGTGCCAATTTCACGTAGCGAACCCGAGTTTCGGAATCGGCGGAAACTGCGACACGAAGTGCTCAGTGGCTTCTGCGGGGGTGATTTCATTATCATCGACGACCCGATCAAGCCCGAAGAGGCGAATTCGGACAGCACGCGCAAAAAAACCAACGACTGGTTCCAGAGCACCCTGTTCAGCCGGCTGGATGACAAGAAACGCAGCGTGATGATCATTGTAATGCAGCGCCTGCACGTCAATGATCTGACAGGGTTTGCACAGGAGAGCGGCGGCTTCAAAAAACTCTCCTTCCCAGCAATTGCCACCGGCGATGGGTTCATTCCAGTCAGTGCTACGGACACCTATTACCGCAAAGATGGTGAACCTCTGCATGCCGAGTACGAGGATCTGAATACCCTGGAACGGATCCGCGACCAGATCGGTACGTACAACTTTGTATCGCAATACCAGCAAAGCCCGGAGACACCGAGCGGCGGATTGATCAAGCGGAAATATATTCAGATCATCGATCACTTTCCCAAGATTAAACCAGACGGCCAGTGGTGGGTCAGCATCGACTCTGCCTTGTCAACGTCGGAAACGGCAGACTATTCTGCGCTCACGGTGGGCTATTCCCACAGAGACGGCCACTTTGTTCTCGATGTTAAGCGCGGCCGCTGGGATTACGAAACGCTGAAAAGCAAGGCATTATCCTATATCGACCGTCTCCGGGGTGACGTGACCTTTATTGTCGAATTCGCCGGCAGTGGTATTTCACTGATCCAGTACATGAGGAAAGCCCAGATGCGCTGTTTTGACCACAAAGCCAAACTGGACAAGGTCGAACGCGCCTCTTTGGTATTGGACCTTTTTCTGGCTGGACGTGTTTATGTTTGCAACCTGAAGTCGCACAACGGCTGGGTGGAGGCGTTCATCAACGAATTGTTGACCTTTCCGAACGGACGGTATGACGATCAGGTCGATAGCCTGGTGCAGGCATTGCGCTGGGCGGAGCCACGGGTCAATCCAGGTGGAAGGTGCTATTTTATGTAAACATTTCCCCGCTGATCGGTCAGCAGAGAAATACGCTTCCGCTTCGCGCCAAAGCCGGCCGCTGAGTTAAAGTTCCTACGCCCCTATCCGCCTTTCAACGTCAATGATTTCGCATTGACGACCGTCATCAACACATACGCAAGGATGCTTCGACCCTGTGACGAGTTAGGAATTCGAGGATTTGGGTCAGTTCTTACTGTTTCCGCAATGTGGCAAGTATAGAACTCGTCCAGCCTGGTTACATCAGTCGTTGCAAGCACATCATGAATGTCACAGCGAATTCATGAAAGCCATCAGGTCGGATTTTTCTTCTTCTGTCAGGAGCATGCCAAAACGTTGATCGTAGAAATCTATCACCTCGCGAAGGTCGCGGGCTGAACCGTCGTGAAAATATGGAGCGCGCGCCGCCAGGCCGCGCATGCTTGGAACTTTGAACTTCCCGATATCAGCACACTTGCCGGTGACCATGGCTCTTCCCGGATCTGAGCTGACTACCTGCGTGCCGTCCGTGCACTGCAACAAATAGGCGGGAAGATCAGATTTCGGAGAACTCGTACCGATGTTCATCATGGCGAAGTTCGAGCTGCTTCCCACATTCGGAGCGTTATGGCATGTACCGCAAGTGCCATTGACGGTCTCCTCTCCCCTCACATCGTTAAATCCTGCAACGCCGTTTATTCTGATTGGACGATTGTCGAACAGCATCTCTCCGCGCGCGATGGACCCCTGTTGAGCGGCTTTGGTCGATCCGCCCAGTCCTTCCCAGCGAGAGTAGATCGTAAAGACATCGATTCCGTCGGGATTGATACCAGGGGAAAAGGTTTGCTGCGATAGAGCTTTCGGCCCGCCCTGCGCACCTTTCGCGGTAAGGCTACCCGCCAGATTGTCCGTAGCCTGCGCGGTAAACAGGGAGGTCTCAAAGCTCACGATTGGCTGCAATTCAGCATCGGTCGGAGCTTGCGCCGGCTTGCTATGTACGATCGTGGCGTTTCTCGCCTGGGTCGTCAAGCTAGACTCGCGACCATCCCACATAATGGCTGAGAGGAAGGGCAGGTTTGCGGATGGTAACGGTCTGCGGTGTAGCGCCAGGCTGCTCGTAGTTGTTTCGGGGCAACTGTATGGATCGTTATTGATCACCACCGTGAATTCAGCACCGGCCGGAACGGGCAATGACATCCGGATCAGCCCTTTGTTGAGTAGAAGCCCATAGGCCGAGGGGTTTGAAACATCGGCACTGGGACAATCCGCGCCATCGACGGCCTGAAAGATCGGATCTAGCCCGTGGGTTGCTTGAAAACGATCCTGTAAATGCGCTGCCGAAACGCTCCAGCCATCACTCGGAGCATGGCAACTGGAGCAACTTCTTCCGTTAGTACCGAGCGAATGAAAAAACGGGTTGGAAATATCTAGCGACCCCTGAGTGCTGTAGGTCTCGAGCGCCCCACTAGGATCGGTGAACGGCTGTAGGTTTTTGATGGTCGTGCCTGCTCCGCGCGTCAATGTGAACGAGCTTGCGAGTACCAGAATTGAAACCGCGACGACACACCTACGGTGACTCATACGAGGATTCTCCCAAATCGGAATAGCGCCCAAGGTTGCGGGCTGGGCCCGGACGGCGACCTACATGGAACGCTGAACGCTTGAGTCTGGGGGATGCTGCCGGGCTGCTTCTTGATTTTGCAGCCTGTCTCAAGCAGAGGGAATTGTGTTCGAGAATCCCTTCAGTGTCAAGTAGTGTCAGGTCAAACTGTCGCTAGCAAGTTAAAATGTCCGCTTTTCTTAGCACACGATATGTCCGGTTCTAGAGTTAACCCGCAGCAGTCGGGGCTGTGGGAAAGTCGGCTTTATGACTTTTCCACCTCGCGTTTTTTCCACAGCCCGTCGCGCCGGCATCTCCGTCGTCGTCAGTGCCGTGCCCTGCGCCGTGTACCGTCCCAGACGATGCGGTCCGTACGTGAGGCTCAGGGTTCCATCCAGATGTTGATGCACCGCCGCCTGGCAGCCCGCCAAGGACGCTCTCCTGCGTACCCGCTCACTCTGCAAGCTGAGATTCTGAAAGCTCACCGTGTTGTCGCGATTCACCGTGCGCTCGAACTGCAGCGAGAAGATCAAGTTCAGATCCCGCCGACGGCAAGGCAAAAATGTGCTTCCCCGCTGTGCCGCTGCCCTCTGAAATCGCTGGTTGAACTCGGCGATGTAGTGCTCCCGCAGAAATCCATTGGCGGCTTCCACACTCGCCATCTGGTGCAGTCTGAGTTCCTGCGGCAAGCGGCCCTGCCAAGTCCAGAAGTTGCTCTCGCTGCGTCCCCGCGCTTGAGGCGAGTAGGCCGGAATCATCTGCACCCCCAACTCGTGCAGCGCCCGTCCCACCTGGGTCAGACGATGC
>JBKOUZ010000154.1:0-6225 GCA_046723715.1 Acidobacteriota bacterium | reverse complement strand
TACTGCCACTACTCCGCCAACCCGGTGGGTCATCTTGTGCTTTACCTCTGCGGCTACCGCGACGCCGAAAGGCAACAGCTTTCCAATTTCACCTGCACCGCCCTGCAGTTGGCGAATTTCTGGCAGGATATCAGCGTGGATTACGCCAAGGGCCGCATCTATCTGCCGCTCGAAGATCTGCGCCGCTTCCGTGTTGCAGAAAGCGAGATCGCGCAACAAAAAAACACGCCGGCCTTTTGCGAGATGATGAAGTTTGAAGTCGAACGTGCCCGCGATTGGTTCCATCAAGGACTGCCGCTCATAGGCAAGGTGAATCGCGAGCTGGCGATCGATCTTGATCTTTTCAGCCGCGGCGGGCTCGAGATCCTGAACGCGATCGAGCAGCAGGATTTTGCGGTGCTAGGAAATCGTCCTGCAATCTCGAAATCACGCAAGTTGGCACTGGTTGCACGGGCAGCAATGGCGAAAGTGTTCAGGATGTCGCTGGGGGTGTCGCGATGAGCGCAGGCACACAGCCGGTCCCCGTGCCGTGGACCCCGGCGCCGCCGCAGCTGGTGATGGCTTATTCGGTATGCAAAGGCATCACGCGGACAGCGGCGAAGAATTTCTATTACGCATTTCTCGTCCTGCCCCGCCGCAAGCGGGAAGCGCTGTGCGCCGTGTACGCCTTTATGCGGCGCTGCGACGACATCACGGACGATCCATCCTTAAGCCTGACGGAGCGGCGCCACAAACTGGAGATTTGGCTGGACGAACTTCATCATGCGCAGCAGGGACAGCCCACGGACGATGCCATTCTGCTCGCGCTCACCGATGCCCAAAGACGTTATGCCATCCCAGCGGGGCTGCTCGACGAACTTGCTCATGGCACTGCAATGGACGTCGAAGAGAGTGAAGCCGGGGTTCAAAGTCCTGATAGTCCAGGCCTGACGGTTCAATACAAGACGTTCGAGGACCTGCGCGTTTATTGCTACCGCGTCGCTTCGGTTGTGGGTCTGGTCTGCATTCACGTGTTCGGCTACCGCGATCCAGCCGCCGAGGAATTGGCGGAAAGCTGCGGGCTCGCATTTCAAATGACGAACATAATCCGCGATGTAAAGGAAGACGCTGCAATGGGCCGCGTCTATTTGCCGGAAGAGGACCTGGCAAAGTTTGGCCTGTCGGCTTCGGAACTGGCGGGAACGGTGGATCCGGCGCGCTTCCGCCCCCTGCTGGCATTCGAGGCGGATCGGGCACGGGAATTCTACGCGGCTGGAGATCAATTGATCCCTTACGTTTCCGAAGACAGCCGGCCAGCGTTGTGGGTCCTGATCACAATTTATCGCGGCTTGCTGGAAAGAATTGCAGAGAAACAGTACGACGTCTTCGCGTCCAAAGTCGCGTTGAGCACGACGGAGAAACTGCGGGTCCTCGGAAAAGGCTTCCTTAAACGCCTGACATGACCGGGGAAGTTCTCCGCGAGCTTCCATTTGATGACGCAGAACCCATCTCAAGCTAGCGTTGCCATCGCCGGAGGCGGTCTCGCCGGACTGGCAGCGGCCTGCGCTTTATCCGATGCCGGATTTCGCGTCACCATCCTGGAGAAGCGCCCTTTTCTCGGAGGGCGCGCGTCTTCTTACGAGCATCCCGGAACCGGCGAGGTCGTAGACAACTGTCAGCACGTCCTGTTTCGGGTGTGCACGAATCTGGTGGAGTTTTATGAGCGGATCGGGATGGCCGGCCAGATTCGCTGGTACGACCGCTTGACATTCATCGAACCGGGCGGGCGGACCTCCACAATGAAGTCGTCGTTCCTGCCGGCCCCGGCACATACGGCCCCTTCGTTCTTTGCGTTTCCCTTTCTCAGCAGCACCGACAAACTCGCGATCGCTCGCGCGCTGGTTCCGCTTACGTTGACGGTACAGCAGGATACAGGCAAGTCTTTTCAGGAATGGCTGGATCGCCACGGGCAGACCAGGAACGCGGTTGCCCGATTCTGGCATCCCATCCTGATCAGCGCGTTGAGTGAGGACCTGGACCGCATTTCGGTTTCTGCCGCAGCGCAGGTGGTGCGGGAGTCGATGAAGTCTCCCGCGGCGCGGCAGATGGGCGTGCCGGCGCTCCCTCTGACCGATCTGTACAACGCTGCCGGGGAGTACGTGCGCGCACGCGGGGGAGTGTTACGCTTCCGATGCCCGCTCGAGAGCTTCTCGGCGGATGCCTCCAAGATTCGACTGCGAGCGCGGGCAGGCCTTGAAGCTTCCGATGAAGCGTTCGATTATCTTGTGCTCGCGCTTCCCTTCGATGCGCTCGATCGCGTTCTGCCAAATGCGCCGGAGAGTTCCCCGATCCGCGAGAAGATTTCACATTTTGCAAACTCGCCGATCACCGGCATTCACCTGTGGTTCGACCGCCAAATTTCGGATCTCGACCATGCCGTACTGCTCGACCGCACGATTCAATGGATGTTTCATAAGTCCCGGCTGCAGCCCGTTCGCGCGCGAGCTGGCAACGGGACTTCCGCGGGTAGTTACATCGAACTTGTGGTCAGTGCGTCGAAATCGTTAATCGACAAATCACGGCCGGAGATTGTGGACCTTGCGCTGGCTGAAGTTCGCGAATTTTTTCCCGCGGCCAGGGGCGCCAATCTCTTGAAATCCACCGTCATCAAAGAAGTGAATGCAACCTACTCACCACGACCGGGCATTGATGCGTATCGGCCGACGCCCATGACCGGGTGGCCGCGCGTCTTTCTCGCGGGAGACTGGACCGCGACCGGTTGGCCAGCCACCATGGAAGGCGCAGTGCGCAGCGGGTATCTGGCTGCAGAAATGTTGGCGCGGAATGCAGGCCTCGAAGCGCACTTTCTGTCTCCGGACCTGCCCGCATCCGGGCTGATGCAGCTATTCCACAAGCGTTCTTAGCCAGGCAGTCGAGGCCTAGCGGCTCGCGACAGCACTGCGGCTGGTATGTTCCGGGCCAACTCCAGGGGTAACTAAACTGTTCGCCACTTTGGCCGATACACATGGCATGGACGGGCGTGACATCGAATCGCGCATGCTGATGTGGGCGGTGGCTGAGATCTGCTGGCAGGATCCGACAGGAGCTCCGTGCCGTGCGCCGGCGACGCGAAGACACGTCGGCATCGGGTGCGTGCATTCGGCTCAGGAGTCCGCTGGCGGTGGGGTCGGTGGTCACAATCCGTTGGCACCGGGAGCAATTCGCAGCAGTGGCCAGGAACTGCCGCCAGGACGGGCGCGACTTCCTCGTCGGTGTAAGACGCGAGCCGGCTACCCGGCTTGCATCATCGGGTGGCTCGACGGGCAAATCCCGAATCACGGCCAGCAATGGAATCCAAACCAAAGCAGCAGAGGCGACGACAGATCATCCACTTCTAAGGGCATTGCAGGCTGAACGTACGCGCCGAGAGTGTCAGAGCACGGACGCGGCGAGCCCGGTTGGTCGGCAAGCTGGGCAAGGAACACGGTCCCGGATTGCTTCTCCAGAGGCAGTCCCGGTGATTAGGAATTCTGCCGTGGCAGGCACGCACATGCAATCTTCCGAGTCTCGCAGTACTTCTGACAATTCAGGCGCGTTCCCTCGCCTCGAAAGGAAAGATATGCAACCGAAAAGCCTCTTTCCCAACTTCTGGCGTCGCGCCAAGGAGCAGGATCGGCCCCAACCCGCCAACCCCAAGGAGGTTCTCGTGAACAAGCCACTCCCACCTGTAGCCGGAACCGGTAGCGCCCGACCGCAAGAGATGCTTTCCTATGACGACATCTATCATGCGGCAGGAATCATGAACCCCGCTTCGGGCTATGGCATTCCGAAAGTGGTCGAGATGCTGAACAGCCAGCGCATCCGCGACCTGTCGAAAGAGGTCAAGCGCGCATCGGTGTTGATGGCGCTCGATGCAGCCGGCAGTTCGGTGGAGCAGGTTCTTTGCGACGCCACGCGCCGGCAGGAGGCATTGAACTCTTATGAATCAAGTAAGAAGAAACAACTGGAAGAGTTCGAGGCTGCCAAAACTCGTGAGAACAGCCAGATCGAGCAGGAGATGGAGCGAGTCCGGGCGCACTATGCCGAACGCATTGAGCACAATCGCGATGTGATTGGACAGGAAAAGGAATCGCTCCGCAATTGGCAGATGGCTATGCAGCATGAGCTCCAGCGTATTGCGGAAGTAATCGAGCTTTGCGGCAAACAGCCACAAGGAGTGGCGGCGGCCGGATCGGACAAACCTGCCTTATCCGAGCCGGAGCAAGCGCGCGCGGCAGCTTCCGGGCGAAGCGGTTAGATAGAGGTTGGGCAAGGGGACCCCCGCTTTCTCGCGCATGCCTCCCGCGGAAAGCGGGGGATTTTTGCTTGTAAGGAAAAATCTCGAGGCAAGGCTCACTTGGCGCGGCGGCATGCGACCAGCAGCTTGGTCCACGGCTCGGCATCAAGTCGACTGATCTGCACCACGGGATGATCGTTCGTGCTGTCGTGAATAAACTGCCCGTCGCCGATGTACATACCCGTGTGCGTGATCTTTTTTGAGGAAGAACCGAAAAAGAGCAGGTCGCCGGGTTGCAGATGCTTGCGTTCGATAGCAGTAACTCCGGTCCACGCCGCTTGCTGATCGGCATCACGCGGCAGGTTGATTCCACGAGCGCGCATCAGCATCTGGGTAAATCCGGAACAGTCAAATCCGAAGCTCGAACGCCCTCCCCACAGATAAGGGATCCCGAGAAAGCGTTTCGCCAGTGCGATGGATTCCGGAATCGACAACAGCTTGGGGTCAGACACTACATCGCCCATCTGTACCCAGGCGCTTCGCAGGTCAGGCAAATGCACCTGGATCCAGCCCTCCGGAGCAGGCTTCCCATCTTTCAACTTGGCGTCTGGGACGGCTTCCAAGCGGGTTTCAAAGGGAAGAGTGAGGAGCGGTTTGTGTTTGGCGAAGTCGGGTTCGGCATAAATGTTCGCGAACAGGCTTTCAACCTGCACAGTCGGGCCCGCCGTTGCATAACCACTCCCGGTAAGCAGTATTCTGACGTGACGGCTCGGCACCCAGCCCTTGTAGTGATCGGAAGTCTGAATTCGCGACCACTCTCCCCGAGCAACCACTAGGGCCACGTTACTGCCGTAAATCGCTTGCGAGACTACGTCGGTCTTGTCGCTGGGCCCGGAATACATGTTCGCCACCGGAACCACCACGACGTAGCCGGCAGTTTTCGCCAGGGCTGCCGTCGCAAGCAGCAGGATGAAAGCCGAACACACAAATTCGCGGGAAGTTCTACGAGGGCATCGCATAAGAGTTGGGGAAGAACAGGCAATTTTGCGTCTTGGATTCAGATGGTAGCCGATGCGGCAGCGAACCGGCCAGAGAAAAAGACTGGCAGAGGCTGATATATCGCTGCCGAAGAGGGCTGGGCCTCGGTGCTCACCAGGGTAGGGCTTACCGCTCCGTGAACATACCCGCGACCGCATACCCGCATAGGAAGCAAACCGAAACGGCAATCAACGATGTGACCGCAAAATGTGCACGTACGTTGTAGGAAAGGGTGAGGCGTTGTTTGGCATCATCCACCTTGGAGATCAATTCCAAGGCGGTGCGGTGAATGCGCTCACGCTGCTGGAGAGCTCGAATTTCCAAACGTTCGGGGCTGGGAGACGCGCTCATAATCGTTCCTCGCTTCATTTTGCAACCAGGCTTTGTCAGCGCTGAGAACTTCAATCGTTTTTTGCGGCCTCATGGTTTGCTTGCTGAGACGTCGCTTTAGGGCTAACAGCGAGCCGACACCAACAACCGACCAGAGAACGGCAACTGCCAGGCATCCGAAAAACCATCGGTAAGGATTATCCGGGAATGCCGCTGCGATCAAAGCTGCCAGAGCCAGCGAAAATACCAGGAAAGCAGTCGCAAGGAATAAGCCTCCGGCTACCGCGAGCGGAATCGCGGCTTTAAGCGTCGCGGCTTTCTCCTGCATCTCGCGTCTCAACAACTCAACGCGGGTCTGAACCAATTCCTGCAGTTGGCCTTTCATTTCGCCCAGGATTCCCATTAGGCTTCGGCCGTTGTTTTCAGTCGCAGGCATTAGCGGCTTGACCTCCAAATGCGAACTGCGATCCCCAGTGCGAATGCCGTACCCGCGATCCCGCCAAGGAGGGCAACAGGGTTTTCTTCTTTGAGGCGCCGGCCGCCATGGCGCACCGTTCGAACCCAGGAGGCTGAGCGATCGCAGGTAGTGTCATAGGCGTTCG
>JBKOUZ010000029.1:0-37274 GCA_046723715.1 Acidobacteriota bacterium | reverse complement strand
AGACAATTGTGATCAGGCCGAGCCGTGTGCCGCTCAGATTGAACAGCATTAGAAGCGACAGCCCGGTAATGATGCCGGGCAGAATCAGTGGTAGCAGAACTAGTCTGCGAAACAGCGCCTTCCCGGGAAAATGCGCACGATCCAGCGCTAATGCAGCCGGAATTCCAAAAGTCAGAGAAATCGCCATTGCCGCAAAAGCGACTTGCAAGCTGTTGAGCACCGAATCCCAGATCGCCCCGTCGGTGAACAGGATGCGATACCAATCGAAAGTGAGGTGGTGAGGCGGAAAGCCTCCCACCCCTTGTAGATTGAATGAATAAAGGATGAGCACGCCGATTGGGAGATAAAGAAACGCAAAAACCAGGGCCACGTGCAGCAGCAGCAATCTTGAGCCAGCACTCCGGGGCTTGGCAGCGCTCACGAGAAGCTCCACTTCTTTTCTAACCGCTCCGACAGAAATAGCAAGCTGACTACAACCAGGAGCATTCCCAGCGAGATTGCTGCTCCTAACGGCCAGTTGTAAGCTGCGCCGAACAGGCTCACGACGATGTTGGAGATCATGATTCCGCTGGGCCCGCCCAGGAGCGAAGGAGCCAGAAAATCGCCAAGGCTGAGTACAAATGCAAATGTCGCGCCAGCGACCAGTCCTGGAATGGAGAGAGGGAAAATGATTCTCCAGAAAGTTTGTGCCGGTGTCGCCCCAAGGTCATGCGAAGCCTCGACCAGGTTGCGTGGGATGTGCTCGAGAGCAGCATAGATCGGCAGGATTGTGAACGGCGTATAGATATGCGTCAGCGTGAGTACTACCGCAAACGGGCTGTAGAGCAGGAACTCCAGCGGATGGCTCGTGAGGTGCACGTACTGCAAAAGGGTGTTGAGCACTCCATCAGAGCCGAGGATGGTCTTCCATGCATATGCCCGCACGAGGTAGCTGACCCAGAGCGGAATAATGATTGTTTGATACAGCAGGTCCTTGCGCGTGGCAGCGTAAAACGAAAGGAAATAGGCCAAGGGATATCCCAGAGCCAGTGAGAACAGCGTCACCCGCGCTGCGATCCACATGGAGCGCAGGAGAGTCTGCCAGTACACAGGTTTTTGCAGCAGTTCCTTGTAGTTCTCCAGATTCCAGGAATAAACAATTACCTGCGCCGACGAGACCGACCAGAAGCTGTAGCAGAACATCAGCAGGTAGGGAAGGAGCAGAAACGCCGCCACCCAGAGCAGCGGAGGCGCGGTCACTACCATCCTGTATGCGCGGGAGAACATTCAAATCCTCTCGGGAGTCTCGCGAACCGGCACCGCATCACTGGGCGAGAATTCGAGATCCAGTTCGTTCTGCAGCCTGCTTCCTGCCGCCGCACTCACCGTCAGGACAAGCGCCTCGCCAACTTGAACACGAATCAATTCCGTGGCCCCGTGAAAAGCCTGGTGCAGCAGTCGTCCGCGCACTCGAATTGACCCGGGTTTGGAAATCGGGCCGGCGAGGCGAATGTGTTCGGGACGCAGCGAAAGCAGAAGCGAGCCGTCGGGAAATTCAGTGCTCCACGACATGTCGCTGCAATGGGCCACCCCTCCTCCCACCTCGGCTTTGAGCAAATTCGTATGGCCGATGAACTGGGCAACGTAGGCGGTAGCGGGACGCGAATAGATTTCCCGCGGCGTGGCTACCTGCTCCAGTTCTCCCGATCGCAATAAAGCGATGCGGTCCGACATAATCATGGCTTCTTCCTGATCGTGCGTCACAAATATGAATGCAATTCCCACTTCACGTTGCAGTGATTTGAGTTCGACCTGCATTTGCCGCCGCAAGTTGGCGTCAAGAGCGGAGAGCGGTTCATCGAGCAGCAACAATCGGGGCCGGTTCACGAGAGCGCGAGCCAGCGCGACACGTTGTTGCTGGCCGCCGCTGATCTTCGACGGCTTCGACTTCGCATATGCAGTCATCTTCACTTTGTCGAGTGCGTCACCCACTCTTTGTGCGATCTCCCCTTCAGGTCGCTGAGCGACCCGCAGTCCGTATGCGACGTTTTGCTCGACGGTCAAGTGAGGAAAAAGTGCATAGTTTTGGAAGACGGTGTTTACACGGCGCCGATAGGGTGGCTGCTCATGTAGTCTTTCGGAGCCCATCCACACTTCACCGGAAGTCAAATTCTCGAAACCGGCGATGAGGCGCAGCAGAGTCGTCTTTCCCGATCCGCTTTCGCCGAGAATCGTCAGGAATTCACCTTCCGCTACCTCGAGCGAAACATTCCGCAGGACGACATTCCGACCGAAGCTCTTCGCCACATTCCGGATAGAAAGCAGAGCTGACTTTGTGCCGCTGCGCGCATTCGCAATCTCTGGCGGCAAGGGATCCTCGAGAGTGGGCATGGGGGGTCAGATGGTACTGCTGGTCGACATAGCCCTTACTGCGTCGCTTTCACGTCGTTCCAGACCTCAGTGTACTTGGCACGGCGCGGGACATTCTGCCAGAAATAGATCCTTTTCTGGTAGTTCTCAACATCATCAAGGTGAAGACTCTTGATCTCATCCGGGCTCATGAACTGAGCAGCCTGTGGATTCGCGGGTACATAATGGGTCTTGTCCGTAACCAGTTTCTGGGTCTTGGCCTGAATCATGTACTCCAGGAACTTGTGTGCCAACTCCTTGTTTTCGCTGCCCGCCGTGATCATCAGATGATCGATCCATCCGGTGGTGTTTTCTTTCGGAATGGTTTCACCCGCGGGGAATCCTGCCTTCTTCAAGTCAGCGGTATTCAGGGGCCACCCCATCGCCATCACAATTTCATGATTCTCGAACAGGTTCGTTAACTCGCCGCCGGTGGACCACATCTTTCGCACGTTTGGTTTCAACTCAAGCAGTTTTTTTTTCACTGCTTCTAGCTCCTGATCGCTCAGGTTGTAAAGATGCGAGGGATCCGGCTTGTCGTAGCCGAGAACTTGCGCCGCCATGTAGACGGTCGAGAGATCATCCCAGACCGAAACCTTGCCCTTGTATTTTGGATTCCAGAATAGATTCCACGAATCTGGCGGCTGCGCGAAAGCACTGGTGTCGTAAATAATGGGATCGGGTCCCCACATGAAAGGAACGCCGTATATGTGTCCGTCGGAGCGCACCAGAGGCAGGGAAATCAGCTGGGCCGAGAGCAGGTTGTAGCTCGGGAGTTTTGAAAGATCCAGCGGAGCCGCCAATTGCGATGTTGCAATGGATGTTGCCACATCGCTGGAGGGAGAAATCACATCATAATTTCCGGCACTCCCTCCGCGCAGCTTAGCCATGAGCTCGTCGCTAGAACCCATATAGGACGCAGAGACCTTGCAGTGGTTCTCTTCCTCAAACGATTTGACGAAGGAGGGATCGGCATAACCCTCCCAGACGAGAAGGTTGAGAGCTGGAGTTCTTCGGGAACACGCTCCCACTAACAAGACCAGCAGCAGCGGGGGGAACAAGCGCGCTGCACGTTGCCAATTCATTCGGTCCTCCGTGAGTTTCAAGCTGCTTAGAACGTGGGAGGAGTATTTACCCACAACACCAGAGTTTCCTTGCGGCCAGGGTTCTTCCACCGATGCGGTGTCGCACTTTCGAAATAAAAGCTGTCGCCGGATTTCAGACGGTATTCCTCACCGTCCACAGTGATCTCCAGATCTCCCCGCAAGACATAGATGAACTCTTCTCCCTCGTGCGAATAAGGATCACCGCTGCCGGCTTCCGGGGCAATGCGAAACAAGTGCGGCTCCATGACGGTATTGCCCCAGGCAAGCAATTCCATGCGCACACCCGCACCGGCTTCGAGCACTTTGCGCTCGGTGGGGCGGACTTGGCGACTGTTCGCTCCGCTGGCATCGAAGAAATCCAGAATGTTCGTTTTATAAAAGCGGGCGAGTTTGCGCAGAGTCCCCACCGAGCCGCTCATCTGCGACCGCTCCATGGCGCTGAGAAATCCTACAGAGATGCCAACGTTTTGTGCCACCTGAGCTAAAGAGAGTTTGCGTTTGGCACGCAACTGGCGCAGATGTCCGCCGATGGCACCTGCATTCCCGTCCGCTGCGGGACGCAGTTTGCCTTCACGCTTCAACAATTGCACGATCGCTGCGGCGTTCAATCCGCGCACTTTGCGCAGGAAACGCGCGCGTTTCAGCAGCTTGACGTCTTCGGCAGTATAAAGGCGATACTTGCTCTCGGTGCGCCGCGGCCGCGCCAGCCCCAGACTTTCCCACGACCGAATCACCGAGGGAGAGACCCCCACCTTTCTGGCGACGTCTCCGATTTTCAAGTAAGGTTCAGCCATGGGATTTCAGGAGACTGCGAGTCAGTGCAAATTAGTCTTTCATTAGAAATTCCTATGGCCGCAACGCATTTTTTTCTGCTTGACAGGCCCCATGTCACTTCTCTAACCTTGCGGGATTATAGCAAGGTTGTTGCGGGAAACAAGCTTTAGCTTTTCAACAGAATCCCAACATTCTCCCGGATCCTCGGAGGTCCCATGCGGTCACGTCGAGCCTGCTGGTTCGTAGTTTGCCTTGGTGTGGTTGCCGTTTGCCTGTCCCTTCCAACTCTGCTCTCGGCCCAGGGCACTACCGGGCGAATTGTCGGACGGGTGGCCGACCCAGGGGGCGCCGTCTTGTCCAATGTCAAAGTGACCTTGGTGAATGAAGCGACCGGCGTCACTCGTGACACAACGACGAATGAGAGCGGAGATTATCAGTTTCTGGAAGTTCCGGTGGGCAGCTACCGGGTTGAATTCGATGTCTCAGGCTTCAAAAAGAATGTTCGTCGCGCCGTGAATCTGGACATCAACCAGGTAATCACGCTCAACACGACGATGCAAGTAGGGGCCACACAGGAAATTGTCGACGTGACCTCGGAGGCGCCGCTGGTCGAGACTACGAGCACGCAGCTGGGAGCAGTCGTGGGAGACCGAGCTATCAGCCAACTCCCCCTCAACGCACGTGATACCTATCAGTTTCTTCAACTGCAACCGGGTGTGATGTCCACGGTAGGAACAGGAAATCAGATTGTCTACGGCAGTGACAAGGCCGGATCAGTGTCGGTCAATGGCGGTCGCGGGCGTTCCAACAATTTCAGCGTGAACGGCGGTGACGCCAACGATCAGTTCGTCAATCTGCCCACCGTGCAACCAAGTCCCGACAGCATAGCGGAATTCCGCGTACTGACGAATACATTCGACGCAGAGTATGGCCGAAATTCCGGTTCGATAGTGAATGTGGTCACGAAATCGGGAACCAACAATATTCACGGAAACTTGTATGAGTTCTTTCGCAACACCAAGCTGAACGCCAATCCTTACTGCTTCACCGGTGTTGATGGGGTTCCGTGCGACAAACCGCAGTTCAACCAGAACCAGTTCGGGGGAACCCTCGGGGGCCCAATCAAAAAAGACCGGACGTTCTTCTTCGGATCTTACGAAGGCCGACGCATTCGCCAAGGGATTCCGTCGTCACTGGTTTTTGTTCCGACCTCGGCCGAGCGCCCCAGCGCCACGCAGCCCTATGCTGATTTCTCTGCGGAATCCACTTTTCCCGGCACCTTGAGTACGGCCTTTCCTCTCAATCAGCGGCCCAACTGCACAACAGCACTCGGATCAGCTCCCAACATTCCGGACGGCCAACTGTACTCGGATCTGTTTCCAGGCAACATCATTCCGTTAGGGTGTCTTGATCCTACCGCGGTTGACCTGCTGCAGTATGTTCCTACTCCGGCAAACGGCAGCGACAAGCTTGTGACTACTCCTGTGCAGCCGGTGCGTGCCGACCAATTCACGGTGAAGATTGATCACCGCATCAACAACCGGCAGAACCTCAGCTTTTACTACTATTTCAATGACGACCACCAGGTCTCCCCATTCGCGGTTTTTCAAGCGGCCGGCGCCAACGTTCCGGGCTTCGGATCAATCGTGAACGAGCGGTATCAGCAGTGGAACATCAGCCATACCTGGACGATCAGCAACAGCACGGTGAACGAGTTCCGTTTCAACTACAACCGTGAGGCGCAGAAGACTTTCCAGCATCCTGTCTTTACCACGACGGTACAGAATTCCTGTCCTGCAGCTCCTACATGGCTTACGGATGTCACCGGCCCTGTGCCGTGTTTCTCCGACGGCACTCCAGAGAACACGTTGGGTATTCATCCCAATCTCGGGCCGCAACACGAGGGGCTTCCTTTCATCCAGGTGAGCGGCGGATTCACGATTGGTAACAATGGCGAGGGAGAGCTGCCTCAGGTAGGCAACTCCTTCCAGTGGTCCGACAATGTCAGCAAGGTTGTAGGGAACCATTCGCTGAAGTTCGGCGGCGACGTTCGTCGCCAGCATTTTGACCAGACTCTGTACTTTGACGTGAACGGCGAGTTCTTTGTCGACGGAACTTCTACCAACACTACTGGGGGAGATACCACGTTTTCAGACTATCTCCTTGGGCTACCAGGTTCCTACGGTCAGGGATCGGCCCAGGTCGAGAACGTTCGCAGCACGGGGCTGTATTTGTTCGCGCAAGACAGCTGGAAGATCAGACCAAACCTAACGCTCAACTATGGTCTGCGCTGGGAACTCAACACTCCCATCGCTGACGTCAGCAAGCATGTGCAGACGTTCCGCCCCGGAGAAGTGAGTAAGGTTTATCCCTGCGAGAACACGGCGAATACCGATTGCTCGTCGATGACTCCGGTCGGCCTGGTGGTCCCGGGAGACCCGGGCGTCCCCAACGGTTTGACACAGACCTACAAAAAAGCGTTCGCTCCGCGAATCGGCATTGCCTGGAGTCCGGGAACTTCGGGCAAGACGAGTATTCGAGCCGGATGGGGAATGTTTTACAACCCGATTGAGCAATTGGTGCTCGAACAGTTCAGCGCGGAGCCGCCCTTCGGTGGGAGCACGTTCCCCTTCAACACCCTGTTTAACCAGCCTTTTCTGGACCAAAGCGGAGAGTTTTCTTATCCCAATCCTTTCGGATTGGCCTCTCTGTCCGGTGTCAATGGCATCCTTAATCCGAAACGTGGGCAACCGGTGGACTGGGGAATGTTCCGCCCCAATACGCTGTTCGGACAATTCCAGCCGAATATGCGCAGCCAATATTCCGCTCAATATAACCTCACGATCGAGCACCAGTTGACCAACGATATGAAGGTCCAGATCGGTTATGTCGGGTCGCAGGGACATCGGCTCTTGGCGACGCACGACATCAACTATGGAAATCCCCAGACATGTCTGGATCTACAAGCCATCGCCGACGCATACCCAGGCGACCTCGCTAATGGTGGTATCGGAACCGATTGCGGTCCGTACTATGCCGATACCGCCTTCTACATTCCACCCACATGGTTCGATTCAGGTGGAGCACCGGTAGATGTTCAAATCCCTGCGCAGGGGTTGCATCTGCCGTACAGTGCGAATGGTGGAGGCCCCGTTGTTATCCCGGGCGGAACTCTCGTAAGCAGCCTCGCTCCGGATGGAATTACTCTCACGGGGCTGCGTCGCTATTCCTCTCCACAATGCGATCCTCTGACCGGAACTGGTTGTCCCGCCGACGGCATTCCCGTTTTCAGCAGCATCTTCGCTCAAGACACCATCGCGAATTCGGCATACAACTCGCTGCAAGCTTCATTGGAAAAGAGGTTTGCGCATGGCCTCCAGTTCACGGCCGCGTACACTTTCAGCAAATCGTTCGATGAAGCGTCAAGCTTCGAAGGTATCTTGAATCCCATTGATCCGCGCCGCAGCCGATCGCTGTCCGCGTTCGACGCACGGCATCGGCTGGTATTCAGCTATTACTGGGAATTACCGGTTCCGAAGTACAGCGGAGCAAAGGGGCAAATTATGAACGGTTGGGCTCTGTCTGGAATCACCACATTCCAGACCGGCTTCCCAATTCGCATCACGACTCTGGACGATCAGGAATTGATGTACAGCTTCGATTTCGAACTGCCGGGAGAACCGGATCTCGTCGCACCCTTCCGAACGATGAATCCGCAAAAGAACAATAACTATTTCTTTGATCCAGCGTCGTTCAGCGAGGACAACACCCTGGGTCGAATCGGGAACTCACCCCGCACGATCTGCTGCGGTCCGCACATCAGCCAAACGGACATCGCTATCCTGAAGACCTTCAAAATATCTGAGGTCAAGCGGGTTGATTTCCGAGCGGAATTCTTCAATATTTTTAACCACACCCAGTTTTTCAACCCGGACGGCAATTTTTCGGACGGCCCACAGTTCGGACAGGTTAACCAGGTCCGTGATCCGCGACTGATGCAGCTCGCGCTGAAGTTTTTCTTCTGATGGAGTGATCTAACCCGGGCGGCCTCGCCGCCCGGCCAATCTAATGGCCGGAACACGTGCCCAGATGCACTCCGGCTTGAGTCCTAACGGAGACCTCGATGTACCCCGATCTGCAAAAAGAACTCGCCACTTTCGAGCGGCGAACCCCCAAGTCCGCCGAAGCCCACAAGAAGAATCTCAAGCGCATTCCTCTGGGCGTCGCGAGTAACTATCGCGCTTACGATCCCTGGCCGATTTTCGTGAAGGAGGCCAGCGGCAGCAAATTCCGTGACCTCGACGGCAACGAGTACATCGATCACAACCTGACGTTTGGCGCGCTGATGGCGGGACACTGCCATCCAGCGGTGATGAAGGCTGTCGAAAAGCGCCTTTCGACCGGAACCATGTTCGGGATGCCGCACGACATGGAATGGGAACTCGCAGAAGAGATCTGCAATCGTTTTCCGGTGGAAATGTGCCGCTTTGGCAATAGCGGTACCGAGGCGACGATGCACGCCATTCGCCTGGCGCGCGCTGCTACGGGGCGGGACAAGATCGTGAAGTTCGAAGGCGCTTATCACGGTCTGCACGACAGCGCTTTGGTCAGCGTGAAGCCGCATGCTCCGGATTACGGCGACATCAACGCTCCTACTGCGGTGCCTGGCGGACTTGGGGTGCCGAAATCTGCCGTGGCAAACGTCCTGATCGCGACCTTCAATGACCTCGCTACCGTTGAACGCCGGTTCAAGGAAAATCCCGGCGAAATTGCTGCCATCATTTTAGAGCCCATCCTGATGAACGTCGGTTTGTGCATGCCGCAACCCGGGTTCTTGAAGGGCCTGCGAGAAATCGCTACGAAGAACGGCGCGCTGCTCATCTACGATGAAGTGAAAACCGGATGCAAGCTTGGATGGGGCGGCGCCAGCGAATATTTCGGCGTTATCCCCGACATGATCTGTCTGGCGAAGTCCATCGGTGGTGGCCTGCCGCTTGCCGCTTTCGGAACGCACAAATCCGTGATGGACTTGATTTCGCAGCACAAAGTGTTTCACGGCGGAACTTACAACACGAACCCGGTTTCCATGGCAGCGGGTCTGGCCACGTTCCGTGAAGTTCTCACCCGCGAGAACTACGCTCACGTGGATAAGCTGAGCAAAAAACTTGCGGATGGCTATCGTCAGACCCTCGCAAAAGTAGGGCTGCAGGCCTACATTGCACAAGCCGGCGCGAATGGGGCTTTGATGCTCTATCCGAAAGAGATTCGCAATTATCGTGACTGGACCGTGATCGACGTCGATCTATGGCGTCACTACTGGTTCGGCATGGTCAACCGCGGGGTGATGGCTCAGCCGTACTGGTGGGACGAGCAATGGACTATCTCTGTTCAGCACACAGAGGCGGACATCGATAAACACCTCTGGGCGTTCAACGACATAGCCGGCTCGCTCGCCAAAGCACAGCAGGAGCGCAGCGAACGTGTCCCGGTCGAGGTAGCGCACTAGCATCGTTACATGTGGGCGGGCGTCCACGCCCGCTCATCGCATCCAATTGTTGAACCATCTTGTCCACGACGACACAACCCGAACAGCCACATCTCATACGCGCGCTTGGACGGCGCGATCTGGTTCTGCTCTTTGTAGTCGCAGTCTTCAACCTGAACGTCGTGCCCTCGATCGCCGCCAACGGAGGCGCAACCGTCTGGCTATGGATCGTCTCACTGCTTCTTTTCTTCTGGCCGCAGGGAATTGCGGTGATCGAGCTCGCGCATCGCTATCCCGGGGAGGGCGGCGTTTATCTCTGGGCAAAGGAAGTGTTCGGCGACTTTCACGGGTTTCTATCCGGCTGGTGTTACTGGACCAACAACATGCTGTACGTGCCGACGGTGATGCTGTATTTCGTAGGCGTATCGGTGTACGTACTTGGACCGGGGCATCAGGCGTTGGCGGACAACAAGCTGTTCGCTTCCATTGCATCGCTCACGCTGCTGGCACTGCTGACCTACTTCAATATCCTGGGCCTGGGTATCGGGAAGTGGATCAATAACCTCGGAGCAATCGGTACGTTCGTTGCTGCAGCCGTGTTGATCGGGCTTGGCATCGTGATCTGGTTTCATTACGGAAGCACAATTTCCGCGAGCGATTTCAAGATTCCTGCCAATCCGAAGTTCGTGCTGAACTCATTTGGCGTGATCTGCTTCGGACTGGTTGGGCTGGAACTCGCGTCCGTGATGGGAGACGAAATAAAAGATCCACGGCGTACTCTGCCTGGCGCCGTAGCGCTGGGCGGCGTTCTTTCGGGCGCTCTATACATTGGGGCCACGCTGACCCTGCTGATCGCGGTCGGCAAGAGTGTCAACGTTCTTCAGGGAATCGTCCAGGCTGTCACGCATATGGCTGACCGGGCGCGGATCGGCTGGATTTCCGTCCCCTTTGCCCTGATGTTGAGCATGTCGATCGCGGGAATTGGCTCCGCATGGATGGGCGGCTCAGCCCGCATTCCGTTTGTCGCCGGGCTTGATTCGTATATGCCGTCGTGGCTGGGGAGAGTGCATCCGCGATATGCCACTCCGTACGCCGCGCTGATCCTGCAGGGAACGGTCTCAGCGGTTCTGGTGATCTTGAATTTCGTGGGAGCCGGAGTGCAGGAAACATTTCAGAAATTGCTCTCGCTGGCGGTTGTGTTGCAACTCGTTCCGTTCGTTTACATGTTCGGCGCGCTCGTGAAATTTGCAACTACGGAGTCGACGCCTAAAGGCCAGTACGGCCGCGCCACCCTGTTCCTGGCTGGGGTGAGCGGTTTGTTAACCACAATTCTCGGGATCGCTTTGGTATTTTTTCCAGCGCAGCAGATCACCTCTCTCTTCCAGTATGAACTCTGGATGGTAGGCATGACTCTGTTGTGCATCGGCCTGGCCGCGTTTTTCTTTTTCGTTTATGGGCGGCGAAAAGCGCCGAAAGCAATGAAGGTTCTTAGCGACAACGAACCCGTATCTGCCGGCCGCAGTTCGGTGCGTTGAAGGGGGGATTTATGCCTGGTGGAATCAAAGCTGACGTGAAAACTTATCAAATGTTTATCAATGGCGAATGGGTCGCGAGCAAATCCGCCAAAACGTTTCCCGTGTACGACCCTTCGACCGAAGAAGTAATCGCGCAGGTGCCGGATGCGAATGCGGACGATGTAAATCGCGCGGTCGCTGCCGCAAAGACAGCGTTTGAGGAAGGTCCGTGGTCTTCTACGACCGCACAGGAGCGAGGGCGTGTGCTGTTCCGCATGGCGGAGAAGGTGCGCCAGAACTTGCCTGCCCTGGCCGAACTCGAATGCCGCAACACGGGGAAGCCGATCGTTGAAGCCGAATACGATCTGACTGATGTGGCAACTTGTTTCGAGTACTACGGCGGCCTTGCGACGAAGATTACGGGCCATGTCAATCCGGTCCCGGACAACGCGCTGTCGCTCTCACTCAAGGAGCCTGTCGGAGTTGCGGGACAGATTATTCCCTGGAACTACCCGATGCTGATGGCTGCGTGGAAGCTGGCTCCCGCCATCGCCGCGGGATGCACATGTGTTCTGAAGCCCGCCGAACAAACTCCATTGACTGCTCTGGAGTTTGCGAAACATTTCGCCGATTGCGGGCTGCCGCCGGGGGTGATCAACGTCATCACCGGATTTGGCGAGAGTTGCGGCGCTCCTCTTGTGCAGCACCCCGACGTGAACAAAATTGCGTTCACGGGCAGCGCCGCCGTCGGCAAAATTATCGTGAAGCAGGCAGCGGACACGGTGAAGCGTGTCACGCTGGAATTGGGCGGCAAGTCACCGAATATCTTCTTTGCCGATGCCGATTTCGAAGCCGCCATCGATGGCGCCTTGTTCGGCGTTTTTATCAATCAGGGCGAAGTCTGCTCGGCGGGGAGCCGTATCCTCGTTCAGAAATCGATTTACAGGAACTTCGTCGAAGCCATGACCGAGAAGGCGAAGAAGATCAAGCTAGGCCCGCCGCTCGAACGCGAGACGAAGATGGGCCCGCTGGTCAGCAAGGAACAATATGACCGAGTGAACCAATACCTCGATATCGGCAAGAAGGAAGCGAAATTGGCTTCCGGGGGTGGGCGTCCCGACAAATTTGCAAAAGGATACTACGTTCAGCCCACGATTTTTTATGACGTGAACAACAGCGACCGGATTGCCCGTGAGGAAATCTTCGGTCCGGTAGCTGCGGTGATTCCGTTTGAGGACGAGAAAGACGCGCTGAAGATCGCCAACGACTCTCCCTATGGACTGGCGGCAGCGGTCTGGACTCGAGACATCTTTAAGGCGATGCGAGCGGTAAAGGCTTTGCGCGCGGGAATTGTCTGGGTCAACCACATGCAGCCCACCTATGTTGAAGCTCCCTGGGGAGGTTTCAAACAGTCTGGTTTCGGCCGTGAGCTCGGGCCGTGGGGTATCGAAGAATATCTCGAGACCAAGCAGGTACACATCAATCTGAACGAGGCTCCAATCGGATGGTACTGAGGCACGGTTCACAATCCGCGGAAACAGTGCGATGGATGGGTTTTGAGAGGGCACGGCTTCACGGCGGTGGAAAATTCTGATTGGCACGCATTTTCGGAAGTGCGCGAGTTTAAACGTGCCGCTAGAAACCGAACAGAGACGCGGCTTCACCGCTGAGGTCCGAGAGCTCACGATGCCCAAGCTTTAGATGAGAAGCGAGAACGAACGATGTCCATTATTCAACTTCGAACACCGATACCGGGTCCAAAATCCAAGGCTCTCGCCGAGCGCCGAGCGAAGGCAGTGCCCCGCGGTCTCTCTCACGGCACCCCCATTTATGTCGCGAAAGCCGAAGATGCCTGGCTCGAGGATGTCGACGGCAACCGCTACCTCGATTTTGCCGGTGGGATTGGCTGCCTGAATGTTGGACACCGTCGCCATGAAGTTGTGGATGCGGTAAAGAAACAATTGGATCGCTTCCTGCATACCTGCGTGCAAGTGACTCCGTATGAAAGCTACGTGCGCTTGGCTGAACGCATGAACCAAGTCACGCCGGGTACTTTCCCGAAGAAAACCATGTTCGTCAACAGCGGGGCAGAGGCGGTTGAGAATGCGATAAAGATTGCGCGCGCCCACACCAAGCGCCCGGGAGTGATCGCATTTGAAGATGCATTCCACGGCCGCACCATGATGACATTGGCTCTCACCAGCAAGACGCATCCTTACAAGGCGGGATTTGCTCCATTTCCGAGCGATGTGTACCGCGTTCCCTACGCGTACTGTTATCGCTGTTCCTATTCATTGAAATATCCCTCGTGCGAGCTGTACTGCGCGCGCCATCTCGAAGATACGTTCAAGCGCGTAGTGGCGGACGAAGACGTTGCCGCGGTTATAGCTGAACCAGTCCTGGGTGAAGGCGGCTTCATCGCACCCCCGCCGGATTATTTCAAGGTCCTGGTCGACTTGTGTCACAAATACGGGATCGTGTTCATCGCCGACGAGGTTCAGTCAGGTTTCGGCCGTACGGGAGCGTTATTTGCCTGTGAAAGATACGGCGTCGAACCGGACCTGCTGGTAAGCGCCAAGTCTCTGGGCGGCGGATTACCCCTGGCAGCCGTTACGGGCCGCGCCGAGATTATGGACGCCCCCGGCATAGGAGGGCTCGGCGGAACCTTCGCCGGAAATCCGCTTTCTTGCGCGGCAGCGCTCGCAGTACTCGATCTATTTGAGCGCGAGGACTTGCTGGCGCGTGCGAATCAACTCGGCGACCACTTCCAGCGCCGGGCCCGTGAATGGCAGCGTCGCTGGCCGATTATCGGTGATGTGCGGGGGTTGGGCGGCATGCAGGCGATCGAACTCGTTCAGTCGCAGGAGAACAAGGCTCCGGCTGCGGAAGAAACCAAGAAGATTGCACAATACTGCTATGAGCATGGCTTGATCACCATTACTGCCGGATCGTATTCCAACGTGATCCGCGTGCTCGTGCCACTCGTGATCACCAACGAGCAGATGGACGAGGCTCTCGACGTGCTTGAATCCGCGATCGCAAACGTCTGCGACTCCAAAGGAGCGGTGGCGCAGCTGGTTTAGAACTGACAGTCCAAACCAGGCGTGTAGGCTGATCTTGCGGCCAGCGCAGTTGCATAGCGAGTATCATTGTTTCAGGGAGCTCTTCCGTATCCCTTCGGCTCCCTCTGCACCACATTCTTCGCGATAGCGAAAGGCATCACCATCATGAGCGTAGCAGCACCTCCTGCCAACAAAGTCACGAACTACATCAATGGACAATGGGCACAGTCCCACACGTCGGAATGGCGTGATGTGGTCAATCCCGCTACAGGAGAGATTTTGGCCAGTGTACCGCTTGCCGGAGCGGCTGACGTGAATGCCGCAGTTGAAGCCGCCGCACTGGCTTTTCCCGACTGGCGCCGCACCCCGCCGGAAGATCGGATTCAGCCGTTATTCAAGCTCAAGATGCTGCTGGAAGAGCACATCGACGATATCGCTCGCATCATCACTTTGGAAAACGGTAAGACTTTTTCTGAGGCCAAGGCGGAGATGCGCCGCGCCATAGAGAATGTGGAGGTGGCATGCGGTATTCCGATAATGATGCAGGGGTACAACCTGGAAGATGTCGCGCGCGGTATAGACGAGATTATGATTCGCCAGCCACTGGGCGTGGTCGCCGCGATCGTACCTTTCAATTTTCCAGGCATGATTGCGTTCTGGTATCTCCCGTATGCGATCGCTACCGGAAATACCTTCATCCTGAAACCCAGCGAGCGCGTGCCGCTCACCATGCACTACATCTACGAACTGCTGGAGAAAACCGGGTTACCAAAAGGTGTCGTGAACTTGGTCAATGGCGGGAAATCTGCCGTGGACGCACTGATTGACCACCCCAAAGTGCGCGCCATCAGCTTCGTGGGTTCAACTCCCGTTGCGCGCTATATTTACTCGCGTTCCGCAGATCAGGGCAAACGTTGTCAGTGCCAAGGTGGAGCGAAGAATCATGTAGTTGTCCTGCCCGATGCGGATATGTCCATGGCAACGCAAATTATCAGCGACAGCGCGTTTGGGTGCGCCGGGCAACGTTGCCTGGCCGTTTCAGTCGCAGTAACCATCGGCGAAGCCCAGAAAACATTCCGCGACTCGATTGCCGATGCCGCCTCCAAACTTGTTGTCGGTAACGGCCTCGAAGATGGAGTGCAGATGGGGCCCGTGATTACTCCTCAGAGTAAAGAACGGGTTGAATCGTTGATCGGCATCGGTGAGAGGCAGGGCGCGAAGGTCCTGCTCGACGGCCGCAACGCGAAAGTTCCGAAACACCACTCCGGCAACTTCGTGAAGCCTACAATTCTCGACGATGTGCCTGCGACTAGCGAGATCACCGACGCAGAAATCTTTGGCCCCGTGCTCAGCCTGGTACACGCCGGGACAATGGACGAGGCTTTGACCTTCCTGGAGCGCAGCGCCTACGGAAACCAGGCTTCGCTATTTACCTCCAGCGGCGCCGCCGCGCGGCGTTTTCGTTACGAAGCGCCGGCAGGGAATATTGGTATCAACATCGGAGTCGCTGCCCCCATGGCCTATTTTCCTTTCAGCGGATGGAAGAATAGTTTCTTCGGCGATCTCCATGGCCAGGGCCGCGATGCCATTGAGTTCTATACAGACAAAAAAGTTGTGGTCGAGCGCTGGGCGAAGGAGCACAGCCGGAAGTTCTAAAAATCCAGCCACGGAGTCACACGGATCTTCACGGATTTCGATCTATCGTGACTGTCCGTATGATCCCGGGCGAATTCAGAGGCATTTATGGCTACTACTACAGTTGAGACGTCGATGACTGGACAGGAAATTGTTGATCTCACCAAAAAGCACACGTTGTTTGAATGGTCCGCTCAATCCAAGGTCGATCCGATCCCGGTTGCAAAAGCCAAGGGCATTTACTTCTGGACGCCAGAAGGGAAGCGCTTCATCGACTTCAACAGTCAGTTGATGTCCGTCAATATCGGGCACGGTGATGAGCGAGTAATTCAGGCGATTTACGAGCAGGCGCAGACGCTCGCTTACGCGAATCCTTTTATGGCGACTGAACCGCGAGCTCGGTTGGGAGCGAAGCTTTCCGAGATTACTCCTGGGGACATCGATACATTCTTCTTCACCAACGGCGGTGCCGAGGCGAACGAGAACGCAATCAAGATCTCCCGATTCTTCACCGGACGTCACAAGATTATGGCGCGCTATCGCTCCTATCATGGCGCTACCGCCGGCAGCATTTCATTAACCGGTGACCCGCGGCGCTGGGCCGCGGAACCGGGCATTCCCGGCGTGGTTCGGGTGCTTGACCCTTATCACGGAATCGAACGCGGATGGGAATCGGCAGAGACATCGCTGGCCATGATCGAAGAGACAATACAACTGGAAGGTCCACATACAATTGCGGCGTTCATTCTCGAAACGGTTGTCGGCACGAATGGAATTTTGATTCCACCCGATGGATATCTGCAAGGCGTAAGGAAGCTCTGCGACAAGTACGGAATTTTGATGATCGCCGATGAAGTGATGGCCGGCTTCGGCCGCACCGGCGAGTGGTTCGCCATTGATCATTGGAAGGTGGTACCCGATCTCATCTGTATGGCCAAGGGCTTAACCGCCAGCTATCTGCCTCTTGGTGCCGTAGGTATGCGTCACCACATTGCCCAGCACTTTCAGGACAAGGTCTTCTACGGGGGACTTACTTACAATTCGCATCCCATGGGATGTGCTGCGGCCCTGGCCACCATTCGCGTGTACGAAGAGGATCACCTCATTGACAACGCCAAGAAAATGGGTGGGATTATGAAGCAGCTTGGCTCCGAGATGCAGGCCAGGCATCCGTCGGTCGGAGCGATAAGGTCAATTGGATTGTTCGGCATTTTTGAACTGGTCCGAAGCCGAAACACAAGGCAGCCGATGGCACCTTTCAATGGGACGTCGGAAGAGATGGTGGCACTAGGCCGTTTCTTCCGTGAACAAGGGCTCTACACAATCGTTCGCTGGAACACCTTCTACACAAACCCGCCGCTGTGCATTAACGAGCAGCAACTGCGCGAGGCCTTCGCGATCATCGACAAGGGGCTGGAGATTACCGATCGTGCTGTCAAGGACTAAGAACGAGCGCATCCCCACAAGCTGCAAAGGGATGTGGGGATGCGTTTTCGTAACAACTTCTAAGCCGCCAGACCGTGCCGTGGGTAGCGCCCGGTAATCTTCCGGATAAAGCCATGGAACCGGTGAACGCCCGCTGCACCGGGAAGAAACATGAATGGGCACTGTCCCGGGATTACCTCCATGCCTTTGGCGGCGCAGAACGTAAGAGCTTTGGGGCTAACGGCACCTTTACCACCCGCCCTGTACATCCAGACCTGCTTGATTCCAGCGTCGAAACAGTCGGCAACCACCTTTTCAGTGACCTCGGGCGAAGTCATAAGCAGCGCAGCCCTTACTGGCGGGTCGATATCTTGCACCCGAGCGAAGCAGCGATGTCCATTGATGCTGGGAGCTGCAGGATTTACGGGCACGATCTCGTAACCGCGGCGGCAGAGTTCTTCAAAGAGAGCGACACTTATGCTTTTCGGCTCGCGAGAGATTCCAATCATCGCAATCCGTTTTTGAGCTAAGAAGGCTTCAACGGTCTCCAATGAAACAACGTGGGCAGTCATGGGTGCTCCCTCCGATCTACGCGCGAGCATAATCTTCGCCTACGGTCTTAGGCAGTGACGTCGATCACAATTTACATTCCACAAATCAGACCGTGTCAGGCACTGACGCTTGCGCAATGTCCCGCTGTGGCGCACAATCGTGGCGTCGAGAACGGGCTACTCGCGCGAAGTGTTACGAGAGATCACCGGGGGATTGAGATGAGAACGCACCTACTCTTGCTGACAGCCTTGTGTCTGCTTTGCGTGCACGGCGCAGCCCAACAGTCGGATAACCACAGCAGTTCTGCTCCTTCTGTTGGCCAGAATGCGACCGATCGACAGCCTATCGCCGCCCCCACAACAAAAGATTTTTGGGATGGCGACGACCCGAATTTCGCCAATCTGATCACGCATCCCTTTGCCAACAAGAAATATGTCCAGCGTCATACGCAACCTATTCTGGACCGTCTCAACGAACTGGATCAGTTGACGGTAGAGAACGGCGGCATGATCAAAGGCGCGGATACTCGCGCTCAGCAGGGCGTGCAATTGGCATCGGAAAAGATCAGGATAGCGGACCAGCATGCTTCGGAGGCTAGTAACAAGGCTGAACTGGCGCACACTTCGGCTGAACAAGCCTCTACGCAAGTGGCAAAAGCTGAGCAGATGGTCGACAAACTCGAGCAATATAGACAGACAGCGCAGACCGAGATTCGATTTCGATCCGGGCAGACTGGGTTAAGCAAGAACGCCAAGGATGCCCTTGATCAAATGGCTGGTCCACTAAAAAAACAGGACAATTACATTGTGGAAATCCACGGTTTCTCGGCAGGGCACGGTCAGGCTGCAAATTCGACAGCGCGCCAGATGGCTGATTCTGTGGTTCGATACCTCGTGTTCAGCCATCAAATTCCTGTTCATCGAATTCGTGTAATAAGCCTGGGGAGTGCAGCCATTTCGGGTCACAAACAACAAGCAGGTCGAGTCGAAGTCAGCGTTTTGAAGAACGATCTCGTGAACACTGCCGAACGCTAATGGGAACTGAGCGGCTCGCAGTTCCGAGAGTTGATTCCGCCAGCACGTCGTCCCACCGATGAGGCGTGCTCATAGCTTGCTGTGATTTGAATCACAGACCAGCATCTGACTTCGCTACATGATTCCTCCAACGCATCAAACCTGCTCGCGGTGATCAGGTGCAAGGCGGGCGACCCTAACGGGAGGGCGCGTGCCGCAGGCTGTTGGGCCTGCCCGGGGGCGGCTCCAGGCAAACGCGACAGTCATCCAGACCTCAAAATTGAGAAGTGCTGTGTATGAGTGCTGTCTATTTACACAAACTGGGTGCCTCCTCTGCCTGGCGCTACGCGATTGCCTTCGTAGCAGTTACGGTTGCGGCCCTGGTTCGCTATTACCTCGATATTCGTTTCGGCTCAGCGCATCCATTCGTCCTGTTGTGGCCAATAGTTATGCTGGCCGCCTTGTTGGAAGGATTCTGGGTGGGCCTGTTCACCACCACTGCTGCCGCGGTATTTGTCTGGTATTTGTTCGTTCTGCCGGTGAACTCATTTGCCCTGTCCCACACTCGGGATGTGATCGGTCTCCTCCTGTTCATGATGATTGGCGTCACGATGAGCGCGGTTGGCGACTTGTTTCGGCGACGAACACAGAGACTGCAGGAGTTCGAGAAAGCGGTCGAAGGCGTGGAAGAAATGATTGTTGTGGTTGATCGGGACTACCGTTACCTCATTGCAAACGAGGCATTTATCCGGTTTCGCGGCATGAAAAGGGAGGAGTTGATTGGCCGTCGTATTGCCGATGTCTTAAATCCAGGAGTCTTCGAGGCTGTCATCAAGCAAAAACTAGACGAATGCTTCAGCGGCAGAATCGTGCAATTCGAGATGTCATATCAGTGTCCAGTGCACGGTGAACGGCGTCTGCACATCAGTTATTTTCCCGTTGGTGGCCGGCGCAAGGAAATGGATCGCGTAGCCTGCATCCTGCACGACATCACCGATCAGCGAGAATCCGAGCATTCCTTGAAGCTCTTCCGAACGCTAATCGATCAATCCAACGACGCGGTGGAAGTTGTGGATCCGGAGACGCTCAGCTTGCTCGATGTGAATGACAAGGCCTGTAAAGACTTGGGGTATAGCCGACAAGAATTGCTGTCCCTTAGCGTGCACGACATCGATCCCAACGCCCGCGAAGGCTGGGAGCTAGCAGCTCGGGAAGAGCTACGGGATGCGGGTTCACTCCTGACCGAGACAATTCATCGGCGTAAGGATGGGTCGACATTCCCCGTAGAAACCAGCTTGAAAGTTGTGAAACTGGAACGCAGCTACGTGGTGGCGGTTTCACGCGATATCAGCGAGCGTAAAGCGGTGGAAGGAGCTCTGCGGGAGAGCGAGGACCGATACCGCGATCTCGTCGAAAACAGTGAGGATCTGGTGTGCACGCACGATCTCGAGGGAAAGCTCCTATCTGTGAATGGAGCGCCGGCGCGAATCCTTGGATACGAGCCCGCCGAGCTCGTGAAGACTCCTATGCGGGAACTGATCGTGCCCGAGTACCGCGAAATGTTTGACGCGTACCTCGCCAGGATCAAAGCGAACGGTGCGGACAAAGGGCTGATGATGGTTCTGCCGTGAACGGGGGAACCCCGGATCTGGGAGTACTGCAACACTCTGCGTACCAAAGGCGTTTCGCGTCCCATCGTCAGAGGCATGGCGCACGATATTACGGAGCGCAGGCGCGCAGAGATAGCGCTATACAGTTCGGAAAAAAATACCGTTTGTTGTTCGAGAAGAACCTGGCCGGAGTTGCCATTGCAAGCCTTGAGGGGAAAGTCATAGATTGCAATGACGCTTGGGCACAGATCCTTGGCTATCGTTGTGCCGAGGAGGTGCGAGGCCGTCCGACTGCAGACTTCTACTACGATCTGGCAAGCCAAGAGCCTCTCATAGAGGAGCTAAAACGGGATGGTGCCTTTTCCAACCGTGAGATGCAACTCCGCCGCAAGGACGGGACCCCGGTCTGGGTCTTATTTAACACTGTTTTAACACTGTTCTGCAGTCACATAACGGTGGTCCACCATTAGCCCAGAGTACATTGATTGACATTAGCGAGCGCAAGCGGGCAGAGGAGGCTCTACGTCGCCGGGAAGAGGACTATCGCAGGTTTGTCGCGCAGAGTTCAGAGGGCATCTTCCGCGAAGAACTTGACGCCCCCCTTTCCCTTACGCTGCCCGAAGACGAACTGATTCACCACATCCTGTACGACTCATACATGGCTGAGTGCAACGACGCCATGGCCAGAATGTACGGCTTCACTTCGAGCCAGGAGATGGTGGGCAGGCGCTTGACAGACTTCCTCGTCGCGGAAAATCCACGAAGCGTGGAAATGACTCGCGATTACATACGTTCGGGTTTTCGAGTACTGGAGCGCGAGTCCGAGGAACTAGACTCGCACGGACAACCAAAGGTTTTTCGCAATAGCATGATCGGAATCGTGGAAGATGGGAACCTGCTCCGAACCTGGGGCATTCAGCGGGACGTGACAGAACAAGTGAAGCTAGAGCAGGCCCGTGCTGAGGCGGAGACTGCATTGCGCAAGAGCGAAGAACATTTCCGCATTCTCGTGGAACAAGCCTCCGACGGCATCTTCCTTGCGGACCCCCGCGGACGCTACATCGATGTGAATAGTGCCGGAGTTGAGATGCTCGGCTACTCACGCGAGGAACTCCTTCAATTATCCATTTGCGATGTGATTGCAAACGACGAGATTGGCCGGCTCCCCGCCGAACTCAGCCGCTTTGCGGAAGGAATGACTGTCCGAAGCGAGTGGACATTCCGCCGCCGGGATGGTTCTTGTTTTCCCGGCGAGGTGTCTGGCAAACAACTTCCCGATGGACGACTGCAAGGAATTTTGCGCGACATCACGGAACGTAAGCAGGCTGAAGAAGCATTGCGCCACAACGAGGAACGTTTTCGAGTCGCCCTCAAGGATTCTCCAATTACCGTCTTCAATCAGGACCGGGATCTACGTTATACCTGGCTCTACAATCCGCAACTCTACTGGCAGCATGACGCGTTAGGGAAAACAGACGAAGAAATTCTGGGCCTTCGAAAGGCCGCGAATCTTACCAGAATAAAGCGACTCGTATTGACTACTGGCGTGGCAGTGCGCGAAGAAATCATTGTCCCGAGCGACGGCCGACGGTTTGCTTTCGACCTAAGCGTTGAGCCTTTACTCGATACCGACGGCACTGTCGTTGGCATTACCGGCGCTGGCATGGACATTGCCAAGGTTCTGGAACTGGCGGACCGGTTACAGGAATCCAGAGACCGGTTGCAACAGGAAAACTTGTATTTGGAAAAGGAAATCCGAACGGAGTTGGGCTTTGCGGACATCATTGGCACAAGCCCTGCTCTCCAAGAAGTTCTGAAGAAAGCCCGAATCGTTGCTCCCACTGATTCGACCATATTGCTGCTGGGCGAAACTGGAACAGGCAAGGAGTTGGTAGCTCGTTCAATCCATAGGCTGAGTTCGAGGCGCGAGAGGACCTTTGTGAAACTGAATTGCGCCGCCGTGCCCTCCGGCCTCTTGGAAAGCGAATTGTTTGGACATGAGAAAGGAGCGTTCACGGGTGCTGTCAGCCAGAAAGTTGGGCGCATCGAATTGGCCGATAAAGGGACGCTTTTTTTCGACGAGATAGGTGAATTACCTCCGGAGTTACAGCCCAAGTTGTTACGAGTGCTCCAGGATCGCGAGTTCGAGCGACTCGGAAGCGTGCACACCCTGCACGTGGACGTAAGAATCATCTCTGCAACCAACCGTGACTTGCGCCAGGACATTCTGGACAAGAAATTTCGTGAGGATTTGTACTACCGCCTGAACGTTTTCCCGATCCAGTTACCCCCCTTGCGCAAAAGAAAAGACGATATTCCCATTCTTGTGCGGCATTTCGTTGATAAGTATGCAGCACGTATGGCAAAAGATATTCACCGGATCCCGGATGAGACCATGCGGGTCCTAGAAAACTGGAATTGGCCAGGGAATATCCGTGAACTGGAAAATATGATCGAACGCATGATTATCCTGAGCAAGGGGGAAGTGCTCGCTCTGCCCCCGGCAGAACTCCAGTCGCAGTTAGATGTGGCTTTGGACGATCTCAGCGAGATGGAACGTGAACATATTATCCGCGTGCTGCGGGAGACCAATGGAGTCTTGTCGGGTGCCGACGGCGCCGCGGTTCGCCTTGGCCTGAAACGTACGACGCTGCAATCGATGCTGAAGAGATTCGGAATTGAAGCGGGGGAATTCCGCCGCGGGGGTGAAACTCTTGGCCAGAACTAGGGAACGGCACTCCTGTCGATAATTGCCCCAGCAAGCCAGTACCTGTTTTTTGTTCTCAGGGGCCGGACGAGGAATCACTTTACCGACCGATTGTATTTTTTGAGTACTTCGCGTAGCCGCTCGTGGGGCAAAGCAATGACGGTGCGATCGTTGATTCCGGTCATGGTATCGGCTGCGATCATTGCGTTGATGACGGCCTCTTCGGTGGCTTGCACCGTGGCCAGAAAGATGGGATCCAGCGAATCGTTCGGCAGCATTTTCAGTTGATGGACACTCTTTGTGCCAACCGCCCCAGGATTTGCCGTGGAAAACGCAAGGAAAATGTCTCCCGACCCATCACCCGAATAGCTTCCGTCACGGCCCAGTCCGAGTGAAACCTTTTTTGCGATGCGCTTGAGTTGCGTGGGAATCAGAGGAGCATCGGTAGCGACCACAACAATGATCGACCCGGTATCACTTCGCCAAAGAGTGTGTTCGGGAATCTCCCGTCCGACATTCACGCCAGCGATCCGCAGTTGATCGCGCGAACCGTAGTTGCACTGTACCAGCACACCGACGGTGTACCCGCCAGCTTTGGCATCCAGCACGCGGGAACTGGTGCCAATGCCACCTTTGAATTCGTTACAGATCATCCCTGTCCCGCCGCCCACATTTCCCTCTTCGACCGGACCGGAATGGGCTATGTCGAGCGCATGAAAAGCGTCTTCCGGCCTGACGTGGAATCCGTTGATGTCGTTGAGATAACCATCCCATGTTTCAGCTACCACCGGCAACGACCACCAGTAGCCTTCCATATCCGGCGTGCCGTGCTTGACCTTCCACGCAATGACGGCATCGCGAACCACTCCGACGCTGTGTGTATTTGTGATCATGACCGGGCCGTTTAGAAAGCCGGAGTCATCGATCCAAGTTGTACCAGTCATCTCACCGTTGCCGTTGAGAGTGAACCATCCGGCAAACACGGCGTCATTCGAATTCTTGCCCCGCGGATGTATGGCCGTCACCCCTGTGCGTACCGGGCCCTTGCCAACTTCGAGTTTCCCCTTCCCGGAGATCAGAGTCGTGTGACCGACTTCCAGTCCTTTAACGTCCGTGATCGCATTGTTTGGTCCCGGAGCCCCGTCGAAAGGAATTCCGAGATCTCGCGCGCGAGGCTTGGTTTCCGCCATGAGGATCGTAGAGTACAGCACGAAAACAGTAATCAGTGCGCAGTCGTCTAATCGTACGCGGGACATCACGCCTCCCCTGGCAAAGCTGGCAGTATACAGCGTCCTGGTAGCGGGGAGGATGTAACGCGTGGTGCGCTATGGCTGGTGTGCAATGGAGTAAAATTGCAGCACGGACTATCTCCGGGGGGTTCCAATGGACGGCTGGAAGAAAGCAGCGGTACTCGGCTGTATCGGTGCGGCAGCAATGTTGTTCTTGAAGAAGCGTTATGCGGCAGGAGTCTTGGCCACTGGTGCTGGACTCGCGGTCCTCGCATCAGAGTATCCCGAGAAATTCGAACAGGTACGACAGGCTCTGCCCGACTACTTCGATCGCAGCATGCAGGTAATGGAAATGGCAGCGAAGGCGGGCCGGCGTATCACTCAGGCCGCGGGGCGAAGCGCATTTGATGTTTGGGACGAGATCGGCGGTTGATCCGACTGTAGATTAGCCGGGTCATTCAATCCCGAGTTGCTTCTTGGCATCCGGGCTGAGGCGCTCCGGAGTCCAGGGCGGAGTCCACACCACATTCACGGCGGCGTTGCGGATTCCCGGCAACTGTTCCAGGCGGGATTTCACCTGCATGCTGATGTTGACGTGCTCAGGGCAGCCTTGGGCGGTGAGAGTCATATCCACGCTGACATCCTGCTGATCCGGCTCCGCCGGCGTGAAATTCACCTTGTAAATCAATCCGAGATCCACGATGTTCACCGGAATCTCCGGATCGTAGCAACTCTTCAAAGCACTCAGGACATCTTGTTCCGTGACAGGCATTTCGGCTGCTCCTGTACCTCAGTGTACAACGGATGCGCGAAGCTGGCCGCGTCACCCGCGCTCAATGCTGTCTGGTAAAGTGAATCAATGTTAACCCCGGAAGCGAAACAAAGAATCCGGCTTGCACTGTGGTTGTTATTGGTCATCGTCACTCTCAGGGCTGCATATATTTTCTACCAGCGTTATCAAGACCGCGCCGCAGCTGAAAAGCAGAAAAAAGCCCGCGACGTCGGATACTCCAACCCTGATTACTATGTCAGCCCGAAGAAGCTTTATCCTTACGATCTGAAATCAGCCAAGCAGTTGACGCAGCAGCCCGAGTGGGTAAAAGAGGGCTATCGTTATACTTATTACGTTTATGACCCCGGCAGCAAGCACGTTCAGTTCGGTCATGACGTCGGGCTGCTCGGGCCCATCGAGAAGCTTGTGATCACGGATGTGATAACGGCCACTCCGCCAGGCGCCGCGCAAAAAAAGCAGGTCATGGCCATATTCCAAAAAGACGAGAAGAGCTATGCAGTTCCAATCGGTTATGAGAGCAATGGGGAATACAAGATTTATTCGGACGAGATGTTCTTCGTTGAGGATCCCCATGAACTGTACAAGCACTGGCCGGCGGACGTATGGCACGCCGTGGAGCAGCATCAAGTCAAGACCGGCATGAACGAAATGCAGGCGGATTTTGCGATCGGCATGGGGATGCCTGACGCAGGCGGCGGTTCCGTCGACAAGACGGTACATTATCCGAACGGCGGCAAACCGTTAGTGATCGTCTATCAGGACGGAAAAGCCGCGGAGATAAAGCCCGATACTTCAGGATCTTAGGTTGGCCAGCGAAGCAACATTCTGAGGTCAAGCGCGGCCAAGGAATGTAAAAATCCGATTCAAGCTATGCAAAAAATGGTGCTTCCCGACAATTGAAAGTTATTGACCACCAACCTTCGCACCCTTAAGCTGAGGGCGATGAAGATTCATCGTCACCACCGCCATCACCATCATTACGCGCACAGCGCGCCGGCGGGGGTGCCCCTGAGATTGCAGAATCAGTAGAAAAGGCACTTATCAGGAAATCAGGCCCGCTGAGGCGAAAGCTCAGCGGGCTTTTTGTTTTCCAAAAGGAACCCATGAACGGGCAACTCGATTTTGACAAGATGGGCGGCTTGCTGCCTGCCATCGTGCAGGATGCTAAAAACGGCGAGGTTCTGATGGTTGGATTCATGAACCGCCAGGCCTTGGATTTAACTCTGCAAAACGGCTACGTAACGTTCTTCAGTCGAACGCGCAACGCCCTGTGGACGAAGGGCGAGAGTTCGGGCAACCGTCTGCGAGTGATTTCAGCGCGCACGGATTGCGACCGCGACACACTGCTGCTCCACGTTGAAGTGGAGGGCCAAGGAGTCGTTTGCCATCGTGGAACGCGTTCCTGCTTCACGGAGTCGATCACCGTCGAGCCCACCCAGGCTGCCGCGGGAGGAGAGTTGGAATGAAGCTTCGAATTGGCATTCCCAAAGGCAGTTTGCAAGAGGCAACGTTGCAGTTGTTTGCGCGCGCCGGACTACCCGCCTATACCAACGGCCGTTCGTACTTCGGCACCACCGCTGATCCGGAGATCGACTGTATGTTGATCCGAGCCCAGGAGATGGCGCGGTACGTTGAGCATGGTGCGGTCGATGCCGGTCTTACAGGACAGGACTGGGTAATCGAGAGCGGCCTGGAAGTGGTCACCGTCAGCGATCTGATCTATGCAAAACGGAGCCGCGGCAAGGTGCGCTGGGTACTGGCCGTGCCCGAAGAATCTACAGCGCAACGCGCGGAAGATCTCGAGGGCTCCATCATCGCCACTGAACTGGTGAAAGTAACGCGCGATTACTTCAAGCGAAAGAACGTCGATGTGCGCGTGGAATTCTCGTGGGGAGCAACGGAAGCGAAGCCTCCCATGCTGGCTGATGCGATTGTTGAGGTGACGGAGACAGGCAGTTCTCTCAAAGCGAACCGGTTGCGCATCCTGGAGACGGTGCTGGAATCGAACACCCAGTTGATCGCGAACAAAACTTCCTATGCGAATTGCGACAAACGGCGGAAAATCGACAACTTGGCCCTGATGCTGCAAGGCGCAATGGAAGCTCAGGACCGGGTCGGCCTCATGCTGAATGTTCGCAAGGGTAACTTGCCTGCCGTCTTGGCGGTCTTGCCGGCGTTGCAGAAGCCCACCATCTCGCATCTGAGCGACGAGGACTGGCTTGCGGTCAACACCGTGATCGATGAAGGGGCCGCCTGGGATGTGATTCCACGGCTTAAGCAGGCGAAAGCAGAAGGCATTGTTGAATATCCGCTGAACAAGGTGGTCTTGTAATGCGGATCGCTGCAGGAACAGAAGCAGTCGAATTGATCGAGCGCATTGCCCGCCGTGGGCAAGGCAGTGGTCCAGCCGAGTTACAGGCGCGGGGGATCATAAAGAATGTTCGCCGGGACGGAGATGCTGCACTGCGCCGCTACGCGGAACGATGGGATGGTCTACAAAAGCATCAGCCCTTGCGAATCTCGGCAGACGAACTCGCCGAAGCGCGAAAATCTTTGAGCAGGGAACTTTCAACATCACTCGCGCAAGCGGCGCGTAACATCCGGAGATTCTGTGCATTCCAGAAACCCCGCTCCTGGACTCGCAACCGGAAAGGAATTTCACTCGGTCAAGTCGTGAAGCCACTGGATTCAGTCGGTTGCTATGTACCGGGTGGCCGCTATCCCCTGGTCTCTACCGTACTGATGACCGTGATTCCTGCTCAGGTGGCTGGAGTCAGGAACATTCGAGTAGTTTCACCTAAGCCGGCGCCCGCAGTATTGGGGGCCGCTGCAATGCTCGGTGTGAGCGAGTTCTACCGCATGGGAGGAGCGCATGCCATCGCTGCCCTCGCATATGGCACCGAGTCGATTCCGCGAGTGCAAAAGATTGTGGGTCCAGGCAACGCGTATGTAACTGCGGCGAAAAAATTAGTGGCGTTTGACTGCGCCATTGATTTTCTGGCCGGTCCAACGGAGACCCTCATCTTAAGTGATTCCGGTAAACCTGACTTTATTGCTGCAGATCTAGTAGCACAGGCGGAGCATGATATCGAAGCCTTGGTCTTCTTCATCACGAGCTCACGGAAGCTGGCGCAAGAGGTTCTATTGGCGGTGCAGCGCTTGGCGAGCGGGAACTCAACTGCCGAAGCTTCATTGAAAAAGCACGCAGCCATCTTCGTGGCCAAATCCAGAGCCCAAGCCCGCGAGTGGGCAAACCGTCTCGCGCCGGAACACATCACTGCGGACGAAGAGGATGCAGCCTTCCTCGAAAACGCAGGCTCGATATTCGTGGGAGATTATTCCGCGCAGGCGGCTGGCGATTACGCTTCTGGTCCAAACCATGTTCTTCCTACGTCCGGACAGGCAAGATTTCGGGGAGGGTTGAGCGTCCTGGATTTCGTAAAAATCATCTCCGTGCAGAAAGTATCAGCACGTGGACTGCGGACTATTGCGCCGGCAATTGAATGTCTCGCCAAAGCCGAGGGCTTACAAGGTCATGCAAATTCCATTCGCCTGAGGTGCGATCATGCTTAGTCCGCGGCAAGCCATTGGCAACATACCGTCGTACCATCCTCCTCTTGCCGGACGTGAAGGGCTGCGCCTCGACTTCAATGAAAACACCGATACTTGTTCTCCGCGAGTCTTGGAACGCTTGCGAAGCTTGCGCCCGGAAGAACTTACCAGGTATCCCGAGCGCGAACCGCTGGAGGCGGCAGTTGCAGAATTCATGAAGGTGAGTGCCCGCGAAGTTCTGCTGACCAATGGTGTAGATGAGGCCATTCATCTTCTATGCCAGGTGTATCTCGATCGCGGAGACGAAGCGATCATCATCGTGCCCACGTACTCCATGTATGCCATATACGCCAGGGCGACAGGAGCCGAGGTGATTCGAGTTAGGGCCGAACAGGATTTCCGTTTCCCGATGGCGCAACTGAGGCAGTCCCTTACCCCGCGAACACGCCTGATCGCCATCGCTAATCCCAACAATCCGACAGGTAGCGTCGTTGCAGCGCACCAGTTACTCGAGATCGCTCGACTCGCGCCCCAGGCAGCCGTGCTTGTAGATGAAGCTTATTTTGAGTTTTACCGTGAGACGATCCTGGAGCGTCGCCAGGAATCTCAGAATCTATTTGTGGCGAGAACTTTTTCAAAAGCCTACGGGATGGCTGGACTCAGGCTCGGTGTGCTGGTCGGGGATGTAGGGCAAATCCTGTCGCTGCGCCGCGCTTGTTCGCCGTACAACGTGAACGCGGTGGCCCTTGCTTGCCTGCCTGAAGCGCTCGCGGATCAGGAATATGTTCAAGCCTATATATCGGAAGTTCTCGAGGGCCGCGCGAGGCTAGAACGCGCGCTGCAAGCGGCTGCTGTTCAACATTGGCCCAGTGAGGCGAATTTCGTTTTGTTGCGGGTGGGCCCAACGAAAGAAGATGCTCTGGCCTTCGAGGAGCAAATGAGACAACGAGGGATCCTGGTTCGTGACCGATCTGCGGACGAGGGCTGCGCGGGGTGTGTGAGAATCACCCTCGGCCGGCGCGAGCAGGTCACTCGACTGCTGCATGCGCTGGGAGCGGTATTTGAGGAGCTTGGCATTGCACAAGGAGTGTCTCTCTTATGAGGCAAGGCAATCTCAAGCGCATCACAAAAGAAACCCAGATCCGAATTGCGCTCACCATCGAGGGCCGCGGCCGCCACCAGGTCTCGACGGGCATACGATTTCTCGATCACATGCTCGAGTTGTTTGCTCATCATGGCGGATTCGATTTGAAGCTCAAAGCCAACGGTGATCTCGATGTCGATCAGCACCATACGGTTGAGGATATAGGTATCGCCATCGGGCAAGCATTCGAGAAGGCTTTGGGCTCAAAGCGCGGCATTCTTCGCGCCGGATATTTCCTGATGCCGATGGACGAAACCATGGGCATGGCCGCCGTCGATTTTTGTGGCCGTACTGCGGCCGTCATTGACACCAAAGTGACAACCCGCCTGGTGGGCGATCTGCAAACCGAGTTGGTGGATGATTTTTTCGAGGGATTCGCGCGCGGCGCCAAAGCCAACGTTCATGCCCGCGTGCTGTATGGACGATCGAACCATCACAAGATTGAGGCTCTCTTCAAAGCTTTTGCTCGCGCGCTCAGAGCCGCCTGCTGGCGTGATCAGAGAATGAAGCGGCTGTTGCCATCGACCAAGGGAGTGCTCTGATGATCGCAATCATTGATTACGGCGCGGGCAATCTCCGGTCTGTAAAGAAAGCATTTGACTGGCTGCACCAGGAGAGCCTGATCACCAGCGACCCCGAGCAAGTTGCCAAAGCCGGCAAGATCGTCCTTCCCGGCGTCGGTCATTTTTCCTCAACTGCAGCTTTGAGCCACTCGGGCTTACGACAGGAGATTGCGGACGCGATCAGCAGAGGCATACCGTTTTTGGGAATATGTGTCGGAATGCAATGGATGTTTCAGGGCAGCGAGGAGTCTCCCGATACGCAGGGCTTGGGGATTCTCGAGGCGCGATGCGAGCGCTTTCCGGAGATTGTGAAATCGCCACACGTGGGTTGGAACTCGTTACAGATCCATTCGGCAACAAAGCTGTGCCGCGGGATACCGTCTTCTTCTTTCGTATATTTCACGCATTCGTTCCGCTGCCCGATGAACAGTGCCACCGTCGCATGCTGTGAATACGGCGGCAAATTCTCAGCGGCAGTAGAACTCGATCATGTGTTCGGCGTTCAATTTCATCCTGAAAAGTCCGGAGAGACCGGGCTCAGAATCCTGGAAAACTTCTGCGCTCTTTGAAATGTTGACCAAACGCATTATCGCTTGCCTGGATGTGGACGGGGGCCGTGTCGTCAAAGGAGTGAAATTTGCGAACCTGCGCGATGCCGGCGATCCAGCTGAGTTGGCAAAGGCCCACAGCGACTCCGGAGCGGACGAAATCGTTCTTCTGGACATCTCGGCTACGCACGAACGCAGAGCCACGTTGCTCGAAACTGTGCGGCGAGCGGCAATACAGTTGTTCATTCCCTTTACCGTAGGCGGAGGTATCCGCACGCTGAAAGATGCCTCTGATGTATTTGACGCAGGCGCCGACAAGATCAGCATCAATTCCGCGGCCCTTACGGATCCTTCTCTGATCAGTAGCATCGCGGAGCGGTTTGGCTCGCAGGCAGTGGTGGTTGCCATCGATGCCAAGCGTTCAGAAACCAGAGAAGGTTGGGAGGCGTTCAAAGGCGGAGGCAGAACTCCGGCAGGAAGGGATGCGATTGACTGGGCGGCGGAGGCGGAATCCCGCGGCGCAGGCGAGATTCTTCTGACCTCGATGGATCGAGACGGGACGGGCGTGGGTTTCGATTGCGATCTTACGCGCGCGGTAGCAGACGCCGTTCGGATTCCGGTAATCGCTTCGGGAGGCGCCGGCGGCGCTGCAGATTTTGTGCGGGTGTTTCAGCAAGGACATGCCGATGCCGCCTTAGCTGCCTCGATCTTCCACTATGGCTTCAACAAAGTTTCCGACCTGAAGCAAGAGCTGTGCAGCAAAGGGATTCCCATGAGGTTGCCATGTTAATTCCTTCCATCGACCTTATGGATGGCAAGATCGTTCAGCTCATTCAGGGCAAGAAGAAGGCTCTCGAATTCGACAACGTCCAGGAATGGCTCGCACGCTTCTCAAAGTACCCATTGGTCCAGTTGATTGATCTGGATGCGGCGATGGGGCGAGGAGACAATTCTGGCCTCGTGCGCGAGATCGCAAAGCATTTACCGTGTCAGGTGGGAGGCGGCATCCGTTCGCTGGAAGCAGCCCAAAGCATGTTGGATGCGGGTGCGCGGCGTGTGATTGTCGGTTCCGCATTGTTTGCCGATGGCAACCTGAACCCGGCATTTGCCGAATCTTTCGCCACGCAGCTCGCAGCTAGCCGACTCGTATTCGCGCTGGATGCGATTGGCCGATTTGTAAGCACTCATGGCTGGCGGAAGATTACCGCCGTGACGCCGTTGGAGATGATCCAGGCACTAGAACCGTGGTGCGACGCGTTCCTCTACACCCACGTAGACACAGAAGGCCTGCTCGGAGGATTTCCGCAGGACGTAATCCGTCCGCTTCGGGCCGCAACCTCGCGCCAATTAATTGCAGCGGGAGGAATTCGGTCGCAAGACGAAATTGATGCTCTGCACGTAATGGGGGTGGATGCGGTGGTGGGAATGGCGATCTATCGAGGCCTGATACATGCGTGATCTGCACGCATTTTACGTTTTGGCTGCCTACGAAGCCGTGGCCGTGACCACGGTTCGTTGCAGTGGCAGCACTACCGCAAAGGTTGTGCCTTTACCCACCGTGCTGGTTACGTTAATCCGACCCTGGTGATCTTCGACGATGCGGCGGGCCAGCGACAGTCCAAGTCCGGTCCCTTCGCCTTTTGTCGTATAGAACGGGCGGAAGATGTTAGGCAGGTGGTCGGGCGGAATGCCGCGGCCGTTGTCGGCGACTTCGATCACTGCATTCTGACCCTGCAGTTCGACTGTGACTGCGATTTCTCCACTGTCGTCGATAGCCTGCAAAGAGTTAAGCAGGAGATTCAGGAGCACGCGATGGATCTGATCGCCATCGTGCTCGACCTCGGGCAACGATGGATCTTTGCGTAACGTGATCTCAATCGATCTTGACAATGCCTGTTGGCGCCCTAGCATGACCGCGTGTTCTACAGTTGTGTTCAGATCGCTTTTGCGAACCTTGGGTGGATGCGGGCGGGCGGTCTGCAGCAGGTCGGAGACGATGCGATTGATGCGCGTGATCTCCTGGCGCGCGTCTTTCACCACGGCACGAGCGGGACTGGTAGCGGGCAAGTCACGGCCTATGATTTCGATCACACCGGCAATCCCTGCCAGCGGATTTCTTATTTCATGCGCAAGGCCGGTCGCCATTTCGCCTAGGGTTGCCATGTGCTCCGCGCGAGACATTTGGGTGCGATGCAGGCGTTCAATCTCGGTACGGCTCTCGCGCAGTTGCTCGACCATGTGGTTGAAGTTACGGCCGAGGTCTCCGATCTCGTCATTGCGGTGGGCAAAACTGACAGAGACCCTCAAATCGCCGCTGCCCAATCGGGCAATCTTTTGCTGCAGTTCGACCATCGGGCGCTGCACCGTGTAAGTGAGCACGACCAGCAGGGCGCCACAGATTGCAACGGCCCCGGCACCTGCGACTAACAAGACAAGGTGGCGTTCGGGATCGCGCCAGGAAATCGTGGCCAGCAGGAACAGCAGCATCCCGCCCAGCAGGACGCATGCGATCGGTACGAGCGCTTTGATTTCCCAATTAATACGGAACCACGGTAGTTCGAAGTCCTGGTTTTGGAGAGCGGCAACCTGCGCCACTGGACCGGAAGCCGAGGCAGGCTCGTCGGCGTCGCTCCATCCCGTGCTATAGAAGCTCTTTCGTTGCGCCGGAACTGGGGCCGATTCCGACGGGTTAGGCTGCGGGGACGGCTTCGTCATTTGTTTCGTAATCTCAGGCATATGCATGCAGCCCAGGTAACAGGTAAGTCACGCCGAAAAACGTGAACATTACAATGGCAAATCCGAGGATGGCGAAGTACGCGGCACGGCGCCCCCGCCACCCGCGCGTGATGCGCATGTGCAGGTAGCCTGCGTAGACCAGCCAGGTAATCGCCGCCCACGTTTCCTTCGGATCCCAGTTCCAGTACGATCCCCATGCGCGGTTAGCCCAGAAAGCGCCGGCGGCAATCATCAGGGTGAGAAGAGGAAAGGCGATGCAAATCGTCTTGTAAGTGATGCGGTCGAGGTTGTCGGACGACGGCAGCAAGCGCTCGAGATCTTCGCGGCGCCACAGGAGCAACAGGTAAAGCAAGTTGGCAAAGATGCCGCTGACCAATGCCGAAAGAATGAAAGGGCTCGCCGCCAGGCTGGTTGGATAAAAGCCCTCAGCGTCGAGTGACGAATAACGACCATCCCGCGTTCGCAGCAGGAAAAAGACGAGTGCAAGAGTCTGCAGAAGAATGCTGATGAACACGGCGCGATTCGCGATCGACAACAAAGTTTCGTCTTTCCGGAACGCGGACAGCAAATAAAGCACCAGCGGCGCGATCACCGCAGCGAAAACCAGCAGCATCAGCCAGCCAAGATCTGGGATCGTAACGAAGAGACGAACGCCGCGGGAGATAAAAACTTCCTGTTTATTCTCGAGATCCCAAGCGACAACGTTGAATCCTCCCCAGCCCTCAAACCGGGTAAGGACCGCGGTGTAGATGCCCGCCGTGAAGATGCTGGTCACTGCCAGGAAGCTCTCTGTCTTCATCTTGTCCTGAATCAGGAACATCATGGCGAGCGCAAAGCTCAAAGCGCAGGCGGCATAAGCCAGCATGGCAAGGCTTACGTGCACATGCAGCCAAGTGGACTGGAGAGCAGGAACCAGCGGACGGACTTCACTGCGCAATAATTGCATCAGCACGACGCCGACGATAGCGACCGGCATGGTGACGGTGCCAATCACTTTTACCCCGTAGCGTTTCTCCGCGATCAGCGTAAGCGCGGCAAGGGTCCATACGAAGCTCAACAGCATCTCGTAGAGACTGGCAAACGGTGGATGGCCGGCCTCGTACCAGCGGTGCGCCACCGCTGCCGTATTCACGATGAGGCCGGCCCAGGTGGCCAGAGACGCAAACTTGATATAAGAATCGGTTCCCGTGACCCCGAAGCCGAGATAGAGCGCTCCCGCACCGGCGTAGAACACCAGGGCGGCATAGAGCAGGTTGGCTTCATTGATGACGTTTCCGCTCTTTACCACGTTCAAGAAAGCCATGAACAGCAAGAAGGCGATGCTGATGCCCACCATGATAACGAGGGTCATTCCAGTCGCGGGATGCTGTTCTATTTTTGCGCGTGACATGTTATCGATTCCTTTCTGCAAATTTTCGCCGATCTCACCTTCCGGCGATCGATGCCGCCTGCTTTTCAGGGACAGGGACGGACAGCGCCTTCAATTCCTTGGTTAACTCTTCCACTAACACTTTGAACTTTTCTTCGAAGGCATCCCGATTGCGATTGGCGGACCCGCCAATCCACAGCACAAGACTTCCATTTCCGTTTTGTATCGGGACCACCCAGAGGCGCATATGAACCACGTAAAAAACGAAGGTCAGGCCAATGGCCATCAAGACCACACCGGCCCAAACTGCCCACTGGCCGGGTTCGTGCGACACTTCCAGTCCGGTGAAAACTCCGGTCTTGAGATCTTTGGGTTCCAAAATGTAAGGAGAAGACGCATTCTCGGCGATGCCTGAGATTTCCGGCAACCAGTAATTAATCACGGTATTCGATCTTTGCGAGGTCACTATCATGTGCACGGCGGGGTTCACGACGTCGTTGCTGCGGGCGTAAACCTGTCCATCCTGCACTACGAAATCAGGGATGAACTCAACGATCTGCACTTTGGTCTCGGGATCGAGCGCTACCGCCTCATTCATAGTGAGCGAAATCTGTTGCGTGGCGCCGCCTTTTGCCGGAGTGGCGTTGAGAACCAACTGATCGAGCTTCCCGGTGCGGCCGTAGCTGGCCTGGTAGAAGCGGACTCCCTGATAAACCAAGGGGTCGTTGACCACGATCTCTTTACGCGAAATTTCCTGGCCGTTGTCAACGACCGCCAGTTTTGACCAATATCTTTTCGGCGTTCCGTCCGTGTAGGTTTCTTCTCCGGCGGCGTCGCAGCGGATGGAGAATGGCAAAGTGCGGGTTACCCCGGTCTTCATTTCGATTTGATTGGTGGCTTTGCCCGGCGTCAGCATCAGGAATCCTCGCCAGCCCACCAGGGCGTCAATGATTCCGCCCAGGAAAATCAGCAGCAGGCTGGCGTGGACGATGTACACCGCCATTTCGGAGATTCGGTTTCGTTCGGAAAATAAAGAGAAGCTGTCTGTACGGACAATGCGCTCCGACTTGAAGCCGTGTTTACGAAGAACTCGCTCGGCGGCGCCCAGCCCTTGTTCTTCATCGCGGATCGAAATACTGGCTTGCAGGGGAAGAACTCTGCGGAAATTTTGATCCGGACTTTTGTAAGGACGCGCGAAAAAACGCCACGCATTGGGAAAGCGCTCCACTGACGCTGCGATGATGCACAGGCTGACAAGGATCATCAGTGCAACGAACCAGCGGGCGTGGAAGACATCCGTCAAGCCAACGGCATCAAGCACGCGCAGCATGGCAGGTGAATAGGCACGCGCCATGTCATCCGGATCGGTCATGGGCCGTTGCAGAATGACGGTACCTACCGCAGAAAAAATGACCACCAGGATGATGAGAACGACGCCGGTCTTAATGGAACTCAGCGTCTGCCATACGATGCGGACGGCGGAGCGAAGTGACAGGGCCATATCTTCCTCTCCATGCAGCAATGCACGTTCTGCGCCAATTTGCCTTGCACCCCGCAACTCGCTGTAACGCAATGGATTCCGCCTTTTTAGCCTGGATTTTCTGTCCACCCTGGTTGAGGCATAACACTCATCAGTGACGTGACGGGCTTGGCATTTCACCCAGCCCTTAAGTTTGTGATTCAGATCACACAACTCACCAAGGCCATGCGTTATTTCCACCAGTGCGAGTGCGGCAGAAAGCCCATTCGAACATGGCCCAGCATGTGTGGAAAACTTCAACGCATTTGAGAGGTGACCTGAAGTGCATGTGTTGCAGATAGTTACAAGTCTCCGCCGCTGCAGTGAGGTTCCATCCAATTAGGACACGGTCGTGCAAACGCCTATGTGGCATGTTCCCGAATGTCACAAATCGCAGCGCTTCGATGCACGCGCCAGGTTTGCGCAGATTTCTACCCCAAACTGCATGGGCACTCTTCATACTGGCGATCACTGCCCTGCCCGTTGCGGCGAAGACGCACCCAGTTCCCTTGGACAAGAATGTGGACGCTGCGAAGTGCCTGGAGTGCCA
>JBKOUZ010000053.1:0-52950 GCA_046723715.1 Acidobacteriota bacterium | reverse complement strand
CCAAGGTTCCCTTGTAGGCGTTCGAAACCTCGGGGATAAGCTTCCTGATAGCGAGCTAGATTCTTGGCTTCGGTCCACAATGCCCAGTAGTTGGAGCGCACGTCGAGTGTATGCAGCATGTAATTTTCCAGCACGTTCACTCCCACGGAGTCCTTGCTCAATTTGGAAATATCGTACTGTCGGAAGTAGCCATCCTCAAGAATGGCCGCCAGCCAGGGCGGCCGGTTTGCGAGTTGATCTATCTGGATTGGTTCTTCGATGATGATGCTGTCAGACCGAAGCCACGCTCCGCCCGCCATGGCCAGCGCCAGGGTCTTACGATTTCCGACATTGCTGATGTCCGGCTGAGTGTTGCATGCAAGTGGAGTCTTCCTCCACGTCTCGAGTTGAAGCTCGGTCATCTCGACGAATGTGCGTTCGGCTGTCGCGTAATCCGGGAATGGATTTGGGAAATTGCTGGTGTGGCCCTCTCCCCAGAATCCGTACTGCATCATGTCGACCCACTCGATCTGCGGATTCCCGTCAAATGCCTCGACCAGCAGGCCATTCAACTCCATAAATGCTTTCTGGAATTCCGGGTGCTCGTATCGAGGTTCAAGATATTCAGCATCCCCGTGCCCGGGAATTCGACCGATCTTCACCAGCGGCACCCGTTGGCGCAGAAATTCCGGCAATGAAATCTGCTCCGGCTGAAACACAGGGCTGGAAAGCTGCACGCGAAAAGCCACTCGCAAGCCGCGGCTCTTCGCGGCCTCCAGCGTAAGCTTCCAAATGGGATCGAGATCAAGTCTCCCGGGCCGCGATTGTACGTTGCGCCAGTCGCATCGGATGTAGAGAACATCCACAAATGGCAGAGTTGAGATATTCTCCACGTGCCGTTCAAGTGTCTCGCGTCCAGCTCGCGCTGCGAGCGATGGACCACCTTCTTCCCACGCGTATCCCACGAGCCCCAAGCCGGGATTGCGGACAGGTTTTTCTGAAGGAGTCGTAAAGAGTGCTGTCAGCCAGCCTTCATCCTGATCAGTGTCGAATGGACCTTGTTCCAGTCGTTCGCGCTGAGGAATCGCCGAACTGAACTGCTGGCTTCCAAATGCCTGCGCGAATGTGCCGGCAGGAACGAGCGCGGCCAGAGCGGCAGCGCCTTTCAATAGGCTTCTTCTTTGCATATTCGCCACTTTGGGAATTGACAATTCGGGAGCTTTGCCCGACAGTGGGGTCACGCAAACATATCGAAAGCAAACGAAACAATCAAATGCTAAACGTCAGATCTCTTCTGATTCTTTTTTCCCTCTTGCTGAGCGGTTCCGGATTTGCAGTTCGACCTGGGGATTTCCGGGTCGAAGGTCCCGGCGGCGGTGGCGCCATGTTCAATCCAACCATCAGCCCCCACGATCCAAATACGGTGCTCATCTCCTGCGATATGACTGGCTCCTACATCACTCACGATGGCGGGCAATCTTGGAGAATGTTCAACCTGCGCGGAGTGGTTCGGTTCTTTGTCTTCGATCCCCGGGACGCAAAGGTTATCTATGCCCAAGCTACGGGATTATGGCGCAGCACCGACGGGGGCGAAACCTGGACGCTGGTGTACCCGGCACCCGCAGAGATCAAATCCATTGTCATGCGTTCGGATCACGCTGACGAAGAATTAGAAGCGAACCCAGATCCGATGGGGCTGATCTCTGCTCTTGCCGTTGATCCTGCGAATTCAAAAATCCTCTATGCTGCCGGGGACAAGAACCATACAGCCCTGTTCATCTCTCGAGACTGGGGAAAGACCTGGGATCGCCAAGACAGTTTGCCGGAGATTCCCCGGCGCATCTGGATCGATGACAGATCTCCTCGTGACTCGCGCACGCTCTATCTGGGCACAGAGCATTTCGTTTTGGTGAAAGACAGTTCGGGATTACACCGCTTTCCGGCGCCGACAGGCGTCACTTTCACTGACATTGCCGCCGGTTTCACTTCCGGCACACAGCCGACAATCTACGCAGTGTCGCAACAAGGAGCCTTTGTCTCGCAAGACAGCGGCAAAACCTGGGGAACAACATCCCTGCCGGGTTCAGGCGTGAAGGTGCGGGCGGTTGCGACCAGTCGCCAGAACGGCAAAGTCGCGTACATCTCTTACAGCGACATGGTACTCGATGGGAAGACTTGGATGGGCGTTGCGAGAACCGACAACGCGGGACAATCGTGGGAATTGAAGTGGAGGGAATCAGATACAGCAGCGGCGAATGTGCACGATGCCTGGATCACTCCGCGTTTCGGAGTTGTCTGGGGAGAAAATCCGCTGGAACTGGGCGTCGCAGATCAAGATCCGAACCTCGCATACGCCACAGATTTGGGTCGAACTATGAAGACCTCGGACGGGGGCGTGACTTGGTGGGCGATGTATTCTCGCAAATTCCCTTCGGGAGGATGGACCAGCACGGGCCTGGATGTCACCACTATTTACGGCATTCACTTTGATCCTTTTGATTCCAGGCGCCAGTTTCTTACTTACACCGATATCGGACTCTTTCGCAGCGAAGATGGCGGCGCGAGCTGGCAGAGTTCCACCACCGGCGTTCCTCGCGATTGGGTCAACACTACATACTGGCTGGCCTTTGATCCGAAGGTGCGCGGCCGCATGTGGAGTGTAAACAGTTATACCCATGACTTACCGCGTCCGAAAATGTGGCGTCATCAGGATCCTGCGCAGTATAAGGGTGGAGTCTGCATCAGCGACGACGGCGGTAAAACGTGGCGCAAGTCGAACACCGGAATGGATGAGACTGCACCGACGCATATCCTTCTCGATCCGACCAGTCCCGAGAATGCGCGCGTCTTGTATGTTGCCGGGTTCGGACGAGGCGTATACAAGAGCACAGATGGCGCCAAGACATGGTCCTTGAAGAACCAGGGGATCACTCAGAAACAACCGTTTGCCTGGAGATTTGCGCTCGCCTCTGACGGCACTTTGTATGTCATCATCGCGCGTCGCTCTGAAGACGGAAGCATCGGCAACGCAAATGACGGCGCGCTTTATCGCTCCAAAGACGGCGCGGAACATTGGGAACCCGTGCCGCTTCCAGCGGGAGTGAACGGTCCCAATGGGCTCGCGATCGATAACAACTCACCGCAGCGCCTGTATCTCGCGGCTTGGGCCCGCGCCAGCGGAATCCATGGCGACGGTGGGGGCATTTTCGTATCCCAGGACGGCGGCCAGAACTGGCGTCAGCTTTTCGATCGGGATCGGCACGTGTACGACGTCACCATCGATCCCCACGATGAAAATGTCTTGTACGCCGCCGGTTTTGAGTCTTCCGCATGGCGCTCAACGGATCGTGGAGAACACTGGACGCGGATACCAGGCTTCAACTTTAAATGGGGATACCGCGTGATTCCCGATCCACGCGATCGAAACAAAGTGTACGTATCCACATTCGGAGGTAGTCTCTGGCATGGCTCGCTATTCGGCCATGAAGAACCGGTTGACATCGCCACACCGGAGTTGCAGCCAGGGAGATAATCTGATTTTTCGAATTCCACTCAGTTATAGGAGGTAATTCGTGATCAGCCGCAGAACATGGCTGCAGAGTCTTGGCATCGCGTTCGGAGCCACGCTGGCGCCGAAGGCCTATCCCGTCTCAGGCTCCGAAAGGGAAACACCGCAACAGAACTCTTCCCATGCAGCTCTAGCCCTGAGTGAGTATCAACCCAAGAGCATGTTGCACGTGCGGGAAACACGAGTCGAACGGGCCCGATTCCCCGTCATCGACATCCACACCCACATCAGTGTTTCTGCAAAGTCAGAACACGGTGTGGACATTGGCGCCGAGCGCACTTATCTCGGCACTCCCGAAGAATTACTGCCAGTCATGGACCGCAAGAACATCCGCAGCATGGTCAACTTGACGGGAGGTTTCGGCAACGGCCTCACCGATGTGATTTCCAAATATGACCGGCGCTTCCCCGATCGCTTTTACAGCTTTGCCGAGCCGTCTTACGCCAGGTTCCTGGAACCTAACTATCCTCGACTTCAAGCTGAAGCCATTGAAACTGCGCATCGCGCGGGAGCCAAGGGTCTGAAAATTCTGAAGACGCTCGGCCTCTATTTGCGCGAAAACATCACCTCAGGCAAGTTGGTCAAAATAGATGACGCGCGCTTCGATCCTATGTGGGATGCGTGTGGGCAGCTCAATATGCCAGTCGCCATTCACGTTTCTGATCCCATCGCTTTCTTTACTCCCACTGATCGCTACAACGAGCGCTACGAAGAACTTAACAATCATCCCGACTGGTCCTTCTACGGTCACGATTTTCCGAGCAATGCCGAACTGCTGGATGCGAGAAACCGCGTGTTCGCACGACATCCGAAAACACAATTCATTGCTCTGCATGCCGGAAACTTTGCCGAGGATCTTGGCAACGTATCCGACAGCCTGGATCGCTATCCCAATATGACAATTGATATTGCTGCTCGAATCGGAGAATTGGGCCGGCAGCCGCGAACCGCACGGCGGTTCTTCGAGAAATATCAGGATCGCATCCTCTTTGGAACGGACGCTACACCGCATGGCGACGAGACGCCTCAGCAGGTCTTCAACGACAAGTTGTATGAAATCTATTATCGCTTCCTGGAGACTGAAGACGAATACTTTGACTATGCTCCGGCGAACGTTCCACCCCAGGGACGCTGGCGAATATACGGGATTGCGCTTCCCGAGGCAATTCTGAAGAAAGTTTACAACGGAAACGCGGCACGCCTGCTGAACATCACCGCGTGAGCCACGTGGAATGAGGTTTGCTTTGAGTCTTCACTCGCCAATAAACATTGTGTGTCGCCTCGCCGGGTTGCTGTTCTGCATCGCTGCCATCGCGGTGGTCCACGCCCAAGAACTTCCCCCGGCGGATGCATTTCGTGTCATGCCGGCCAGTTCCATCGTCGATGGCCCGAGCGTCACACCGTATTTGAAGTACCAAACGGAACTGGCGTGGCGTCAAGACGGCGAGCGCCGTCAAAGATGGCTGTCCATTCGAACCGAGAGCGACCTGCTACGAGTTCAACATGAGATGCGAGACGATCTCCTCAAAATGCTTGGCGGCCTTCCTCTCGACAAGACTCCGCTTCATGCCCAGATCTCCGGGCGAATGCAAATGACCGGCTTCCATATCGAGAAGCTGATTTTCCAGAGCCTGCCTGCCGTGTATGTGACCGCACTGGTGTATGTCCCGGATGACGCGAACAAGTCCCACCCAGCCGTGCTAGTTCCGAGTGGGCATGCGGAGAACGGCAAAGTCCATTACCAGTCACTGTGCCAACATCTCGTGCAACACGGTTATGTGGTCATCAACTGGGACGCGATCGGCCAGGGCGAACGAAGCCAGTTTTGGGATGCAAAAAAGAACAAAAGCCGCTACAACCTGATTTGCGCAGAACACGCCGTGCTCGGGAATCTCGCATACCTCGCCGGAACGAATCTGGCCCGCTGGGAGATTTGGGACGGAATCCGGGCGCTCGATTACTTGTTGACTCGGCCGGATGTGGATCCCGAACGCATCAGCATCACTGGCACCAGCGGCGGCGGCTTCCAGGCTGCCCACATTGCCGCGCTCGACTCTCGAATCAAAGTCGCGGCCATCTCTTGTTATATCACCGCTCTGCCCATGCGTGTCTTCAACCGGATTTTTAAGGATCCGGACAGCGATCCGGAGCAGGACTTGTACGGCATGATTTCGAAGGGCATCGACCATCCTGGTCTTCTCTTAATGATGTATCCGCGTCCGGTATTTGTTGCAGCCGCCGTGCTGGATTTTTTCCCCATCGAAGGGACGCACCAGACGGTTCGCGAAATTTCCGACATCTACAATCGCTTCGGCCATGCGGACCGAATTGCCATGCATGAGGGCTACCATGGTCATGAATATTCGACGGAAAACCAGCAAGCGGCGATTGATTTCCTGGACCACTTCAACCATCTTCCCGGAGATCGTAATTTTTTCCCAGTGCAGGAATTAGAACAAAAAGCTTTGCAGTGCACGCGTTTCGCGCAAGTTGCCCTCGATTACGCGAATGCGAAATCCGGAATGGATCTGATCCGAGATTTTTATCAGGAGCGGAAAGACAACCCGGCCATTGACCTCAAGCAGCTCTACTACTTGCAACCGTATGCGCGCATTAATTCCTGGAACGTGTCGCAATATGAAGGCACCCCCTCCACTCCGGGCGAAATTCGCTGGCAAGCCATGGGCAGTTCGACGTTTCAGGACAGCGTCATAGATCGCTACCTGCTCCGACATAGTCAGTACCTTGAAATGCCGCTCTTATATATCCACAAGGCCCCGGCCAACCGGCGCGTTTTATTGTGGCTCGGCGAGAATGGAAAATTGACAGCGAAGGACTGGCCGGCAGTCTCGAAATATCTCGATGCGGGATACGACGTTATTTCGCTGGACGCCAGAGGTCTGGGAGAAACGCGAATGCGATATACAGCAGCATCTCCGGATGATCCAACGCTGGCGCAGAACAACGGTGATAGCGCCTACTCCAGCCCGCTTTTGAGTGTGCTCGCGGACTACGTCTACAACTCTCTGCTTACCGGGCGACCTTATTTTTTTCAGATGATCGAGGACGTCGAGATTGCGACTCGCTTTGTTCATGAGAAAACAAACCAGAGCGAATTTGCTGTGTTAGGTTCGGGCGGTGGAAGCACCTGGGCGAGCGCAGTTGCCGAGACTCTCCCCAATATCAAATTGATTTCACCGCCTGATACGCCTCCGTTGAAGTGGTCCAGCATAGTGAACGAGAAAATCGAACTCTGGCCCGTGCAATACCTACTGCCCGAGGGGGCCTATGTTCATTAAGGCCTTCAGCGACCTCGGTCCTCAGCCCCTCCGAGTTTTTAGACGTTTCGCATCTTTGGCATGCTGGCTGCTGTTAGTTGGCCTGCTTTTCTCCGGCAGCGCGCGAGCGGAACAACCCGGGCCGAATCCCGTGTACGTCATCCTCTGGTTTGACACTGAAGATTACATACTTGCGCCGAGCGATGACGCGGCGAAACGACTGGCCGATTTTCTGACCGCCGAAGGTGTGCATGCAACTTTCAAAGTGGTTGGAGAAAAAGCGCGAACCCTGGAACGCCGCGGCCGCAACGACGTAATCGCATCTCTTCGGAATCACGATATCGGATATCACGCCAATACCCACAGCCAACATCCCACGCCCGCTGAATATGAATCAGTTTTGGACTGGAAAACAGGAGTGGAAGAGTTTACTCGTCGCGAGCGGCCGGGCTTTGAAGATGTGGGCCGGATTTTTGGTAAGACACCATGCTGCTATGGCCAACCCGGCAGTTCCTGGGCGCCGCAATCGTTTGACGCACTCCATAGCTGGGGAGTGCGACTCTACCTGGATGAAGGTTCTCACGTGGGATTCCATGGCAAGCCGTTCTGGTACGGCGGATTGCTCAACATCTTCAATACGATTGAGGGACAGGAACTGCGTCCCAATGACAATTGGGACAATCTGGAACAATCCAAGAAGAAGTTTCGTGAATTCCATTCGCATATGAGTTCGGAACCGGGTGGAGGACTCATCAGCCTGTATTTTCATCCTTGCGAATTTATCCATCAGTGGTTCTGGGATATGAATTTCGCGCTCGGCGCCAATCCACCGCGCGAGCAATGGAAACAGCCGCCGCAGAAATCACCTGCCCAGCAGAAGCAGACGTTCGCCTACTTTGAAGATCTCGTGCGGTACATGAAGACATTCACCAATATCCGGTTCATCACCGGCTCGCAGGCTTTGGATCTGTATCCGGACTTGGCCCAAGGACGGGAGTTTTCGACCGGTGAGTTATCTGAAATTGCAGAGGCTGTGACCTCCATGGTCTCTTTTCAACAACGCAGCGAATACGCGCTCTCCGCTAGCGAAATCCTTGAGCTGCTTACGTCATATGTTGCAACAGCCACCCCCAAGGAAAGACAAGTGGCATCAGTGCGGTTGAGCCAGACACCGTATGGTCCGAGTTCCGCGCCGCCCGCTCTTGAGAAGTCCATGAACGTTCCCTTGGCGGAATTCCGTTCTTCAGTTCTGGATGTTCGCGATTTTCTAATGACCAACCATCAAGTGCCCGACGTGGTATGGCTGGGCAGCACACCTGTTCCACCGGAAGATTACCTGGTCGCGCTTGCTGAGCTCAGCACTTCTCTGCTGAAAGGACGAACCCTGCCCGACACCGTGACGATTGCTCCTGCTCAACTCGTGGCAACGGAATACATTGCAAAAGATTCCGTGAAGTTGTGGGATTGGCCCATCTTCCCCAATGGATTTCATTCAGCGCGCCTGATGGACTTCGCGCGGCTGCAAGCGTGGACCTTAAAACCTGCGATCCTGACCTCGCGTCCCTGAGAACGTGTGAGCGCGGGTAGGTTCCTGGCTCGCTTTCTCATATTCCTGTGGCACGTTCGACTGCTGCGGGGGCCATAAACCCTGGAAAGATGCCGTCCCATGCGCTCGTCAGGTTGGAAAAAGCCTTTATAGGCGGGCTTTTCGGCCTTACACTATGACGAGGCCAGCTGTGAGGGGCATCGCATGAGTACAGGGGTTCCAGAGTCGTCAGCCCCCCTATCCAATTTGGATCAGTGGGAAAACTTTGTGGAGGGCCGTTACAAACAGGGAAAGTCTGAGTCCGAATTTCGGCAATACGACGCCAAGGCAAACCCGCGAGTTGCGGAGTTCTACCGCTACAATCACGAAAAGCAAACCGTTAACTATGTACTCGGGAAGGAGAAGCAGTACTTCGGACTGACGCGCGGCAAGAAGAGCGTTTGGGAGGCCGCAGAATACCTGAACACTCTGGTCGATGACAGCGATCCGGATACTGATCTCACGCAGATCGAGCACCTCTTGCAGACCTCCGAGGCCATCCGCAACGATGGCCACCCCCGCTGGATGGTGTTAGTTGGATTCATCCATGACCTTGGAAAATGTCTTTGCCTGTATGGGGAACCACAGTGGGGCGTCGTCGGCGACACATTCCCGGTGGGATGCTCCTGGTCTGACCAGATAGTATTTCCGGAATACTTCCGCACCAACCCTGATGCGAACGTTCCCGAATACCAGACGGAATATGGCATCTACGAGCCGCACTGCGGACTGGAAAGCGTCCACATGTCATTCGGCCATGACGGCTACATCGCAGAAGTGATGAAGCCCTATCTTCCAGATGAAGCGCTATACATGCTGCGCTTTCATTCCTTTTATGCCTGGCATCGCCACGGGGCTTATCAACACCTCGAAAATGAAAAAGACAAAGCTATGCTGGCCTGGGTCAAAAAGTTCAATCCCTACGACCTGTATTCAAAGGGACACTCCAAGCCCGATTTGAAGCAATTGAAGCCCTACTATGATGATCTCTTCGCCGAGTTCTTACCGGAAAAGCTGTGCTGGTAGCCAGGCTGCGTCTCCTTGCAACCGGATGCACTGACTGCTGGAATCTTCTTTTCTAACTCTTCGGCAATTTCGGAGTGGCCCCGAACATCGTGCCACACTCGCCCAATGACGCCAGTTGGCTATGCGAGAGCAGCTGACCAGAGTCCCGCTCTCGTCGAATGAGTTGGATCAGAAGAGGGAGGTGGGCGAATCTTGCTTATGATCTATCCTGTTGCAACTGGATGTTCTGGATTCGTGGGGAATGAATCTGCCGAACTTTTCCAATAAGCGCCGCTGGTCGATTGTCACTTTGTTGTTTACAGCGTCATTGATTAACTATCTCGATCGCGCCGCAATTTCATTCGCGCTGCCACTCATCTCCAGGGACTTCCACCTCACCTCGCAAAGCAAGGGCCTGCTGCTTTCTTCCTTCTTCTGGTCGTATGCGCTGATGCAGATTCCTATTGGCTGGTGTGCCGACCGGTTCAATTTGCGCTGGCTTTATGCCGGAGCGTTCGCCGTTTGGTCATTCGCGCAGGGGCTTACTGGCCTGGCCGGCAGCCTTACCGTCTTGATAATGTTCCGCATTCTTCTTGGCGTTGGAGAATCCATCTACCTGCCCGGAGGAACGAAAATTGTCAGCCTATTGTTTGGGCCGAAGGAGCGTGGCTTGCCCTCGGGACTTTTTGATTTCGGCACTCGAACCGGACTGGTTTTGGAAGGCATCCTGGTTCCTTGGCTCTTAGTCCACGTTGGATGGCGTCACACTTTCCTCATTTTAGGGTTTACGGCACTGCTATGGATTGCGCCATGGTTCTGGATCTTCCCCCGGCGCCTGCAAACTGTCGACAGCAGCACGGAACCACCTCACACTGGCCCGCGTCCACGCACCACCGCCCTGCTCAACCGTAATTTGCTGGGAATCTGTCTTGGATTCTTTTGCTTTGATTACTACTGGTACGTGTTGGTGACCTGGCTGCCGGACTACCTGGTTACTGTTCGTCAACTCAGCATCGTGCAAGCCGGATTTTATGCGTCTCTCGTATTCTTCACATTCGGCATTGCCGAACCGATCGGCGGATGGATCGCCGATACGTTCATCGCTCATGGCTGGGATGAGACAGCCACACGCAAAGGAATCGTGACCATCGCTTTCGTGATGAGCGTGTTTCTGATTTTCGCTATGCGCACTGCCCACACCGGAATCGCCATCTGGCTGCTGATCGCAGCGTCCCTCGTCGGCCTTGCTACCGGCAACCTGCTTGCCATTCTTCAATCTTGCGCCCCAGCACAAGCAGTCGGAATCTGGACCGGGGCCGAAAATTTTGCTGGAAACCTCGCAGGAATCATTGCCCCACTGGCCGTGGGATTTTTGATCACATTGTATGGTTCGTACGTTCCGGGTTTCGAACTGGCCTCGATCGTTCTCTTCATCGGAATCCTCGCCTACTGGTTCGTAATCGGTGACTTGAAGCCACGGCTTTCCTAAGCATTCACAATCGGATCTCGCATCAAGGCACTTGAGCCCCTTGCGTATCGACGTAGACTGCATACAGCGACTGGCTGGCAACCATGAACAACCTGTTTTTCTTGGCGCCTCCGAAACAGAGGTTGGCACAAGTTTCGGGTAGATGGATTTTTCCGATCAGCGTACCGTCAGGCGCGAACACATGCACGCCGTTGTAGCCTTCACCGCCCCATCCGGCAGCAGCCCAGACATTGCCATCCACATCGCAACGAATGCCGTCCGAAGAACCCGGCGCCATGTTCACAAATTGGCGGCTATTTCTCAATCGCACCCCATCGACAACGTCATAAACACGGATCGGACGCGGATCGCCGCTGTGCTTTGGAATTCCGGTATCTACGATATAAAGCCTCTTTTCGTCTGGCGAAAAACACAAACCATTGGGCTTGTCCAAATCACTGGCAACAACGGTCGCTTCCCCCGTTTTCTGGTCAATGCGGTACACATTCGCAGGCAATTCGAAAGTGGCCCTGTGGCCCTCGTAATTGGTCATGATGCCGTAACCAGGATCGCTGAACCAGATCCCGCCATCAGAATGCACAATAATGTCATTCGGAGCATTGAGCATCTTGCCTTGAAAATGATCCAGCAGCACGGTGGTCGTCCCATCGTATTCCGTTCGCGTGACCCGCCGGGTGTCATGCTCGCAGGTGAGCAACCTGCCCTGCCGGTCGCGGCAGTTTCCGTTACTGTAGTTAGACGGGCTGCGGAAAACGTTGACCTCTCCGGTCTCCTCCAGCCAACGCAACATCCGGTTGTTGGGGATATCACTGAACAAAAGATATCGTCCATCCCCGAACCATACAGGCCCTTCCGCCCATCGCGCACCGGTATACAGGCGCTCCACCGCAGCATTGATGACCTTATACTTTGCAAAGCGCGGATCAATCACCTCCACTGCCGGGTCGGGATAAAGAGGCCCTTTTCGTTCTTGATTGCTTGCAAAGCCTAGAGGCTCAAACGCCAACGCCGTCGTGAAGCCGGCAGCCATGCTTATAAATGTGCGTCTCTGCATCGCGTCCTCCAACCACGAAATTCAGTGAGACAGCACATTATCATGGACGGGCAAAACCGATCCCGAATGGATTGCAAACCAAGCTGACGCTGCCGAGGGTCTGAAGTTCCTGCGTGATATATTCACGCCATTACGCAATACTCGTACGGTCATCCATAAATAATCCTGTGACCACCCACGTGGGACTGATTGGCGGCGGCAATATCACCGAAACACATGCGCGCGCAGCCCGCGCCATAGCGGGCGTGAGCATCGCCGCTATTTACGGAACGAACGCAAGCAAAGTCCAGCGCCTCTCTCGTGAGCATGGCTGCCAGGCTTATCTCGACTTTGAGGCCTTCCTGAACCATCGGCCAATGGATTTGGTCATCATCGGCAGCCCTTCTGGCCTGCATGCAACTCACGGACTGGCAGCTGCGCATCGTGGTCTGCACGTGCTGACGGAAAAACCCATTGACATTTCCACGATGCGGGCCGACGAACTTATTGAGGCGACCAACCGCGCTGGAGTCAAGCTGGGCGTCTTGTTTCAGGATCGCTGCAAGCCGGATATCCGGCACCTCAAACGCTGGATTGACGAAGGGATCGTGGGCAGAGTTCTGCTGGTAGATGCCAGGGTCAAGTGGTATCGCCCGCCCGAGTACTACAGCCAGTCAAAATGGCGTGGAACCTTTGCACTGGATGGTGGCGGCGTACTGATCAACCAGGCCGTGCACACGCTTGATCTCATGCTCTGGCTCATAGGCGATGTAACCCGAGTTCAGGCCCGGATTGCAACCGCCCTTCATTCCATCGAAGCCGAGGACACTGCAATCGCTTCTTTCGAGTTCGCCAGCGGAGCACTTGGTACTCTTCAGGCCAGCACTGCCGCATTCCCCGGTTATCCCCGACGAGTTGAAATCACCGGCACTCAGGGGACCGTCGTATTGGAGCAGGATCGAATCGTCAATGTGGATCTCAGAAATCCCCCGGATGTAGTTGGTGCCAGCGCTCCTTCCCCGGACGAGGAGAACACGTCATCGCCAACCGTCAGCGATTTCACGGGCCACCAGGCGGTTCTGGAAGACTTTATCCGTGCGATCCAGGAAGATCTCACGCCAGTGTGCGATGGGAACGAAGGTCGCCGCAGCATTGCGCTGGTCGAGTCAATTTACCGAGCCGCAAGAGAGAACTGCAGAGCCTGATTTCCTAAACCTGATTTCCCGAACCTGATTTCCGGGCAATATACGACTCCCAGTCGCCGTTCCCGTCAGCAGTGCGACATCACCCGAACATATTTTTGATTCAAATCGCCAATCGAAGGACATCCCAACAGCTTCAGGCACCTCTCCACGTCCGCCCGAAGTACATCGATAGCCCGTGTGACGCCCGGCTCGCCAGCCGCCGCGAGTCCGTACGCAAAAGCACGTCCGCATAGGACGGCACGTGCACCCAGGCAGATTGCTTTGACGATGTCTGATCCCCGGCGAATGCCGCTATCCATAAGGACTTCTGCCTGGTCACTAACCGCAGCCACAATTTCCGGGAGCACGTCCAGAGCTGCTGGAGCACCATCAAGCTGGCGGCCCCCGTGATTCGAAACCACCACCGCTGCGGCCCCGTGGTCTATTGAACGCTTCGCGTCCTCCGCTGAGAGAACGCCCTTGATAATGATCGGCCCCTTCCAGAGCTCACGAATCCACTGCATGTCTTCCCAACAGAACGCCGCACGTTTCATGGCAGTGTGTGCATCACGAACTTTGAGAATCCCTCTCTCCGGACTGACAATGTTGGGCATATTGGGAAGACCGCCATCGAGAAGGAATCGTACGAGCCAGCGGGGACGAGCGAATATTTGCGGTGTGAAAGGAATCTGCGACCAAAGATTCCCGCGTAGAAGTTGCTCCATTCCGGCACGCGTTTCGCGCTCTCGAAATCCTATGACGGCCGAATCGATGGTAATTACAAGAACGGTGTAACCGACATTCATGGCTCGCCTCATGGCATGCTCGGCCGCCTCGCGACCGCCAGTGAGGTAGAGCTGATACCAGACCTGCCCGGCAGACGCGGCCTTAACATCCTCGAGCCGATGACCAGAAACGGTTGAGAGAATAAAACCAATGCCAGCATTGCCCGCGGCACGCCCCGCCGCAATTTCACCATCAGGGTGCATCACGCGCAAGTAGCCGACTGGCGCCACCAGCAGTGGCATGGAAAGTTCCATGCCCAGCACGCGGGTTCGTAAATCGCACGCAGGGACTGCAACCGCGTGGCGCGGCCGGAAACTGACCTTGTCGAAGGCGCGTCGGTTTTCCCGTAGTGTGAACTCACCTTCCGCGCCACCGTCGATGTAGTTGAAAACAATTCTCGGCACACGCCGGCGCGCCAGTTCACGCAGATCCTCGATCGTGACGGCTCGTGCAAGGCGCGCGCTCACTTTCGTCATTTATGCGCACTCCAGGATCGCGCTGTCACTGAAACGATCCACCCGCCACCGCTTCGTGGCCGCCCAACCTGCGCGCACAGTCTTTCAACATCTCGTGCTCCCATGCAGGCCGGGTCGGATTTCCCGGATGCGCTAAAGGACTGGGCATCCGACCAGCCGCATGCAGGAAGATGGCGGCGGAGTGTTTATACGCCGGCAATGGCTCTCGGAAAGCCACATTTCCAAGATACTGCAGCGCATCGGACAGCGCGTAATAGTCCGGATCTCCCACTTCCCAACATCGATCGCGCTCCGCGAATTTCTCCGGCGCGAAGGTCGCCAGGCCGAGGAGGTAGTCAGAGCCGTATTCAATCATATCGATGCCCAGGTCGTTCCCCGTATACACGCGGAAATCGGGACGGTAAGTGTCGCGGACGAACAGCCGTTTCAGCTCGAGTTGCCGATCCAGCGACGAATGCTTAATGCCCTTGATCTCCGCTATGTCGAGCACGCGCCGAAACGTTTCCTCATCGAATATTTCGCCGTTGGGAGCAAATCTTGAACTAAGTTCAAAAGCCAGAATGTGGTCATACCCACGGCAGATCGCTCGATAGACTTGTGCCTTCTCCGCGGGCGAGGTGCCATGAAGGCGCGCTGTCTGGAACAGTATCGGTATCGCACCGAGTTCGACTATCTGATCGATTTGCGCTCGATAGAGGCTCACGACCTCTCCGTTCTGGTTCTCAATATAGGCGCCGGCTACAAACGGAGTGCGATGGCCGAGAGCTTGCCGCGTCCACCGCAGCACATCAAATCTTTCCGCATCGCTAAGAAGATTCACGTACCCAGTGTCCATGTTGACAGCGTTCATCAGCCCCGAACGGTGGGTAGCTATCAGATGTTGCTGGAATGACTCCACCGCAATCTTGCCTGAAATTTCGTATGGCAACAGGGTCGCAGCTATGCCCTGCACTTTGCGGCACGGGCGCTTGTACGCCATAAGCTGCTTAATCGTGGGATGGTCCATGCACTCCAACATCCTATTCTGCGTGCTCAACCGCGGGCAGGCTTACCCGGCGTCAAGCCTTTGGCTACTTGGAGCTTCTCGGCAAATGCCGAGTCCCGATACCAGCTGTCGAGAGGATAGCAACCGGACGGCAGTCCATTGCGCGGCGCAGTCGTGCAATCGCTGAACGTCCTGCATATTCGCTTGCGGTCGACTGACTGTCCTTCCGACGCGTTCCAAAGAATCTCGGGGTACGTCAAAACCATTCTGCCGAGCCCGACCAGGTCAACCCACTTTTCGCGAACGACGGCCTGCGCTACGGCCGGAAGAAACTCTTGCAGATACGTATAGGCAGAACCCACAAAGATCATTTCGGGGAACTGTGCTTTCAAGCGCCGGGTGATATCGATCTGCCGTGCCACTCCCAATATCGGATCTTCCGGAGGCTGATATCCGTCGGATGGAGGATACAACGCGGGCCGCTGAATATGAGGATTGTAGTAAGGACTGCCTCCGGTGATATTCACCAGCCGAATGCCTAGTCCGAGCAGCAGAGATAAGAATTCAATCGCATCATCCAAATCAGGTTCCACTGGATTGTTCCGTCTCACTCCGAAGCCCCATTGGTAGGGAAGCAAATTTTCGTGTTCCTCAGCAATACCCGCCCCAGGTCGCCCCGGCGTTGATTGACTCGGGTCAGGACGGAACGGCACGGTATCGAATGCCGACACCCGCACGCCAATCTCAAGACCCGGAGCCTCAGAACGAATCCCTCGAACTACTTCGCGCAGAAATCGCGTGCGATTCTCAAAACTGCCGCCGTATTCGCCACTACGTGTGTAGGCACTAAGAAGTTCGTGCGCCAAATAGCCATGGCAGTGTTTAATGTCAACAAAGTCGAATCCAATTTGTGCCGCCATGGTGCCAGCCCGTTGAAAGTCCCCGACAATCGCATCGATTTCTCCATCGCTGACGACCGGGTAGTCATGAGGTAAGCCAAGTCGGGAGTCGAGAACCGGATGGTGGTACACGATGCGCGGCTCGGATTTCTGATGAGCAGCGGGACGACAATAACGCCCGGAATGCGTCAACTGCAAACCGATGAGTGGCACGCTTTCGGATCCATACAGGTTCCGCTGTTCATCCATCAGAGTCTTTCGGAGTTGCGCAAGACCGTTTAGCGTGTGCGGAGCAATAACAAGTTGATTCGGGTTGGCTCGCCCCTCGTGAGAAACTGCAACCGCTTCCCCGCCCCAGATCAGGCCTGCTCCAGCCTGAGCGAAGCGTTTCCAGCGACGCTGAGTCAACTCACTTGGATTTCCATCTGCCGTGCCATCCCAACCCTCCATAGGCTGAACGGCAATGCGATTTCGCAGCTTCAGGGGACCGCGAATCAGGGGCTGCCGCAATGGGGATGCATCACCACAGATTAGTTCGTGATCGCAAGGGATCTTTACGCCGAGTGAACGCAGGTGCTCCTGAAACCTGTCGACGGTTTTCAAGCTGGCGAGCCGCACGATGGCTGAGTTCACACGGCGCTCCGCAGGACTTTGTCCGCCAGTCGTGAGTTCTTCGTCCGTATTTTTCGCGTCATGAACCAGCTGTTTCGTTCACTTGTTATTTGCCGGAACTATAGCAGGTTACGGCTGGGAGTCCGCTCCGGGACCGATGGCGACAACATAATAACTTGCGGGTCCTGTGCCGACATTTTTGATGCCATGCTCCTCGTTCGAGTGAACGAACCCTAAACCTCCCGGACCTAATCGATGACGGGTGCCATTGATGGTGAGTTCAACCGTTCCCTCACGGATCAGCCACATCTCCGAGTGAATATGATGATGTGGCGGGTGCGGATATCCATTTGGGGGCAATGTCGTCTCGTGGGTTTCAATGTGTTCCCCCGTCGCCAACTTGCCTTTCATAATTTTCCTTACTTGCGCGTGATCCGATTCTTCGACGGGCAGACTGTCAAACGCAAAACTGGCGGATGGGAGAGAGTCGTCCTCAGCTGCAAATACAGGTTTCGAGTTCCCCGCCACCAGCAGCGCCGGAAGCAGGCCACAAACCTCTCTTCTCGTCAGACCCATCACGCACCTCCTCGAAGTTTTGCCAACGTTTTTACGACCGCGTGCCCGTTCTGTCAAACGAAGGTGCTAATTGGAAGCCTCACAACGCGCTGGACTAGGCGCTCCTAGTTGCCGCTTTTGGCAAGGCGGTACACATAATTGTTAATGCATTACTTAAGGTATGTAGTTAACCGGTCCGGCTTTGCTTCGCACCCGCACACAGCAGACATCTCTGCTCTCACCCTTTCTTACCCATGCCATTCGACTCGTGTATAACAATACCGGTTACGCTGATCCAGGTCTCGACAGCCGATCATCTGCACGGGTGAGCTGGCAAAGCCTGAGATCGTCCCTGCCAGCTCCAGTGAGTCCGATTCGCATCAAGGACGGGATCCTTGTCGGATATGGAAGTTTTCAATCGGTCGGCATCTTCCCAAAGCACGCCCTCGCGCGCCGGTTATTTTCGCTGGATCATCTGCGCTCTCTTGCTCCTGGGTGTAACCAAGAACTACATGGATCGCCAGGTGCTCGGCGTTCTGAAAACCACCCTGCAGCACGATCTGGGATGGAACGAAATCGACTATGGCAACCTTGTTTTTGCCTTCCAGGCAGCCTACGCAATCGGCATGGTCGTTGTCGGCCGCATTGTAGATCGACTTGGGGTAAAACTGGGCTACGCCGTAACCATGGTCTTCTGGAGCCTGGCTTCGATGGCGCACGCAGCCGGATCCTCATTGACTACATTTTTAGTCGCGAGGAGCACCTTGGGTTTGGGTGAGGCCGGAGTCTTTCCCGCAAGTATCAAGGCTGTCGCCGAGTGGTTCCCGAAGAAAGAAAGATCGCTCGCTATCGGCATCTTCAATGCCGGAACGAACTTCGGCGCCATTCTGACTCCCTTAGTGGTGCCTTGGATTACGATTCACTGGGGATGGAGATGGGCCTTTCTCATCACCGGAGCCATTGGTTTTGCCTGGCTCATCCTCTGGCTACTCCTTTACGACCGCCCGGAGGAAAGCCGTCGAGTTTCGAAATCAGAACTGGACCACATTCGTAGCGATCCTGCCATCCCCATTAAACCAATGAAGTGGATCACTCTGGTCTCCTACCGCGAAGCTTGGGCATTCATTGCCGCAAAATTTCTAACCGACCCGATCTGGTGGTTTTACCTGTTCTGGATTCCCGATTTTCTCATCCGGAAACATGGGCTGACTTTACTGCAAATCGGCGTGCCGATCATGGTGATCTATGTCATTTCCGATCTGGGCAGCGTCGGCGGAGGATGGCTCTCCTCGCTTCTGATCAAAAAAGGTCGCAGCGTCAACCTGGCTCGGAAGACCACCATGCTTCTCGCCGCGCTCTGCGTGCTTCCAGTTTTGGTTGTCTATCGTGTCGAGAGTCTCTGGGCAGCGGTTCTCATCATCGGCGTCGCAGCCGCCGCACATCAGGCATTTTCGGCCAACCTCTTTACCATCACTTCAGACACCTTCCCGGCGCATGCGGTCGCCTCGGTGGTCGGAATGGGAGGAATGGCCGGAGCGATCGGAGGCATGCTCATCGCAAAAATAGTAGGCTACGTCTTGCAGTGGACGGGCAGCTACATGATTCCATTTTTCATGGCAGGTCTTGCTTACCTGATTGCCTTGGCTGCTATACAACTTCTCGCGCCCCGGCTCGATCCGGTAAAGGTTTCGTAGAATTTCGCGAGAGGCATCGAACGTTGACGCTTGCACTTAGCCCGTTGGCTTGCTGTACCATCAATTCTTCTGATGAACCAACAAAGCAAAGCCTTCATCCATAACGATTTTTTGCTGCTGAACAAGACGGCCCGGCACCTTTATCACAAGTACGCCTCCCCCCAACCCATTCTCGATTTCCATTGCCATTTACCGGTAAGAGACATCGCTGATAATCGCAGGTTCAACAACCTCGCGGAAATCTGGCTGGAAGGCGATCATTACAAATGGCGCGCCATGCGGGCGAATGGAGTGCCGGAGCGTTATTGCACGGGAGACGCTAGCGCCTATGAGAAGTTCATGGCTTGGGCGCGAACTGTGCCTTACACTCTTCGCAATCCCCTATACCATTGGACCCACCTTGAGCTGAAGCGCTACTTCGACATTGATGACTTGCTGGACGAGACCACCGGGCCTGCCATTTGGGACCGTACCTCTGCAGCCCTCCAGCAAGATCGGTTCACTGCTCAAGGGATTTTGGGACGCTTCGATGTCAAAGCAGTTTGCACATCCGACGATCCCACGGATAGCCTCGAGGAGCACAAGAAAATCGCCCGCTCTGCTCTGACCACAAAAGTGTACCCGACATTTCGTCCGGATAAGGCCCTGCAGACGTCGGATGTACCCGCATACAATGCCTGGATTGATCGGCTTGCCGCAAGCGCCAATGTTGAAATCGCTCGCCTCGACGACTATCTCGAAGCCCTGAACCAGCGGCATGATCATTTCCATGCGAACGGTTGCAGGCTCTCGGATCATGGGTTGAACTACTGTTATGCGAATTTCGCTACTGAAGATCAAGCACACTCCATCTTTGCCAAGCTTCGCTCCGGACACTCTGTTACTGATAGCGAGGCGGAACACTTCGGCGGCTACATGATGCTATTCTTCGGCCGCCTTGACGCGGCAAAAGGTTGGACGAAGCAGGTACACCTGGGTGCCTACCGCAACGTCAATCTGACAATGCTTCGCTCGCATGGTCGCGACACTGGATTCGATTCGATCGGAGATTGGCGACATGCAGAACGGCTCGGCGCCTATCTCGGCCATCTTGAGCATGAAGGGTCCCTGCCGAAAGTGATCCTTTACAACGCAAACCCATCGGACAACTACGTCTTTGCCACTATGATTGGGAACTTTCAGGACGGAGCGGTTCCGGGCAAAATTCAGTTTGGCAGCGGATGGTGGTTCCTCGATCAAAAAGAAGCAATGGAATGGCAACTGAATGCATTATCCAATACCGGCCTTTTAAGTCGTTTCATAGGCATGGCAACCGACTCCCGATCGTTCATGTCATATCCGCGCCACGAATATTTCCGCCGTGTACTCTGCAACTTGATTGGCGCAGATGTGGAAAATGGTTTGCTGCCGGACAACGAAGATCTCATCGCGAGGTTAATCACAGATCTCTGTTTCACGAATGCTGCAGATTATTTCGCCCTGCCGTTGGGCGACATGACCAAATCCAAGCTCAAACCGCTTACTAAGGATTGAATGCACTTCAGGAAGTCCGCTTTCTGGCACTCCCGCCTCTTTGATCAATGTTTATGAACGACACGCCACTCATGGTCTTGACTGCAACTGGCGACAACCACATCCCATTGCTGTCGGACCTCCGTCAGGTTGCAACTGTCGAGCTCGGAGATACTGCGCAGGCATTTGGCCAGGCTGCAATCAATGCCGAAATTATTCTGAATTGGTCGGGTTCTCTTCCTCTCCTCCGGGAAGTGTTCTTAATGTGCCGCCGTTTACGGTGGATCCACTCCCGGTCTGCGGGCCTGGAGCAGACCCTCTTTCCAGAACTGATTGCGAGCGACGTCCTGCTAACCAACGGCAGCGGTGTTTTCAGCCCTTCACTCGGCGAGTTTGCGCTGGCAGCAATCCTGTATTTTGCCAAGGATTTTAGGCGCATGATTCGCAATCAGATGGCAGGCCAATGGGAGCCATTTGACATAACTATGGTCTCTGGCCGAACCTTGGGGATCGTCGGATACGGAAGCATTGGACGTGCCATTGCTGCGCGCGCCCGTGCGCTTGACATGAACGTGCTCGCACTCAGGCGCAGGGTTTCCTCACAGCCCAGCCAGGATCCTCTTGTCGCACAAGTCTACCCATCCGAGCAGCGTTTACAGATGCTGTCGCGCTGCGATTACGTAGCCGTGACGCTTCCTTTGACCCAGCAGACTCATCGTCTAATCGGCGAGGCCGAGTTCGCGGCCATGAAGAAAGATGCCGTAGTCATCAATGTAGGCCGTGGCCCTGTGATCGACGAGGTCGCGATGATCAAGGCGCTTTCCGAAAATAGAATTAAAGGCGCTGCCCTCGATGTCTTTGATCAAGAACCGCTACCGAAAAGCCACCCTTTTTACAAAATGGAAAATGTTTTGTTATCTCCGCACTGCGCCGATCACACTCCTGACTGGCTGGAGAATTCGATGCGGTTCTTCCTGACGCAATTGGAAAGCTTCCGCCGTGGAGAAACCCTGCTGAACGTTGTAGACAAGACACAGGGATACTGACGGCCGCTGGCCCCTCTCGTGATCTCTGTCCATCTCTCCATCGAAGATAATCTTGTAATACGAGATGGTCTGGTTGATCATGTTCGCGCGCCACAGTTCGCGGCGCAATGCAATCGGGGTGGAGTCCTATGTTAGGAGCATGGGCCTTGAAGTCAACGGATGCGAGTCAATCTCAGGGAGGACTCAGCCACCCTTGGCTAACTACTTCGTTAACCTGTTGGACGGAATCGTACCCTGCGACGCGAGCTCAGACGAGTTCCTCCACTCCAGGGGCAATGTTGATCTCCACCTGTTGTGCTCCTAGGCTCGGGTGGATCGCCTTAAGTCGCACCTTCCCCGGCCTCAATTGAGCCCGAATCCAGATTGCACCGGTCCCGCCGATCAGCGAAAACGGATTGTCCCCTACGATCTCAGCCGGTCCCTCGAGTTCAAACTTGATGGCGTCATTGGCGAATGGACGGACCGCACCAAACTCATCCGTCACCCGCAACACTACACGGGTCGCATCCGCTCCATCCGCGGTCAACTCGGAGTCATCCGCCAGCAGCAGGAATTTCGTGTCCACTCCCGATCCCGACATGCGCTTCGTGATCACCAGTTTGCCTTGAATGTAACCTTCGAGCTTCAGGTCTCCCCACTTGTGGAACAGCTCGCCTAGCTCGATTACAAACGGCGCGTACTTCAAATGAGCAAACTGCTTTCGGTCTGGATCCACATCAGCCACCAGCTTGTCGTCGATGTAAAACTTCAGATGGTCGCAGTTGGAGCACACGACCGCCTTTGAGAATCCGACTGACGCATCCCCTCGGGCCCAGTGAAAGGCAGGCTCCAGCACGATCTCATCGGAGGGATCGCATTGCGACTTGTAAAAGCCCGCAGCGGGCTTGGGCTCCCGAAAAATATCGGTCACGCCGTGGTAGCAGATGCGGTCGCCGGCCCCGAAATTACCATGCGTGTTGTAGTCGAAGGCACACCAGCCGATCCCCCCTGCATATTGTGGGTTCGACGCAAGCTGATCGTGTACCCGGGCATGGCGGATCGTGTGCTCCATCAGGCGCTCGACTTGATCAATGGTCTTGGTTGGATACGTGTGCCCGACAAACTCCGTATTCAAGTAACGCGGATGATTGGGTGGCTTCAACGGAAACCCGAAATCATTCATCGTGAAAACATCTTCCAGGAACTCGGACTCCTGGAAATACCGGATGCCCCCCGTCTGTCGCGTCGGATCGAGTTGATGAGCCAGCGCATTCGTGCGCGTGTAGAAGTCGTGATTATCGCGCGATTCATTGATGCGCACGCCCCACAGGATGATGGACGGATGATTCCAATCGCGGCGGATCATGCGACGCACGTTATCCACCGAGATGTCCTGCCAGGCGGTATCCCCGATATGCTGCCACCCGGGAATCTCTTCCAGCACCAGGAGCCCCATTTCGTCGCAGGCATCGATGAAATGGCGGGACTGAGGGTAGTGCGACGTGCGAACGATATTGCACTTCAGCTTGTTTCGCAGAATATCCGCGTCCCGCCGCTGCGTCCGCGCGGCCATCGCCTGTCCAACCCAGGGAAATGTCTGATGCCGATCCAGCCCACGCAACTTGATCACTTTGCCGTTGAGTTCAAATCCGTGATCCGTAAATTGCGCTTCGCGGAATCCGAAGCGGCGCGATTCTTCATCGATCACTTCACTCCCTCTCCGCAAACGTACGCGAGCAGTGTACAAATTTCGCTTGTCCAAATCCCAGAGGCTGATTCCCTTCAGCCCGTCCAGCCGTACTGAATGCGCGGCCGCTTCGTTCGCAGCCCCGGAAGCGGGCAGTTGCTGCGAAGACTTGGCCACAACTCGCTCGCCATCCAGCAATTCAACTTCAAGCGTCGAACCCGCCTTCGCCGGCTCGAGATGCTGCACGAAGCAGACGACTTCAGCTCCTGGACTATTCGTGAGTACATTGCTCGTGCGCACCACCAGGTTCTCAATGAATGTCGAGGGCACAATGCGCAATGAAACCTCCCGGTAAATGCCTCCGAAAGTGAGATAGTCGATCTCATATCCAAAAGGAGGGATGTCGGCGCGTTCGCTCGAATCCACATCGACTGCTAGTAAGTTCTCTCCATCGAAGTCCAGATGCGGAGTCAGATCGAATGAGAATGGCGTGTATCCACCTTTGTATTCCCCCAATCGAGTTCCGTTAATCCAAACTGTGGACGCCGTCATCACCCCTTCGAAATCCACAAACACATGCTTCCCTTTCGCCCTTGGGGGAAGCTTGAAGCGACGCCGATAGAGCGAGACAAACTCGTACGTCTTCTCATCAAAGCCGTGCCACGGCAGCGGAATGTTCGTATGCGGAATGACGACCTCATCAAACTTGGAATCGTCGAAATTCCTGTCATGCCCGCCTTCTACAACGCTTCGGCTGTAGCGCCATTTCCGATTGATTGGCAAGATCAAACGCTGCCCTGAGGTTGAATTAGCTGGACTTTCTTGTTGCGGACGTGCGTACGGTGTCAGCGCAGCTCCGGCGATCAATGTGCCGGACTGCTGCAAAAAAGTGCGTCGATCCATGTATTCGTGCCCCCAAGAAAATCATCCATTGCAGAAATCGCTGCAAGGTTCGACAACGTCAAATGCACATCACAGAATCCAGGACAGCACCTGGTGAAGGTTGGCTTCCGAGGTTGACTCCGTACCCCGCGCCATCGACGGTCCGATCGCCAATGCCTGCGCGTGTCCCTCAAACCACACCAGGAAGCACGACTGCTCGGCCCCCGGAAGGCGTTGCTGATTGAGCCAGTTGTAATACGCGCCGAAATCAGCATCGATCAAGGAACCGACAGGATCCGCTTGCGCAGGAACCTTGTTGCTTGCGGACAACAGTTCATTCATCGGCTTGTGCCGCTGGCGTGGAGCAAATCGTACCAGCAGGGTAAGCGGCTGCGCTCGCCGCAATGCTTCGCGCGCCGCCCACTGCGCGAAGACGGTGCTGAAGATCTGCGTTCCGGAACCCTCCGTGAGCACGCTGACTTCGAAGCGCTCCAGCACTTCATCGCGCCGCCCCGCATTGTTCTCCCGATCCATGTCCAAATCGGACGGACGCATTTGAGCAAGCAGCGTACGCAAAGCCTCCGGGCCCATTCCCGGGCGATCTATTTCTTCCTGCATCTTTCGCAGCAGGGCAGAGCGTGCCGATGCGAGTGCATTGTAGGAAATACAAGTCATCGATGGATCGCTCTGGACTGCTTCTCCACCATCGATATACCAGTGTGCGTACGGAGCCGGATGCGATTTCGCGCGAGCAGCTACCGCGTCCAGCAATTGACGAACTCCATTCTCCGGATTAATTCGCGTAAAGTACGCACCATGGGCCCGGAGTTTGCGGAACAGCGGTCCGTCGTAGGACGCGACACCTTGCCCGACTATGCTGATGCCGAGTCTCGGGATGACGGGCGACTCGGGCGGTACAGCGGCTCGGAGCCGCTCGCCATAATCATTTGACGCCTGGCGAAAAGCATCCAGTTGATGAGTGCTCCACAGGTGAGCCGAAAGCCGCTCCACGAACTGTGCGGGAGACTTCACCCATTCGAACTCCTCGAGTTGCTGCGACAGCCGGATATTGGAAAAACCCTGAAACCAGTCTCTTAGCTGCACAGCCGGGAGTGCACTGAGATACTCCAGCTCCCTTTCGTGCGCTTTCCGCTCCGCAGGAAACTTGAAATCGAAGTTGATGAGTTCCCGCAGCAATCCCGGCACAAAACTGAGCGGCATCAGTCGCAGAGTGGCCAGGTAATGAGTAACAATCTTGCGCGCCTCTGGCGGATAGCTGGCGAACTTCTCGGGTTTGAGATCACCTGGAAGCATGAGGCCTACAAGACTTCGCTGATCGGCTTGCCCTGCGCGAGCGAGGGATTGAATCCCATCATTGCTCCTAGCGTAGGGACGAGATCAGTGGAATCGACTGCGCGGTCGAAAACTACACTCTCACGAACGCCGGCCCCCGCCACCAGCAGCCAGGTCGTGCGCGAAAGAGCGTCCCCGGTGCGATGATGCTGAAAGCCGTTGCCTCCCGCGTCATCATCGGAATCGCGCCCAAAATCCGGCAAGATAAACAGTGTCGTGTTGCCCGCATATTCCGGCTCAGTCTGGATCGCTTTCCACAACTCCCCACATAGGCGATCAGTCCTGCGAATTCCTTCAATGTAGAGCGAGTAAGCACCCGCATGAGCCACGTCGATGTCGTGCAATGTGATCCACAAAAGGCTCGGCGCCACTTGGCGCATCAACTGGCGCGCAATGTACGCGGACAATTCATCCGGGCTCGACAATGTCTCCGCATGTGTCCTGAAGTCGTCCACCGAGAGCTTCAGGATTCTTTCCAACTGCTGCAACTCAAATTCCCCGCCCGCCACATCCGGAGTGAAGTAAGGCGTCTCATAGTTGTCGCGCAAAAGATGCTGATAATCATGGCTTCCGCCGGATGTGGCCGCCGTCAGCAAACGCTTAGGCAAGATCACTCTGGCGCCCAGTCCCATGCCGTACGAGCGATGGCTGCTTTCACCGATGCGGTTGAACCCGTTGCTGGGCGCCACCACCCAGGCGTCCGACGATGGCCGGTTCAGATCCTTGCGAAAATATTCGAACACCGTGGGAGATTGTGGCGACACGGCAGCGAAATTGTTAAACGTCTCGTACACGCCTGTTGCCAAACTCGCCGTCGCGACGTAATGGCCTAGGATTCCATGATTCACCACTTGTGTGAAAAATGTAGCTTGCGGAATCAGTTCACGCATGAGATGAGGAATATTCTCCTGCCCCTCCGGCATGAAAGTTTCCTGATCGCGAGCCCCGCCGCCGAATGTAACCACCACTACTTTTCGCTTGGGTCGGGATGCCGCGGCACGTACCCACGAGGGACGAAACAAGGCGCTCCCAATTGCCACTCCGGCTGCATCGCGCAGGAAATCACGACGCGTGCGAGACAAAAGCCGGCTCACATCCGGGTCGTCAGACGCATTCCGCATCAGCGATCGCAAAGGATCTTCTCGATGCTGTTCTGAAAAGTTCATTTCACATCGAACAATATTTCACGTCCCATGACCGCCGCTGTCCCTTACTGCTTGCTTGACCCGACGCTTTCTTCCGAATACACAAACTGCCGGATCTCCGCTCTCTGTTTGTCAAGATCGGCCAGATGTTGCGCCCGCTGCTCCTGGTAAATGGCAAGCTGTGCCTGTGCCTTATCTTTCTGCCCGGTATGTACGTAGGCCTGCCCTAGCCGGTAGTGAGCATCAGGAATATCCGTATTGTTCTCCAGTGCCTTTAAATATTCGGGAATGGCATCGGCATAGTGAGACTGATCGGAAAGCAAATTTCCCAGCTGAAAGTGAGCCTCGGCAAATTTTGCATCCCGCGCGATTGCCTTCCTGAGTAAGGATTCAATCTTCTGGAAATCGACGTTGGGATCCTGGGCCCGCTTTCCCTTCCACAGACTGATCGCATAATAATAGGCCGCCCGTGCGTTATCCGGCTGCAATTCCGCAAACCGGCGAAAGCGCTCGATCACTTCATCCGCATGGCTGGGCGAACTGTCATAGGCTTTTGATAAGAACAGATAGCACCGCGGATCCATGGGGTTGAGATCTGCCGCGTGCAGCAGAGACTGGACGGCATCATCATAATTGCCACGCGAATAAAGTGCGATGCCAAGACCAATGGCTAGCCGCGGCGAAGCAGGGTAGCGCTCTGTAGCCTCTTTAAACACTTTGATCGCGGGATCGAGAGTTCGATGAAGCAGCATCTCGCTGGCCCAATCAAAAAGGTGGCTCTCCGTGGGGTCCATGTGCGCCGCCAGTTCGAATTCGGTTGCGGCGGTAACGAACTGTCCATCTTTTTCCTCAACCTGGGCTAGCAGGTTGTGTAATTCAGCCGTATCTTTCTGCTTCAGCAGGTTGTGAACGAGCTGCCGCGCATCGGAGAGTCTGCCAGTCTCAGCGTAGGCCAGCGAGAGATCGTACCCATTGTCATACGAGCCGGGATTGACCTTCTGAGCGCGTTCCAGAAAGAGAGTGGCTTTAGAGATTTTCCCTGTCTGAACGTAGAACTCTCCCAGGTTGTGATTCGCATCGTAACTCCGCGGTTCCAGCTTCACGGCCTGTGCAAATTGCTCCTCAGCGGGCGCGTATTTCCCGAGGCGCGCCAGGTTTGTAGCCAGGTTCGTCCTGGCCGCTCCTGAATCTGGCTTGAGCTGCACAGCTTTTTCGAAGTGTTGGTTGGCTTTCGTGTCCTGTGATTGGGCGGAGTAGGCTAGCGCCAGCAGTTCGTGCACTTCAAAGCTGTCGGGAACCTGACGCAACAAATCTTCGAGCTGGACGCTGGCTTCGGCGAAATGTCCCGACTCGAACTCGGCAGAGGCCATCTGAAATTTGCGATCAAGCTGTCCCGCGTCGGAGGTCGCCCTTTGACACCAGCCGCCCGCGCAAACAACCATCAGGAACGCGGCAAGCCCCGTAAACACGGAACATACGCATCGTCGTCGGGAGGTCACAGCGTTGCTATGTTAACACCGCAAATCGATCGCCAGCGCCCCTCACCGCGAAAAGGCGCGGGGAAGGCGCTCTCGTCCCACGCCTTCCCCGCGGCAAAACCCTGGTGCTCAGTAGTAGAACTTCAAAGCGAACTGGATCTGTCGCGGATCATAGGGTGCATCGCGTGTGGATCCAATCTCGCCGAAGTTCGAACTCGTAAAGTTGGTTGCACCGGAGACGGCTACAACACCGTTGCCGCCAAAACCTGGAGCGTTGAAGTTCGGGTGATTGAAGATGTTGAAGAACTCGGTACGGAACTGCAATGTGTACCGTTCCGAAAAATGTATGTCCTTAAAGATAGAGAAATCGAGTCGCTTGAACGGTGGTCCGGCGATCTGCGCGGGTGGCCCGCCCAACGCGGCCAGCCCCGTAAGCGGGACACAACCTGGCACGGACGTCGGGTCCGGTACTCCTCCAGCTTTAAGCACGCAAGGCTGGGTAAACGCCGCTGGATTCCCGAAGAAACTTAGCTTCCCGTTGGAATCGATATGCAAGCCCCGCTTCGGGCTCTGCCCCGGAACCACAAGGTCATAACAGCCAGTACCGCTGGTCGTGGCAGAGGGACAACTCAAAGTGATTGGTTGACCTCCCTGAAGCACTGCCGCCCAATTCACGCTCCAGCCGCCAATGACTTTGTCCATCACGCCGCTTGAGCCGCCGAGGAACGCCTTGCCTTTTCCGAAGGGCAGCTCGTAATTGCCGCTGAAGTGCAGCACATTGCGAATGTCAAAAGCCGCCAGGCCATAGTCAAAGTGAATTCCAGCGCCGGGAACGTCGGGTGCCCGATATCCAGCCAAGCTGCCGCCGTTCAGCAAGTCCCCCGCGTCAGTGCGGGTTTGGGACCACGTGTATGTACCCAACAGACTCAGACCATTTGTGAACCGCTTTTCAATCTTCGTCTGCAGGCCGTGGTAGTAGCTGCTTCCTTCAGTCACAGCGTAGCTTGAGCCCTGTCCGAAATCCGGGAAAGGTATGGCGGTTTTAGTGGATTCGCTGGTATCCAATATCCGCGTTACGTTATTGGAACCGGGAAACGCCTCCAAATGCCGTGCTAAGGACGTCACGTAACCAGCCTGCACACTCAGGCTGGGCCTGAGCTGATATTGCAACGTTAAGTTCGCTCCCATGGAGTACGGCGTGATGTAGTCAAACTGGATTCCTCGCAGCGCCAGTCCGTTCGCATTTACAAGAAGTGGGTCCAGCGGCGTACAGGCGAATCCCGTTTCCAGGGTTGCACTCCCAATGGGAGTACCGCTGGTCGTGCACCCGGGATACGTGATGGGATGTCCGTCGTCAGGCGCCGCGAACTGGAAGTTAAATTGGAATGGATAGTTTTCTCCCAGATTTGGCGAGAACCCACGATTTTCAAATCCATTGTAGAAAATCCCAAATCCTCCACGCGCAACCAGCTTTGGCGTGACCTGGTACGCAAAGCCGAATCGCGGGGCAAAGTTCGCCTTCTGCGACTTGCCCAACCCTTTCCCATACTTGTTGGTAATGGCGAGTTGAATGCCATCTTGTGCCAGCAGATCTGTGAAACTGGTTGAGAGGTTATTCGCATTGGGACCAGGAGGAATTAGATACATCGGAGAACCCGTCGGCGGACCAGATGGGACAAAGTTCGCCTGGTTCGCGTGGTGCTCGTACACGAGTCCGAAGAAATCCCATCGCAAGCCTAAATTCACAGTCAGCTTCGAGGATACCTTCCAGTCGTCCTGGATGTAGCTTCCGTAATAGTTCTTCCCGTTATCGGTCAGTGAAATATTGGAGACGAATACGCTGTTGTTACCGGAGCCTGTCGACGGACCGCCCACGTAATCAATGGTCCCACCGTTCTGAGCTGGAATCGGCGTAAGCAGGAATTGCGCACGGCCGGTATTGCCGTTCCTCACATTGGGAACATCGGTGTAGGTACTGCCGAAGTCAAATTCGCCGCGAGACCACGGTGGCTGCAGGGTCGAGAACTTCACGTGCTGGTACTCGAAACCCATCTTGAACGTGTGCTTTCCGTAAATCTTGGTGAAGTCATCGCTCACCTGGATGGTGGAACTGACTTCATCGGAGGGCAGAAACGCGTTACTACCCAAGGTGGCGAGGCCGTTGATTCCGAACGCCGGCAAGCCGCCGTTTTCCTTCTGTTGCGGGATTCCTTGGATCCCATATTGCCCGGGAATATCGGTGAGATCAGTCGCGTCAGGCGAGAAACGCGAGGTATGCAGGTAATTCAAACCTGCCCGGGCCACGTTGACCACGTTGGGCGAAAACACGTGTGTCCACGACAAGGCACTCTGTTGCGCCAGTGCTGTCTGATCTCCTTGCTGGAAACCTCCGCCATCCGCCACTCCGCCAAAAATGCCCGGGATGAACTGTGGATCATCCACATAGCTGAACCGGTAGAACAACTGGTTCTTGTCGTTCACGTTGAGATCCAATCGCGCGTCGAACGCATTGCGCCGCTCAACCAATTTGGGCGAATTGGCGTAGTTCGAAAACAAAGAGCCGACAGTCGGGTTGGGATACAGGTTCAAGAGCTTAATCGCATTCGGATCCAGGCGATCCGCCGGGAGTTGATTCAGTCCGCAACCGGCGAGAGTGAAAGCCGTGGTGCTGGCCGCGCAAGTGCCGAACGGATCCCGTACGTAACCCGAACTGCTTGCGGTCAAACCTGAGACCGGGTCCGGGACACCTTCCGTCACCGGCCGAGTGGTAGCTGGATCAAGAATCGTACCAACGGGGATCGTTCGTCCTAATGCATCGGTCTCCGTACCCGTCTGCCCGGTGATCAGGTCCGACATGTCGGTGTAGCCGCTATTTTTCTCGAGCATCGTGGGAACGGACCCCGTCAGAATCGTTCCCTGCACGCGCCGGAGCCCTTCATAATCTCCGAAAAAGAAAAGCTTGTTCTTGATAATCGGGCCGCCACCCGACACTCCAAACTGGTTCTGCCGGAGTTCACCTTTCGGAACGTGGTTGGCATTCTCGAAATAGTCCGCAGCATCCAGCTTATCGTTGCGGAAGAATTCCCATGCTGCGCCGTGGAACTGGTTCGTACCGGACTTGATCGTCGCATTGAGAACTGCCGCGCCGGAGCGTCCGAATTCTGCACTGAAGTCCGACGTCTGCACCTTGAATTCCTGGATCGCATCCACGGGAGGAAGGACGACGAAGTTCGTCCCATTCAGGAAATCGACGGTGTCGGAATTGTTGTCAATTCCGTCCAGCATGTAGTTGTTCTGCGCCGGCCTCAGTCCATTGGCGGCGAAAGCACCGGTAGCCGCGTTTCCACGCGTATCGGCCTGGGGAGAGTTCACGCCCGCAGAAAGCTGGGCCAGGAAGGTGAAATTCCGTCCGTTCAGCGGAAGGTTGTTGACATTGCGCGTATCCATCACCTGACCAACAGAGGCATCCTGGGTCTGAAGAACAGGGACGGACGAGGTGACCTCCACCGTTTCGGTCACACTGCCTGTAGGCAGCTTGAGATTGACTAGCACGTTCGCACTAACGTTGACGATGATATGCGTCTGGCTAACCGTCTTAAAACCCTGCGCGGAGGCGTCCAGCTTGTAGCTCCCAATTCGGACAGGGCTGAACGTATAGCTTCCATCTGATCCCGTATTGACGGACAAGGTGGCACCGGTGCCTTCATTGGTCAGCGTGACTTTCGCCCCGCTAACGACAGCGCCGGATTGGTCCGTGACCTGACCTGTAATCGAACCGGTGTCGACCTGGGCTTGAAGGGGCAGGATGCCGAGAACAGCAGAAACAGCAAAGACCAAAGCGCTACGCAGAATCCAAGAGGACGCCGACCGGTTCATGAGCTCTCCTTTGAGCTTCCCCAGGCAAGCCACCGCGCAAGCCTGGTGACACATCCGATCACCACTGACGATCCGCCATGCCAATGGCAGGCTCGCCCGCAAACTTGATTTTGAACAACCCCAGTTTCGCGGTGCCCCCAACTACGGGCCGTTTTGATTAACCGCTTAACCCACCCTTACGCTAGTAGGTTCGTACTAGCTTTTGGTGTGTTCGGGAAATATCACGCGCTCAACAGCGTTGTCAAGAATTTTCTCCTCGTCTATACTCCGCGCAGTCTCGGCATTACAACTCCTTCCGTTTTCCGCGCCGGGAATTTCGATCATGAGCGTAACCATTCGTGACGTTGCGAAAGCCGCCGAGGTTTCGACCGCAACCGTCTCCAACGTTCTGAACAACACCGGCAAAGTCGGCTCCGCCACTCGCCGCCTCGTCCTTTCCACGGTAAAAAAGCTCGGTTACATTCGCGATGCGCACGCCCGCCATCTCGCCTCGCATGACCGCCGCACTCTCGGAATTATCGTCTCGGATATCGAAAATCCATTTTTCCCCGAGGTGATAAAGAGCTTCGAAACTCGGGCACGGCAACTTGGTTACGACGCGATCCTCAGCGACACCAACTACGACCCGCGCCGAACTCGAGAAGCAGCCGAGCGCATGATGGAACACAAAGTTCGTGGCGTCGCCATCATGACCTCTGAAATCAGCATGCGCCTGGTGCATGAACTCGGACGCCGAATGATCGCCGTCACTTTTCTCGATCTCGCTCCGGTCCACGGCTACACAAGTAATTTGCGCATCGACTATCCCTCGGGAGTGGAGCAGATCGTGAATTACCTTCACCAAAACGGTCACAAGCGCATCGCGTTTGTGGCCGGTCGTGAAGGACTCAAGTCGAATCTCGAACGCTTGCAGGCCTACGAGGATTCAATGCGCCGTTTGGGTTTGGAACCAGGCCCGGTTCTCCCGGGCGATCTTCGCTTCGAAGGAGGATTCGCCGCCGGCGCAGCCATTGCGAAGTTTTCCCCACGCCCCACAGCAGTCATGGCCGTGAATGACTTGACCGCAGTAGGAGTGATCAAGGGCTTGCTGACGTCGGGATGCCGCGTGCCTCAGGATATTTCCGTTACCGGATTCGACAACACGCGTCTTGCCGAGTACTGCAATCCTTCCATTACCACGGTCGACATCCATCGCGAAACGCTGGGTCGTCTTGCCGCTGACGCACTACATGAACTCTCGAGCACGGCGAGTCCGCAAGGAAAGGAGTATCGAATTGGATCCGAATTGGTCATCGGGGCCTCTACCGGACCCGCTCCAGAACTCCTGGTGGCAGAGGGATTCGGTGCTAGCATGCCACTATCAACTTCGGATTGAGCTGTCCAATTGGGGATCCATGGTTCAAAAGCCGGAACGCGCATTCCTTCACGCAGAACGTTCCTGAAGCAGATAAGCTGGGCGCCCGTTCTGTTCGTTCCCGCGCCCATCCGCAGTTCCTTTCTTGCTCTCGGATCACGACCGAACCACGCCAGCCCTATCCCGCAATTCCCTTCCCCCGACATTCATTTCATTCCGCACTATCCAGACCGCTCGCCGCTCGATAGCCTGATCAGTCTTGCCACCCCGGGCACGGACGAATACCTAATCGAGGGCTACGCATCTCAGTTGATGAGCCTGCTTGAGCAGTGGAGTGATGCGCTCAGAACCAATCCTGCAAACATAGCCGCCGTACAGAACTTCGTTTCGCCCTCCCTGCAATCCAATGTGCTGCATGCCGTTCGCCACACCAGCATTCGTTCAGGCGGTGAAGTGGAAGTACTGCGCAGAGAATTTGATTCGACCCCCTTCACCGGCAGCGATCGTTTTTTTCAGGAGTTCAAGCAGTATTTCAGTACCTTTCGCCAAATCGAGACCGCGGATTTTGAAATCTACGAATGCCGTCAGACGAACCCGTCGCCGCTTACTTTGGACGCCAGCATCCGATATGAGTTGGTCGCGGTCACAGGCGACAATGCGCGCGAGAGCCGCATAGGATCATGGCGCACGCAATGGGCGCGCAATGAGTCCGGCCATTGGCAGATTCTCCGCTGGAATGCTGCAGCCGAAACGGTCACCCGAACTTCCGCCCCTCTTTTTGTTGAGATCACATCCCAGGCTCTCGACGGCAATCGATCCTACAAAGAGCAACTACTGCACGGATCTGACTACTGGCGCACCATTTTAGACGGTGCCATCGGCGTCGACGTCTACGGCAACAACGGCGTTGCGGTTGGGGATTACGACAATGACGGACGCGACGATATTTACGTTTGCCAACCCGCGGGCTTGCCCAATCGTCTTTACCGCAACCGCGGAGACGGGACCTTCGAAGACGCGACCGAAGAAGCGGGCGTCGGAGTGCTCGATTTTTCAGGATGCGCGCTCTTCGCCGATTTCGAGAATCGCGGACTTCAAGATCTGCTGGTTGTCTGTTCCACCGGTCCTCTGCTCTTTGTGAACGATGGAAAAGGCAAGTTCTCTCCAAAGAAAAATGCATTCGCTTTCGCACGCCCGCCTCAGGGATCCTTCACTCACGCCGCCATTGCTGATTACGATCGTGACGGTCGCCTCGACATCTACTTTTGCCTTTACTCCTATTACCAGGGACTCGATCAATACCGCTATCCCGTTCCCTACTTCGACGCACGCAATGGCCCCGCCAATTATCTCTTCCACAACGCGGGCAACTGGACCTTTGAGGACCACACGCAAGCCGCTGGACTGAATGTTGAAAACGACCGGTACAGTTTCGCCTGCTGTTGGGGAGATTCCAACGGAAACGGCTGGCCAGATCTATACGTCGTCAACGATTTTGGCCGCAACGTTCTCTATCGCAACAACGCGGATGGAACTTTTACGGCCGTTTCCAGTGAAGCCCGCGTCAATGAAGCCGGCGCAGGCATGAGTGCATGCTGGCTGGACTTCAACAACGACGGCACGCAGGACATCTACGCCGCGGGAATGTGGGTTGCTGCCGGCATGAGAGTTTTTGAAGATCAGCATTTTCACCCGGGCGAAGCCGAGAGCATTCGCTCTCTCTATCGCCGGCACATGGCGGGAAACTCGCTTTACCGCAACCAGGCCGACGGCACTTACCAGAATTGCGCACCCACAGCCGGGGTCGAGATGGGCCGCTGGTCTTGGGCCAGCGACGCCTGGGACTTCGATCACGACGGTTATCCCGATCTCTACGTCGCCAATGGATACATCTCGGGACTCGACCGCCTGAAAGATGTTTCGAGTTTTTTCTGGCGTCAAGTCGTCGCGAAATCTCCGCAGGATGCCAATCCTTCGCCTGATTATGAACGCGGCTGGGGCGCTATCAATGAACTCATCAGGTCGGATGCGACCTGGAATGGAAACGAGCGCAACGTTTTCTTCACCAATAATCGGGATGGAACTTTTTCCGACATCTCTGCGGTCGCTGGATTGGATCTGCGCGACGACAGCCGCTCCTTTGCTCTCGCGGATCTCGACGGCGACGGCCGGATAGAACTCATTCTGAAAAATCGTACCGCCCCGCAACTCCGTATCTTTCGCAACAACATGAACAATGTGGGCAACTGTGTTGTGTTGCGCCTGCGCGGCGAAAAAAGCAATAAGGATTCAATCGGCGCAGCCGCCACCCTTACCGCCGGCTCACTTCGACAGACCAGGTATGTGCAAGCGGGATCTGCATTCCTGTCACAACATACGAAAGAACTTTTCTTCGGTTTGGGAACACATTCGGATGGAGTCAAGGCCAGCATCCGGTGGCCCAGCGGCCTGACCCAGGAGTTTGCCAATCTGCCGGTCAACACTCGCATCGAGATCCGTGAAGGGATTGCTGAAATCAATGCGAAACCATTTCCAGCTTCGCCCGCATCATGGTCGCATCCGATCGAGCCAGCGCCCGGCGAAACCTTACCCAAATCCTGGGGAACATGGCTCGTCGAACCTTTGCCCGCCCCTCAGTTCTCCTTGCCCGACGTGAACGGAACAATATGTGAACTCAATTCCCTCCGGGGCAAATCAGTTCTGCTGAATTTCTGGAGAACCGGATCCGCGGCGTGCCGGGAACAACTGCGATCGTTGAGCAAATCTCATGATGTTCTCCGCAGCCACGGAGTTGAAGTCTTGGCCCTGAACTTTGATGACCTTCAAGATCCCCAGGCAGTGAAGGTCTCATTGAGCGAAGATGGAATTCCGTTTCGGCTTCTGCTGGCGACGCCGGAAATTGCGGGCATCTTCAACATCGTCTACCGATATCTCTTCGATCGTCATCGCGACCTTTCGTTCCCGACATCTTTGTTGCTGGACGGCTCAGCAAGCATCATCAAGATTTATCAGGGGATGCTCGATCCGAAACTCCTCGCTCAAGATGCCGTTTCACTGCCAGCCCATTCATCGGAGCGTCTCGCCAAAGCCCTTCCTTTTCCGGGCACTCTTTTGCAGGGAGATTTTCAGAGAAACACGCTTAGCTATGGAGTGGCGTTGTTCCAGCATGGCTATTTGCATCAGGCCAAGCAAGCGTTCCACCAGGTGATTGCCGCCAAGCCGGAAGAAGTCGAGGCTTATTACAATCTGGGAACGCTTTATCTGCGCCAGAAAGCACAGCAACCGGCGAAAGAAAATCTTGAACACGCGCTGCAACTGCGTCCGAGCTACCCCGAGGCCTGGAATAACCTGGGAATGCTGGCTGCGCAAGCGGGCAACAATGAAGAGGCGATCCGGAATTTTCAGCGCTCGATCGAATTGCGCCCCCGCTATAGCACCGCTCTGCTGAATCTCGGAAACCTTTATCGCCAGCTGGGCAATTTTGCGGAAGCAGAATCGCTCCTCAAACGCGCTTATGACAGCGAACCCGCCAATCCGGAAGCCAATTACAGCCTGGGCATGCTTTACGCGCGCCGCAATGATTCTGCCCAAGCCGAGCAATATTTAACGAACGCCATCAAACTACGCCCGGACTACTCCGACGCCCTGAACAATCTTGGAGTCCTCTTGATTCAGCAGCACCGTTATCCCGAAGCCGAGGCACATCTGGAGGACTGCATCACGAAAGCTCCGGCCTTCGATCAGGCATACCTCAATCTGGCCAGGCTCTACGTTGTTCTCAACGATAAGGCCAAAGCGAAGAGAGTTTTGCAGGCTCTGCTGCAAAAACAACCTGATCACAGGATGGCCCAACAGATGCTTCAACTGCTATATTGAGGCCTTTAGAGGGGCATGTGGGGATTTTGGGGACCGCTTCGATTGCAGTACCGCGCCTGAACCGCGGGCCGCGCTCGCTTGGCGTCATCGTCCTGATTTCAGTCGCGACCGTCACCACTGCTGTCACGCAACAGAAGCCTTCCGATTCTAGTCGTGTCAGCCAGGCGCACCTCTCCCCCTCTCTCCGCCACGCCGAACAATTAATCCAGAATGGCGAATTAGATCAAGCCAAGATCCTGATCGAAGAGCAGTTGCAGCGCGATCCCTCAAGCGTCGAAGCCTGTAACCTTCTCGGCATCGTCGACGCCAACAAGAAAGATTATGACCAGGCTCTTGCAGCTTTCCAACGAGCCCTGAAACTCGACCCCAACTCCACAGCGACCCACAATAATCTCGGCAATCTCTACCTTACCCAGCAGAAGGTTGATGCCGCACAGCAGGAGTTCAGCACTGTTCTGAAGATCGCTCCGTCGAATCGCGACGCCCATTACAATCTCGGCCTGCTCTTCCTCGCAAAAGGCTCGCCACTTGCGGCGATTCGCCACTTGCAGCAAGTCTCTCCTCAGACCCGCGATACCAGATTCAACCTCATTCGCGCTTATCTCGCAGCGGGAAAGACGGCGGTTGCCTTGCAGCAGTCGCGCGTTCTTTCGGCCGCGCATAAGCAAGACGTCCAGTTGCATTTCACGCTGGGTGTGCTCTTAGCCTCGGCAAAGCAATACAAGGCCGCGCAACTCGAATTGGAACAAGCCAACGCTCTACAGCCGGAGACATTTGAGATCCTGCACAATCTTGGTCAGGCCTATTTACGTTCGCGCGCCTACGACAAAGCTGATGTCACACTCAACCGCGCATTGAAGTTGAAGCCCGATTCGGCAGAGACACTCTATTTGCTGGCGCAAGCTTACTCCGAGCAGTCGCGTCCCCTCGATGCCCTCGAATTGCTGGTGCGCGCGCATAAATTAGCCCCCGAAAATACCGACGTGATCTTCTTGATGGCGCGCGTCAGTATGACGCAGGACTACTACGAAGATGCCATCCCGTTGCTTGAATCCGGACTGAAAATCGCCCCCCAGCGTGCCGATCTGCACGCCGCTCTCGGTGAAAGCTACTTCATGTCCGGAAAGGCGGAAAAGGCGATCGACGAGTTCAAAACCCTGATCGCCCTCGACCCCTCGGCACGTTCCTACACCTTCATGGGCCTGTCATACCGCCATTTAGGCCGCTTCGATGAGGCCCTGAAATATTTCAACCAGGGTCTGAAACTCGATCCTGCCAACCCCTCGTGCTTGTTTAACATTGGTTATATTCAGGAGCGGCAGGGCAGCTACGCAGAGGCCGATCGCCTCTTTCAGCAAGCTCTTCGCTCCAATCCGGATTTTTCCGAAGCTCTGCTCGAACTGGCCAATCTACGGACGCGGGAGAAGAAATATGCCGAGGCCGCCGAGCTCCTTCGGCGCTATGTAAAAGTGAGCCGCGATGCTGCTACCGGTTATTACAAATTGGCGATGGTGGAAAGAAACCTTCACCAGACCGCGGCCGCGCAAAGGGATCTGAGTGTTTTTCAGACTCTCTCAAAGAATTCCGCAACCGGCCCGGTACCTTATCAGCACCTGTTCGACTACCTGGACAATCGCACCAGGCTTTCTGCGCAGGCGCGCAGCCAACTCGATATCGCCGAACTCAATGAGCAAATCAAGAAACATCCCGGACAGAGTCAGGATTTATATCTCCTGGCCGAGAGCTATCTAAAAGCCGGAGATGTCGCCAAGGCCAGAGAAACCATCGCGCAACTCGATCAGGTCAGTGCGGAAGATTACCGCACGCAAACTGGGGTCGGCGTCTTGCTTGCGCGTTATCGCGTGTATGACGATGCGATTCAGCACTTCCAGGCGGCACTGCGGGCCAATCCCGATTCGGACGATGTGAAGTTCGATTTAGCGAACGCCTACTTCCATAAAGGACAATACCGCGAGGCACTGTCCACCGCGCAGACAATTTCGAGCTCAGGTCAGCAAGATGACGCGTATTTGGCCTTGCTCGGTGATACCGAGGCGCATCTCGGCGACTCTGCCAGGGCTGCGGAAATCTTTCGATCAGCCATCAACCGCAACCCTGACAACGATCAATACTATTTATCGTTGACTCTGGTGCAGCTTCGCGAAAACGATCTTCCCGGCGCCGAGCAGACTCTGCAGAAAGGTCTCGCCCGAATCCCCGGATCGGGAAAGATTATCTGGGGCCAAGGCGTCATTTCGGTGATGAAAGGCAACACCAGGATCGCGGCTGAAAAGCTGGAGCGAGCCGTCGAATTGCTGCCGGAGTGGGCCGGCAGTTATTCCACGCTCGGCGTTTTCTATTATCAGACCGGACAGATTGAGAAAGCACGGGAAGTTCTGAATCGTTTCAAGGGAAGCAATGCTGGTGGTCTGGATATCGGTCGAATCGAACAAGCGTTATCCAAAGCTCCGGCGCAAGATTCCACTTCTCAGCAATCCATGCCCCTGGCGGCTCGCCAGCAAATGCTGCAATTTGCGCTTCTCGTCGCGGACCGCAGCTTGTGAGAACCGGGACCAATCTGAAGCATCATCATTCCTTGCTGGCTTTCTGCGTTGCCTTTCTCTCATTAACAGGAGGCGCCAACATTCCTGCTGCAGTCTTTGCGGCGCAGTCTTCAAAATCGCCAGACGCTTCGATCCCGGTCCACTACACCGACGTACGCGAAAACGCGAAGATCACTTTTCAGCAGGACTCCACCCAAACGGAAGAGAAGTATTATCTGGAAACCATGGGCACGGGAGTGGCATGGCTCGACTACGACGAAGATGGCCTGATGGATCTGTACTTCGTTCAATCCGCCGCCACCGACATCTATAAGCCGCCTCATCCTCTTCGTAGCGCCCTCTATCACAACAATGGCGATGGAACGTTCACTGACGTAACCGGGAAAGCAGGAGTCGCTGGCGATGGGCACTACGGTCAAGGTGTCGCCGTGGGAGATTTCGATAACGATGGTTATCCCGATCTGTACGTGACCGGCTACCAGCGCGCCATTCTTTATCACAACAATGGCAACGGCACTTTCACTGACGTCACCGCGAAAGCCGGCGTCCCCGACGAAGGTGGATGGTCTACCAGCGCAGGATGGTTCGACTACGACAAAGACGGCTGGCTCGATCTCGTCGTCACCAACTACATTGACTGGAGCCCTAAAAACAACATCTGGTGCGGCGAGCGGCGCCCGGGATATCGCTCCTACTGCCACCCCGGAAACTATAAGGGCCAGCGCGTCAAGCTCTATCACAACAATCACGACGGAACTTTCACCGACGTGAGTGACCCGTCCGGAGTCGGTAAGCCCGAGGCTAAAGGCATGGGCGTAGTCCTCGCCGACTTCAACAATGACGGTTGGCCCGATATTGCCGTCGCCAATGATTCCTGGCCGAACTTCCTCTTCATCAATAAGCACAACGGAACTTTCGAAGATGTCTCACTCGTCTCCGGATTGGCGGCAAGCGAAGATGGCAAATACGAGGCCGGCATGGGCATCGATGCCGCCGATGTCGACGGTGACGGATGGATGGATGTGTACATTACCCATCTCGACTTCGAACTCAATCGCCTGTACCGCAACAGCCAGGACGGTACTTTCACCGACGAGACCTTCCGCTCTCGCATCGGCAACAAAGCTGTTCTGCTGAGCGGCGTTGCCATGAAGTTCCTGGATTACGACAACGACGGCTGGAACGACATCCTCCAGCTGAATGGCGCCATGCTCGACAATGTATCCCTTTACCATGGCGAAGTATCCTACAAAGAACCGCTGCTGATGTATCGCAACCTGGGAAAAGGCGAATTCGACAAAGTCTCAGATTCCCTCGGCTCCGACTTCGTGCGTCCTATCGTGGGGCGCGGCCTCGCAACCGCTGACTATGATAACGACGGCGACATCGATATTGTCACCAACAACCGCGGCGACTTCCCTTCTCTTCTGCGCAACGATGGTGGCAACGCGAATCACTGGCTCACCCTGCAGTTGATCGGAACGAAATCCAATCGCGACGGCATCGGCGCCTCGCTCAAACTCAAATCTGAAGGCTCAGTTCAAGTGGAGCAGGCGAAGGGTGGAATGAGCTATATGTCGGCCAGCGATCCGCGCATTCACTTTGGTCTCGGAAAGCGCGCTAAGATTGAATCTCTGGAGATTACCTGGCCCAGCGGACAGGTCGATCGTTTAACGAAAGTGCCGCTCGATCAGATCATCGCCGTGAAAGAGGGCGCCGGCATCGTGTCGCGCCAGTTCCCAAAATTCCCGAACTCCAAATGAATTCTCCCCGCCGGCAGTTTCTAGGGACTTCCGCAGTGGTCCTCGGCAGCACGCTCCTGGATGCCCTGACGACCCCGCTCTGGCGTTGGAACCGAAGCCTCCTGATTCGTGTAGGGGCGGACGCCTCATCCACCCACCCCGAAGGCGATATCTCAAATGTATCCAAGCCCCTCGACTCTCCCGTTCAATTCGTCGACGTAGCGCGCGAGGCGGGCCTCACCACTCCCAATGTCTGGGGAGGCGCAGACCGCAAGCGCTACATCATCGAAGCCAAGGGCAGCGGAATAGCTTTCTTCGATTACGATCAGGACGGCTGGCTTGATATTTATCTGACCAATGGAACGCGCTTCAACGAGAAATGGCCCGCCGGCCAGGCGCCCATGTCGCATCTCTACAAAAACAACCGCGACGGAACCTTCACGGACGTGACGGAGAAATCTGGCCTGGGCCGCACCGGATGGCAGACCGGAGTGTGCGTCGGCGATTACGACAACGATGGATGGGATGATCTCTTCTGCTGCTTCTGGGGACACAACGTCCTGTTTCATAACAACGGCGACGGCACCTTCACCGATGTCACGCGCAAAGCCGGTGTTTTCGATGAGCGCGTCCGCTGGGGCTCCGGCTGCACGTTTGTAGATTACGATCGCGACGGTCACCTCGATCTGTTTGTCTGCAATTACATTCAACTGGATCCGGAGAAAACTGGAGCACCCGGGGAAGCCGCCAGTTGTCAGTGGAAGGGCATCCCCGTCATGTGCGGCCCGCGCGGCCTTACCGGCGACACCAACGTGCTGTACCACAACAACGGAGACGGCACCTTCACGAATGTCTCGCAGAAGAGCGGCATTCTCAAGCCAGGTCCGCGCTACTCCATCACTGCCGTGGCCACCGACTTCGATAACGACGGCTGGCCCGACATTTATGTTGCGGTCGATTCCGAGCCCAGCATCCTTTTCCGCAACAATCACGATGGAACTTTTACCGATATTGCCGTCATGGCCGGATGCGCCTACAGCGAGAACGGTCACGAACAAGCCGGAATGGGCGTCGCCATTGCAGACTACGATTGCGATGGCTGGTTCGACATCTTCAAAACCAACTTCGCCGATGATACCTGCAACCTTTATCACAACAACGGAGACGGCACCTTCAGTGACGTCACGTTCGCCTCCGGCATCGGCATCAACAACCAATATGTGGCCTGGGGCTGCGGCTTCATCGATTACGACAATGATGGGTGGACAGACATCCTCCAGGTGAACGGACATGTCTATCCCGAAATCGCCGGACACGAAATCGGGCAGACATTCAAGAATCCGCGACTCGTCTACAAGAACATGGGCAATGGTCAATTCAAAGATGTGTCCTCGACCATGGGTCCAGGCATCACCGAACGTTACTCCAGCCGTGGCGCCGCTTTCGGCGATTACGACAATGACGGCGACATCGACGCGCTCGTTCTCAACATGAACGACCTACCCTCATTGTTGCGCAACGACGGCGACAACAAGCAGAACTGGATCAAGATCAAGCTCCTCGGAACGAAGTGCAACCGGACTGCGATCGGCGCACGCGTTCGGGTCGTAACTGCCAACCACGCCCAGATGGATGAAGTGCGCAGCGGATCCAGCGTCATGTCGCAAAGCGACTTGCGCCTTCACTTCGGTTTAGGTAAGGTGCAGACCATCGACCTGCTCGAAGTGAAGTGGCCGACGACGCAGAAGGTCGAGCGATTCACCAACGTGAAAGCAAATCAGATTCTTACCATTCGCGAAGGCAGCGGAATTGTGCAACCAGGCGCCCCGCCGGCAAAGGTGAGCAAATGAAAGCACTGCTGCTCTCGCAATACCGTCATCTCGAACTCGCAGATATTGCCACGCCGGCGCCGCAATCCGGAGAAATCCTGATTCGCGTAGCTGCCTGCGGTATTTGCGGGAGCGATGTGCACGGCTACGACGGCTCATCTGGTCGCCGCATTCCCCCTATTGTGATGGGCCACGAAGCCGCGGGAGCTGTCGCGGAAGTTGGAGAAGGCGTCCTCGGCTTTAAGAAAGGCGATCGGGTCACATTCGACTCAACTGTTTACTGCGGCGACTGTGCAAATTGCCTGCGCGGAGACATTAATCTTTGCGATCGCCGCGAAGTTCTAGGCGTGTCCTGCGGAGATTACCGCCGTGCCGGAGCGTTCGCAGAGTTTGTGACTGTTCCCGCCCGCATCGTTCACCGCTTGCCTGATAATCTTTCCTTCGAGCAAGCCGCCTTGCTCGAAGCCGTCGCGGTAGCGTTGCATGCAGTCTCGCTTGTCCCCGTCGCGCCTGGCAGCACCGCCCTCGTGGTGGGCGCCGGAATGATCGGCCTCCTGCTGCAGCAGGCTTTGCGCGTAGCAGGATGCTCCCGCATTTTTGTGGCGGATATCGATAGCACCCGCCTTGCCTTCAGTAAGCAACTCGGGGCGACCGCAACTCTGTCGGAACGTGTTCCTCAGCAGATCGCCGAACTCACCCATGGTGTCGGTGTGGACCTTGCCATCGAAGCAGTGGGCAAAACCGAAGCCGTGAATACGGCAATCGACAGCGTCCGTAAAGGCGGTAGCGTCGTTCTTGTCGGCAACATTTCGCCCCAGATCTCGCTGCCTCTTCAGAAAGTGGTCTCGCGTCAGTTGCGCCTGCAGGGATCATGCGCGTCCGCCGGCGAATACCCCAGGGCCATCGAACTGATGTCCAGCAGAGCCATTCAAGTGAAGCCTCTTATCAGCGCCGTCGCACCTCTCGCCGAAGGCCCACAATGGTTTGAACGCCTCTATGGCCGCGAACCGAACCTGATGAAAGTTGTCCTCACTCCGGACAAACTCTCGTGAACGACAACTGCCCAGACCGAGGGCTCTTTGATCTCACCGGCCGCGTTGCCATCGTGACCGGCACCAGCCGTGGACTTGGGCAATCCTTCGCACGCGCTCTGGCGAAGTCGGGCGCGGATCTTGTCCTCACCAGCCGGAACCGCGCTTCCATCGCGCCCTTTGAAGATGAAGTCAAAGCGCTCGGTCGCCGCGCAGTGTCCTTTGATCTTGATGTCCGCGATCAGCACAGCATTGAGCAAATGGCGGCGGCAGCAGAAAACGCCTTCGGCCGTCTGGACATCCTGGTGAACAATGCCGGGTGCAACATCCGTAAGCCGGCGCTGGAAGTAACCTGGGATGATTGGAATCAGATTCTCGACACCAATCTTCGCGGAAGTTTTTTTGTCGCTCAAGCCGTCGCCCGCCGCATGATTGCTCGCAACTATGGCCGCATCATTAACATCGGATCAGTTACCAGTGTCGCCGGATATGCAGGTCTCGCTCCTTACGGAGCCAGTCGCGGAGGAATCCGGCAGCTCACCATGAGCCTCGCGGACGATTGGGGCAAACACGGAATCACCGTGAACTGTCTTGCCCCCGGCTGGTTTCGCACAGAACAAAACAAGATTCTCTATGAAGACAAAGAGTGGGTCGAATATTTATCCGACCGCATCCCGCTAAAACGCCCCGGACGCCCCGATGACCTGGAATCCGCGATTGTCTTCCTCGCCGCCGACTCCAGCCGTTATGTCACCGGCCAAACCCTTTTGGTAGACGGCGGCATATCGACAGGTGCAGTCCGCGCCCTGCCAAAATCCCGCTGACATAAATGAAACTCGAGGGTTGCCCCACCCTTCTCGCGTACTGTGCGAGGGTGGGGATGTGGACTTTCCTTTCCCCATTTACCGCACCCCCGCATTACCGGAAGCCCGTTTAATGAACCCTCGCCGCCCACCCGCCCCCGCTGGCAAGCTGCAGTTTCAGCTTCGTGCTGCGATTCACCTGCTGAGTACTTTTCTTATAATCACTCGCATTTCGATCCGCGTTGACCCCATCCTGATACGCGTCCATCGTAAAATTCCCATCCGCCAAGAATGACAAATCAATGTCGAGCGTACGACCAGTCCAGTCGCTCATCGCCCCGATATACCAATCTTTTCCACTTCGTCGCGCGACAACAACGTACTCGGCAATCTTGGCGTCGAGAACTCTGGTTTCATCCCACTCGGTCGGCACCGCGCCAAGAAATTCCATCGTCTCTGGTTCGCCAAGATAGTTCGAAGGACTGTCCGACAACATCTGCAACGGAGCCTCATACACCACATACATCGCCAGTTGATGGCACCGCGTCCCCATTGCCATAGGCTGGCTATTGATCGGTCGAAACGTGGACCTTGTTGCGTTGCGCATCGCGCCCGGAGTGTAGTCCAGCGGCCCCAGCAACATCCGGGTGAACGGCAGCGTCACATTATGCTTCGGCTCAGATTCCGCACTCCACTTGCTCCATTCCATTCCGCGCACGCCTTCAGCATTGATCAGGTTGGGCCAGATCCGCGTCATGCTCGCAGGCTTCTGGTCACCGTGATAATCCACCAGCATGTGACGCTTGGCCGCCTCCCGGCACACCCGATAGAAATAGTCGATCATGATCTGATCGCTGCGCTGCATAAAGTCCACCTTGATCCCCTTCACGCCCCATTTCTCAAACTGATCGAGCGCCGGAATCAGTTGATCGTCGAGTGTCTTCCACGATGCCCACAGAATGATTCCCACGTTCTTCTGTTTCGCATAGGCAACCAGCTCTTCCATATTCAGGTCAGGCGTCACTTCCAGCAGGTTCCCCAGCTTGTACCAGCCATCGTCCAAAATAATGTACGGAATCCCGTACTTCGCGGCGAAATCGACGTAATACTCGTACGTCTTCGTATTTATGCCCGCCTTAAAATCCACTCCATCCACATTCCAGTCATTCCACCAATCCCACGCCACCTTGCCCGGCTTGATCCACGAAGTGTCCTGCACCTGCGATGGCTTCTGCAGCAGATACACGATCTGGTTTGTAAGCAAATCTCCATCGTGATCAGCGATCCCGATCACCCTCCACGGAAACGTTCGCTTGCCCGCAGTCTCAGCGATGTAGTCGGCAGTCTCCTCCGGCTTGTAGTCGCGATCGCTCGTTTGTACCAGCTTCGTTGGATACGCCGGAAAGGTCGCGGCCAGCCCGTTCCCACCCGTACCGCGCAACCATAGCCCCGGGTAGTCGTCTAAGTCCGACTCGGCGATCGCGAGTTTCGCCCCTCCTCCGATGTCAACCACCGCCGGCAACGTAGCGATAAAATCCGGCGCAATCTCACTCAAATGCTGCGGCAAATATTTGCGTTCATTATGCGAATAAAAGCTGTCCTCCTGCGGATAATAAACAATGAAGTTCGTGGGGAAATTGATGCCAGCCTCTTCGCCGAAAATCTTTACCTTCTCCGCCGGCAGTGCCGTCTCGAAGCGATACGCCGCCCCTTCGTTGTATGCGCGGAACACGATCGAGTACCCTCCATCCATGTTCAAACGCAATTCGTTGTAGTGGTCTCGAATCTTCGCAAACTTCTGGCGGACCACGGGCTCTACGACTTGATCATGAGAACTTGGTTTCGCCCCGATTACCTTCGGCTGTGTCCCCAGCTTCTTGTGCTCGGCATCCAGGGACAGCGTGCAGTTCTCCAGCACCGCCCTGCCTTTTAGAACCACGTCATATCGAACCTGCCCCGCCGTTCGAATTCTGACTTCGATTCGCCCATCCGGCGACCGCAGATCATAGCTCGATTGCGCAGTTCCAGATTGATCAAGAACACTGAGGACCATTGCCAGAGTCGTGAGGCTAAGAAGCGTCTTCATTTCGGCACCTGTGGCGAGAGATTTTTAGGAAGCGAGAATTCGGAATCTTACTCGCGATGCCGGAGCATTACAAATTCGGCGGAGGGGTTGGACCCGTCAATCGTGTTTCGCGCCTTCCTTCAGCGCCTGGGCACGCGCGCGTTCGGCTCCCGCACTTTCTTTCTCGCCAAGTTGTTCCAACGCGTCCGCCAGGAACGCATGCGGCTCGAAATTTCGTGGCTCTGAGCTTACTGCCTGCTTCAGGTACGGCACAGCATCCGCGGCATGATTCTGCAGCGTGAGAATGCGGCCCAGCAGCAAATTGGCGCGAAAATGCTGCGGATACAGTTCAACCACGCTGTGCAGAAGGTCGACAGCTTCGGGCACATGCTGCGTCCGCGCATAAACGGCGGCCAGCGAAAATTGTGCGTCAGCCCACTTGGGCCGCTTCTTGGCGACAAACTCGAAGTACGGAACAGAATCCCGCAAAGATCCGGTTTCGAACAGCGCCAGCCCGAGTTCATACTGGGCCTGAACCGAATCGGGTATCTGTTCGACAGATTTCCGCAGTGCGCCAATGGCTTCCTTGTAGCGCTTCGTCTTTGCCAGTGCGATTCCCAGTTGCAGTTGTGCGGCAGTCACCAGGGGACTGTCGGCCAAAACCTCCTGCAGCAGGGGAATCGCGTCTGCATATCGGCCATCCTCAACCGCGATCATCCCCTTGTGCAGGATATTCGAAATGCCAATCTTGTCCTTTGGGTCTGCGCCCTCAAAAACGTCCTGAGATTGTCCGCCTGCTGTCGATGCCACATACCCCAGCGCAGAGAGGTTGTCCGCCTGGTCACCGGTGAGCTGCGTCGGCTGTGCTTTATCCGAAACTATCGCAGTCTTGTCGTGAAGCTCGTCAATCTGCGCCAGCAACGTAGTCGCCACTGCGGGAGAAGATTCTGCAAGGTTGTGCCCGGCGTCTTTATCTCGCGATTCATCGTACAGTTCGCGCTTCGGCGATCGCACAAAAAGATATTTTCCCGATCGCAGCGAACGCAATGCGCTCCAACCGAACGCCCGGTGCGGGTAATCGGTTTCCGCATAGGCAGGGAGATCTTTCGCGCCCTTCGCATCTCCTTTCATCAGCGGAACCAGTGACTCACCTTGAAACGTGGGAGGCAGCGGCAGACTGAGCATGCTAAGTAGCGTGGGCGCTACGTCCACCAGGCGCACGCGCGCACTCACGCGATGGCGGGCCAGCAATTCTCGAGGCAACTTCATGACAAGCGGAACGTGAATGGTCTCGTCATAAAGAAAAATTCCATGCATGCTTTCGCCATGTGCCCCGAGAGATTCCCCGTGATCCGACATCATGACAATCATCGTGTTCTCGTAAAGCCCGTGCTGCCGGAGATAGCTAAACAGCTTGCCCAGACACGCATCCGCATACGCGATCTCTCCGTCATACGGATCCTTGAAACGCTTGTCATATGGCGAAGGCGGCTCATAAGGCGCATGCGGATCGTACAAATGCACCCACACAAAGAATGGAGATTTCGAATTCCCGTTGAGCCAGCGAATGGCATGGCTGACGACATCGCCTCCACGCCGCTCGATGGTCGAATAACGGTCCTCGTCCGGATCAGCCTTAGCCCGAAATCCCCCGTCAAAATATGCAAAGCCCCGATCGAAGCCCGGCGCCATGCTCGCTCGTGGATCAAGGATCAGCGACCCGATAAATGCTGCCGTTTTATATCCAGCTTTCTGCAGAATTTCCGGCAAGTATGGCAACAAGGTGGGCAGGGGATGCCCGAAATCCGTGACCGTGTGAAATTGAGGATAGGTAGCGGTAAAAATGGTCGCATGCGACACGGGCGTCAGTGGCGCTTGCGAATATGCTCGCTCGAACACAATTCCCTGACCTGCGACCAGATCCAAATGGGGCGTAAGCCCATGGGCGTTTCCCATGAAGCCCATGCGGTCGGAACGAGTGGTGTCCACCGTGATAAACACGATGTTGGGCACTTCCGCCCGGACAGCAAGACTCGCTCCAAGCAGAGCTAAGAGGAATAAAAGGAATCGCTGCATGAACAAAAAAGGGAGTCTACCATTGGTAAACTCCCTCATGCGATTATAACCTCAGGCTCAGAAGTCGACTGCAACCCCAAATTGCATGTTTCGTTGCGCTCCGGTGCCCAGAACCGGGTTCAAGCCGATGCCGACGTCAGGAGTAGCAAAGAGCGTGCCGAACGAACTGCTGGTAGCTTTCCCGGTCGCATACGCGAACATGCCGTGATTGAAGACGTTGAAGACCTCCCACTTGAATTTCACAGCAAATCGCTCCGTGATGGCGAACTTCTTGAATATGCCCATGTCCAGCTGTGAAATACCTGGCTGCCGCAACATGTTGCGCCTCGCGTTCCCGATCGTCCCGTCCGCAGGGGCACTGAAGGCATTCACGTTGAAAAACTGGTCGACATTGTGAAAGTCGTAGTTCAGCGCACTCCCGTCGTAATTTGCAAAAGTGGTCTTCAGCCCCTGATGTGACTGGTCTCCACTTACGTAGACTGAGAATGGCCGTCCTTCCTGGGCCCGGAACAGCGAATTGATCGACCATCCTTCCCCAATCACTTTGGGGATGTGCCGCACCTTCGGTACATCGTATACCAAGGTGAAATTGATGTTCCAAGGCGTATCGAACCCCGATGGCGCGTAGTTCTTACTGATGCTGTATGGGTTCTGGTAATTCGTCAGGAAGTCCCCGCCGCGATTGGCCGATCCCGTGTCAAACGCGCGCGACCACGTGAAGTTCACCTGCCCAGTGAGGCCGTGGATGTCCCTCGCTTTATAGGCAAGCTGCAGGCTGTTGTAGTTCGAATAGCCGTCGTTATTGAGTTGCAGAATGTGGTTGTATAACGCGCTCCCGGAACTGTCGACGAACTGGCTGCTGTACGGCTGTCGAGAGCTGTCGCACGGGTCTGGACTCACCGGACAGGCATTCAAATCACGCCAGTTCACCAGATCGCGCCCCGCCGTTCCTACGTACGCGATGCTCACCGCCATCTTATTGCTCAACTCCTGCTCGATGGTCAGGTTATAAGCGTGGTTCATAGGCGACTGGAAGTTGCGCACTACCTGCACCACGTTCGCTGCGGAAGTCAACGTGGGGTTTGCCCCATAAAGAGGAACTCCTGGGGCGTAGCAGATGAAATACTGACACAGCGTATTCGCCTGTGTGCCGCTATCGAAGAGCGCCAGATTATCGCTCGGGGTCGACGTGATATCAAATGAGAAAATACCTTGCGGAACTTGGGTGAAGAATCCGGCACGCGTTCCGCTAAAGGCATTGAAAAATGTCTGCGGCGCATGCAGCGTGGCGAAGTTGGGCAGATCGTAATTCAGAGAATAGCCGGCGCGTACGACGCTCTTGCCGTTCCTGAAAACGTCCCAGGCAAAACCCACACGCGGGCCGAAGTTGTTCTTGTCCGCTTTATACAATGGTTCTTGCTTCAAACTCACGAAGCCGCTCGCATCCGCTTTCGGATCGTTTGGCAGGAAATTGGAGCCCAGATCATCTCTCTCGCCCAATGCTCCCGCAACGTCCCAGCGGACGCCAGCTTCCAGCGTGAAGTTCGGTTTTACTTTCCAGCTGTCCTGTACGTAAAGTCCCAATGATTTCTGGAAGATGTGCCTCTCAGTGACACCGAAGGACCGGCCGCTGTCTTCCGCCAGGCCCAACAGCAATTCGTTCAAAGCGGCCACAGGATTGGATTGTGATTCGCTGGCGAACTGCGACGGGCACGCTCCATAGGTAGCGCAATAATAGAAGCCGTAATAATAAAATGACAAATTGGATCGTGCACGATCGCGGCGGGACTTTGTGAAGGCGTCCTGGTACTGTCCCCCCACCTTGATCGTGTGGTTCCCCTTGATCATCGTGAAATGTTCCTGCCAGTCGTATGACGCATCCGGCCGCGTGATGATGGGATAGCCCTGCACACCTCCGACTACGGGATAGCCGCTTGCTCCGAAATATCCCAGGTAATAAACGGCTGGCACCCCGAAGTTCTCCTTGTCGTCAGGACCCGAACCAAGCGGGCCGGTGTTCAGACCCAAAGCATTGGGATCGATGTCGTTGTTCACCCCGATGCGCTGAGCAAAACGCTGGTACCCCAAGCGGCTTTCCAGGACTTTCGTCGGACTGATGGTCCACGTATAGTTAATGCCCGCCAACTGGGCTCGCGTAGGAGCTACAGAGTTCCACATGTTCTTGTTTGTCGCGAGCGGGCCTACCGATTGCGGTACACCTGCAGCCGCAGGTTGGCTCTGCAGGCTATCGCCAAACAGGTATTTAACCGAGACGCGGTGCTTCTCATTGAAGACGTAGTCGAACTTGACATGAAAGTTGTTAAGGTCCAGAGCATTATTGGCTGCGATGTCAGCGGTACCATTTGGGCTGGTGGGAATGAACGAAAGCAAATCCGCGCCAATGGAATTCACCGTTCCGTCGTCTCCGGTACCGTAGATCTGATCGCTTCCCGGTCCAGGACCGGTATTCAAGCAACTGGTCCAAGGAGTCCCGTTGGCGTCTACCGTACCCGATGTGTTGGGATTTACTCCGGTGGTGACGCATGAAGTGGCGTCGTTAATCTGAGCTTGGGTCGGCAAAGTCACCTGCGACGGGAAGCTGTCCTTCAAATGGAATCCCTGGAAGGACATAAATACGAAGGCTTTGTCCTTCTTGATCGGAAACCCTGCCGAAGCGCCAAACTGGTTCAAACGAAAGGGTGTCACCGAAGTTGCAAAGTAATTGCGCGCATCGAAGGCATCGGTATGGCGGTACCAGAATAGATTTCCGTGAAGGTCGTTGGTCCCACTCTTCAGCCCGATATTGATCACCGACCCACCCTTCACTCCGTACTCCACCCCTGGGTTCGATTGCACATTGAACTCGGAAATACCATCGAGAGGAATCAAAGCGGCCGCCGTACCTGAGATTGCGGCCTGGCCAAGGGAAGACTCACCGTAGTAGCGGTCATTGTTGGGAATGCCATCGACCGCGTAGTTGTTCGATGTGGCTCGCTGTCCGTTGATGTTCAGACTCTGAAATCCGCCCCCCGGACTGCGTTGTACCCCCGGTACGCCGTCCAGGAGATTATTGAAATCCCCTCCATTGTTGGGCAGATCCGCCACTTCGCGCTGCACGAACAGAGTGCTCAGCCGGTCTTCCGTGGTCTCAATCAAAGGCGCCACGTCCTGCACTTCAACCGTCTCCGTTTTTGAGCCAACTTGCAGCGAGAAGTTCGCCTGTGTCACCAATGCGATATCCACGCTCGCCTGCCGGGACATGGTTTTGAACCCCGAGGCCTCGACCGTCAGCCGGTATTGCCCGGGATTCAAGTTCGGGATGCGAAAGAACCCAGCCTCGTTGGTGGTGGCGGACTGTTTCTCTCCGGTCCCAACATTCTCCGCGCGCACGTTGGCCGCGCTTACCGCCGCGCCACTGGCGTCGCTCACGGTGCCGGAAATATCCCCGGTGATCTTCTGTGCGTAAAGAGGAATGCAGGACAGCACGCCAGTCACAAGGAATACACACACTGCCCGCTTAAGAC
>JBKOUZ010000255.1:0-20237 GCA_046723715.1 Acidobacteriota bacterium | reverse complement strand
ATTCACGGTATCGGCGAATGCCTGGAGCTTTTTCTCATTGAACAGCCGCGCGAAGAATGGCAAAGATGCCTGCCCTGTTGCTTGCCCCAGAACCGCGATCGGCACCGCGAACAACCGTTTCGCAAAAGTGAGCCGGGTGATGTCTCCGACCCCGCTCGCTGCGTAATGCCGCAGAATCCAATCATCGGCCGTCACCAGGGAGACTCCCAACATCAGCGGTACAGAAAGTTTTACCCATTCTCGAAACGCAGGGTTTGCGATCTCGAACGACGGCCGGTAGCCGGTTCCGATGCGCGCCGCCCCGATTACGCTGGCAAGGAACGGACCAGCAAAGCTTCCTATTAGCGCTCCATAAGCGAGAGACTGAATTCCAAAGTGTCGGCCGCCCACAACGCCTCCCAGAATGATGAACACGTTGTAGATCAGCGGCCCGAACGCGGGAAAAAGAAACAGCCGGTGTGAAAGCAGGACGGCCGAGACCACACCGCCCACGTAAAAAAAGATTTGGGCGGGGAGAAGAATTCGCGTCAGGTGCACGCACAATTCAATCTTGTCGGGTGGAAATCCCTTCACAAACCAGCGCACGAATTGCGGAGCGAAAATTTCCGTCAGAATGGTCCCAACGATCATCACCGTCGTCATCACGGTAACGATGATGGAGAAGGTCTTCTGTGCGTCGGCCTCGCGCTTTTCTGCAAGGAATCGGGTATAGATGGAGATGAATGTAATCGACGCGGCCCCGCCTGCCACGACATAGTTGAGAAAGTCCGGCAGCGTGAACGCTGCAACGTACGCGTCGGTTGCTCCGCCTGCCCCGTACGCCCAGGCGATGTATGCATCGCGGGCATAGCCAATCACCCGGGACAGCATGACCGCCGAAATCAGCAGCAGAGTCGCGGAAAATGCGGTGTGCTGGTGCGACGGTCGAAAAAAGCGCAGCAGTTTCATCGAGACCCGATTGGTGAATGGTCAATCTTATCGGAATCTCAAATGCCCCGGGTTGATTGAACGGCGTCCTCCCAAGCCAAAGTAATCAGCGCGAGACTTGTAGTCTTAAATCGCTCCCAAAGGGTGGGCTATCGTCCGGTCCCGAGGTCGATAGCCACGACTCTGCGATAATTCCTGTGTGACTCCAGTAAACGGCGTGCACACCGCTTCCTCGGTATTCCAGCGGTCTTTTCGCAAGCAGTTCCCATCCGCCGTTCGCGGAGAGGGCGTCTACGTCTGGGATAGCACTGGGAAGAGGTACTTGGATCTGGCAGGTTCGGCGGCAGTGAATCTGATCGGCCATGGGGCGCCGGAGATAGTCAGTGCCATGGTGGAGCAGGCCTCAAAACTGGAGTTCGTTCACACCAGCCAGTTCACCACGCCGATTGCAGAACAATATGCTGAGGAGTTGCTGGCATTCGCGGGCGAACACTTCAGAGAGGGCGCAGCTTATTTTACTTCTGGAGGCTCGGAGGCCATCGAGACCGCGCTGAAACTCGCGCGACAGTACCAATTGGAAGTCGGCCAGAGCCGGCGCCATCAAATCCTGAGCCGGCACCAGAGCTATCACGGAGCGACATTGGGCGCACTCTCAGTGTCTGGCAATAAGCGCCGGCGGCAGATCTATCTGTCCATGATTCGTGAGTTTCCTCATATTGGCATGCCATATTGCTATCGCTGCGCCTTTGACTGCACGGATGGGTGCCGCAATTGCGGACAAGAGTACGCAGCGGAACTAGAGCGAGCCATTGAAGCCGCAGGTGGAGAGACTGCCGCATTCATCTTCGAGCCTGTAAGTGGCGCTACTTTGGGCGCGGTTGTGCCTCCACCGGGATATCTGCAAAGCATTGCCGAGATTTGCCGGCGCCACGGCGTGCTGCTGATCGCGGATGAAGTCATGACCGGAATGGGACGTACGGGTCGAAATTTTTCGGTCAATCACTGGGACGTCCAGCCCGACATTCTGGTCGCCGCAAAAGGTCTCTCGAGCGGTTATGCGCCTCTAGGCGCGGTCATCGCCAGCAGAAAAGTCGTCGAGGCGATTGCAACGGGTTCTGGATCCTTTTTGCACGGATTCACTTATAACGCGCATCCCATCTCACTGGCCGCCGGACGCGCCGTTCTTCAATATCTTCAAGCCCACAACTTGGTCAAAGCGGCGGATTCAAATGATTCTCACAGTCCGGCGGGCGAGTTCAACCGGGCACTCGGCGCATTGTTCGCTGAACAATCTGTGGGAGACGTGCGGGGAATCGGGCTACTCTGGGCTGTGGAATTCGTCGCGGACAAGAAAACCAAAGAGCCGTTTCCGGCGGATATGGCTTTTTCAGGTAAGGTTGCAGCGGCGGCCGCGAAGCGCGGCTTGCTGGTCTATCCCATGCAAGGCACTGTCGATGGCGTTTCAGGAGATCACATTCTTCTGGCTCCTCCTGCGGTCATCAATACGGGCGAAATTTCCTGGTCTCTGGAGCAGCTATCCGCCTCCATTGGCGAAGCCGCGAGGGAGTTGTGAATTTCTGGCACTCGGCCATCTCGGTACAATCTTGAAGCCATGCTGATCCTCGCCTCGGCGTCACCACGACGCCAGGAACTTCTGCGCCATGCGGGTATTCCGTTCATTGCCCAACCTGCTGATGTGGACGAGACTCCACACCCGGATGAGGACGCGCGTACTTGTGCCGAGCGACTGGCGCGTGAGAAGGCACTGGCCATTTCGAGTATCCATCCAGACTCCCTTGTTCTCGGGGCGGACACGGTCGTAGTAGTGGATGGCACAATTCTCAACAAGCCAGTCGATCAGGCCGATGCGGTGCGAATGTTGCGGATGTTATCCGGCCGCGCGCATGAGGTGATTACGGCAGTGTGCCTGGTGCAACCAATCAGCACAGAGCCGATGTCAGCTTCCAGTCACTGCGTGCCTGTGCCGGCGGCTCCGGATGTACCCTACAGAAAATTGAGAAAAGAAGGCCACGAATTTTTTATTGGCTCGGAAACGACCTCGGTAACCATGAGTGAAATTTCTGAATCGGAAATTCATGAGTATGTCGCCACCGGCGAGCCGATGGACAAAGCCGGTGCATATGCGATCCAGGGCAGGGCATCCCGCTGGATTCCGCGCATCGAGGGTGATTACACCAATGTGGTGGGCTTGCCGGTCGCGTTGGTGTACCAGATGCTTACTGGCAGCTGAAAGCGCAAGTAGAGAGCTGCTGGACGCTAGGATTTTTTCTCTTCTTCATTTTTCGGCTCTTCCTCTTTCACGGCCGATTTGAAGTTTCGAAGGCCTTCGCCCACGCTCTTGCCCAGCTGCGCGAACTTACTCGGCCCGAAAAGCAGCAGCACGATTGCCACGAGTAAAATGATCTCGGTCAAGCCAATCTTACCGCCCATGAACCAAGCCTCCTGCTCTGACGAGCCTTTGCTGATTCCTGAATATTGCTGCTTGGAAAAATTCTAGGCTAGCTGCTGATCAGAGTCAAAACCGGCATCTTAGGATCTGAGCGAAAAGCTTTCCTGCCGCTCGGCTTAGAGTCTATGCAATAGAGGTGAAACATGTTGTTGCGGCTGCGAGTTATTTCAATGGCGGTGTGGGGAGCACTGATTGTTGCTCCTTTTTCCTTATCGCAAACATCGAAGCCGGCGGATACTGCCCCAGGCCAGCAACGAACGACCAGCGAACCGTATACGGGAGACCTCTCGATCTTCGACGCGCCTGGCCGAGACGAAAGATTGCAGGTCAATCGTGTGATGGACATCCTCGGCATCGCGCCGGCCAAATCGGTGGCCGACGTAGGAGCAGGCTCGGGCTGGTTCACGATTCGTGCCGCCCAACGAGTAGGCAAGGACGGACTCGTCTATGCGGTCGATATCAATCCAGAGGCGGTCCGCTACATCGGCGAGCGCGCCCACAAAGAGCGCTTGAACAACGTAAAGACGATCCTGAGTGAGGCGGATAACCCCCGTTTGCCTGCAATTTCTGTCGATGCCGTTCTGTTGTTGAAGACTTATCACGAAATCGCTCACCCCATTACGCTTCTGCGAAATCTGCGATCCTCACTTCGTCCGGGCGCAAAGCTGGGCATCATCGATCGCAATGGGAATGGGGAGAATCATGGCGTCGAAAAAGATGTTGTCGTCCGCGAGGCGAAAGAAGCCGGCTACACCATGGTGCATGAGTACGATTTTGTGAAGGGCGACAAGATGGATTACTTCCTGGTGTTCACGGCAGCAGATTGACCTCTTCTGCAACAAACCAGTTTTTGCGTGTGAGATTCGCAAATGCGGGCTCAGGCTTGTTCGATCATTCCGGCCAGGAGCAGCGCTCGTCTAGGCAGCTCGGAAATGACAATGTGCTCGTGCACCGCGTGCGCCCCCGCGCCCACCCCTCCCATGCCGTCGAGGGTTGGAATGCCGATCCCGGCTGTGAAGTTTCCGTCGGAGCCGCCGCCTACAGCCGCCTCGTCGAGTTTCCATCCGACCTGCTGAGCAATGGCCTTCGCCCGTTCGTAAAGAGCCACCACGCCGGGAGTGCGCTCCATGGGCATGCGATTGATGCCGCCTTCGATAGTGAGCTTGCAACGTTTATCGTGCGGCCTCAACGCCCGCAGCTTGCGATCGAGCCCGCGGGCCTGGCTTGCTCTCTGAATGCGGAGGTCGATTTCAACGACTGCTTCGGCAGCTATCACGTTAGTCCTGGTGCCACCTCGAATAATCCCGGGATTGACCGTCACGCCACTCCCCAGGTCGTTGAATTTCGAGATAGCCGTGATCTGGTGTGCAAGTTCCAAAATCGCGCTGTGGCCTTTTGCGGGATCGAGCCCAGCATGGGCGGCTACTCCGTTCACGGTCAGCGTGTATTCGCCAACGCCTTTGCGCGCTGTTTTCACAGCACCATGCCCGGCAGCAGGCTCTAGAACAAGCACCGCAGCGGAGGCCCTCGCCAGCTCCTCAGTAATCGTCCGTGACGAACTGCTCCCGACCTCTTCGTCAGAGACCAGGAACACACTGACGGGGCGCGGCAACATTCCATGCCAGGTTTGCAAGGCTTGAATCGCGTACATCATTAATGCAATCCCTGATTTCATGTCGAGAACGCCCGGTCCATACAATCGGCCGTCCTGCGTATGGCAGGGCATGGTGCTTAGGGTTCCCAGCGGATACACAGTATCGAAATGACCCAGAAGCAGAACCGGCGCCTGGTCCTCACGCCCGGGAAAGTCGATCTGCAGATTGTCCGCGTACTCCGAAGTGCGATGAAGTCGCGATGTGCCACCAATCTCATTGAACTTGGCCGCAAGCAGTGCGCCCATGTCGTCTCCGGCTGCCTTGTTGTCGCTGGGAGACTCAATTTCGACGAACTCGCGGATCGTCTGCACCATCGTCGGCAACTTCTGTTCGAAAAAATGAAGCCGCTCGGACCACGACGGATCCGCCTGCAATCGTGATGACACCGCTTTCTTCCGGGCTTTCATTTCAGCCTCCGCCGAGCGCTCCAACCTATTGACCCGCAAGCCGTACAGTATAATCGTCAGGCCGATTTAGACGACCATGAGTGAGAACAACCCTGGGCCGCAAGCTTCGCCCGACAGCGCGAAGATCGCGTACGATATCCACGAAATTCTCAAAATTCTGCCTCACCGTTACCCCCTGTTGCTGATTGACCGCGTGCTGGAACTGGAACGCAGACGCCGCGTCGTGGCCATCAAGAACGTGACCATCAACGAGCCGTTTTTTGTAGGACATTTCCCAGGATTGCCGATCATGCCGGGGGTCTTGATCGTCGAAGCGATTGCCCAGGCGGGCGGAGCGCTCCTTTTAACCGAAATTCAGGACCGTAGTGACAAAGTAATGGTGTTCACCGGAATCGAGCGGGCGAAATTCCGGCGTCCGGTCAGTCCCGGCGACCAGTTGCGAATGGAAGTTACGGTCACCGGCTGGCGCTCGGTGCCAGGCATGACTGCGGCCAAAATGCAGGGGTACGCCTTCGTAGGCGACAAAAAGGTTGCGGAAGCCATTGTCTCCTGCCAGCTTATCGACAGCTCGCGGGGACGCGGGGCGGATGGCAACGGTGCGAGCGAATCTTAAGCCGTGAATGCGCCTGCCCAGAAGCCCAAAGATTTACCTCCAATGATTCATCCCACAGCCATTATTGATCCGGCCGCGAAAATCCCTCCATCGTGCAGCATTGGGCCGTACTGCGTTGTCGGTCGCGATGTCGAACTCGGGGAAAACTGCCGCTTACTGTCGCATGTTGCGATTGAGGGGCCAACGAAAATTGGAGAGGGGAATGCCTTCTTCCCGTACGCGGCCATCGGAATGGCGCCGCAGGATGTAACTTATCGAGGCGAATCGACCCGGCTTGAGATCGGCGATCACAACGAAATTCGCGAGTACGTGACCATTAACCGTGGCACGGTGAAGGGCGGAGGGCTGACCAAGATTGGAAGCCACCTGCTGATTATGGCCTACACGCACGTCGGACACGACTGCATCATTGGGGATCATGTGATGCTGGTCAACGGAGCCACGCTAGGCGGACATGTGACGGTCGAGGAGTGGGCGGTCGTGGGCGCTCTCTGCCCGGTGCATCAGTTCGTGAGAATCGGAGCTCATTCCTACATCGGCGGAGGCACGACCATTACTCAGGACGTGCTGCCTTTCTCCATGACCTCGGCCGCGCGCGAGACTCACGCGTATGGAATGAATACAGTCGGCCTGCAGCGCCGGGGATTTTCTAAACAACGCATCGCCAAGATTCATCACGCGTACAAAATTCTGCTCGCTTCAAAAATGAATACCTCGCAGGCGCTGCAAAAACTCAAATCTGAAGAGGACCGGGGGGAAGATGTCGAGATGCTGATCCGGTTCGTCGAGGCCGCCGACCGCGGCATTATCAAGTGAACTAGCTGCTCTTCATCAACTTCATTGACGTCCGCGGTACCGTGCCGCTGGACGCCTTGAGAGCTCATTGCTCGCCACTATGCCTCGTTCCACACGTATAAAAACGCGGCGTCGGTGGCGGTAGCAACTCTGCGTCCGGCTTTTCGAGTCGCTCGATTCAACGCTGATCTTACCTTTTCTTTGCTTTCCGCCAGTTCTGCCAATGGCACTTTGAGCGCAGTGCCATTCTGTACTTGATCGAGATCCGAGAGAATCCTGGTCACAATCTGTTTATGCTTTCCATTTCGCCCTTGCGGAACTTCCGTTTGGGCGATGGTCTTGAAATTCATCGCAGCCTTTTTGGTGGGAGTACGCATAACGCGTCCTGGCGTGCGGCTCGATAACCAAACGTAACGTAATCGTATTCCGTCGTAACGATATTTGCAATTAAAAACATGCGAACCTAAGCCAGAATCGTCTCGTGGATCGACCTGCTTCCTCTCACTAACGGGATTCCTAAATATTGCAAATTCAGCAGCTTAGTCAGGCTAATGGAGAAGGCTCGTGGCCAAAAGATATCACCCGTATGGCTCCTGCCCTGCTACGGTTCCAGAGAGGGATATAAAAGTGCGCAAAGTAAAGCCACGTTTCGAGCGGATTCCGGTGGCCGTAGTGAAAAAGATGATTGAAGAAGAAGCTCGCAAGAAAAAAGAGACTGCGAATAGCGCCTCATCGTTAAAGACCCGCGAAAAAGATTCGCCCGTTGGGGCCAGGCCATCGACAGTTCCCTCCCCGCGCGAAATGCAGAAGCGTGCTCTTCGGTCTCCGGATGGGGAAAGTGCGTGAGAATCACGCGCCAACGTCGTAGAGCAAAGCAAGTCTTGATGAGGACGGAGCGCGAGCGACTAGTGCAGCAGGTTGCAATCATCAGCGGGTGGAAGGACATTGCGAACTACCTCGGCAAGGGAGTTCGCACCGTACAGCGCTATGAACGCGAACTAGGACTTCCCGTACGTCGGCCCGCCGGGAGAGTAGCCGGTTCAGTGATCGCCACCAAAGCTGAACTCGATTGTTGGATCGCTGCCGTTCCCCTTCGAGGAATGGTTCCGCGGTCTCAATGCGAGCAGGACTGTTTTGCCATCCTCAAGGATCTTCGATCCAATGTCGCAGACATGAGGCGACTGCGCGAAGAGGGAGCCAGAGTGCAAGATGCGCTGCGAGAGTCGTTGCACGTTCTAAGAACCAAGCTCGAGTCGCAGGCGGAAATCGAGCAGAAGGTGGTCCCTCAATCCAAGCCGACTTCCGTAAAGGCTAATGCGCCCAGCCCAATGGCCGACCTGCTGTCCTTTTATTCCGAGGAGAGAAGGAACAAGAAGATCAGTTAATCCTCACGGTGAATCGCCATGAGTAGGGACACCCGCCTCTGTTCCCCCCGCAACTAATAACCGCTCTGATCGCATGATCCGATAATCCTATGAATCCTCGAATGCTAGACTGACTCCGCGTCAGTTTCCGGACGCCTTACGCGATGGCTTCCCGTTCTGAGAGACTCGGCCTCATAGCAGGCAATGGCAAATTTCCTTTCCTGGTGCTGGATGCTGCGAGGGCACAAGGTTATGAAGTTGTCGTTGCAGCGATTAAAGAAGAGGCTTTTCCGGAAATCTCCGAGCATGGCGCCAAATCCATTCATTGGCTTTCGTTGGGAGAACTCTCCAAGCTGATTGAGACCTTTCAGCGAGAAGGTGTGCGCCGTGCGATCATGGCGGGGCAGGTGAAGCATAAGCAGATTTTCTCCAGCATCCGGCCGGATTGGCGGCTCGCGAAGCTTCTGCTATCTCTTACCACTCGAAACACCGATTCTCTACTGGGCGCAGTGGCAAAAGTCCTGGCCGACGAGGGGATTATGCTCGAAAAATCCACGTGGCTGCTGGAGCCGCTGCTGGTTCGTCCCGGCGTCCTGACCGAGCGCGCACCCAGCGAGCAGGAATCCAGAAATATCGAATACGGACGCCAGGTAGCGCAAAACCTGGCCCAGCATGATATCGGGCAGACTGTGGTCGTCGCCGAGTCCGCGTGCGTCGCCGTCGAAGCGATGGAGGGTACGGACGCAACCATCGAACGCGCGGGAGAAATCATGCGCTCTTTGCACGGGGATGCTTCGACTCTGAGCCGCGCTCTAACCGTCGTGAAGATCGCCAAGCCGAATCAGGATATGCGATTCGACGTGCCCGTCATTGGAGTCAAAACCGTCGAAGTCATGCAGGCTGCGGATGCCACTTGCCTGGCGGTTGATGCAGGCAAGTGCCTGTTGTTGGATGGAGAAAAGGTCATTGAAGCTGCCAATAGGGCAGGAGTTGCCATTGCTTCTGATGAGGGTAAGGGAGCCGCATGAAAGAAAATTCATGCGCATCCCTAGAAGCTGCCCGCATTGCTGATCAGTTGCAGCGTGCCTTCTACGGCCCCGCCTGGCATGGCCCCGCGGTGATAGAAGTGCTCGAAGACGTCAATGCCACCATGGCCACAGCCAAGCCCATCGTAAACGTTCACAGTATTTGGGAGCTTCTGCTGCATGTGGCGGTCTGGGACCAAGCGGCGCTGACTCGACTAGGCGGATCGAAATGCCAGCCCACCGGCGAGGCCAACTTTCCGCCAGTCATGAAAGCCAACGAAGCCGCATGGCGCAAGACTATCGCCGACGCGAAGCGCACGCATGATCGCCTGGTTAGAACCGTCTCGCGGATCTCCGATGAACGGCTGCGCGATCGTGTTCCGGGCAAGCGCTACGACTTCTATCACATGCTTCACGGCATCGCGCAGCATGAGCTGTATCACGCCGGGCAGATGGCGATTCTGAAAAAAGCGGCCTCGCGCCTCGCGATCACTCCCCTGTAGCGTTTTTCCCAACCAGCATGCCCACGCGTCTGCCCACGGCCCGTGAATTTGGGGCAGAAGGACCTATCGAGTTTAAGGGAACCAAGAGAATCACTTTGAAGCTTGGTAAGATGCTTTGAAAATCAGGGAACAGAACGGCCGCGCTCCACGTTCGTCGAAAATTCGCTGGTAACGACCTCCAGTGCACGCTCGCGAGTTCGGGCTTTCGCCCAGGGAGAACTGAATTATGGCGGGACAAGTGGTTTTGTACTTCGAAGATCAAGCGGACGCGCTCCGTTTCGCACTGGCCGCAGGTTCGGTGATGGCCGGCGAAGGTGGCAAGGTCATGAGTAGTTTGGTGGAAGGGACCGCTCGCGTCACCCGGATCCGCCTTGACGCCGTGAATGCCCCTACCGGCAAGAAATCGAATTCGGGCAGGGTCGCATAGATCCAGCATGGCTGCGGGCGCGATGCGTCCGCACTTTTCCGTCTGACGGAATCACTTATCCCTCATGCGCTTCCGGCATTGGTGAAGGCTTCAATTGCATCGGAAAGTGTAGGAAACATCAGGAATACCTGCTCGACTTTTGTAATCTCGAATACCTTCAGCACGCGCTTGTTGACGCCGGTCAGGGCAATGCGACGTCCCGCTTTTCTAGCCGATGTGCACGCACTGACGAGAGACCCCAATCCCGAAGAGTCCAGATAAGGAACGCCACTCAAATCGAGAATCATGGTGGGAGCACTCTCTCGACGAACCGCATTTAGAAAGGGAGTCACATTTTCCATGGTGAGCGGGCCGCGAAAGCTCAATACTCCTCGTTCGAGACGCTCCACCTCTAGCGGTTCGGAAGCCATGGGAGAGCGATTCTAGGCTAGGAAGGCAGTCCGGTTCAAGTTGATGTGCCCTTCGCAGTATTCATTTCCGGAACACGTCCGCGGGTTTGTAATCTTTTTGTGATATCTACGCCACAACATATCGCAAGCCGCTGACAACCTCTAACATCATGACAACGGCAAGTGGGGAGAATGGATGATGAGAATAAGTGCAGATCCATGCTGCTTCCAGTACCGCTGAACAACCTGCCACCCATCCTAAAGGCAAGCAAGCTCGCGTCCTGTTGAGCTCGGTTTTTGGTCCATACGCGCAGGATGATGAATTTGGCAGCCGCGCCATCAACCCCATGGAGCTTTACCACAACCAGGTCACGCGGGCCCAAGGGGCTTTCTCGCTGCGTATGTTTCATCGCTCATGGGGCATCATGCTGATCCAGGCAAATATCTCGGCGGCGTGTACGGTCCTGGATTTTCCTACCCTCGAACACTTTGCTCGCGAGCTCCAGCAACAGCAGTACGACGTAGTTGGCATTTCTTCCATCATTGTGAACCTGGGTAAGGTGCGCGAGATGTGTCGCATAATTCGCCGTATCTCCCCGCAGTCCGTGATTGTTGTGGGTGGCCACGTGGCCGCGATTCCCGGCATTGACCGGCTCATCGACTCCGACCACATTGTGCGCGGCGAGGGAGTGGCTTGGATGAGGCGCTATCTGGGAGAGGATGAAGCCGCACCCATCCGCCATCCGGCGATCGTTTCAGGAATGCGCACGCGGATCATGGGCATTCGCGTGCCCGATCGAAAGGGATCTACTGCAGCCACTATCATTCCCTCGGTCGGCTGTCCCATGGGGTGCAATTTCTGTACCACGTCCGCATTCTTTGGCGGGAAGGGAAAGTTCGTCAACTTTTTCGAGACCGGCGACCAGCTGTTCGAAGTCATGTGCCGCATGGAAGAGGAATTGAAGGTGCGTTCCTTCTTTGTGATGGACGAGAATTTTCTTCTCCACCGCGAGCGAGCCATGCGATTGCTCGAGCTCATGAAAGCGGGCGGCAAGGCTTGGGCTCTGTCGGTCTTCGCATCGGCGAACGCGATCCGCAAATACACCATGCAGGAGTTGGTGGAGTTGGGCGTCTCATGGCTTTGGATGGGACTGGAGTCCCCAGGCGCCAGCTACAGTAAGCTGCAGGGCGCGGACACGCGGGAACTGACACGCGAGTTGCGCGAGCACGGCATCCGCGTGCAGGGATCGACCATCATTGGTTTGGAGCATCACACGCCAGACAACATGTTGGCGGAGATCGAGCATGCGGTCTCGCATGACACCGACTTTCACCAGTTCATGCTCTACACTCCGGTGCCGGGCACTCCGTTGTATCAGCAGATGGCAGAAGAGGGACGCTTGCTAAGCGATGTGGATTATGCGGACGTCCACGGGCAGTTCAAATTCAATTTCAAGCATGCCGCAATTTCGCGCGACGAATCAAAACGCTTCCTCGACTTGGCCTTCTGGCGTGATTTCGAGATGAACGGGCCGAGTCTCTATCGCATTTCGCGGACGCTGTTGGCGGGATGGAGGCGCTACAAGGATTGGCCGGATGCCCGCGTTCGAGACCGATTCGCCGGCGAGATGCATCGCTTGAGTGGAGTGTACGGCTCCGCATTATGGGCGATGGAGCGGCAGTTCAGGAAAGTCAATCGTCCCGGCAGCGAGCAAATTCGCGCTCTCCGCCGGGAATTTAACAAGGAAATGGGGATATTATCGCGGATCATGCCGCTAATCCTCGGTCCGGTTTTCTTGTGGACGACCCAACGCGAAGAGCGGCGACTGCGGCGCGGTAACACGTATGAGCCCCCAACTATTCTGGAACGCACGAACTGGGGGAGTGCCTGAGTCACGCTGCATGTTTTTGCCGCGAACTTTTTTGCAAAATGGCCCGGGCATCGCTAGGCCCGCCGTGACCCAGAATGGTGACGCGAATATCCCGAACTCGCTGGTAGTTTACAAAGAATTCTTCGATCTGCTTGAGCACTGTCGCGTTCAGATCGTTGAGAGATTTGGTTTCTGAGTAAAGCAGCGAAGCTTCCGCAACGGCGATCAGCCGGTCATTGCGTGTTGTCTCTCCCTCTTTCTCCTGTTCTGCCTTGATCACGCCAATGAGCCTGCACTCTACCTGGCAGCCCGGAAACAACGGCGCATCTGTGAGCACAAGCACGTCTAGGGGATCCCCGTCCTCCGCCTTTGTGGAGGGAACGAATCCGAAATCGTACGGGAACATCATTCCCTCGGGCATCACCTTCGAGAGTTTGAACTGCCGAGTGCCCGGGTCGAACTTTAATTTGTTTCGGCTCTCTTTGGGCGTCTCGATGGTTACCGACAGACGTGCAGCAGGCTGGCTGTGTTGCGTCGAGTTTTGCTTCGCTCGCGTCATAAATGAAAGTTCACGCCGCAAGTTTCATAGCGGCGCGCAATAAAGGTTCAGGCGGCCCTGCGGCTTGCGAACGTGTGGGCCTCTTCCTGCCTCTCAGTCCAAGATAGCGCTTGCGCAACTCTTCGGCTTCGGAAAGCGCCTTCTCAAATTTCTTTTGAGTGGTCGCTGTTAGCGTCTGCATCAGTTTGCATTGAGTCCCGTGGTCCAGAGTCTTCTCGGCAATTCCGACCAATTCTTCCCAATCGTGCCACTCTCCGATCACGTCTTTTACGCTTCCTAATGCATCAACCAGATTCTGATCAGGATCGCCTGCCAGCCGCAGTACATTGCGCAGCTCTTTCACTTTCAGGCGAAAGGGATGCAACATCGAATGATTGAGCCGCGCACCGGATGCCAAACGCGATCCAAGCTGAAGTGCCACGGAGGAAGCCATCGATTCAGGCCTGCCGTCTTTCTCAGTGCGGGCTTCAGATTTGGCAAGCTTACGTTCGAGTTTCTTCAAACGCTTGATCAGTCCGGGTCCGGCTTGTCGCGACACTCTATAGAATTTCCGGGCGTGCTGGCGGCGTTTTGCTCCCAGATGTTCCAGCAGCTGAACGGCGCAGTCTTTCTCCTCATCCTGCGGCTGAATGGCGGCTGCGTAGCTGGTGAGCACATCCATATCCCTGATTTTTCCGGCTCTCTTGCGAAAACGGGAAAGAGGTTTCAGGATACGCTTCCCAACGCGGCTGCCATCTATTCCAAAAGCCTCCAAGTTCGCTTCCAGTTTCCGGGAGTTGGTTCGGAAATCGTGTACCTGCTCCGGAGTGGGACGAGCACCCATCCTCTTGAGTAACTTGCGAAGCTTGCGGCCCGGTTTCAGAACTTTTTTGAATTCCACGGCCATGAAGTGCACTCTCCGCATGCCAACCGACGGCTCGGGCTTCAGGGTGAATTTTCCTGTTGGATGCCCTCCACTGGACGAGGTTGTCGGTAAATCGAAAGTGACGTGGCAGTACGGGGGTGATGCGCGGGTTTATCCTCGGCTGCCACGCTCCGAATCCCGAGCTTATGTCGGCGGCCGCGGAGAGCGAACGCTTAATCCCACAACAGAGTCCCGGTTTCGGTATTATATGTGTCAGAAGAATGCGAAGGTAAGTCAACGCATTCATAAGATCCTGAACTTCGCGCGGGCTGCTGGGGGCGCCGTATTGCAGTTCGCGCGTTCGTTGCTGAATGGCATCTCGCGCTTTTTCAATTCCAGACAGCGCCTTGTTTCGGTCGTGCTCGACCATTGCCAGGAAGTACGCGTGGTACCAGGTAGGTTCTGCAGTCTGTGATCTTGCGCGCCGTTCTGATTCGAATTGGTGCATCGACAGCCTGCCGGAATCGAAACCGATCAGCGGCTGACCCTTCAAACTCGTCAAACCTGGAGACGCATGTTTCGCGGTGGTTAGTTAACAAGAGAACGGAGGCGGGAACAATACAGAGAAAGCCGTATCGCTGCAGAGATAACGCTAAAGATATTTCCAAGGAGACGCGAGGCAGCGCTCCAGAATCAACTGGCGGCTCTGGAGATCCACCACAGAACCTTCCCCACAATGCGCCAGCCGCTGGACTTGCTAAGCACCACTGAATCGTATTCACGATCTTCGGCTTCCAGCACGTCCAGAGTGTCGTAACGGCGAAGGCGGGAAACGCACAATCCTTGCTGGTCGCAAGAAGACACGACGACCTTGCCGTATAGCTGCTGGCGTTCGGTCTGAAAGGAGTCCACCGCCAGAATGTCGCCCTGACGGATGAGCGGCTCCATGGCGTGACCAGTCACGCGCAGCAAGCTGGTATATGCAGGATTCGGGCACCAGCTAACAGGTGCGCCGATCATTTCAGCTGCCGGTATGGTTCGCAGGCTTCGCCGATCTCCCGCAGTCCCGAGTGCGCCCACCACTCCCTTGAGCAAAGGCAAGCCGATCACTTGTGGAAAATGTGCAGGATTGGCCGACTGCGCGCTGGCCCGAGCCAGTTCCAACCGGGGCGCATTCGAACGCTTTTTACGCGAAGTGGTGTTGAGCGCCTGCACCATCTTGGCGGGCTCAATGCCCGCCATTTCCCAGAAGAACCATGCCTCCGTCTTGCCCCCAAGATTCCCGAGTTGGATGAAATGCTCGGCGGAAGGCTGCAGCAAACCTCTCTCCCAACGGGAAATGGTCATCGCTGAGCATTCCATTCTGCGCGCCAATTCGGCTTGATTGATCTCCAGGTGTTCCCTTAACGCGGTAATCTTCGTGGCCCACTCGGGAAGCAAATTTCCTTTGTCTCTTCTTCTCATCAGCGTTAACTTCATGATACCTCCCACCGCGGAACCGCCCAAGAATTCTCGCGCTGCACACGCGTTTGCGCTGCTCCCGGCAGGACATTGGAGAGTATACTGCCCCAGGCTATCGCGGTGTCGCGTGTTCGTTTGCGCACCAAAAGCGGTGCAAAGCTGCACCCTTACGGAGAAGACAGTGGCAAGGATAACTAAGTACGTGATCGAGAGTAAGCGGGGTGCGCCGCCCCAAGGCGCTTATTCGCAAGGATGGCGGGCCGGAGACTTTGTTTTTGTGACCGGAACCGGGCCTATCGATCCAGTTACGGGAAAACTGGTGGGCGACACGATTGAACGCCAAACACAGCAGACCATCGACAATCTACAAGCGATCCTCGAGGCCGATGGCGCTTCACTCGCAGATGTGGTCAAAGTGAATGTGCATCTAAGCGACACGAGCCTGTTTGCGCGTTACAACCAGGTTTATGCGCGTCGCTTCTCGCGTCCGTATCCGGTGCGCACGACGGTGGGCAGCGACTTGGGGCATACGCCTGGGATGCTGATCGAGATTGATTGTGTCGCGTACAGCGCCACGAAGAGCGCGCGACCATCGCGAAGGAAGCCGCAAAGATCGAAGCCGCGGAAATCCAGATGAGGATCGAAACCGAGTGCTCCACTCTCACCAGGTCATCAGGCTAATTGTTGTGCAGCGTCTCAGTAACAATCTTTCCGTGCGACATTCCCTCAGCCTGTAACAGGGGAGTTTCGTGCCCTCTGGCAGAGACTTCTTCGACTGCATCAATCTGCCCATTACGCACTAGAAGCGCGCAGTCGAAATTATTCACCGTGGGGCAGACGTGGCGCGGGATCAAATAGAGAAGCTCGCCTAAACCGGGCGCAATCCCAGACTTCACTTGCACGGGTAAGTGTTCCTCACTCGGCGACGCCGGAGTGAGTTGCGGGTGTCCCATGACTACGCAGGTGGGCACGCCGGCGTCCGCCGAGACCGACTTGTGCCCGGCATCGCACGTCACTATTCCTTCCGCAGGCTGGCTGACGACACGCGTCAACACTACTGCCGCTGGAGCATAGCCGTACTTCGGCGGTAGTTGCGCCATGCTCGTTGCATCGCAATAAACGACGGTCCCGGGGGAGAGGCGGTGCACAAATCGGCGATTGCGGAATCCCCCGTACGACAGCGAGCAGGGAAACGTCGGCGTTCCGGAGGTAACGATCTCTGGTACTTGAAATCCGCTGCGCTCACTTTCACTGACCAAATCCAACAAGCGGCCATAACCAGAGTGGGCCAGGGACGTGCGCTCTGGCTCGTCTGTATGGCCATATTGGCCGTCATAGTAGTGCAGGCCACGAAAGTCCAGCTTGGATTCGTGAATCGCGCGGATCAGACGAACCACATCCGCTTTCCTCGTCGCATCCACACCGGTACGGTTCATCCCCGGATTGATATCGACGAATACGCCGACGGCTGAGCCGCTCCATTGCCGCACCTGGTCTGTGTTTTCCGTCAACACGGAAACACGCACTTGGGGAAAACGTTGCGCGATCTCCCGCACTCTCGTTGCATTTGCCCCCATCATCGGATATGCCACCAGGACATCTGCGGCCCCAGTTTCGCAAGCTCTAAGCAGTTCAAGAGTCGTGGCGCATTTGAAATGCCGGACGCCACGCTCCAGCAGCATTCGCAGCGTGTAGCTGAGCTTCGCAGTCTTGATGTGAGCGCGCCAGCGATCTGCATTTCCGTCCAGCAGATCGATAGTGCGTTGGATATTTGACGAAATGATTTCCGGATACAGCAGGAGGGCAGGAGTAAGTAAGTTCTCGCTGTCGAAGACGCGGTAACGATCATTCCAGGCAAAATGATTGATCATGGATTTCCCCGTCACTCACTAGGCCGATGGTACCGCACTCAACCCTGGCAAGCCAGGTTGACCCTCTCAGGCACGAAGAGTACGCTCTCCATTCCTGCCACAATGCCACATCTTGCGAACGGTCACTCTCGAAGCCCAGACCTTGTCCGCGGCCTCACCTTGTTATCCGCGATTGCTATTGTTATCGGCGATACCATCGGCACTGGAGTATTTCTCGTCAGCAGCGACATGGCGCGTGCGGCTGGCTCGACGGCCAGAGTGCTGGCCGCCTGGATCCTTGGCGGTCTCATCGTTCTCTTCGGTGCTTTCTGCTACGCCGAACTCGGCGCGGCCTTCCCTAAGGCCGGCGGGCCATATGTATATCTCAGCCGAGGTCTTGGCCCGATCTGGGGATTTCTTTTTGGATGGATGAGTTCGTTCCTTGAGCGCCCCGTCGCCATGGCAACTCTGGGAGCTGGGTTTGTGAAGTTCATGAGCTTTCTCTTCCCGGTGGTGGCGCGACCTTGGTTCATCTGGCACATGGGCAACTATGAATTCACATTTACCACGGCTCAGCCGCTGGCGGCTCTGGTTGTCGTAACCGCCACTGCGATTAACTATTTCAGCGTTCGTATGAGTGGCGCTATTCAAGTCTTGCTCACCACTTTGAAGATGGCGACGATCCTCGTTATCGTGGTGGGTGGCGCTCTATTCACATCGAAGATGAGCGCCATGGCTGCACCTGGGACCGCGCCATTGTGGAGCTTCAAAACCCTTGCGTCTTTGCTCACCGCGCTCGTGCCTGCCATGTGGGCCTACAACGGTTTTAATGATCTCGGGGATCTTGGAGAAGAAATTCTCAGCCCGCAGAAGAATATTCCGCGAGCTATCGTCGTAGGCCTGACCATCATCGCCGCTCTCTATCTCATGGCGAATGTGGTTTATTTTCACGTCTTGTCCTTCGCATCCGTGGCCGCGTCAGGGCATGTGGCGTCGGACGTAGTGCAGTCCCTTTGGGGATCGGGTGGGGCACAGTGGCTCACACTCGCAATGGCACTGTCTGCGCTTGGCGCGCTGCACGTTGTTGTCTTGACCGGGGCGCGAATCCCCTATGCCATGGCTCGTGACCAGGTTTTCTTCACATTTGCCAAACGGCTGCACCCTTCGTTTCACACACCCAGCGGTGCGCTGCTCTTTCTTGGGTGTGTTGCTACGCTGTTAGCGCTGACTGGAACGTTCGAAGAACTCTACTCGCTGTTTGTATTTGCCGTGTGGATCTTCTTCGCGCTCGTTGCAGTAGCGCTATTTCGCTTGCGCCACAAGGAACCGGATCTCAACCGGCCCGATCGTGTTTGGGGTTATCCGTGGACGCCAGGCGTGTTTCTGCTGGCCGCCATCGCCCTGACCGCGAACCTATGGCTGGTGCGACCGGTTCGATCGTCCATCGGGCTGCTCGTGATTCTCGCGGGAGTTCCGTTCTACGCTGTGTGGCGCCGCCGGACTGGCAATCGCTCGGACTTGCACGAGGACCAACCTGGAAATTGAATTAAAAAAGCGAAAAGCCGGCAGTGGTCTGCCGGCTTCTCACGTTGAGCCTGTGAACGTTACCGGTTGGTCCCGCCCGTGCTGTTGTTCGCGCTGCTGCACGTTCCAGAGACTCTCTTGACTTTCGTCACGCTAAACATCTGTCCAGACGCGCCCGCTCCGGCTGAACCAGTCGCGGTCTGCGACCCGGCTGAAGATCCCATGGACGCGCTTGCGCCAGAACCGGAGGCGCTGCCCTTCACTTCGACCTCCTGGTTGACGTGGTCACTCAGCTTCGACGTGTTGCCCGACAACTGGTATTGCGTTCCAGAGGCATCGGTCAGGGTATAGCCACCACCGGAACTGCTCAGGCAGCCGCGGAGAGTGGTACTGCTGCTGCCGTTCATTTGACCGGATGAGCCCGGAGCTCCCGACGTTTGGCCGTTTTCACTGCCGCTCTGCCCTGTCGTTTGGCTGCCGGTTTGGCCCGTGCTGCTCTGGCTGCCCGTGCTGCTTCCGGTGCCCGCGCTACTTTCCGAGCTGCCTGAGGATGGAGATGATGGAGTGGTGCTCTGCGCCGCGACCCATGCGGTACAACAGAGCAGGATAAGACTAAACAGAATCGACTTTGTCATAGTGAATACTCCCGTTTGCTGGTGCTGATTCAACGACGATGTGGATCGCAGGCTTGGCAGGAACTTCAGCGGGCGGAGGCTGGTTTGTTGATGTGTGACTGCGCTCTGTTTTGCGCTTCACCAGCCTGGCGTTTCTTCTCCGGTATTTCAGAATCGCTTGCTATTCAGACGAATGGGGCGGAATTAGGATGATGCTGTGTTTGCCGAGGTTGCCGCGAATGGCAGTTACATGCCTTGACCCGGCAACCGGTCGCTTTAACTCCAACCGTACATTGCTGATTGGCATCGCACCATCCGGCAGCTTCGATGACCGAATCCGTGCTCACCACCGATCAGCAACTTGACTCCATCTGGGCTCTCGGGGGCCTGACCTGGCGGGAGCTGGCACGGCGCGTCTGGGGAGGCATCAATCGAAACGATCTAATTAACCGGGCCTACGAACTGGCTTACAACTTTCTGCTGGCCGTGTTTCCAATGCTGCTGTTCATGCTGGGGTTGCTCGGGATGCTCGCTTCAGAAGGCAGCAAAATCCGTGCCGACCTGTTCTATTACTTTCAGCTTGTGCTTCCGCCTGCGGCTTACGACTTGCTCGTTACTACCATTCGCGAGGTCACGCCAAGCTCCACTGGCGGGAAACTTACCTTCGGACTGCTCTTCGCTCTCTATTCCGGTTCTGCGGGCATGACGCAGCTCATGTCAACACTGAACGCGGCTTATGAAGTCCGGGAAAGCCGCTCGTGGTTGAAAGTTCACTTGGTCTCTCTGGCGTTGACCCTGGCCATGGCGATCCTGCTCATAGCCGCTCTTTTCCTGGTGCTTGCCGGTGGTCAAATAGGAGCTTCCGCGGGAAAGACGCTGGGCTTCAACACGGCAGCATGGATTGTGGTGAAAGTGCTGCAATGGGCCATTGCTCTTGGA
>JBKOUZ010000130.1:0-32292 GCA_046723715.1 Acidobacteriota bacterium | reverse complement strand
GCTCGGTCTCGCGTACCGCATGCTGGGGTCAATCGCTGATGCCGAGGACGCAGTGCAGGAGACGTATTTGCGCTGGCATACGGCCAACCGCGAGAAAGTATTGGACCCGAGAGCGTTTCTAATGACTACGACGACGCGGATTTGTCTCGACATGTTGACCTCGGCACGTGCCCGGCGGGAAGAATACGTCGGAGCGTGGCTGCCCGAACCAATCTTCGATACGGCAGCACTGGCGCCCGATAGCCGTACGGAATTGGCTGAGGATCTCTCCATCGCGCTGCTCTTGACGCTCGATCGGTTGTCGCCGCTTGAACGCGCGGCCTTTCTGCTGCATGACGTCTTCGATTTCTCGTTCGACGAAGTGGCTGCAGCACTAGCGCGGAACGAAGCGGCGTGCCGGAAGCTTGCCGCCCGCGCACGCGCGAATGTACGCGCAGCCCGGCCACGCGGCGTGACATCACAGCCGAGTTCTTCTCCTGGAATCGATGCGAAACATGCGCAGCTATTGTCCGCCTTCACAACGGCAACCCAGTCGGGAGATTTCAATGCGCTCACCCAACTACTCGCGAGCGACGTGCGCGTCATAACCGATGGTGGCGGAAAGGTGCGCTCGGCATTGAACGCGGTTGAGGGTGCAGATCGCGTGGCTCAGTTCCTGGTAGACGTCACCCGTAAACATCCAGGCGCGTGGTGGCGTGAAGATTTTACGATGCGCTTCGCGATGATCAACGGTCTGCCTGGGATCGTCGTGGATTCACCGGAGGGACCGGTGCAGACGGCCGCGTTCGAGATTGAGGACGGCGTCATACGAGCGCTGTACGTGGTGCGCAATCCCGACAAGTTACGCCACTTGGCGCCGACGGGATCCGAGAGAAGTCCCCAGAGGGAGACGGGCTCCGACTGGAGTGTCTAATGATGAATCCAACACAGCAGAACCAGAAGCAGCAATCGCAGTCACCGGATACGACGTCATCCTTCATTGAAGGCTTTTGGGGAGTTCGCTATCAAGTCAAGGATGTTCAACGCGCTATCACGTTTTACACGCAGATGCTTGGCCTCAATCTCGATCTACAGTACCTGCCTGCATTCGGCCAGGTTTCTATTGGCGGGCTCAAGTTGATTCTAAGCGGCCCGGGGGCGTCTGGGGGGCAATGCCCTGGGCATTGCCCGCATAAGCGCTAACTTAAGGGTTGTGGAAGGCGGGAGTCTTCGGTCTTGACTCAGAATCTCATAGAGTTAGCTGTCCTGAAAAAAGCCGGTCTGATCCAATCGCGTACCGTTTCTTCATGGAGGAACGTTGCGGGCCTCGCTGAAGTCGCGCCATGTGAGTGCAGGCAAAACACCGGTAACGCTTCTTCGCTACGTGGCGTCCACTGGTCGACCCAATGCAAATTTTGCGACTTTGTATCCTATGTCGCTGCGCGAGACTCCCAGCATTCGGGCTGCTTCGGCCTGCACGCCATTAGCTTGCTCCAAGGCTCGCTCAATCAGGCCTTTTTCGAAGTCCGTGAGCAGTTCGCGGAGATCGACGCTAGCTGGCAAGGTTCGCAGCCAATCGCGCATCTCCATTTTCTGGGGTGCAGTTGCTGCGTAGCTTTTGTCTTCTATGGGAAGTTCATCGCCGGCGATTTCCTCACGACGCCCCAAGATGTGCGCCCGCTCCAAAAGATTCCGCAGTTCCCGAATATTCCCGGGAAATGTGTAGTTCGCGATCTTCTGCAGAGCTTCGGGGCTCATGCGTTTGGGCCGGACCTTCAAATCCTTCGCAATCTGATCCGACAAGATCTCGCAGAGGCCAGGAATGTCCTCTTTACGTTCTCGGAGCGGGGGAATGCGAATTGGAACAACCGCTAGCCGATAGTAAAGATCCTGCCGGAAGAGTCCCTGCTGCACTCGTTCTTCCAGGTTGCGGTGGGTTGCAACGAGAACCCTAACATCGACTTTGCGGGTTTGAGTGGAGCCCACCCGGAGCACCTCACCATCCACCAGGACGCGAAGCAACTTGGCCTGGGCAGCCGCCGACATTTCACCGGCCTCGTCCAGAAAGAGCGTTCCGCTATGAGCCGCTTCGAACAAACCCTGGCGGGCTTTATCCGCACCGGTAAAAGCTCCTCGCTCATGTCCGAAGAGTTCGCTCTCCAGGAGAGTTTCAGTGAAAGCCGCACAGTTGACTGCAATCAGAGGCTTCTGGGCCCTGCGGCTGTTCCGATGAATGGCCCTGGCCACGAGTTCCTTGCCAGTTCCAGTTTCCCCAACTATCAAGACGGTTGCATCCGTGGGAGCGACGCGGGCGATCTGCTCGCGTACTTCCTTAATTTCTGCGCTGTTTCCAAAGATCGTGTCGGCTCCGAGCAGGTTGCCGACTGTAGATTTGAGGAGTTGGTTCTCCCGGACAAGATTCGCGCGCTCACAGGCGCGCCGTACAGTCGCCCGGACAACCTCAGGATTGAAAGGTTTCGTGATGAAATCAAAGGCTCCCTTGCGCATGCTTTCGACCGCAAGCTCAATCGTCGGGACTGCGGTGAGAAAGATTACTGGCAACGATGGATCGTTCTCTTGAGCGACCGATAGAACTCTCAGTCCATCTCCATCCGGCATTTTCTGGTCTGTGATGACCGCGTCGTATTCTCGTTCCGTCAAGAAAGTCACAGCGGCTAAAACGCCGTCCGCCTCGTCAACTTTATGACCGTCGAGGTGAAGCTCTGAGCTTAGGACACGGCGCAGGTTAGGCTCATCATCCACAATCAATAATCTACCCATGGCTGATTACTCCAGAGCCGACAGGCTCTCCGTCAGAAACCGTCATTGCGAAACACACGTGCCCGGGCTCATTTCGGGCCACGACCAGGTCGCCGCCTTGAACTCTCGCGATGTTTCTCGAAATCGCCAGTCCGAGACCTGTTCCGTGCGGTTTAGTGGTGTAGAAAGGTTCAAAGATTCTGGACAGGACTTCTTGCGGAATCGGCTCACCTGAATTTTCGACCTGGAGTTCCACACTTTGGGCGGATGGCCGACTACTGCGAACCAAAACCTGTCCCCCAACAGGCGTAGCATCGATCGCGTTGAGCAGCAGGTTCAGGAGTGCTCGCTGCAGTTGCTCACGATCAACATTCGCCAGCAAGCCCTCGCCGCTCTCGACCGAGATCCTAATGTCTTTTTTTGAAGCATGCACACTGGCAATCTCTGCGATATAGCCCAACACTTCCGCCATTGGCGCCAGAGTTCGCTTCGGCTGACTCGGACGTGCATAAGAAAGGAAGTCACTGGTCAATGTTTCCAGCCGAGCGGCCTCGCTGCGTGCGATAGCGTGCATCTCTCGCCGTTGTTGTTCCCCAACGTCAGGTCGGTCGGCGGTGACCAGTGAACTGGCAATGATGGAAACTGGGTTGCGAATTTCGTGTGCCACTGCACTCGAGAGACGGCCCACAACGGCGAGTTTCTCTTCGACCACTAGCTGCTCACGTGTTCCTTCGAGTTCTCGCAGATTGTCGGACAGTTTTCTCTGATCACTTCGAAGCTGGTTGACGAGCAGCCAGACCAACGGACCCACGATCGCATACACAACGGAAATGACCCCTGCTTCAAAGTATTCGCTGGCATGAACTGGCGGATGGAACGCCGCAAAATGCGAGACCCAGAAGAAGGTCACGGAATCCGCAACCGCAATCACCCCGATGCAGGCGGGAAGGCTGAAGCGGTAAGCTGCCTGCAAGACAGGCAAGGCGAGGAGAACAAAGTATGGACTGTCTTCCCGATTGGTGAGGAATGTTAAAACAAGACTTAACCCGATATTGAGAGAAATCGAGGCCCAGACGACGACGTCTTCTAGCGTTTTGCTCAGCGGCCACGAGCGGGCCCAGAACCAAAGTAATTCCAGCATTTTGAACAGAAAGGCAGCGCCCAGGGTGACCAACAACACGGGCGAGGGTTCGCCTAGTAGAGAAGAAAACAGCGAGTGGAGAAGCAGGAGTGCAGCCAGAACAAAGAGGTTCAGAGTTGCAAAAACCATCTCCTGCTGGCGGAACGATACATTGAATCGTGCCAATAAGGCGACGGTTCGCGACTCTGGTCTGTCATGTGCCACTTTCGATTAGAGTACTCCCGGATGGTCGAGTCAAAAACAACGTTCTGGTTGCAAGAAGAGGCGGTCAGCTTAGCAAGTCTGGCCGCCACGAAAGAGCCTCATTAGTCATGGCGAGTATTCCTGCGGACAATTCTCAGACCCGTGCCCAGGGCCAGTGACAAGAAACCAAGGACTCCTGCCAACGGCACAAGGCTGGCGGTCTTGGGGAGTTCTTGCGCCCTTGGTTCCTCCACAGCGGCGGCTAAGTGCGTGGCCTCCCTACCCGATTCAAGGATCATAGGTCCTTCGAACGCCACATTCGGCCGTGGAGGCGCTTGCCCGGTGACGACAGTGTGGGTGCTAACAACTTGCTGAGGTTCAACCGTCAACACCGTTGCCGAAATTTTCATCCCTTTCCGTAGATCGAATACCGTCTTGTCTTGACCGTCGATGTGGAACACGATTCCGTCCGGTACCGTATACGGTTTGTTCTCACCGCCAGGGAAAGAAAGGATCAAATGAGGCGGGTGTATGCTCCACACTCTGCCCTCCACTGTTCTGAGAGTTGTCACTTCTTGCGGGGTAGTGACCGTATGAACTTCCTGAGACAGCTTCGTGCCAGGTGTCAGTTCATGCACAGTTATGTCCTTGCCATCGACCTGGAATCTGGCGTCCTCGCCCAGATTCAACAGTTCGAATTTGCCGTTTTCCAGCTCGACGACAATCTCATGACCTGAGACGTGGATGACTTCGGCATTCCGAACGTGAGTTGATTGAACCTCATGCCTCGGCTCTCCGGTTTTCGTGGTTGATGGGTGCGTTACGTCCTGGGCGGCGATGCCAACAGTCATGGCGCAAAGAAACGCCGCTACGACGAACGCTAAGCTGACGGTAGTGCTCTTAAAGTGCATCATTGGTTTTCTCCTTCTAACAAAAGTTGTTCCTCATCTTGCGGGTTATCACTTCAAAGATGCTTCGACTATGTAGCGACTTGGAGCGGGGCCGAAGTAATAAAATGGGTAGCATGTCACCAGCGTGAGTGAATACTTCGCTTTGGGCCGCAACGCACTGACGTCAGCGGGGCCGGTGATTCGGATCTGGTCCACGACGAAGACATCTGTCCCAGAAATTGTGACCAGCTCAATCGCGTCTCCGGTCCGGATATCTTTCAATCTGCGGAAGAAACTGTCCCGGTGCCCAGCGATACCGATGTTGCCGCCCTGTCCTGGAAGTGATGTGCCTGCAATTCGCCCTACCCCGCGGTTCAAGGTAACCTCATCGGTGCCATCTAATACGGGAACCTCCAATTGCAATGTGGGAATCCGTAAAAGTGCAAGCGACTCAACCGGCTTACGAAGACTCGCCTGATACAATTTTGTGCGCCGCTTTGACCAGAGCGAATAGTCTGGGTTCTGCGCTTGATGAAGGTCACCGTTGTGGGTAGACCCATCAGTCGCTACTGTTCCAGCGGTACCTTCCTTGGTGGATTCAAGTTGCCGGGTTTCGAATTTCGCCATCTCTGCGCGGAACATAATGAACCTATGAATATGCGCGAAAACGAACACAGCCAAAAGCACCAAACTCAAGGAAATGAATCCTCGTTCAAGGATTCGAAGCGCTTTTGAGCTGGCCTTCATTCTCTTAGTCTTTATCGTGTGTCTCCGTCGGAAGCGCGGCACTGGCCTCGACGGGAGTGGAAGCTACCATCGCCCGTACGCCGAATTCGTGCACGAGGCGGCCTCCGTTGTGGGCGGTATTGACCAACAGCAAGGCGCCCGCACTGTACAGAACCAGGAAAACCAGCGGCAGAATGGTTGTCGTCAGGCGGGTGTCTTCTTGTTTCAGAAACCATGGCACCGCTAGCAGCGCAAGGAATATCACTGACAGCACACTGAAAACCGCCTGCGTGCGTTCCGCAAGCGATTCGTGGGTTTCGAGGACCAGCGCCATCCCTGGAGTTCTCTCAGCGAGCTTGCCTGCCGCTTCCCCAGTCTCGACCGCTACGAAAATTGAGGCCGTTCCGACCAACAGCAAGACCATCGCGGCAATCAGGTAAGAACGGCCCTTCGCCGGAGTCAGCACAGCACCGACGACGATGAAGATGGGGGCAACTAGCAAGAATGCAATCGGAAAATGAATGATTAATGGGTGCAAGGCATCCCAACTCGGAATCGCCGGAAATGAAAGCATAGAAACTCCTTTATCCGAAGATGGGGCGCCTTTCGACGCCCCGGGTGCTAGCTGACTTTCTCGTACTTGTCTTTGTGCGTGAAACACGACGGACACTTCGAAAAGTCCAGTGTCGATGTCGTGTAGCCACACACCGTGCAGACGAAGTAGTCCTTCGCCTTGGACCCTTTGAGTTTGGGGAGGTTGTTCAGAGCTTCGGAATACAACCTGGCGTGTTCGGCCTCCGCCGTCTTTGCATAGTTGAAGGTCTGGACACCGTCTCTGTTCCCCTCGGCGCGAGCCTGCTTGAGGAATTCCGGATACATCGTGTCGCGCTCGTACGACTCTCCCTTGATTGCGGCTTCGAGGTTTTCCTTGGTCGACTTGACTACCGGAGTCTCGATCTTTGGCTCGGGTGTGCCGCCCATCTTCTTGATCACAGCTGCGTGGTTAGCGGCGTGAACTTCCTCTGCCTTAGCTGCAGCCCGGAACAGACTCGCAACTTCACCGTACCCTTCTTGATCTGCTTTTTCTGCGAACGCGAGGTAGCGAGCGTGGGCATTGCTTTCGCCGTTGAACCCGGCCTGCAGGTTGTCGAGCGTCTTCGTTGCGGCCATCGTCCCGTTTGGCAGAGCAATCAAGGCGAGCGTGAGCGCAAGCGCACTGTAAGCGAACTTCTTCATACCGGGTATTCTCCATTTTCAGTTTCAACGAATGGCGACCTGCGTAGAGATCGCTCGCCGATGAGAAGGGCACGGCGTGGGCCAAGCATCAGCGTTTGGCAAGTTGCACAGAACAAACTGCAAAAGCCGCGTAGATGTGAGCCGCAGTCCACCGGATGTCAGAAGAATCGGACAGGAGACGTCCGAACCATCGGACATTACACGGCGTCTGATGTCCGATTGAACATTTATTCAAGAGGGTGTCAAAGCTGGGGAACGCCGGCACCGCCGGCACCGGAGAGGCAATAGGCGTATCGAGTTTGTTGTCCGTCACTTAGCGCCGCCCATTTTTTGTGGAATCCGGGGAGTAAAGATCTGTAATTCGCCCTACTTCAGTCCTGCCCGGCATTCAGCATGCACCGAGAATAGAGGGTGCTTGTGTTGTTTAAGGACATGCTGTGAAGATTCTTAAGTGCAATTGGCTGATCGAGTAGGCGCAAGCCTGCAAAACGCGACGCCGAAAGGAATTCAATAGGAGGACAAGGTGAAGCGGGAACACTTCGTTCGGCTGGTGGAGGATGTGTTGGACTCGCTTCCGATGGAATTCCGAAAGCGGATTCACAATCTCGCGGTAATTGTTGAGGACCGGCCAAGGATGCGCAAAAAAGAGAGCGCTCGGAGGGAAAATCGGCCCCACAAGCCCCGCAGCCTGCTGATGGGAGTTTTCCAGGGAGTGCCTGCCACGCAGAAAAGCGTGTTCGACCCTTGCCCCGAACCGAACCGCATCGTCCTCTACCAGAAAAATATCGAAGCGCTCTGCCGGAACGATGCAGAAATCCGTCGTGAAGTCCGGCAGACCGTACTCCACGAACTAGGGCACTACTTCGGGATGAACGAGGCCCAACTTAAGGACGTTTAGTTCTGTCACCTAACCCTAGCCGGTACCTACCAGACCGCCGCCCATAAGTGTTTCTGAAGATTTAACGACGTGTTTTACGATTTCTGTTCCCCGATCAAGCGGAGGATTCCAAGGAGATGAGCGGCTGCGTCCATCTGGCTGCGTTCCGTCGTTTCTCTCCCTCCTCCGTACCACAATTTTCGAGCGCGGAGGGCGATCGCAGCCTGAGCTCGGGCGACGCGTGTTCCAACTTTCTTTCTGTCTGGCTCCAAAACAGCTTCTCTATAGAGCGCCAGCCGATTCTGATTTCCGTCTGAATTCGGCATTGGGGATTTTCCGTGTGTACTGACGAGAGTTCTGTCCTCAACGAGATTACTTGTGGACTTTCCAAAGGGACTTGCTAGCTCCCAAAACGCAAGGAGAACTTTGATTTAGCACGGCATATGCCAGCCATTGACGCTCGACAAGTTGCATAAAACAAACTTCAAGCACACCACCGGTTTCACCTGCGCATTCTCAGACGTCAAAGGAATCGGACCGTTAACGTCCAAAGTATCGGACGTCACGACAATTTGGCTTTTTCCCAAATGTCGATGTGGAGTACAGAGGCCAGACTCCGAACGGGCATGTCACCTTTGTCCTCTTTCGCTTGGCATTTCTTTTCAGTCCATTGCAATCACTAACGAGTAAAGACTTGTAACCGTCCTCATCCTAGGTACGCCCGGTGCTCAACATGCTTGGATCCTCGTCGGAGGCCGAGATGTCAAGCGTGGCTCTGCAGCGTCGGCCACAGAAAGCTCCACCCGATTCGCCGGCGGCGCCTCTAAGTCTGCCCACCCTCTTTGGCGAGGGTTACGGGCAGCACAGGAGTCGCGGAACTACGTTCGTCTTCTCGTTTCTGGCGCACACAGTAGCAGTCGCATTGCTCGTACTTGCGGGCAGATTTGCTGCAGAACATCGCCACGAGGTTCGGCAGGTGATCAGCATCGTCACCGATGTGAACCCTTACGTCCTGTCTCCATCGGCGTCCAAAGCCGGAGGAGGCGGTGGCGGGGGGGACCGCGATAAGCTATCGGCCTCAAAGGGAACGTTGCCTCGTTTCTCGCGGGAACAACTGGCGCCTCCTGTAGTGGTGATCCGCAACGAAAATTCCAAGCTGCCAGTCGAAGCAACCGTCGTCGTGCCACCCGAAATCCACCTTCTACTTCCACAGACTGGTGCCCTCGGAGAACCGTTGTCTTCGATCCTAAGCCCGCCATCCAGCGGGATTGGATCAGGAGGTGGGATCGGTTCCGGCAGCGGCGGCGGAGTGGGCTCAGGCCGCGGACCGGGCATTGGCCCGGGATGGGGAGGTGGAATTGGGGGTGGAGCTTACACAATTGGTGGCGGAGTTACAGCCCCACGCGTCATCTATGCTCCGGAACCGGAATTCTCTGAGGAAGCACGCAAGACGAAGTATCAAGGTACCGTAGTGCTGTGGTTAATCGTAGGGGCTGACGGACGTTCGCGTGATATCCGCATCCTCCAATCACTGGGCATGGGTCTGGATGAGAAAGCGATCGAGGCGATTCGTCACTGGCGATTTGAACCCGGTCGCAAGGATGGAATTCCGGTTGCAGTGCAAGTGAATGTCGAGGTCAATTTTCACCTTTATTGAGTGCCTATGCGCGTCCGCATCCTTTCATGGAACGGTTCGTGCACGCAGATGCGAAGTAAAAGCGAATCAAGCTGAATGTGACGAATGCTCTAAACAATTTACGGGCCGCTTCGGTCGAGTCATCATCGTCGGTGAACCGCCTGACTGTCCCGAGCAGCCAAATCGCATCTTCAAGCGGAAATCCGGACCCGCCGTCCCTCGGCTCAAACGCGCAAGTTTGGTTGCGACACACCGCTAAGCGGCAATCCAACACTCGGCCTTGGCGGAGAGTTTGCGATAAAACCGTTGGAAGGCTACTCAGCTTTTCCTTTCTTCTGGACGAGTTCCACCGGCATGTGGCTCAGCTTGTCATAGATCCGGCTGCGTCGCAGGAGAGGCCACCAATCGTAAAGATAGATTTGCATCGGTCGCCACATGGCAACCCATCCGGCAATCGTAAGGCTCTCTCGTACTACCGCAGCCCAAGCGCTCTCTTTACGCCCCAACAGGAGCTCGCTGAGAATTAGACAACCAGCCAAGAACAGGAGCCCGATGAAAAGACTTGTGCGGCCTTGCCTGAGGAGTCGCTTGAACTCCAAGTCAGCAATCTGGGTGCTGTGAGCAAAGTGGTTGTGGATGGCTGTCCTGATCAGTTCTTTGGGGTCTTCAGCCGGCCACTGGTCCAAGTAGATGCGCAATTTGAGCGGCGCCTTAGGGGAGAATTCCTGTGCCCAACTCACGATGAATTCTTCCGCGTCGTCGTCGAGATCCTTTTCAATGAATGGGGAAGGGTCCATCGAATTGAAAAGCTGGTTCGTGTCGCGGAGTTTCAGGCTTATAGTGTGCGGATGCCCTGTGTCCATGATGGCCTCCCTGTTGAGGTTGGATGTGGGCTGTCCAGGACTATTAGGCCGCCTTCTGGACTTCGGATAATTCAGCCTCAGCCTGTAACCAATCGTCCAGGTCGTGTCCATCATCTCTCCCACGCTGCTCGTAGAGTTGATAGGCACGCGCACGAATTTGGTCCTGCAATTCACCATCTCTATCCGCCTTTTGCAGGTCTGCTTCGATCGGCGCCGAGGGGACTACCTGGGAAGATTTCATTTCGATTTTCTCCCTTTGATGATTTGTCTAGCTGCTTCCGACTACGGTTTAGCAAACTCACAAACGCGAATTGCCGCCACGGTGCTCGAAACTCCGAGCTAAGGGCAACTTTGACTTGGAGCACGGCGTGTACCAGGCCATGACGGTTGCCAAGTTGCTCAAAACAAAGATCAGGCGCACCCCCGGTCCAACCTAAGCGCACACGCGTCAAAGGAATCGGACCGGGAGTGTCCGAAGTATCGGACGTCTCGACGATTCTCGTCCATTTTGTACCGCGAGTGGATAGGACGAGAGACGTGACTCCGACGGCCTGTTGCCTTTGTTCTCTGTCGCTTGGCTTTCCTTGCGCCGATTGAAAACGCCGACGAGTAAAGATTCGGAACCGTCTGCTTCTGGTGGCGCCCGGCCCTTAACATGCACGGAACATCCTTGAGGGCGAAGAGATGCGAGAAGCACTGAAAATCTGCGGAAGAGATTGGCCGGGGAGGTCAGACCTAGGCCGGCCTTGACACGCAAGATCGGGGGAGGCGGGCGATGAAACATACAAACGCAGCACTGGCAAGCTCCCTGGCCCTTTTATTGATTCTTGCGCAACCCGTCCTGGCGTGTCCCGACGATCAGGTCCGGAAAGGCGATTCGGAGCGCAGTTCACAACAAGAACCCAAGGTGAAACCTGGCAGTAAGGATGACGTGGATGCCATCGGAAACCGCGACGTTGGCGGCGGCCGGGGGCTTGGGAATTGGTATTCGTTGGAGAGTGAGATCCGGATGGGCCGGGAGTACGCGCAAATGATCGACACGACCGTGAAATTGGTGCACGACCCGGTCATTTCCGAATACGTCAATCGAATTGGACAAAATATTGTGCGGAATTCTGACGCGAGAGTGCCGTTCACCATCAAGGTGATTGACTCTGATGAAGTGAACGCTTTCGCTCTTCCCGGCGGATTCTTCTATGTGAATACCGGACTGCTGCTGGTCGCGGACGAAGAAGCTGAATTGGCGGGGGTCATGGCTCACGAAGTTGCCCACGTGGCGGCCCGCCATGCTATGCGGCAGATGACACGAGGTAACCTCGCGAACATCGCGTCGATCCCGTTGATATTTGTCGGCGGAGGAATCGGGTACGCGGCTCGTTCCGCTGCAGGAATCGGCGTGCCGATGAGCTTCATGAAATTCTCTCGTGGGTTCGAAGACGAAGCGGATTATCTCGGACTGCAATACATGTACAAAGCGGGATACGATCCACAATCATTCCTGACCTTTTTCGAAAAGATCCAAGCCAAAGAGAAGAAGAAGCCAGGCACCCTGTCCAAAGTGTTCGCTTCGCACCCTCCGCTGGAGAGCCGGGTGTCAAAGATCCAGAGACAGACCGACACCAAGCTTCCATCGAGGCTTCACTATGTCGTAACTACTTCCGAGTTTGACGACGTAAGAACTCGTCTAGCAGTCCTAGAGAATCGGGGCAGAATCAGTGACAATGATAAGGAGAACGACAAACCCAGCCTGCGGCGAGCAACGAAGGCAGACGATCCCAAGAGCGAGGACGATCGGCCGACTCTCAAGCGCCGTGAAGACTATTCCGAATAGGGGCCCATATGCAATTTGACATTCGTGGAAGGGAAACAGGCATTAGCCGGGTACTACGTGACCACATTGAACGGCGCCTTCGCTTTGCGTTGGACCGCTTTGCCGGGCGGATCAGGCGGGTGCATGTGACGCTGCGCGATTTGAATGGTCCCCGAGGTGGAATTGACAAATGCTGCAAGCTGGCGATTTCGTTGGTCCGCCCGTCCATGATTGTGTTGGAGAGTCATGCATCAAACGTCTACGCAGCAATCGACCGCGTTGCCGATAAGGCGGCGAACTGCATCGGCCGCACACTCAAACGTCCCCACGCTCGCAACCGGTCAACGAAACTCTCTGAATTGCTCCTGCAGAAGTCGACCATCGTGATCGTGCCGGACAACGTGCAGCCCCGAGGCGCGACATGAACCCGAGTCGAAAGAGAATTCTCGTCGCAGATTGCCACGAAGACGTGCTCATCATTCTTGAGGGGCTTCTCGAGGATGCGGGTTTCGATACGACGATAGTATGGACCGCAAAGGAAGCGCTCAAGTTGCTTGATTCGCAGCCTTTCGATTTGGTCCTAGTTAACGAATACCTGCCCGATGCCGAATGCGAGGAGGTGCTGACGGCGCTGCGGAAAAAAGCAGTTGAGACTCCCTGCATCGTCATGCAACCCAGCCCACCTGAGATTATCGACTTCACCCGCTTCGAGGCCTTGGGGGTAAAAGATATTGTTTGCAAACACTCTTTTCGGCGGATTGTCGAGATTGTTAGGGAATGTCTGCTGTGCGATCGGAAGCCGCTCCTGGCTGCCTAAATGCGAGCCGGGAGGAACTGCGAAGGGTCTTGAGGGGCACGATGAACACCGATTACATGCTGCCGGACGGAGTCGTCTTGCGAAAGACAGCCGATGCCAAAGCGGTTGGTAGTTGGCGTGGAAAACGAAGGCCTTCAGTTTTATGCACCCGCTGCGTCGCCGTCAGGCTGAAAGGAGGTTGTGTATGGCTCAGCTTCCAATGGTACCCGGCTGGGATGGTATTCATCCTTTGTTGATTCATTTTCCGCTGACATTGTTCTTCTTGGCACCAGTATTTGTCCTATTCGCGAGCCTCACCAAAGGCACGACACGACACACGTTTCTCATTTCGGCGCTGACTGTAATGCTTTTTGGAATCACGTCAATCTACGCCGCGTTTGAGTCCGGTCAGACCGCCGCTGCCTCCGTGACTGGAGCCCAAGAATTAAGGACAGTAATTGAACAGCACCACGAACTCGCAAGTCTAGCCCGCAGTAGCCTTACCGCCGCAACTTTGCTTTCAGGCCTCACCTTGCTGATATGTACGCGGTTCCACTTGCAGCTCCGTGAACTGACCGGCGTACTACCATTGGGATCGATTGCATTTTATGCACTTGGACTGTTTTGGCTGATCAACGCTGCGTACCAGGGAGAAAGGCTGGTTCACGAATTTGGCCTGGGCAGCATTGTGAATCCCTGATTAGCGTTCCGAGGTCTTGGAGCGGAGCTCTCGTCTGGCGATTTTAGGCTGACAACGAGCATGCGTATTTTCGGAGATTGTGTGAAAACAAAAGCTAAGAAAGCAATCCTACTACTCTTCGGTTGGGGCCTCATTCTGCTCGGTGTAATTGGGCTCTTCCTACCTATCCTGCAGGGAGCGCTCTTTTTGCTGATCGGTCTTCTGATTCTTTCTTCAGAATATGTCTGGGCTCATCGATTGTTGCTAAAGATCCGAAACCGCTTCCCCGCCGTGGCAAAGAGGTGGGACGAGGCCCAGATAAGGGCCCACAAATTGATGGCAAAGATCTTTCATCGTACAGGACAGCCAGCGTAATAGCGAACTGGAGAACGGCTTAGCCGTAGCACTGATATTTCTTCGCAGCAGGGTCCGTTTCAATACTCGGCCCAAAAGTTGTGAGACGTGCGGATGGGTTCATATGGCCCTCGATTCTCAGACCGCGGTCGGTGTTGTCATTGCAGAGGATGAACGACAGACGATCAGTGCCTTACCCGCAGCAGGCAAGTGGTATCAGCAAGAAGCCATCGCAGTGGCGCGCACGCTGGGCACGGACCTGGTGGGTGGGCTGGACAAGACAGAAGCGCAACGGCGGTTGACCGAACACGGCCCGAACGAATTGCGGACGGCACAGCCGGTCTCGGCGTGGCACATTCTGGGCGAACAGTTCAAGAACATCCTCATCATCATTCTGCTCATTGCTACGGGGCTGTCGGCGGTTCTCGGCCATGGCGTCGAGGCGGTGGTAATCACCCTCATCGTGTTGTTTGCCGTGGTGCTGGGATTCGTCCAGGAATTCCGTGCGGAACGCGCCATCGAAGCCTTACGCCAGATGGCCGCACCCACCGCGACCGTCATGCGTAACGGCGATGAAGAAAAAGTCCCGGCCCGCGAACTGGTGATGGGTGACATCCTCCTTCTGCACGCCGGGGACAACGTTGCCGCCGACGTGCGGCTTATCGAGGCGGTCAACCTCCAAATCGAGGAAGCGGCACTCACTGGCGAATCGCTTCCGGTCGAGAAGCAAACAGCGCCCCTGCAGGGGGAAGACCTGGCTATTGGGGACCGTGTCAACCTGGCCTATGCCGGCACAGTGGTGACTTACGGGCGCGGACGTGCCGTGGTCGTGGCCACCGGCATGAAGACCGAGTTTGGCAAGATCGCGCAGATGTTGGAGACGGTGGAAACCGGCCGCACGCCATTACAACATAGTCTCGACAAGGTCGGGCGCAGGTTGGCGCAGGTCGCCATTGTCGTGGTCGCGTTGATCGTTGCGCTCGGGTTACTGCGCGGCCAGCCGTTCCTCGAGATGCTTGTCTTCGGTATAGCGTTGGCCGTGGCCGTCGTACCGGAAGCATTGCCGGCAGTAGTCACCATCTCGCTGGCCTTAGGCGTGCAACGCATGGTCAAGCGCAACGCTCTTGTCCGCCGCCTGCCGGCCGTTGAGACACTCGGCAGCACCACGGTGATCTGTTCCGACAAAACCGGCACGCTGACCAAGGATGAAATGACGGCTCGCCGGGTGTTCGTCAACGGCCAGACTCTCGAAATTTCCGGTGCTGGTTACGAGCCCCGGGGCGAGTTCTCGCCAGACACAAAGGACGAGCCGCTGCACCGGTTGCTGCGCGCCGCGGCGTTGGCGTCGGATGCCCACATCGTCCACAACGAGGCCACCGGGCGTTGGGACGTCAAAGGCGATCCGACCGAGGGCGCGCTCGTCGTCGCCGCCCACAAAGCCGGTTTGAGAAAAACCGAACTCGATCGGTTGTTTCCGCGCATCGACGAAATCCCGTTCACCTCCGAGACCAAGCGGATGACGACGTTCCACCAGACGCCGAGCGGCGTGGTCGCATACTCCAAAGGCGCGCCGGAAATTATCCTCTTGTCGTGCGCGCTGGCCGCCACCGACCGGGCAGCGATTCTCGAAACCGCCCATCAGATGGCTCGGGACGCACTCCGCGTGTTGGCGGTAGCGATGAAGCCCGACGCCGCCCGCGAAACCGCCGAGCACCAAATGACGTTTCTCGGCTTGGTGGGGATGATTGATCCACCCCGGCCCGAAGCCGTCGCCGCCGTCCAAAAATGCAGGGAAGCCGGCATCAAGGTCGTTATGATTACCGGCGATCACCCGCTGACCGCGCAGGCGGTCGCGCGCGAACTCGGCATCCTCACCACCGGCCGCGTCCTGACCGGCGCGGAACTAGAGATGTTGAGCGAGGAGGAGTTCGATTGCCAGGTCGAGACCATCGAAGTTTATGCCCGGGTCTCGCCCACCCACAAACTGCGGATCGTCACTGCGCTACAGAGACGCGGCCACATCACCGCTATGACCGGCGATGGCGTCAACGACGCGCCGACCTTGAAGAAAGCCGACATCGGCATTGCGATGGGGATCACCGGCACTGACGTGACCAAGGAAGCCGCCGCGATGATGTTGACCGACGACAACTTCGCGTCGATCGTTGCCGCCGTAGAAGAAGGCCGCGGCATTTTCGGCAATATTAAGAAGTACCTGATGTATCTGTTGTCCTCAAACACCGGCGAAATCGGGCTGATGGCCGGTGCGACACTGTTGGGAATGCCCCTGCCGTTGAGTGCCGTGCAAATCTTGTACGTGAACCTCGCCACCGACGGCCTGCCGGCGTTGGCGCTGGCGGTCGATCCGCCCGAACCCGATCTGATGCGCCGCCCGCCGCGCGACCCGCGCTCCGGTATTTTCGTGCGCTCGGTCGTCGCGCTCATCACGGTCGGCGGGTTGTGGTCCACAGCGGTAAATCTTGGCTTGTTCGCCTGGGCCATGCACTCAGGTCGCAGCACCGAGGAAGCCATGACAATGGCGTTTGTCTCGCTGGTGTTGATTCAGTTTTTCAAGGCGTACAACTTCCGCTCCGACCGACACTCGATCTTCCGTCGGCCATTTGCGAACAAGTGGCTGAACCGGGCGATCCTGTGGGAGTTGGGTTTGTTGGTCACGATCGTGTACCTGCCATTCATGCACCGCGCGCTCGGTACGTTCAGTCTGACTGGGATGGATTGGATCATCATTGTCACCGCAGCGCTGACCATTTGTCCGGTACTGGAACTCGCCAAGTGGATGGAACGGCGCGGCTGGTTCGGCAGGTTGAGTTAAGACTGCGTTGAGTCTCACTACATTTATTCCGTTGAGTGATCCAGGTTCGCTTCCTGTAACATCTCAAGCAAAACGAGCGTGACGGACAGAACGACCGGGCCGACGAAAAGCCCAATGACACCGAATGCTTTGACGCCGCCCAGCAAAGCGAAGAAGACCAGCAGCGTGTGCATTTTAGCGCGTTGGCCGATGACGTACGGTCGGACTAAGCTATCCACTTGCCCGACGACCCCGGCGCCGCAGCCCAGCAAAATAAGAGCTTTCCACCAGTGCCCATCCGCGACCAGGATCATCACTGCGGGCGCCCAGACAGCCGCTGAACCAATGATTGGGATCAATGAGAGCAGGGCGGTAACTACTCCCCACAGTACCGGGGAAGGCAAACCTAGTAGCAAGAAAGCAATGCTAACGAGAGTTCCCTGGGCTACGCCCACAGCAAGGCAGCCGTAAACATTGGCAATAATCGAGTCGCTCATTCCCGTGAAGAGGCGTTCCACTTGACCGGACTTGAGGGGAAGGATTGCTATGGCGCGCTCCTTCATCGCTCTGCCTTCGCGAAAGAGGAAGAACAACGTAAAAAATGCGACCACGGCCTCGACCAGAAAAGAAATGATGTTGCTAACGACTTGAGCTCCCCAGGAAAGCAAAAACCGGCTGACCTGTTCGAGCCAGCGCAATAGTGCTCCGCGCAAGTCAAGAGTGGAGATATCAATGTATTGCCCGACCCAGCCGATAAGACGTTCCATCGCACGCATCAAGTACGGGTTCCAGCCCCCTTGTTCAGCGCTCCTTTCGTTCAGCAACAAGTACAGTCCCCTAAGCTCCTGACTCACGACAACCCCCAATCCCACGGCTGGGACAACCACAAGAAGTAGGACCAGAAATGTAGAGATCAGAGCCGCTTTATTCCGGCCCCGGACGCGCACCTGGATGCGCGCATGGACAGGATGGAAGACGATTGCGATCATGACTGCCAAGAAAACGGGACTGAGAAAAGGTCTGGCAATGAGATAGCAGAAGTAAAGCGCAATCGCGGTCACAGCCATCAAGAAGAAGGTGCTTGTTACTTGTTTTCTTTCCATTGGTATGCTTTCAGTCTGCGACCTACCTCTTGAGCCAATGCGAGCTTGACTGCCATCACCCAAATCCAGCTTCTCCAAAGTACTCAACAGCGATGACCGGATGATAGTTCGCTTGATGAACGCGTCCGCGATCGAATGAATACTATCGATGATCATCCGCTCTGCCGAGTCCGTAGAGTGATCCGAACTATTTCGCCGCGCCGCCACAGGCGCATGCGAGGTCCCCAGGTTCCGGTTCCGCGACACACAATTACCGTCATGGCGTTTACCTCGTACCTTCCGGCAAGGAATGGATGAGTGAGGCGGACCAAATAGACGAACGGCCAAATTTGCCCGTCATGAGTGTGGCCAGCAAGCATCATCCCCACGCCTTCCTTGGCAGCGATCTCTACATCCCAAGGCGTGTGAGAAACCAGCACAGTCGCGGATGCCAGAGGCCGGCGAGCGAGTGCTTGCCTTACAAAGTCACGGCTTCTCCGGCATGGCGACGGCTGGTCAGGTCGTCAATACCTGCCAGTATGAGGCCTGGTTTCACCTGAGCCCAGCGGTCGTGAAGGATGTGGAATCCTGCATCCTCGAGTAGGCTATTACCGCGCTCCAGACCACTGGCATGAAACTCATGGTTCCCGGTGACTGCCCACACACCGAGTGGATCGGAAAGGCGGTGCAGCTGCGCCAGGAGATCAAGCTCTGAAGGATCGTCCCCTTCAACGATGTCACCGGACAAAACTATGATGTCAGGCCGTTGGGCCTGTATCTGATCGATACGCGCCGACAGCCAATCTTTTCCCAGCAGTGTACCCAGGTGGAAATCCGAGGCGAGAATGAGCACGGTGCCGTCGCCACTGGCCGGCAAGACGGCCAGTTGCACCTCGTAATTCTGTACCACGGGCGCGCGCAGACCTTGCACCAGTGCGATGGCAGAGAGCACGCCACCAGCGACAAGTGCCCACCCCCGCAGCGACGGCGCAATGCGCGATTGCCAGAGACCAAATAATGTGACGAGGTCGACCAATAGCAGGACGAGCAGCAGCAGGAAAAGGACTCCTATCCAGTTGGCGCCGAGAACCTCAAGAAATCGTGCTATGCCCCCGGGAGAAAAATGGTCCACAACTCGCGCGACGATGTAGCTCATCCACAGAATGGATGCCACTGCCCAAAGGACACCGCGGGGCAGGTGCCGAGCGATCACGGGCACCGAGGACGCTCTCCAGAACACGTAGATATGCATCCCGGTCCAAACGAAAAGGACGACCGCCAGGAACACTCTCATTGCTCCTTATTTCTGTCAGTCAATGGTCGCACGGTGAGCGCCGGACAAATGGCCCGGCACACAATGTTGTGTGCGACCGATCCGAAATGGCTGGCCAGTCGTGGCATTGCCACGGCCCCGCGTGCCCCAATGACGATCAGGTGGGATGCTGTATCGGCGGCTGCTTTTAGGATCACCTTTGCGGGCGTCCCCATCTCAACCTTAACTTCGGACTCGGGCCCGAGATCACCTCGCTGAGTGACAAGTTCGGACAGGCGCACCCTGGCCATTTGCGCATTGAGATAAGGCGATTGCGGAAGCCCTTCGAGAACGTGCAGCAGGGTTAGACGAGACCGGTAATTCCTCGCGAAAGCGAAAGCATATGGTACCGCCGCAAGCGAGGCCGCGGAGAAATCAGTAGCGTAGAGGATATTCCGGAATTCGATTTCTTGGACGGCGTGGCATTCCGGACCTACGGTTAACACTGGACATTGCGACTCACGCATGGCCTCTTCTGCTACGGACCCAAGCAGGAACTTTCTAACGCCCGTGCGCCCGATCGTTCCCATAACCAACAGGTCCGTGGCGTTGCGGCGCATGAAGTCGCTCAATCCAATCCATATGTCACCATTTCCAACCATTCCGTCACAGGCAAGATCTCGGAACGAGGCAGAGTTTAGAAGACTGCTCATTTTGAGCTCTGCTTCACCGCGGGCTATTTGCGCTGCCTCGTCTAATGAGTTCAAACCAGAGGGATAGTCTTCAGGAGGGACAACATGAGCTACGCATACTTTGGAATCGAAACTCCTCGCGATCGAAGTTACATATGGCAGGGCTTTCATTGATGCCGAGGAGAAATCGGTGGCGAAGAGAACATTCCCAAGAAATACCTTGTCGTTCACTGGCGCTTGTGTTTTCATACGCTACTCCCGAATCCGTTCTGGACCTTACCGCTCACCGGCTGATACGAGTGCCTTCCGATACTTGGTTCCCGGGATGCAGGATGACCTCTATCCCTTCGTCCACTCCATTCATAACTTCAGCCTCCAGGGAGTTCCGATGTCCAACTTCAACGATGCGGGCGTGTGCCCTACCATCTTCCACCACAAAGACGCTCCAGCTCTGTCCCCTGCGAAACAGCGCACTGGCGGGTACTTTGAGCACGTCGTTTCCTTCCCAGACAATGATGCGAACGTCTACTCGATAGCCGTCACCGAGCTGGGTGGGAGAATCGACGAAATCCATAACAACGTTAACGCGCTGTTCTTCCACGCCTAGTGCAGAGATCTTCGTGAAACCCGAGGACTCCACGGTCCGGACCTTTGCCCGAAGAACTCTGTCCCCACCCCAGTTTTCGATCAGGACGGGATCTCCGGCCTTCACCTTCACGGCCTCGGTCGACAGAACATCGGACACTATCTCCAGTTTGGAGGGATAGCCAACTTGCAGAATCGGAGTTCCAGCGCTAACCACGCGCTCGCTCTGCTGCAGCAATCGCAGCACCTGACCGCGAATCGGTGAGCGCAGGCTGATGATGCGTGGCCTGTCTCCGTGTTCCAAGGCCAGGGCGAGTAGTCCTGCTTTGGCAACCTGGACTTCGTAGGCGGCGGCACGTGCCCTGAATTTGGCAGCTTCTAACGCATTGCTACTGTTGGATGCCGCAGTATCGGCAAACTCCAGTTCCTCGTGGGAAATCACGCCCGAGGCCGAAAGCTTAGAAGCGCGTTCTCGAGTCCTCCTGGTTTGCTCGTATTCAGTGCGGATCCGTTCCACGTTGGCTTTCGCCTCGCGCTGAGTTGCCTGGGTAGATTCCAGCCTGGCCAGCAACTCCGCACGCTCTCGGGGATCGAGAGGCAGGGGCTCGATCTCTGCCAAGAGTTGCCCCTTCTCAATGGGGTCCGCCGCGTGAAGTTCGATACGCTGCAAGTGTCCAGTCACAGGAGCGGCAATTTCGAAGCGGTCGTGCACGCGGGTTTCCGCCTCTTCGTCCACGGTTACTCGTAGACTGCCACGTTCGACACGCCCTTTCTCGACTTTGATTGGCTTCGGTACGAAGGCCCACGCTACCAAGGCGATCACAATCGCTCCAACGAAGACCTCGACAATACGGCTAAGTTTCTTCATCGCTATTCTCGTGGCTTGAGTACCTCGACCAAGTCAAGATGCCGAATGCGCCACCGGACAAGGAGTGCGGAGACGAAAGCGGCAAGTACCACCACGATGAACGTAACAGCATATGTGCTTCGGTTGATCACCAACGGCATCCGATATAGTTCGGTGTTCAGCCACAACGGCATGAGAGCGCAGATGCCGTATCCGATCGCAAAGCCGAGGGGAATTGCCACAGCGGTCAAAATGGCCTGTTCGCCGAGCAGCATGACCCCAATCTCGCCTTGTGTGAATCCGAGCACACGAAGACTCGCCAGGTCCCGGCCCCGTTCCGATAACGCGATGCGGGCGCCGTTGTATACCATGCCCGAGACGATCACGCAGGCAAAGGCAACCAGCACGGTCGTAAAGATTGCCAGGCTTTGGTAAAGAATGTCATTGAAGCTCTTCAACGCCCCTTCCCGCAGTACAACGGCGCTCACCGCCGGCATACGCTTTAGATCGGAGTACAAGCCAGGAAGTTGAAGAGGATCGACTGCCAGAAAACCACCTGAAACCGTGCCTCCCTCGTTCATCATGTGGTTGAGTGCGTTCACATTCATATATGCCGAGATCCCGATCAGTTCATCGGCCAAAGCGACCACCGCAATGCTGCGAACGGGTCTTGCACCCTCGAGCATTTCGACGGTTACACTTTGCCCGGGGCGCACATTCAGGATCTCCGCCAACTTGGTAGTCAGCACCATGCCCTCTGGAGGTATACGGAGCGCGATTAGATTCTTGTCCAATACGCGACGCAAGCCGTCACTCTCCGTCAAGCCAACGATGGCGGTTCGCTTGGAACGGTGCTCGAAGCGAAGTCGCGCGGGCACGGTGCGAAATGGTTCGGAGCGCAGCACGCCTGGTAGTTGGGCCAGGTTGAAGGCGGCTTCGGAGGAGCGAGGCTCGTTGAAAGCGACTGTCAGATCTTCGCGCTGCACATTCTCGAACTGGAAATTCAGAACGTAGTTGAAGGCATCGAGAAAATAGAAGCCCACGATCAGCATCGACACGGCAAGAGACATACCGAATGAAGTCATGAAGGACTTTACCGGCCGACGCTCCAGGCTGCGGAAGATCATTCGTACTGCCGGGGAGCAGATTCGATCCAATCCAATCTTGGCGGTCCATCCCAAGCGGTACCTGGCCGGTGGTTCCGAGCGCATGGCCTCGGCCGGAGCCAATCTCACCGCTTGCCGCACGGCCGCTAACGCTCCCACCACCGCGGCGCCCACGCTCAAGAACACGGTCATCACGATAAGCCGTGGTTCCACTTCGTACCGCAAAACCGGAAACCGGTAGAAGGTGGCATACATTCCTGTGAGCGCCAAGCCCAGGTAAAGCCCCAGACCAATTCCGATCACCACACTCACGAGCACTGGCAACAGAGCTAGTTTCAGGTAGTGCCTTCCGATCTGCGAATTGCTGTAACCGAACGCCTTTAAGATCGCGATCTCGGGGCGCTGTGTACTAATTAGGCGTGAAAGCACAATCGAGAGAAGGAAAGCGGCGATTCCGAGAAAAATCGCAGGCAGCACGGTGCCGGTGACACGGTTCTGAGAAATTTCGTCTGACAGGAAGCGGTTGGAAACTTGTTCCTCTCGGCCGTAAGCACCGGTCCCACCAAAGCGAGCCAATATCTGATCCAGGCGCGTGACGACCTCTTCTTCGGACGTTCCCGGGGAAAGAGTGATCGAAACATCGTTGAAGGCCCCCTCCATATTGAAGGAGGAGGCGAGCGCTTCGTGACCCATCCACAACACGCCAAAGCGGCGGTTGTCAGGGGCGAATTCTGCTCCGCTGCGGACCTCATAGACGTACTCCGGAGAAAGCGCGATCCCGACGATCACGAGTTTCTTCCAACGACCATTAATAATCCCGCTGATCGAGTCGCCAAGATTCAGGCGGTTGGCTTGCGCAAAAGCTTCGCTGGCAACAATTTCTTCTGAGCGCCCACGAACTACATAGCGCCCTTGACGCAGAAACAGGTCGTTCAGTATCGGAGCTTGTCTGTCTGGTATGGAGACTAGGCGGCCGGTGGCTGGCTCAGCCAAGCCAGGAACATCCAGAATGACGTCGTGTACCACCCGCGTCTGTACCGCCGAGACGCCTGCGATGTCACGGATTTGTCTGGCGACGGAATCCGGTGCGCGCTTCAATTGTGCAAACACATTGGCAAAACGATAGGCCGCGTAATACTTCGATTGCGACAGCAACAGCGAGCGGTACGTGCTCACCATCGAGACGTAAGAAGCCACTCCGCAGGCAACCACCAGGGCTACCGCCACAAACTGCCCACGCAGGTGAATCAGGTCACGATAGATCTTTCGATCAAGAGGTCTCATGACGGCTCACCAACTCAGATCCGCAGGAGATGACTTGGTAGCATTCTTATGAATGTCGACAATCTCGCCACTGCGCAGCCGAACTACCCGATCCGCCATCTCAGCGATGGCCGCATTGTGCGTGATCACCGCTGTGGTGGTCCTCATCTCGCGGTTGACTCTCTCCAACACCTCCAGAACCAATTTTCCGGTACTAAAATCCAAGGCGCCCGTAGGCTCATCGCAGAGCAGAACATCTGGATGCTTCACAATGGCTCGGGCTATCGCCACTCGTTGCTGTTCCCCGCCACTCAGCTGCGCCGGAAAATGATTCAAGCGCTCAGTCAGGCCAACCATATTCAATGCTTCTTCGGCGCGTAACGGGTGGTCGGAAAGTTCGGTCACCACCGCGACATTCTCCAACGCAGTGAGGCTGGGGATCAGGTTGTAGAACTGGAAGACGAAGCCAACATGCTCGCGGCGGAAGCGCGTCAACTCCGCGTCGTTAGCCTTAGTAAGGATGTGGTCTCGGTAGTACACCTCGCCACTGGTGGGAACGTCGAGAGCTCCAAGAATGTTCAACAAGGTTGATTTTCCACTTCCGGAAGGCCCCAAAAGAACAACAAACTCCCCTTCGTACAAGTCGAGAGTCACGCCGCGCAGAGCCTGCACGTCGATCTCACCCATGGTGTATATCTTGCTGATACCGTGCGCATGAAAGACCGCCGCAGCGTCCTCGGTACCGGCGTTCTCGTGATTGTCGGACGCATTCGGGCCCTGCATAGGCCTACTACTCCATGATCGAGCATGCTCGGTATTAGGGATACGGGGCTGTGCACCGAATCACTGTGCAATGTGACGCGGAGCAGGATGGCGGCGCTCAGGTGCGTTCGCACTGGAGGTGTGCTCAGCTGAAAGAAAGCGGTTCGTCAACCTATCGAGGAGGTGCTCGGATCGCTTCAGGAAGAGTTTCGCAAGCGAATCAAGAATCTCCCGATAGTAGTTGAGGACACCCCCCTCGGGTGATCTTGTAGAAAGCCTGGGAGGACGTCCGGGCTGCACGCGCGTCGAGCCCTGGTCTCAGGCGTTCTTCAAGGCCGTGCCAGCTGCCGGGAGAGGTGTACTCACCCTGTCTGTTGAATCGCATCATCCTTTACCAGAACAACATTTTGGCAGGGACGAGTCTCAGTCAGTTGACCTAGAGTCCGTTCCCTGCCCCCTTCCACTCTGCTCGCAAGAGCTACTTAGGCCGCCTTCTGGACTTGGGTTAATTCAGCCTCAGCCTGCAGCCAATCGTCCAGCTCGTGTCCATCATCTCTTCCACGCTTCTCGTAGAGTTGATAGGCACGCGCACGAACTTGGTCCTGCAATTCACTGCCAACGTCCGTCTTTTGGAGGTCTGCTTTGATCGGCACAGAGGGGACTACCTGGGAAGATTTCATTTCGATTTTCTCCTTTAGATGATTTGCCTAGCCGCTTCCGGCCAGCGTTAGCAAACTCACAGATGCGACTGCCGCAGGCTTTCTGCGCGCTGTCACACTGGACTGTTGAGCGAGATCGCTGTGAACCGAAATACAGAGTCCTTCTATCACCATGGCTCTTCTCGCGCCCCGTGAGTTTCATGCCCGGCAGCATCCTCGAAACTCCGAACACAAGGAGGACTCTTACCCAGGGCACGGCGTGTGCCAGACGTTGACAAGCGGCAAGTTACGCAAAACAAACATCAAGGACAACACCGAGCTCACCTGTGCCCCGCACGTGTCAAACGAATCGGACCGGGAATGTCCGAAGTATTGGACGTCACAACAGTTCAGGTCTCCCTTCTATGACGAGTGGATGTGGACGAGAGACAGACTCCGAACGGGTCTGTCGCTTTGTTCTCTATCGCTTGGCACTTTCTTTTCATCGATTGAAATCGCCGGCGAGTAAAGATTCGTAACCGTCTTCTTCTTCGGGGCGCCCGGCACTCAACATGCACGGAGCTTCGTTGAGGTCGCCGAGATTCGAGAGGCACATCAAATCTACAGAAAGAGACTGGCCGCAGAGAGTCAGACCTCGGCCGACATTGATTCACAAGATTGGGGGGAGATTGTCGACTTCACCCACCTCGAGGCTTTGGGCGCGAAAGACATCGTCTGCAAACACTGTTTTCTGCAGATTGTCGAGATTGTTAGGGAGTCTCTGACCGGAAGCCGATCCCGGCTGCCTGAATGCCAGCCGGAAGGAGTTGCGGAAAGTCTTTGAAGGAGGTTCACCATGAACGCCGATTACATGCTGGCTTGCGGCGTCGTCTGGCGGAAAACGGCCGATCCGGAAGCCGGCTGGGATCTGGTAGACGGTCTCAAATCCAGGGATCCAGAGGTCCGCTTGCTTGCGCAAACCCTCCTCGTCGAGAGCGGAGAAAGCTCGATGGAGCTGCTAGAAAGTGCTCTCGCGGTGGGAATTGTTGACCCAGACGTAGCTGGCCCATGCATGGCCGAGATCCTGAGAAGTCGACAAGCGAAACAGTTGACTAGACCACCGGTGAACGAACATTGCACTGGAGCGCTGCTCCGCTGGGAGGTGACACATTTCGATTAGAACAGGCGACAGATGCCCAGTGGATCAGGCAGTTGAGGCACACGGTTACGGAGACGAACAATGTGAGCTGGGGTTGTTGGCGCTAATTTCGACTGATCAACAGCAGCCCTCTCCCACAGGAAATGGATCTGAGAACGTAGGTTCAGAGACTTGAATCGACATGAGCTTGGAGGGACGTAATGAAAACCACAGTGATTCTGGCAGTCTTATTCGTGAGTATGGCGGCCTATACAGAGAATTGCACCGCCCAAGATTCCATAAACAGTAGCGCGCAATCAACACGCGGCGCGGCCCTAAGTCAGAAGGGAGTTGACCGCGTTACGAAAGAAGTGCGCCATGAGTTGGTCATGCTTCCGTACTATGGCGTGTTCGACAATCTGCAGTACAACGTGTCGCCGGATGGCACCGTGACCTTGCTCGGTGAAGCGAGCCGTCCAACACTCAAGTCAGACGCCGAAAGAGCAGTGAAAGAGATTGAAGGTGTCGAGCGGGTCGATAATCAGATCAAAGTATTGCCCGTGTCGCCCAACGATGACCGTATTCGGCGAGCGACATATCGCAAGATCTTCGGACACGATGTGCTCTGGCAGTATCAGTTTCGCGCCGTTCCTCCGATTCATATCGTTGTGGAGAATGGCCACGTGACGCTGGAAGGTGTCGTGGCACGCCCAATGGAGAAGCAGGTCGCAGGGATGCAAGCGAATAGCGTCTCCGGTGTGTTCTCGGTGGAGAACAATTTGCGAGTGGAAAACGACTAGAGCGCATGTTTCCGAAGGAAGTCGGTTTCCGAAGAGCTGCCCAAAAAGGGAGGGTGCCATGAAAGCGGCGGAAGTGAACCAGCAGATCGCACTCAAGAACATTATGTTTGCAACTGATTTTGAGGCGCAGGCCAGCCGGGCTTTGCCATTTGCGGTCGCGTTGGCAGACAGATACGGAGCGAAGTTCTACGCTGCGCACGTCATACCACCGGGGGCCTACGCCCTCGCTCGTCCCGAATCCGTAGAGCCAACTTTGGAGGAACTCCAAGCACACGGGATCCTTGCGCTGAATCAGATCATCGACCCCTTACGACATGGTCGGCGTTGCGGGACGCTATTGGGATGTGGAGATGTTCGCGACATGCTCATGGAATTCGTACGAAATCACGATGTCGACTTGGTTGTAGTGGGTACGAGTAGTCGCGGCGGATTGGGTAAAGTGCTTCTTGGCTCAACCGCCGAGGACATCATTCGTGTGGCGCCCTGTCCAGTGCTGACAGTCGGACCGCACGTGACGGCAGTGGCCTCTGTCGGAATTCGCAGCATCGTTTGCGCCACGGATTTCTCACTCGGGTCGTCGCGAGCAGCAGAGTTCGCCATTTCGCTGGCGCATGAATATCAAGCGGATCTGACGCTTGTGCACGTCGTCGACGAAGCTCTCACAGAGTCGGCGGATCGCGCAGTGCGGCCGATCGAAGAGCGTTTGCGCGAAATGATTCCCTCTGAACCCAAGCTACTGTACCAACCGGAAGTGGTGGTAGAGATCGGACTGGTGGCTGAGCGCATCCTGGCGGTTGCGAATGAATTGACGGCCGATGTCATCGTCATGGGTGTGCGGGGCGCGTGGGCCTTCGCGGACACAGTTAGTCATTTTGGCTCGATTGCGCATAGGGTCGTAGCCATCGCTCGGTGTCCGGTGATGACTGTCGGCGATCCCCGGAAAGCGGAAGACGAATAGTTCAAGGAGGTGGTTTATGGACTCGGCAACGATTCTAGTGTTGATCCTATGCGCGGGCGTTGGGGCTCTTCTCATATGGTTCGAAATCAACTCTCGCCGAAACGATGCCAGCAAGAACGCGCAGTCAGTCCTTGTGGAAACGCCACCGCAGGAGATCCAGATCACGGTTGAACTTAAGGACAACAAGAAGAAGGCCGCATAACCTTAACGAAGCGAAAAAGCAAAGGAGTTCGTCATGACAGATCGTTCCATTATCGTCACCGATGGCGATGTGGAGAGGCTCACGCGTTTGGTCCGGGCTCTCAAGTACTCTCTCTTTCGAGATCAAAGGCAGCTCGAACTTCTCGATCAGACACTGGAGAGCGCCGAGGTTAGGCCTCCGGGTCGAGTTCCCAAGGATTTAGTCAGGATGAATTCCAGCGTACGAGTTCTCGATTTTGATACGCGAAAGAAGGGAATGTATACGTTGGTTTTTCCTGAGGAGGCAAACATCTCGCTAGGCCTTATTTCAGTTCTCGCGCCGCTGGGAATTGCACTGCTCGGCCACAGGAGAGGAGACATCATCGAGGCGAAAGTTCCCGGCGGATTCAGGAAGTTGAGAGTCGAGCAAGTATGGCATGGGCCTGAAATCAAGAGGAAGGGAGTGCCGGACGGATCAAGGCGAAGAAAACTTCGCTCACTTGAATCAATTCCACACACCGCTGTAGCCGCCTAGCACGTTTTTATGTCCCATCCAGCCATCATTCCGGGCAAAACAGCCATCTCGCCTGCCAGAGACACTTACATCGCGGCAGTTGCCGTGATCGCAATTGTTGCACATCTGATTCTCCGCTACGGCACCCATCTGCCCCGATCGGTCTATTTGGGCCCATTGGTCTTTTCGCTGGTAGTCGGAGGAATTCCAATCCTTTTGAGTCTGGGAAAGAAACTCTGGCATCGAGAGTTTGGCTCGGACTTGCTGGCTGGAATCTCTATCGTGGCTTCCGTTGCAATGGGCGAGTACCTTGTGGGGTCAATCATAGTTTTAATGCTTTCAGGCGGAACGGCGTTAGAACAGTTCGCCACGCGCAAAGCATCCTCCGTCCTCGACGCCTTGGCGAAGCGCATGCCCCAGGTTGCACACCGCCAACTTGGAACGTCGGTCGAAGACATCGGACTCGACCAGATCCGCATAACCGATCACGTCATTGTCTTGCCTCATGAGATCTGTCCGGTCGATGGTGTTGTCGTCGAGGGGCACGGGGTAATGGACGAGTCGTATCTGACGGGTGAGCCATTCGAGATCTCAAAGGCTCCGGGTTCGAAAGTTCTGTCCGGAGCGATCAACGGCGACATGGCCCTGACTATCGAGGCCGAGAAACTGGCAGTCGATTCGCGACACGCCAAGATCATGCAGGTGATGGAGCAGAGTCAGGACAAGCGCCCACAGCTTCGCCGCATTGGGGACCGTATCGGGGCCTGGTATACGCCCTTGGCCATGGGTGTTGCTGTACTGACCTGGCTGCTTACCGGCAACTCCACCCGTTTTCTGGCTGTGGTCGTGATCGCCACTCCATGTCCTCTCATCTTAGCCATCCCAGTTGCGGTAATTGGCGCCATCTCGCTCTCCGCGCGGCACAGCATCATCATCAAGAATCCCGCTGCCCTGGAGCAGATCACAACCTGTCGCACGCTCATTTTCGACAAGACTGGGACTCTGACCTACGGCCAGCCTCAGATGACTGGCGTGTTGTGCGGCCTCGGCTTTACCAAAGACCAAGTTTTGCAAGCAGCTGCCAGTCTTGAACAATTTTCTAAGCACCCACTCGCTGGCGCAGTGGTACGCGCAGCGCACGACTCAAAGCTGGCTTTACTAGAGGTCAGCCAGATGCAAGAAAAACCGGGAGACGGGCTTCTTGGTATGGTTGCCGGCAGAAGCGTGCGTATCACCGGGCGCGGTAAGTTAGACCCCAAAGTGCTGGCCGCATTGCCTCCCCTTGCTTCCGGACTGGAGTGCATTGTCTTTGTAGACGAGCAGTATGCCGGGGCATTTCGTTTCCACGATGCGCCTCGTCAGGACACCAAGCCCTTTGTCCACCATCTAAGCCCGAATCATCAGGTGAACCGCGTTCTATTGGTCTCCGGAGACCGAGAGTCGGAGGTCCGTTACCTGGCTCAGGAAGTCGGAATCTCTGAAGTCTATGCTGGACAAACACCAGAACAGAAAGTTGCAATTGTCGAGGAAGAAACCAGAAAGGCTCGTACCCTTTTCATCGGCGACGGAATCAACGACGCCCCCGCACTCATGACTGCGACCGTGGGCGTTGCCTTTGGAGCTAACAGCGACATTACTTCCGAGGCCGCCGACGCGGTGATCTTGACTGCTTCGCTGGGCAAGGTAGATGAGTTGATTCATGTAAGTCACAGGATGCGGTCCATCGCACTGCAGAGTGCCGTGGGAGGAATGGCGGCCAGTATCGTGGGTATGATCGCCGCGGCGCTGGGCTACCTGCCTCCACTGGAGGGAGCCGTCCTGCAGGAGATCATTGATTTGGCAGCAGTGGCGAACGCGGTTCGAGTGGCTCTCCCGACTCGAAACCTGGCCGATTTTTGAGGATGTTGCAGTTAGGCGAATCGTCTGCTTTGAGGTGGTTGCGCCCGGCACCGAACGATGGCGCCGGACCGGCAACGCTTCCCCTCTCAGAAGTGCACGATGCGATCAGAGCTTGACGGGCGGCGGGTCGGCGATACGTTCAGCCTGCCGCTCGGAGTACATCTTGCCGTCAGGAGAAACTTTATGTTCGCCTTTGAACTGATCCAACTCATCGAAATGCGCGCGGAACCCTTATCTGAAGGACTCATGCGCAAATTGAAGAAAAATAATAGGTGCATCGAGCTCTTGCGGCGAGTGTCCTCGGATGAACTCAGAAGTCGCTCCCACGAGATCTATCGCAACCTCAATGATTGGCTGCGGAACACGACAGAATCGGAGATCGAAGAGCGTTACATCGGGCTGGGCATGGAGAGAGCACAGCAGGGCGTACCCTATTCTGATTTTCTCTGGGCTGTCAGCGCGACCAAAGAGCATCTGTGGGAATTTATGCAGGCGGAAGGACTATTTGCGGAACCAGTTGACATGTTGGGCGGCATGGACTTGCTCCACTCATTAGATCGTTTTTTTGACTGTATCCTCTATTTTGCCGCGGTCGGGTACCAGAACGCGAGGCAGATAGAAAGCGGGCAGGTAACGCATAGCCATGCGAGAGTCCACGTGTGAACCGGTGGGTACGAGGCCGGAACGGGACTTCGAGCCGCAGAACCGAGATGAGAATCCGCCGAGACTGACCGTACTTCGGAAGTTGGTTCACCGGCGAAACCATCTTAAGGAAGGATCTGTGTCCGAAACGGCAATAAACTCATCACACAAGGCAGAGTCGGCGGGCTAAAAAGTACAACTTGATTTGGATCAGGGCCAGCAACGATAGCAATAGCCTCAACCGTGCTATCTGGATGCTGAAGGTAGATCGTATAACTGTGTATTCCATCGAAAGTTACTTTCTGAGACAGAGTTAACAACAACGAAGATTGGTCGATCACCTCACCGTCTTGCGTATCAGAGCGTGTGTTATCGGCAACAAGGATTCGATCATTGATCACCATCTGGGTGTTGCTTTGTCCGTTTGCCGACCAGAGTACAACTCTGGCGCGTGCGACCAGAGCATGCGGCAGAGTGCGGGAGCCAGCTAAGCTACGAAGCTCGGTATGCTCGTCGATAGTCAGGATCAGCGCAGGCTTGGGGCGTCCTGTGACCATGCACGAAAGCTTATCCCAACGTTGCTATTTATTCTAGTTATTTATGGGACACAACACTAGAGGAGCTGGTGATAAATGATTACGTGTCCGCGAGATTGATTGATGTACGGAGCCAACTTGCCGGAGTTAGGTCCCTGGTTATGAGGTCGTGGACCGCTGCGAGCACTACCGGAAGAGGCTTTAAGGAACCGCGAACGGGTACCATGGCGAGTCGCAAGTGGACGTGGCCACACCGGCGATCCCGCTAACCTGCTGCCACCTGTAACCTGGGAGTGGAGTTTTTTTCCCAATGTCTCCTACGTACTCTGCACACCTCTCCAGGTTGTGGCAAATCCCCATGCAAACAGTTTTTATGTGGCCTGTGGCTTCGAGGCGACTGGTATCACAAAGCGGGAAAAGGGCGGATTGTCCCACCCTATCTCGATGGCGGGCCAATGAAGGCCTGCCCCATTACCGTTGCTCTGCCGTTGTTGCTACGCATTGGCCTAGGTCCCTACTCATCTTGTGGACCTCGAACGTTGGTTCGCCTAAAGAGTCCTTGGCCTTCTTGCCCAAGAGTTCAACGCGCTCTCCGGGTTTCAGCGTCTGTTGTTGCTTGTTGGTGAGGTTGTAGGTCTGGTTGGTCTTTTCACTGA
>JBKOUZ010000195.1:0-5008 GCA_046723715.1 Acidobacteriota bacterium | reverse complement strand
GGCATACGAGATCAGGCGCCATGTCTCGTGGGCTCGGAGATGTGTATAAGAGACAGCCAATATGCCGGAGTCCAAAGCAGACCAGGTTCCGGAGCCAAGACCCACGTGCCCGGCACCCAGTAGTAGCCCTCATCGTCGCCGGCGTATGCCCAGTATCCGGGTGTCCAGATGTAGCCTTCGCCGGGTACCATCGGCTGCTCGTAGACCGGTAATTCGGGAGGGGCAAATGAGACAGTGATGCTGAATTGCGCGTAAGCTGCCGCCGACATCGCGAGTAGGATGAGCGCGAACAGCGAGCGAACGGAGCGAGTGATACTCATGTTGATTCCTTTTTGTTTCGTCATACTTCGCGTGCCCGGTAAGGCCTTACTGCTGCGGGCTGTGCGAATAGAGGCAACAACTTCCGAACGAGACATGGTGGACGCTGGCCGCGATCGCAGATCATGTGATAGACACCTTCTCACGTGTGAGTGGGTGACGTCTGAGCAAGAAAGCTCAGTCGAGTGTTACCGCTCCAGGACCGTCAATGCAGTTCTGCACGATGAGAGCTTCCAGGAAAGCCGCGGTCCGAGGCGAATCGCTGACCCCGCCGACTGGCGGCCAATCTACCGGCGGAAAGTGACGGGCGGGTATGCCTTCTGGCATCGTCCTTTGCCGATAGCCACACGACAGACAGCTGGAGCCGATCTGTTGCTTCTCGGTCTCTTTGGATATCTCGTTTTCGCGCACGGCAAGCGAACCGGTGACGACCGGGCCTTGGCACTTCTCACAGCGATAAACCGATAGGTGCAGATAATGTTTCTTCATTGGATCCCTCAAGAACAACGTTGAAGAATAGGCTACGCGTTTGACGTTGTACTTTTCCGTTCAGAATTGATCAGTTTTAGTACCTTCTGGTTCATGATCAATTGTGAACAGACGCGCGAATGTGTTTTCACCTATACATACTTGAGAGTATGGCTGCGACTGGCACAGTTCTGTGCATCCACAGCGATCCTCAACAGTTGACCCTGTTGCGGGAAAAAGGATATGGACTGGTCACTGCGACGAACGGCCGAGATGGCTTGCGGCTCTTAATGTCACGTCCGGTGGATGCAGTCGTTCTCGAGTACTATCTGGGACTGGCGGACGGGGCGATGGTGGCCGACGAAATCCGGCGCGCAAGACCGGAGGTTCCTATCATCATGGTTGCTGACCCCGTGCAACTACCGCACACGGCTTTAAAGTCGGTGGACACCTTAGTGGACAAATCCGCCGGAGCGCACTTTCTCTGGGCTGCGGTCCATTTCCTTTTGACGAGCAAAGCCGATCTTCGTTTTGTCCGCGAGTTAAAACTCGAACGTCGTTCCCGGTTGTTGAGGAGTTAACGATGTCGAAAGCTTCAAGACGCCACATTCTCCTGGTTGATGACAATCCAGATGTTCGCGAGACCCTGGCAATGTTGCTGATGTGTGCGGGTTACGACGTGGCCGTCGCCGAGGACGGCTTTGCGGCCCTCTCTGAGCTGAGAAAAACAATGCCTGATGTAGTTATCTCCGATCTGGAGATGCCTCGCATGTCAGGTTTTGAGTTGCTGTCTGTTGTGCGCCGACGTTTCCCGCAGATATTGACCCTTGCCATGAGCGGCGGGTACTCGGAAGATGGCTTGCCCACCTGGATAGCCGCGGACGGGTTCTACGCCAAAGGAGGGCAGCCCAAGAACCTGCTCCGAAAGATTGAGCAGTTGATCATTTCAACTCCTGCAGTCAGCAGAGCCCATCGGCAAGAGATCGTTCCCGCCTGGGTTCCGCTCAATGGCAATGACTCGAACGGAATTCCCTATGTGACGGTGACCTGTGAGGCGTGCCTTCGATCGTTTCAGTTGGTAGTAGTTAAGGAGATCACTGGAAAAGTTGTTGAAGTGCCATGCCGGTTCTGTCCAGTAAAAAACAAATACATCATTGCGCCATCCCTTGAAAGTGGATGCGGAGCCTGCGCGTAGATTCTGTACTCTCTTAGCAATCTAAGCTGCTTTGAAGGCCCCGCCGCATTCCAAACAAGATGCTTCGTGGCGAGGTGTAATGAGGCCGCAGAACGGGCAGATCCGCTGTGAGGCAAAGTCGCCGGCATGGCGTTCGATCTTGAGGAGCTTCCGCACAGATGCGGCTAAGAAAGCAAGCAGACTTCGAAGGCTGGCAATAAAGGGATGAGGGGCGAAGGACATGGTCGGAACTCCAGGTGAATGACTCTGCAAGATCCACCATGGCACATTGCAACTGACGATTCTGTGCAAGATTGCTCCATTTATGGAGAATTGAGACTTCTCCCCAGCATCGACACGAAGGAACTTCCAAGCTCGCAAAGTGAGCAATTCAGACCAGCTATTCGTTCCTGTTGCGCTCATGATGGTTCCTGAGACGAGCACTTCCTCTCTCTCTTTCAGGTCCTCTGAGCTAAGTCAGCATATCTGAAGTTTTCCCCTCTTAGTTCCGTAAACCTAAAGGAAAACTCTCCATGAAGAAAACACTGTCAGTGTTGTTGATGAGCGCTATGGGAATGGTCGGAACCCTCGTCTGGGCAGGCTCAGCGCGGCAAGACTCAGTCGCACGGCTGGATTCCGCCGTCGATGTTTTACACGCCATTATGGCGACTCCGGACAAGGGGATCCCGGAAGAGGTGATGAGCAATGCAGAGTGCATCCTCGTTGTGCCCAACATGATCAAAGGCGGCTTCATCTTTGGAGGCAAGCACGGACGCGGTGTTGCTACGTGCCGCACGGCCGGAGGCTGGAGCGCGCCGGCTTTCGTCTCGATTGGCGGTGGGAGCGCGGGATTTCAGATCGGCCTCGAAGGCGTCGACCTGGTCATGCTGATCATGAACGATCAGGGTTTTCAGCACCTGCTTTCCAGCAAATTTGAACTCACGGGAGAAGGATCGGTCGCAGCGGGGCCCGTAGGACGCCATGCTTCCGCAGGGACAGACTGGAAGATGAACACTGAAGTACTGACTTATTCGCGCTCGAAAGGCGTGTTCGCAGGACTGACGTTGGAAGGTGCAGTAGTGCAGCAGGATAACGATTCCACCAGGGCCATTTACGGCAAGCACATGATGTTTCGCAGCATCCTTTCGGGGAAAGCGGCGACTCCGCGCAGCGCAGATGCGTTCCTGAAAGCAGTGTCAGATGCAGGCCAGCAAGCAAAGATCGCTGAAGCAAAAGATGAGCAGAAATAGTTGCGTCGGAACCTAACAATCGGAAGGTTTGGCTGGCCGGAATCTGAATGGGTTCCGGTCAGCACAACGCGCATAGAAGACAAAGCGTCCAGGGCCCGAGACCTCGTTTCGGGATGTGCAAAATTATGATGCGTAATCTGCATAAATGTGTTTGGGTCCAAGCCTTGTGGTTAAGTCTTTGGCCGCTCTCGGCGTTAGGTCAGGCCTCTGACCTCTCGGGAAATCTGGACGCTTGCACGTCCGGCAGCGAGTCATGCGACCGATCCAAGTTGAGTGCAGTGCAGTTGACCGATGTGGCGTCGGCCGCTCACCGGCGCAATGTTGTGAATTGCAGGAATGGCTATTCTTCCTGTGAGCTTGCCAAGCTGACTGAACCAGAGACTATCGCATTGGCGCTGGCCAATCACCAGAAGAATGTGTCGGATTGCAGCGACGGGATGCAATCCTGTGACCGCTCGAAACTGACTCCGCTTGAGGCTCGCGAAGTAGACACAGCGCAGCAACAGAACAATTTTGCTGCCTGCAAGGATGGATGGGACACCTGCGACCGCTCCAAACTGAGTTCGTCGGAAACCCTGGAAGTGAATTTCGCCCATCGACAACTGAATGCCTCCGACTGTGAGAATGGCTCTGGCAGTTGTGATCACGCCCAGTTAACTGCCACGCAAGCCAGGGATGCGAATGCTGCGGAACGTCTGCGCAACGCACAGAATTGCGTACACGGATTTGGCGGATGCGACCCTTCCAAACTGACTCCCGAGGAAGCCAAACAAACTGCCTCCGCTGAAAGACAACGTAACCTCGCGTCCTGCAAAGACGGAGAGGAAACTTGTGACTATGCAAAGCTGTCCCCCACTGAAGCTAAGATGCTGGCTGACGCCGAACACAAGCGGAATTACACAGCTTGTCTGACAGGGAACGGCTATTGCGACCCTTCCCGACTCAACCTTGAGGAGACTCGGACGATCCATCCAGCCAATTGACTGTCCTGGGAGTGCGTGAGCGAAGTTCTTCCGATCAACCCCATGATTGAACGACAGTGTCCACATTTGCAGTAGCGAACTGGTGAGAGCCAGGCGTACTGATCAGCAATCGATGCCGGGAATGGTGAGATCCGTATCTTCCGGTTGGCGCTGCAGCGTCTGCGGTCGCGAGTTTAGTACTGGGCAGATCCGTGACAGCAAGCGTGCCGAGGCTGCCACGGCGAGCGCGACGTTGTCCGCAGTTACCCGTGCTACTGCTTTGGGCATACCCAGACCCCCGAGCGCCACTATCCAATGGTAAGACCGTATCAATACAGCTCTCGGCGACGGCTCCCCATCGCGCCCTCTAATTCTTTTCTCTCACGCAGAGTCGGTACTCCAAAGCTCGACATCGAGTACTTTGGAATCATCTGCTGCAGTTCTGGCGAAAATCGCACGTCGAGGCACTTCTGACAGGGACACCAGAAGGCTCGGTCTTCTGGGAATACGATGTGCCCGCAGTTCTCACAAATCTGCCTTTCGTTTTCCAGAACTCTCATCGCTCTGAATTGCCCTTCCGAAACGCAGTACGGGCAGCGTGGCACCTCAGGCTTATCCCTTGGAGACACTATGATCGCTCCCCAATTCAGACGTTTGCCACTTTTCTAACCCAACAATTGCCTCGCTCAAATATCTGAGAGCCTTTGATACCGGCATCCGATTTTCATAGTCTTGGAGAACCTCAGCTGGATAGTTCTCTCCAAGCGAGTCCATGGTCCGAGTGAGGACGGTTCGAGTCAACAACACTTCAAGACGATCCACTCCGAGGGCTACTC
>JBKOUZ010000272.1:0-11615 GCA_046723715.1 Acidobacteriota bacterium | reverse complement strand
GGGAGCCAGCTAAGCTACGAAGCTGGGTATGCTCGTCGATAGTCAGGATCAGCGCAGGCTTGGGGCGTCCTGTGACCATGCACGAAAGCTTATCCCAACGTTGCTATTTATTCTAGTTATTTATGGGACACAACACTAGCAATAAGTCGACTAATTAAGTCGTACCATTCGGGAGAGGTATCGATCAGTGCTTTGGTCAGAAAGTTGTGTAGGACAACTCTGTTCCCGACGTTTATGTGATAATTGTACTCTGATTGTTTATATAGCCGCATGATTGTCTGTTGATGCCCTGTGTTAAGGTAGTGCCTGGGCTTATGATTTCCTCGGTGAGCACGATCTCCTCGCCTTGCATGATTTCCGCCTACCGCACGATTTTCTCCCTGGCGAGGGCCGAGCCTTCTTAGCGGATGCAGCGTAATGCTTTCGGAGGGATACCAAGGACTCATCCGGTATTTCGTCAACATCAATGACAGCCGCGTGCAAAATCCTCACATCTATCTTATCGTTCGCCATAGCGTTTCTCCATTAAGTTGCTACAATGCTCCGGTCGTAGTGGAATCTGTCAATCAAGAAGGGGCCACGCACCGCTATAAATCGGCCTCTAGGGCTGGCGTACCACAACAACCCTTAGGAATCTGTGACCCGAGTCACACAACTGCGGCTGGGCTACAAATGCCTGTGGTCCTCCGGCGGCCTTTGACGAAAGATGTTGCCCGCCCGCGCAGCACTGCTCATGACTACCGGGAGAGCCCTGGACATAGCTCCATCAATGCAAGCTTCCTATACTCCTGCAGCAACCGCCTTGAGATAGTCCTCGATCTCGAGAACCTCATCCGATCTCAGACGGAATTCTGCCGATCGTACGATCTGCTTTGCCTGCTCGGCAGAGCGCATACCCACAATCGCGCCGGTGACGACAGGATCACGCAGCGTCCATGCGATCGCGACCTCGCCTGGGGTGCGACTGTGACGCTCGCCGATCCCGCGTAGCACTTCCACCACGCCAAGATTGCGACTTAGCAGCGGTTCCTTAAAGCTGGCGGTTCTCGGGCGAAAATCGTCTGGTGGCAGCGACGCGATGCGTTCGCGTGTCATTTTGCCGGTCAGCAGCCCCGACTTCATCGGGGAGTACACGATGACGCCGATCTGCCGCTCACGGCAAAAGGGCAGAACGTCCTTCTCGATGTCGCGGGTCACGATGTTGTAGTTCGGCTGCAGTGAGGTGATGGGCGCGATCTGCTCGATCCGTTTCATCTGAGCGACACTGAAGTTCGATACTCCAATGTAACGAACCTTGCCTTCATTTTGGAGTTGGGCTAGCGTCTGCCAACCTTCTTCCATCTCGGGTTCTGGATCGGGCCAGTGGATCTGGTAGAGATCGATCACATCCACCCGCAGCCGCCGCAAGCTTGCTTCCAGTTCGCGGCGCACAGAAGCAGCTTTCAGGTTGTGCCCGATCTCGTGCTGCTCATTCCACACCAGGCTGCATTTGGTAAACACGTAAGGACGGTGTGCACGCCCAGCAATCGCTTTGCCGACGACCTCCTCTGAGTGCCCCAGTCCGTAGACGGCTGCCGTATCGATCCAATTGACGCCCGCATCGAGAGCCGCGTGAATCGCTGCAATCGATTCCCTGTCCTCCTGTCGTCCCCACGAGAACGCCCAGTCGCCGCCACCCATCGCCCAGGCGCCAATGCCGATGGGTGTGATCTCCAAGTCAGAGTTGCCTAGATGTCGAGTCTGCATAGGTTTTTGGACTATTTTAACCGCAGGACGATGTCCTGAGTTGCTCTCGCCCAGTCGTTCCTTCTGAAGGACATAGCTGTGGACTGGGGAGGGCTGTTCTCTGTCGCCATGTGCTGTGAATTAAGTGTGCAGAAGTGGGGACAATTTAATCGTCTCCTCACTAAGCGTCAACAAATCAATGGGCTTCGTCCTCGGTGTGCGAGCTCTTAAAGTTCAGGCGGTGCACTGAAAAGCGGCACTGACAGCTCTGAAGTAAGCATTTAGGGTGACACGCGTCGACGGCTGAAAGGATTGGCTTAATTAAACTTTCGCCAGTCCGAAGTAGGCTGAGTGATCAGCTCGGCGGGGTAACCCGAAGAGCAGCCAGACCCTAAATAAACCGACGGCTCTGCGAGGGGCAGTTGGGGTTTGGGACCGCCAAAGCGGTGATCGCATCAAGGGCTGTGACGGTGCGTGCATCCTCGCTGTTGGCTCCCTCGCAAGAGCTGATGGCTAGAGCATAACCAGCGTCACAGCCTTTACCTTTTTGTAGCATTCGCGTCCCTGTCAACGCGACAAGTTCTCAGGCTCATCTCCCGATTGTTTATAGCCCCCATTTTCAACAGGAATTGTGAATAACGGTTTGAAATGGGACTTGAAGCGCACTGTCCATGCGCACTTTACCGCTTTGCACAAGAACTGATTCAAAGCCCTCCGCACAGGGGAGGTTACCTAAACTGCATGCCTCTACCATCGACGTCAGCAATTTTAAGTTGTGTTTTGCTGGAGAAAATCGAGGTTGAGCGAGCCATCGAACCTTTGACCTCAACAGAGCTGCTACGACTACGGCAATATGCCGAGTTCCGGATACGGGGTCCGGGCGGACCGCACGTGGCAGGACCTGGGAAGACCTACTCGGGGAAGCCCTGATGCGGACACTAAGGGGGGCGGAGGACACCCACAAGGGAAGAACTTTGCAACGATCAATTCGAGAAAATCATGAACCGGTTGGCCGATACCGTGGTTGGGCTCTCGGATGAAGCCATCCTTGCCGAGACCACGGAAGCGGGTGCCGACCCACAGGCTGAACGCACGCGCTCAGTATTTCGACAAGCGTTGAAGGCACTGGAGCGTGAGCAAACACTTGTCCGCTTGTCCCATCTTGCTTGGCCACACGATCAATTCAAATGATTGGTATCGTGGGCACTCGGCTTGTCACAAAACCTGTGTAATCTGCGGTTCATTCGTGAGTTTCACAACGGCAACTGGCGAAATGCGAGGGGAGGCATTGGAAGGACTATGCCCCGGCAATGACCGGTACGCTGCCAGTCTACGGACCGCGTCTCGTAAATGACTTTTGTGAAACATCGTGCCTTATCAGAAGAATATTGAAACGGTCTGCTCTAGCGACACCGAAGTCCGCGAACAGATCCGCCTGACGGTCATCCATAAACTGGGCGACTATTTGGGATGGATGAGAACCAACTGAAGGAGTTCCGACATCAGATAGACTTTTTATCGTGGAACGCAAATCTAGCTCGGTTTCGTGAGCACGCATCTGTTGTCGGTGTAGACTGCCGGTATGGCCAAGAACAAAACCAACAATAGGAAGCGTACAAAACCAAAGGGATCTGCCGGGAAGAACAGGAAGCCGATTAACAAGACAGTTAAAAAGAAGCTGGCTAAGAAGAGGGGAACTCCGAAGAAGAAGCCTGCTTTGAAAAAGGCGGCGGTGAAAACGACGAAGGGCCTCGGCAACAAGACATCCGGTACGAAGACGCCGACCGCACACAGGACACAAGGTCGGGGAAAACGCCAGAGCGTAGACACGAAGACATTTGCACTCGAGGGGCAGACAGCGAGTGCTGGACAATCGGGAGATTTACAAGGATTGTCCAACATCGAAGGAGCGAATTCGGAGAGTGTGGCCGAGTTGATCGAGGAAGGAAACGCGTTCGAGGCCGACGCAGTGACAGGCGTACAAGACGCTAGCGACACTGAAGAGAAGGAGGTTCGCACGCATGAGGTGCCGCAGGATGATGTTCCCGGAGAATATCTGGATAAAGAATAGATAGTGAGAGGCTCGCTCCGTACCGATAAGATTCCTGGTCTTCCATAATCCTGACCAGCGAGGCCGAGGCGCCTCGCTCATCTGTTTGCCGGTCGACTGCCTGCCAGCTGGCAAAGGAATCCGACAGGTAGTATCAAGGGCGAAAACAAAAATTCCGAGAAGGGATCCAGTGAGCGCACTCGTTCTCCCTTTTGAGTGCTGGCTGAGCATACCCTGTAAGATCGCTTGGAGGACGTTTCTTAGAGTCTACGAGGTGAGGGCGACAACCGACGACAAACAGTTTGCGGTGCTCTCCAGTTCTAGACCATTCGGCAGCGATTCACCGAAAGTGCGCACAACATCGGCACGGACCGGCGCAATGTATTCGTGCAGTGGCCGCAAGAAAATATCGTCCGCGACTCCGGCTGACTTCAGTCTTGCTGTAGCGGATCTCACGACGTCCTGGCTGATGTCGCGAGTACGATGATCGACCCGTCTGCCCAGCTGAACGACCGCAGACGCCGCCTCACGCGTTAGCTCACGCAAATCCAGAAGTGCGGTGATCCAGTCACCCGCAGTCTCCGCAGGAATCAGGCAGGTGAGCGACCCATAGAGTGGGATGCGCACCCCGAATCTGCCCAGCGACCACAACCAGCCGCTGTCAGAGGGTTCTCTCCTAAGCTTGCGAAGTAGCTCACTTCCCAGCACCGCGCGTGTTGCGCCTGACAGATGCTCAAGGCTGGCCAGTAAACGCCAACCATCATGCTCCAATTGGGAGTTCAGACGTGTGCCCGGCTTCTTACGGCCGATACCGAGGTCTCCGAGGTAGTTCCGGAGCTCCTGTTGATGGACAGAACTGAGGCCGCCCCCGATCCTTCGCCACAGCACCAGCCAATCGACCTGGGACTGAAGCTCTCGCGGGAACGCCAATCCCCCCTGATAAATCCGGCGCGCCTGGATAATTCGAAGGTTGTCCTGCGGATCTCCAAACCCCGGCCGCAGGCAATAGCCAAATAGGTTTAGCCAACGAACCTCGTGTCGCGCGCTGAGCTTTCGCCCGTCTGCCACCTCCAGAAGCACATCGCAGAAGACCCGCACCGTCGCGATGGGCCAGGATTCTCTTTTCAGGCCCGTAACTGATTCTAATTCGCCCACCAGTGAAGCAGGATCCACTGGAACGCCCTCGCCCACTCCGGATCCGGTAAACGCACGCCGAATCAGCCGTACGGCAGATTCTTGCGCCTGCTCCGTAATGTTCGATGAGTCATGCCGCTTCGCAGTCGACGCTAGCTGCAATGTGTATCCGCTCTGATCCATCGCGCTTGCCTCGTGTCTCAATTCGAACTGAAGCCGCCATCGGTGCGGTGAGCTCACGGACTCGCACCACAGTTCGAGCGTTCCCACCTCGGTAAAGCTCACGGACAACCGCACCGCCAGCTCCATCTGCTGGAGCTTCTTTCCATAGCGCAGCAACGTGACCAAGGGCGCGTGACGATGGACCTCCTCGGGGTCCAAGTCTGCGATTACGCCGTGCGCATCATGACGAATCGTCGAGCTGTACAGATGGAACGATACCGGGCGGTTTGTCAGCACGGAGAATTCACGATCCAGCAGCGGCAATGTCGTGCCCTCATTCGTGCGGGAAGGCAGTACGCAGACCGCCTTGATGCCATGGTCCGAACGCATTCCGATGTAGTAGGTCCGGGCGCTGCCGGCCTTGACGCGCAATCCGGCTCCCCGCCTCACGCGGCCGTAGTAGGCAGCGCCAATTGCGACGGCGCTGCTCATGACTTCGTTGCTAAGAATCTTCGGACGCCACGCGCCGCCAAACCAATTGGCAAGGGCCTCCGTGATCTGCTCGCGAGCGATTGCGGGAATGCAAAAGCCTCCGTTGTAGAGAACAGCGTCCGGTCTTGCCATCTGCAGCCGATCATCGATGTGTGACCGAGAATTTTCTCCGGCGCCCATCGCCATTGCGGCTTGCTTGAGGAACGCCGCAAGATGTTTCGTGATGGCAGGGTCCGTGGCGTACGGTAGTCCGATTTCGCGAAGACCAGCGGCGTGGGTGCGCAGAGGCATCTCGTCAGGGGTGGTCAGCGGCAGGAAGCCGCTAGTGATCACCTCGGCCACTTCGTCACGGCACAACTCGCTGCTTATCATTTGGCCTACGACCGCTCGTCCACCACCCAGAATGTTGATTGGAAGACTGTCGGTGTTTTCCTCGCTCAGCAGGAGCTCTTTGGCCGCTGAACACATGATTCGCAAGGCATGACGCTGACGCAGACTGAGTTTCGTGGTGAGCTTCTGTTCGACGCGGCGCGCCAGCGCGAGGTCGAGATTCTCACCTCCGAGCAGGAGGTGCTCGCCGATGGCGGTGCGTTCAAATTCGACGTTTCGCCCTTGGACCTGGGCCCGTACGAGGCTGAAGTCCGATGTGCCGCCTCCGATGTCGCAAATCAGCACAAGCTCGCCATCTCGCAGGTGCTCTCCGAGAACGTTCTGATGCTCCGCCACCCAAGCGTAAAAGGCAGCCAGCGGCTCTTCCAGCAGAGTCAGGTTCTCGAGTCCTGCCTCTCGCGCCGCTTCCACCGTCAGCTCTCGAGCTTCCTCGTCGAAAGAAGCCGGCACGGTCAGTACGATTTCCTGGTTCTCGAAGAGCCGTTGCGGATTGGTGGCTCCCTCGCCCGTCGTCGCGTGGTTCCAAGCGTTCCGCAGATGCATGAGGTAACGGGCAGACGCTTCGACGGGAGACACCATCGGTTCGGGGGGCTCCGCCTCGCGCGGCAGAATGTTGGCCATTCGATCGATGGAGTTCTGACACAGCCATGACTTCGCCGAGGATACCTGCCGCCCCGGCACGAGGGCGCCCTGCTCGCGGGCCATCATGCCGACGATTGAGGACGGATGTTCATCCCATGGCACGCTAACTGTACCCGATGAGACTTCATCTTCGGTTGGGAAATAGAGAAATGAGGGCAAGAGCGGCGCCGTGCGTACTTCACCCGGGCTGGTGAGCTGCGCAACCTCAAAGATCCTTATCCCTGACGCATCGGCTTCGTTCGTGCTTTCCCGGGTATCGACAAAGGCCACAGCGCAATTGGTCGTGCCCAGGTCGATTCCAATCAGGTAGCGGGAAGGGCCTTCCATCAGGGTCTCAAAACAGACTGCGGCGATTCGTCATTGGGCGTTCTTCTCGCGTATGTTCAGCTCGAGCTTCCAGCGGTTCGCACCGTCACGCGACGCACACCAGAGTTCTAACGTACCGATTTCTGTCACGCGTGACTCCAAGCGCACAGGTAAAACAGTTCCTTGCTGGCCATCAAGCCTGAGCGTGACGTCAAGGGGGTTGAGTTCCTCGATCTCGCTGCCCCAGTTCTCCAGAAGATCGCCGATACGGTCCTGCTTTCGAATCGTGGAACTCAGGAAGCGGAACTCTGCGGGCTCGCCGACGACCAACCCGAACTCCCGTTCGGGCACCACCGCCTCGGTGCCTTCCTCCATCCCAAAGGGCACCACGCAGAGCGCCTTCAGGGGGGCTTCCATTCCTGGGACAGCTGGCATCGCGCTTTCGATTCCGACGTAGTAAGTGCGCGAGGCGCCACTCCGAATGCGTACTCCCTGTCCGCGCCGGGACCTTCCGTAATAGGCCGCCCCTCGCGCCACTGCATGCTCGAGGTCAGGCGCTTCCAGAACATTGGCTGGACCAAGCGCTTCAAATCCCTCTTCGGTCAGCCAGCTATTGAGCACCTCTACCAGCCGCCTACGCAGCACATCCGCCTTCATGACGCCGCCATTGAACAGGACATGCGTCGGGCATGCCAATCCGTCTCGCCCCCGCCGAATATTGCCAGCTTCCGGACTGTTCTGTACTTGATGGGCCAAAAAGCGCGCCAGGTGCTTCGTGACTGCCGCATCGGCGGCATACGGCAGGCCCAATTCCTGAAATCCGATCCGGCGCTGTCCGGCCGGCATTTCATCACTTCCTACCTTCGGGAAGAATCCTTCGACGAGGACGCGGTTCAGCTCTTCGCGCAACAACTCCGTCTTGATCGTGCCCCCAACCAACTTGCGTCCTTTGCCCAACAAGGTGACATCTTGCTTTTGGCTCTTGGGATGTTCGAACAACTGCTCTTTCGCAGAGCGGCACTGGTACCACAGCCCCTGCAACTGATAGGTGTCGATGCGATGGCCTGCAGCTTCCAGCTTCTGTTGCAGTAAGCGGGCGAGGGCGAGGTCCATGTTGTCCCCGCCCAGCAGGATGTGATCGCCAACTGCAACCCTCTTCAGCGCCAAGTCTCCATTTTCTTCCGACACCGCGATCAGGCTGAAGTCGGTCGTTCCGCCGCCGACATCGCAAACTAGAACCAAGTCCCCAACCTTGATGCGCTTGCGCCATCCATCCCCCTGGCTCTCGAGCCATGCGTAGAATGCTGCCTGCGGTTCTTCGAGGAGCGTCACGCGCTGCAGCCCTGCCTGCTCAGCCGCACGCCGAGTTAGTTCTCGCGCTTCCTCGTCAAACGAAGCGGGCACGGTGAGTAGAACGTCTTGTTCGGCCAAGGCGTGGCCTTTTCCGTCCGCCGCATGATGCACGTCCCACACTGTCCGGAGGTACTGCAGATAATGCGAAGACACTTCCACCGGAGAGATTTTGCTGACTTCTTCCGGAGCCTGCCACGGCAGAATCGGCGCCGTGCGGTTTGCGGCAGCGTAGGAAAGCCATGACTTGGCTGATGCCACCAGCCTTCCCGGATTTTCCGCCCCGCGCTTGCGCGCTAACTCTCCAATCACGAACTTCGGTTCCGCGTCCCAAGGCAAGCGGAGGCTGCCCTTGGGAAAATCCAAGTCACCCGGAATGTACAGAAAGGATGGGAGCAATGTCCGGTCGGCGATTTCATTCGGATTGACGACCTGAGGAATGGTGCCAACTTCGATGCGCGCTCTTTCCGAGTCGGCGACGCTTTCACAGTAAGCCAGCGCGGAATTGGTAGTGCCTAAGTCGATGCCAACGATGAATTGTGAGTCCAACTAAGTCTCCTGTGGCCAGCATTGCGTCACGGTAAATTGCTTTGGTCTGCGCAGAGGTGCAGGTTTGCTAGGGGACCTCAACCTCTGCCGGGGCCACAATCGCTCTGCCGGTACCCTGCGGCAGTGAAGGCAGGGTCACTTCCGTGACGCGCCAGCCGCGATGGCGCAACAAACCACGAATTGGTGGTTCGCCGCTCACATTGCCAACCAGTTTGATAGCTGCCGGATCGAAACCCACCGGTACGGCGACGGGCTCGTCTTCTTCGGAAGAGAGGATTGGCTCAAGTTTGATATAGCGCTCCAGAACCTGGCGGCAGGAAGTGTGGATGCTGCGTACTGCAGCCCCGAGTTGCCCGTCCGGGTAGGAAGAAACGTCCTCCTCCAGAAAATCCACAAGGCGACCATCGCGCTGCAACAAAGCCAGCATCTGCACCGCCCGGTCGAGCGATTCAGGGCTCGGCTTCTCGCCTCTGACCTTTGGTGCGGCAGGAGTCGCCTTTGCGGCGGTGGCACGGGATTCGACATCTACCTTAGCTCCCCCCAACGCCTGCAGTACGTCCTGCGGAATCCTTCCCTGAAACAGCAGCGAGAAAAAACAGCGAAACGCAAAAGATAGCCGTGTGGAAGATCGAATCATAGTTATATTTCTTCCGAAGCCGTTATATTTGTTCCGAAGCCGAGTTGGCATCCGGAAAACACTCTTTAAACATTGTAAATGCAGTTGCCCTACAAAATGCCGCCTCGTGCTCTGAAAGCGATGCTGTCACCGATAGTCCACGCGGGAGGGCGCGGTTTGGGGACATGTGTCACTGTTCAACATATCTCGTAACGAGTTTGCCTACTACGCATATTGAAGATACTACGAGGCTTTCACACTGAGACACTACCCGCGATTGACGCAGCTTGACAACGATGGCGCACAAGCCTAGCATTGTAAGTGAGCAAGTTCTCTCTTCTTACTCTTTCAGGTTCCCTGAACTAAGTCAGCCCATCTGAAGTTTTCTTTCTTAGCTTCCCCTTCAAGGAGGAACTATCTTATGACACTATTGACCCGTTGGGATCCTCGCCGTGACTTGGCCACCATGCAAGACCGCATAAACCGTTTCGTCCGTGAGTCGTATAGCCCGGAAGGCCCCGAAGAGGCTTTGACGACCACCAACTTCGCACCGCCGGTGGACATCTATGAAGACGAGCACAACATTACCCTGAAGATGGAAGTCCCGGGCATCGACGAAAAAGACATCGATGTCCGCATCGAGAGCAACACTCTCACGGTCCATGGCGAACGCAAGATCGAGAAGGAAGAAAAAGAGGAGAACTTCCGCCGCATCGAGCGGCAATACGGTAGCTTCACCCGCTCGTTCACGCTCCCCAGTACGGTAGATACGGGGCAAGTAAGCGCCAATTACGACAAGGGTATTCTGAAAATTAGCCTCGCCAAGAAGGCCGAAGCCAAGCCCAAGCAGATTAAGGTGAATGTTGGCAGCGAGAAGGTCCTCGAAGCCAAGGTTCACGGCAAGGCCGCCTAAGACTACTGGGTTAATATATAAGACGGGACGACTTATCTCGCCTTCCGTCTGGTTTGTAAGTATTCGGCACAAGAAGGCGGTTAACTCCGCCTTCCCACCTTAATAAAACGCCGGACTAACCAGTTGGAACGGAGTTTTTTTCCTTGAAAACTCTTTTGTTTGCTATTTTCGCTCTGTGCTTTGCCCTGAGCGTCGTCGTCGCTCTCTCGCAGGACGCCCCAACCAGGCACCGAAGACTCCGGCGGAGTTAGGGGCCCAGCTGACGACCGTAATGGGTACAGTTCAGGATGGCGAGAAATTGAGGTTGGTAACGGAGCAAAGAGCATGGAAGGTGGACAATCCCGAGACCCTCAAGGGTCACGAAGGACACTACATCCACGCAGAAGCTTACCTCTACCCCGACAAGAATTTAATTCACGTCATAGAAGTGAAGTTACCGACAGCCCGTGAGACCGGGGAAGCTGACATCAAGTAAGCGCGACGACTTGACCGCAGGCAGCTCAGCACGCGCCCCTCGCGCTCCACGCCCGTGTTTAGTGGTTTATGGAAGACGGACATCAAATCTTCTACTTTCCATCCCTCAAACGTTTCCCTCATCAGAGCAGTCCTTTAAGTTACGCGCCCAGTAACGTGGCACCAATCCGTCAGGAACCGAAGCCAATGGGTCGAGAGAACGATCCTGGTCAATCGACCTAGACATGTGAATGCGGCTCTTGTGGTGTTGGGCAAGTTGATCGGCGGAAGTTCCTACGCGAAAACGAGGAGTACTCTGTCAGCCTCGGCTCGGAAGCGGATCAGTTTGGCGCAGAAAGCACGGTGGGCAAAGACAGAAGCGGGGCAAGCGGGCAAGTTGAAACCCAAGGTTACAATGTCAGCATCAGCCCGGAGGAGAATTGCGGCAGCACAACGGGCACGGTGGGCGAAGGTGAAGGCGCAAGCGAAGAAGACAGTGTGGAGTCTCCGGAGAATCACGCGCATCGTTCTGCATCGCTGCTCACGGAGCCTCGTCGATGAGATGTAGACGGAAGCCGTGCGTGTCCTTTCATATGTTCCACCGAATGCTCTCGTCGGCAAAGACCGGTGAGTTGGGCAAGCTCCTGCTGGATTGCAGCGGTATCCTTACCCGACATGATTTTAGGGAAGGGTTGCCCGTCAGATCGGCATAGGGGCGGCGGTCACCCGCCGACCCCTGCCACACCACCGTGCGTACGGGTCCGTACACGGCGGTTCGAGTTGGTTACGCTAGCATCCATCGATCAACGTTGGAAGTCCGAGCGATTTGAAGT
>JBKOUZ010000149.1:0-4408 GCA_046723715.1 Acidobacteriota bacterium | reverse complement strand
CGCTACAAAGAGATACCTGAACAGGTTTTCCCGATCTACGTGCATCGCAACCGACATGGCGATGAAGCGCTTAAACGCGTCGTCCGGGAGATGGTCGAGGCAACCGGCATCGAGGCTTACTTGCGCCAGCAACAGGCGATCCTGAGCCGTCCGGACTCGCGCCCCAGCCTTGCTGCGATTTCCTGCCCGACGCTGGTTCTCGTCGGCGAAGGCGACGAGGCGACCCCGCCGGAGCTCTCGCGCGAGATCGCCGCGGGTATCCGGGGAGCCCGTCTCGTCGTAGTCCCGGACAGCGGCCATCTATCAACGCTCGAGCAGCCGGCCGCGGTAACGAAGACACTGGTCGAATGGCTGAAGGTGTGAGGACACGGCGCGACGTCCGCTTTCGCGGTCGCTATCGGGGGTAAAGCGGACATGCCGTTTTGCACTGCATATGTCTGCTACTGACCCAAAGCGGACATCCGGTCCGATGTCGGCCAATTAGTCAATGACTGTCATTTTTTTCCAATCGGCATTCGAGCGACAGTGGTTTCTTGACGAACCGTCGCCTAATGCTTCCGGGCTTCGACGCGGTAACCAACGATGGTGGCCTCGCCCAGCGCCTTGGCGGCCTCAAGTCGGTGCAGGCCCTCGACCAGCACGAAGCGCGCGCCGTCGGCGCGCACCAGGATCGGTGTCTGCTGGCCCTCCGTGAGCATGCTGTGCGCGATCGCATCGACGCGCTTCAAGTCGAGCGTCTTGCGCCGTGCGGTCGGCACGTAGATATGAGCGACTGGGAAGGTCTCGCGTTTCAGCATGTCGACGAGGGTACCACAATTGCGCGCGCTGTTCGGCTCACACCGACAAAGCCATCCACCGCTCGCTTTTCGTTAAAATACTTAATTGCGTTTGCGCGCGAGCGGGTAAGCAGTGCTGTTATAGAGTTCCCGTATGCGCGGGCCATCGACGCGCTTTTCGTCCACTTCCAGCACAGTGCCCAGCAGAAAATCGGCTGGCATTACCTCGATAGCGAAATGGATAGCCTCGGCCGCGGTTTCGAAGCGGCGATAGCCGGCCGGGCGATTACCCTTTTTGCTCCGGCTCGGGTACAGATCGGCTGGCGCGCTGTAATCAAAATCCGCCATTATCGCGCCTGAACGGGTCTGAATTAGTCACACGACCTTCAGATTCTCAGCCGACATCTTACCCTTGTTGGATACCTCTTCGTACTCAACAGTCTGCCCCTCATTGAGAGTGCTCAGGCCAGCCTTTTCCACGGCAGAGATGTGAACGAAAACGTCTTTGCCACCACCGCCCGTCGGCTGAATAAATCCATACCCCTTGGTCGGGTTGAACCACTTCACTGTACCTTTGGCCATTTTCAAAACTCCAATGTTAACGAGAAGCTCCCGCCAACGTTACGCGAGCGCTGTCTTGAGGTGTTCTTCCGCAATTCGCTCGAATGCCGTCCAAAGATGGCGAGTTGGACACTGACCCCGGCGACGCCCGCAATTCGTCATTTCGCGTAACCTTGAGAGCGGAGCCAAGCTATTTTGCGGCTGCCGCCCATCCAATCGTCAATATCGGCTTTGTCCGTTAGTCCGGTGATGTAGCGAATCTCGGCTCCGGGATAGTGAGCCTCGATTTGCCAATCGCCTTCAGCGATACGTTTCGGACGAAATTCGACTCGGGGAGTTTTGCCCATAACCCAATATGGGGCTATTCGGGTAACGCCGCTAGCCCGCTCTCCAACACGATGCGATGTCTGCTATTGGCTCAAAGCCGATATTACTGCGGAAAGCCGCTAGTATCCCCGCCGCCGGATTTTTTTTGCGGCCTTGCGTGCTGCATAGCGGGCATCGCGCCCGGCTTTTTGCTCCGCCGCCAGCGCCGCAGCGCGCTCGGCCGCTTGAGCCTTAGCGAGCGCCTCCGCTTTCTCGGCCTCGCGGTGCGCCTGCGCGGCGAGTTCGGCGGCACGCATCGCTTGCGCGGCCAGTTCAGCCTCACGCACCTTCTTTGCCGCTTCGCGTTCGGCAGCGCGCAAAACTCGCGCCTCATTCACGGCGATCCTTTTAAGGCGTCGTTGTTCGAAAGCGGGGTCTTGGCGAGCGGCGCGAAACTTCTCCAGCATCACTTTTTTGACGGTGGCGGCATTATTCCGACGCTCTAAAAGGTCAGGACTTCTGAAGCTACTCATTCATTCTCCTTGGGGGAAATCGAGCCCCGGGGGTATGGCCTTTTATTATGGCATCCGCAATGTCGCACAATATCGTTCGCGCATCAGCGCTAGGCATTGCGTTTTCGCCTGCGTTCTTCAAGCCAAGCTTGACCGCCGGTATTGATCCAGCTTGACGCCTCTTCCTCAGAAGACCCCTCAAAGATTTCCTCGGGTGGGATGCCTTCAAGCACGGCCCATACCGACCACACGGCGGCATGAGGTGCCTTGCGGACAATCAATTTTGGTTCTTCTTGGCTTGAACGAGCAATATCCAGAATATCGGCCATACAAACTAAATGTGTCCTTCGGGGCCGTTTGCAAGCACAGTCGGCGACCTCTTTCGGACTATCGAACTACAAGTGCGATGTCTGCTTTGGCCCGTAGAGGCCAGGCCTGGCGCACTGCAAATGTCTGCTTTTGGCCTAAAGCGGAGATCGAATATTCTAATGGGTAGCCGTTCGCTTGGAGTCACGTGTCCTCGATTGCCGAGTCGAGAGCCTTCGCGAGTGCCTTTGCCTTTGAGAGAGCTGCGCGGTGCTTGTCTTCATTGGAAGCGGCACGGCCTGTCTCGACAGTCACCATGCACCGTATGGTGTCGTTGCCTCTGGAGAGAACGACGGAGAATTGATCGGTTTGAGCGTTGCGGGTGATTTCCAACTTTTCCATGCAATGCTCCTAGCCGGACACCAGGGGGCGCGCTGCTTCGAAGCGCGAGCTATCGCCGGTGATACGCCTGATGCGCGCTCCGGCGCCTTCACCAGACCAGAAGCGCGAGCAGTGTTCCGGCGAAGATCAGAAATGCGAGCCCCCACAAAGAAGCATTTATTGCCAAATCGGCTGCGTCGCGACCCATTGGCCCACCATGCACGCTTCGCAGAGTGATTCATACAATTATCTTGGGTGGGAAATATCGACGATCGAGCCTCTTTACCCCCTAGGGAAAGCGATGCTTGCATGGTTCGTGCCACCGATGATCGTCGTTCCAGCAATGCTGATCATCGCTGTGATCGCGCTAGCCTTGTTGCGGTAGACGTGAGCACAAACATTCAAGAGCTACAGACCACCTGCCGCGCCGCCACACAATCGACCATCCAACGCGAATAAATCCGCAGTCGGCGTATCTATGCGGCGGCGGAGCGCGTATGGTGATTAGACCGCGCGCATCCGTTTCTAGTGCGCGGGCGAGTGGGTCGCTAGTGCAGTTAAAATGACGATCAGATTTCCCAACGCCTCACGTTACTACGACCCCACGCGCGACGCAGTACGCTTTTGGGGATACAATCAATCAATGGAGACTTCATTTTTCATCAGCACAGCGGCCCTGCAGCAGCTTGCCCCCGGCACCCCGCGGCGCGAGGAGGCGCTGCTGGCGGCCTTCGATAGCAATCGCGCCCGGATCTGTGAGGTCGCGACCAGGGTCTACGGTCACGGGCGTCTAGGTATCTCGTACGACCTGACTCCAGCTAATTTCTAGGATGACCTTACCTTTCGATCGCCACTTCGACGCGCATCTGCCGCTCGTTGCCACTGCGGTGCGAATTACATCGTTGTACGATGCGCAGGTTTTCATGCGCCGATGGGTCATCCGAGACAAGGACCGCAATCTAAAGGCCCTATTACGCACGCTGGAAAGAGCGAACAGTGCTGCGCGGATCAATGTGGCGATGCAGGACTTCAAGCGGGCATTGGCGGCGCACGCTCTGTTGCCACAGCATCCTTGGTCTTCTGGTGTGGGGCAGCAGGCGCTTGCAAAACACGACAAGGAAAAGTCATGAACAGCAAAACAGAAAAGCCTGCGATTCCTCGCGCAGATACAGTGCCGGCCGACGGATACGTATTGTCGGTTGATGGAAAATTAAAAGCGAAATTTGAGGCTCCCGAAGAGGCTTTGGCAGTGGGTCTAAAACTCAAACAAGCCTATCCGGTTCTTCACGTCCAAGTGTTTGATGCGCAAGCCCGAACCTACAGCTCGGTGCTTCTACCAGATCCTGTCCTGTTACCGGAAAAGTAAGCGGCCAGATGTCCGCTATTGGCCCCTAGCAGACATTGGTGTTTGCACTGCATATGTCCGCTATTGGGGCTAAAGCAGACATGACAGTTTGCCGATGTCTGCTTTTGCGGTCGCTCTTGGGGGTAAAGCGGACATGACGTATTGCACCCCATATGTCGGCTTGTGACCCAAAGCGGACATGCGGACGCTCTCATCAACTA
>JBKOUZ010000105.1:0-9102 GCA_046723715.1 Acidobacteriota bacterium | reverse complement strand
GAACGCATGCTGACCGTGCTGGCAACGTAAACAATATCCGGATCTTTCGGATCTACCCGCGGGATGGGAAGATCGCCCCCGCCGATTCTTCCCGAAGGCCGTGGATCATTCGTGACCTGCGCCCAGCTTTCGCCCGCGTCATCTGAGCGGTAAACATTCAGCTTTCCTCCAGCCGTGGCCAGAGTGGCGTAAATCCGCCGCGGATTGCTAGGCGCAATGGCCACGTAAATCTGCGCAAGATCTTTCGGAAGCCCATTGCTCAGTTGACGCCATGTGCCTCCGCCGTCGCTCGATTTGAAAAGTCCTCCGCCCGCGCCGTTGTATTCATTGTTGTCCTCCCAAGGACCCTCGCGAACTTCCCACATGGACGCGTACACCACATCGGGGTTGGAGGGATCGATCTCAACGTCCGAGCTGCCGGTATTTTCATCTTTCGAGATTATGCGTTGCCAACTCTGCCCGCCGTCCGTCGATCGATAGAGTCCTCGCTCTTGGCTTGGTCCGTAGGGATGGCCGAGCACCGCGGCAAATACTTTGTTCGGATCGCGCGGATCGATCGCCAGCGCAGGAATCTGTTGCCCATCTCTCAGGCCGGGGAGATGCGTCCAGGTTTTGCCCGCGTCGGTCGACTTGTAGATGCCGTCGCCCACGGAAAGATCGGGGCGATGCAATCCTTCGCCGCTGGAGACGTAGACGATGTTCGGATCAGAAGGGGCGACCGCAATTGCGCCGATCGATTGCGTGGGCTCATGGTCGAAGATAGGATTCCAGGTGCGCCCGTAATCGTCCGACTTCCACACTCCGCCGTTCACCTGTCCGATATAGAACACATTCGGTTGATTGGGAACTCCAGCGGCCGCGCGCGTGCGTCCCCCGCGGAAAGGGCCAATCATTCGCCAGTGCAATTCCTGGTAAGTGTTTTCGGGAACCTGAGCCCACATGCCGATGGATGAAAAGACGATCAAACAGATACCTGCGAGAGCGACACCCCGCAGAGTCCACGCAGCGAAGCGAGGCGAGCCAGCCCGGACGGAGGCGTCCGCACCCACACGTTTTTTCACTTGTTTCTCCCTGGAACGCGAAACGGCAAACTACATAGCATAAACCAAGTGTGCAGTGATCGCCGTCAACCGTGCCCTCCCGGCGTGGTTCCAATTTCTTTGCGGCATTTACCTGCCGCGTTTATGATGGCGAGACTTCCCGGACGATGCGAGATGCCAATTTCGAAGCATAAGCAATTTCTCTTATTTTCACCTCTTCGTTACCTGCTAGTCGCATTGATTTTATGCACGACTCCGATTCACGTCATTGCCGCGCCTCAGAGCGGTGACAAGCAGGGACTGAAACCTATCCAGAACTACATCTCCGATGCTTGGGATACGCTTACGCGGTCCATGACAAACTGTGAGAGCATCGTCGATCCCAAGATCGCCGACACTCCCGTGCTGTATCTTCCGGCAGGATATGAGGAGCCGCTCGCGGTTCACGAACTCAGCGGCAAATGCAAAGTGCGGGTCGAACATCTGCCGAGAAAAATCGAACGCCTGGGCGAGATCACCAGCGGCAACATCGATCCCCCCGGCCTGCTCTATCTGCCCGACAGGTACGTCGTTCCCGGTGGCCGCTTCAATGAGATGTATGGGTGGGACAGTTACTTCATCATCCGCGGCCTGCTGCAGGCCGGCCGTCTTGAATTAGCGCGAGGCATGGTTGACAACTTCTTTTTCGAGATCGAGAACTATGGCGCCATGCTCAACGCCAATCGCACCTATTATTTGACCAGGTCGCAGCCGCCGTTTGTCAGTTCCATGTTTGTAGACGTGTACCAGGCGCTGCTGAAACAGGGTTCCGCGAAAGACAAAAAACAGAACCAGGCTTGGTTGGAGCGCGCTTACAAGGATCTGAATCAGGACTATGAAATGTGGACTCGCGACCCTCACCTTGCTGGTCAGACGGGGCTTTCGCGCTATTACGATTTCGGGGATGGCCCGCCGCAGGAAGCAGTCAAAGACGAGACCGGCTTCTATCGCAAAGTCTCCCAATACTTCTTTCTTCACCCCGGACAGGCCGACAGCTATGTCTACGAGAATCGTCCCGAGGCGAAAAGCTCCGTCGCAGGAGCAGCCTACACGCTGCAAGTTTGCGACACAGCGACCACCATGGCGCGCCCCACGTGCGAGACATCCCGTGAGTTCAAACTGAGCCGGGATTACTACAAGGGCGATCGCTCCATGCGCGAGTCCGGCTTCGATGTGAGCTTCCGTTTCGGCGCGTTCGGCTCGGCCACGCATCACTACGCCCCCGTTTGCCTGAACAGCCTGCTCTACAAAAATGAAAAAGACATGGAGCAGATAAGCCTTTGGATGGGACACGGCGACGACGCGAAGAAATGGAATGAACGAGCCGAGGATCGCAAGAGGCTGATTACCCGATATCTGTGGAATGACGAATACAAAACGTTTTTCGATTTTAATTTCGAAACAGGCAAGGGCTCGACGTATCGCTACGCCAGCATGTTTTATCCCTTATGGGCAGGCCTGGCGACTTCAGAACAAGCTAAGGGAGTCGAGGCCAACCTGAAAGGTTTCGAGCAGCCAGGCGGACTCCCCATGAGCACCTTTGACTCCGGTGCCCAGTGGGATCTCCCGTACGGATGGGGGAATATCGAGATGATTGCCATCGATGCTCTGCGGAGATACGGCTATAACGCGGACGCCGATCGCATCTCCTACAATTTTCTTTCCACAGTTGCAGAGAATTTCCGACGCGACGGCAACATCCGCGAGAAGTACAACGTGGTCACGCGATCCTCCGAAGCTCACGTCGAACTAGGCTACGAAATGAATGTGGTCGGCTTCGGCTGGACAAACGCAGCTTTCCTCGAACTGCTGCACGCCTTGCCCAAGGAAATGGTCGACCGGTTGGACCAACAGCAGAAACAGCCGCTAGCCGCAACGAAGTAATTAGGCGGGGTGCCCCGATTCAAGCCGATGTTGGCTTGAGTGGGGCTTTTCCTACTTGTGGGCAAACTCGCTACGGTGCCGGCTGTAGAAGATGTAGATCAAAAGTCCGAGCACGAGCCACACGATGAACCGGACCCAGGTAATCACGGTCAGTCCGGTCATCAACCCGCCGCAAAGCACAATCGAGATCAGAGGGAACCACGGTACCAGCGGCACCTTGAAGACACGAGGCCGGTCGGGCTGCGTCCGCCGCAGAATGATCACGCCCAGCGACACCAGCACAAAGGCGAACAAGGTTCCGATGTTGGACAGGTCAGCGGCGTCGCTGATGGCGAAGATTCCTGAGGGAATTCCGACCACGAATCCAGCAATCCAGGTAGAGACGTGCGGCGTCTGGAATTTTTTGTGAACCGCCGAGAAGAAGCGGGGGAACAGCCGATCTCGCGACATGGCGTACCAGATGCGCGCCTGACCGTACTGGAACACCAGCAGCGATGAGATCATGCCCGTGAGCGCGCCGATCACGATGATGGAGCGGGACCAGCGACTCGCGCCCAGCGTTTTCAGGGCGTAGGCGACGGGAGCCTGAGCGGCGTCCCCGGAGATGAACGTCGTGTACTTCATCATCCCCAGCAGCACGATGGACACGCCGACATAAAGTAACGTGCAGACAATCAGCGAGGCAATAATCCCAATAGGCAAGTCGCGTTGCGGGTTGCGGGCCTCTTCCGCGGCAGTGGAGACGGAATCGAAACCGATGTAGGTGAAGAAAACGATGGCGCCCCCGGTAACGATGCCGCCAAATCCGGACGGCGCAAAGGGCTTCCAGTTGCCGGAATTCACCAGCGCGCCGCCCACCACCAGGAAAATCACGATGGCGCTGATCTTGATCAGCACCATGATATTGTTGGCTTCCGCCGATTCCTTGATCCCACGCACCAGCAGCACGGTGAGGATGAAGATGATCAGGAACGCGGGCACATTGAAGTAAGCCCCGGTCCAGTGCCCGGATTCCCAAACGGGAGTGGACCATCGATCCGGCAAGTTCAAGCCGAATGACGACAACTGCGCTTTGGTATACGCGCTGAAGCCAATCGCCACCACCACGTTGCTGACGACGTATTCGAGAATGAGGTCCCAGCCGATGATCCACGCGAAGATTTCGCCGAGCGTCGCGTAGGAGTAGGTGTAGGCGCTGCCCGCGATGGGAATCATCGAGGCCAGTTCCGCGTAGCACAGTCCGGCAAAACTGCAGGCCACGGCCACCAGAAAAAATGAAATGGCAATCGAAGGACCGGCCGGCGGGCGCCCGTGCATCAGAACCTGCGCGGTTCCACCACCCCGCAGGAAGTTCACGATGATATCGAGCACTTGCGCGTGCAGAATGGAAGGCGCCTGGAAATATTCGCCGGCGGCCGCGGTGCCGGTAAGAACGAAGATGCCCGAACCAATGATCGCGCCGATGCCCAAGGCCGTCAGCGACCACGGGCCCAGCGTCTTCTTCAGTTTTCGTTCAGGGTCTTCCGCCTCGGAAATCAGCTTGTCGATGGATTTGCAGCAGAAAAGCTGGTTCTCGGAGGTGCGCACAACGTCTTTGGATGGAGGCTCGGTGGTGCCTGGTTGTGACAAAGAGTCGGGTTCTCCTGAGCAGAAGCAATCACCCAAAGGGTGCCCCACTTCTCCCCGGTTTTGGGAGAAGTGGGTTTTCGGACCGTAACCGCTGAATCTTGCTTACCGCTTCGCCTGGCCGCGGGCCAATTTCTTGACCTTGGGCTTCTTCGATCCGCGCGGATAATCGCGGGGCTTAAGCGGTTTCTCCGCCTTGCGCTTCTTGCGAGCGGTACGTTTCACCTTCTTGCGTTCGTCTCTGCTTAATGTGGATGTATTTGCCATGAACTCTTTCTTCGCACGAATTTTGCAATTGGGAAATTGAGTAATTGCACAATTGAAAATCGGCCAGCGGTGCGTAAACAAATGACTCAATTAACGAATTACATAATTTCCCAATGTATTCAGGCTTTCTCCAGCTGGGCATACTTTTCCACCAGCTTCTTCAAGCCGAAGCGTGGAAATTGTACCGTAATCTTGGCTTCTTCGCCGTCTCCTTCGCGCTGATACACGGTGCCTTCCCCGTATTTGGGATGGCGGACGCGCTGTCCGGGACGGAATCCGCGCTTGCCCGTGGGCTCTTCGACCGGCGCAGATTTGGGGGCGCTGAATTTTTTGCCGCGGCTGGCGAAGAATTCGGCGATGTTCTCGATCGAGTTGTAAGCGCGCGCGGCCGCGTTCTGCTTCGATGCTTGCGGTCGGCTCTTCTCATGCCATGAAGCGCTCTGGTCTTCGTCTTCGTAGGAGTAATGCGCGCTCTCGCTGTCGAAAGCAGCCGGACTTCGCCCGGCGGGGACAGCCTGAGAGGCCGTGCCTACACGGGCCCGGCTTCGGCCCAGTTCTTCGATTAGCGGCCCCGGGACTTCTTCCAGGAATCTTGAGGGCACGCTGGCCTCGGGTAGATCGGTGCCGTAACGGCGGCGGTAGACGGCCCTCGTCAATATGAGCTGATCCATCGCCCTCGTCATGCCCACGTAGCAGAGGCGGCGCTCTTCCTCGATATCCTCGGGCACGAGCATGGTGCGGGAGTGGGGAAAAAGTCCTTCTTCCAGTCCGCTGAGGAATACGAGCGGGAACTCGAGTCCCTTGGCGGCATGCAGGCTCATCAGAGTGATCTGAGCGCGTTGGTCGTAGTCGTCGGCATCCGCGATCAGCGCCGCATGATCCAGAAACTGGTCGAGCGTCTCCCCTCGGTCGCGCGAGTCCATGGCGGCGTTCACCAGTTCCCGCAGATTCTCAATCCGCGAGTAAGCCTCCGGAGTGTCCTCTTGTTCCAGCAGTTTGATGTACCCGGTGCGGTCAATCAGGAACTTGAGAATGTCCGCAGTGCTTACAGTCGGAGCAGGAAACGCATCCGATTCTCGTGTTTCGTCCGTCTCACTTGTCTCGCGAGCAGGGGTTTCGGGTTGCGCGTCAGCCCGGTTGTCATCCCGAACGGACTCGAGGGAGCCTTTTCTTTCGCCTGCACCCGATTCGGCTTCGCCGGTCCCGAAGTCAAACGAAAAGTTCCCGAACTCCACCGGATCGAAAGCCGTCGCGTCTTCTGCGGACGCGGCCTCGATTCTGGCAGAGGGACTGTTGAACGCCACCTCCGCGGAAGGAGCCCCGGATTCCGCCGATGTCTGTTCCAACTGCTCGACGAAGTTACCCGCCAGCATTGCTCGCGCATCCTCGATCAACTGCTGAAAGTTCGTAAGCGAAGTGACTGCGCGTGGGGGCAGCAACTGGCGTTTGATCGCCTCGCCGACTGCTCCCCACAAGGACAGCCCAGTTTCCAGTGCCAAGCGTTCCAGAGTATCGATGGTCCCTTTGCCGATGCCGCGCACGGGAGTGTTGATCACGCGCAGCAAAGAAATGGTGTCGTCCGGGTTCTGAATAACTTTCAAATACGAGATCATGTCCTTGATCTCGGCGCGCTCATAGAACGAGAATCCGCCGACCACGTGATACTTCAAGCCATACCGCCGCATCGCCTCTTCAAACAAGCGCGACTGGGAATTGGTTCGATACAACACCGCCGCTCTCGGAGTCTCCCCGCGATCGTTGGCTTCGCGAAGGTAGCGCGCGATCCAATCCGCCGCGAACAGCGCCTCGTTCTCTCCATCAGGCGCCTCGTAGTAGCCGATCTTGGTCCCGCCCTGCCGCGAGGTCCAGAGATTCTTCCCCTTGCGTCGTATGTTGTTCGCTACCACGGCCGACGCCGCCTGCAGGATGTTCTGTGTCGAGCGGTAATTCTGTTCGAGCCGGATAATCTTCGCCTCGGGGAAATCCTGCTCAAATTCGAGAATGTTGCGAATGTCCGCTCCACGCCACGAGTAGATCGACTGATCCTCGTCGCCGACGGCACACACGTTGTGAAGCTTACCGGCGAGCATGCGCATTAACTCGTACTGCGGCCGATTCGTATCCTGGTATTCATCAATCAGCAAATACTGGAAGCGCCGGTTATAGTAGTCGCGCACGTGCGGCGCCGATTTCAGCAGTCGCACCGCCTCAAGCAACAGGTCATCAAAGTCGAGCGCGTTCGCCTTGCGCAGTTCCTTGCGATACTCCTCATACAAATGTGCCACGCGCTCGGTTTTTGGATCTGCCGACTGCAGATAGAGCTCCTGCGGATCTAGCATGTGATTTTTCGCCCACGAAATGCGGCCGAGCACTGTCCGCGGCGTGAGTTCCTTATCATCGAGTCCAAACCGTTTCATCAGCGACTTCACTACAGACTGCTGATCGGATTCGTCGTAAATCACAAAATTCTTTGTATGCCCAATCGCAGGCTGGCCCGGCACCGTCGAGGGAATTCGCAGAGCTTCAATGTCCCGCCGCAGCATGCGCACGCAAAAAGAATGAAAAGTCGAGATCACCGGCTTGGCAATACTCAACCTACCGACAAGTTTTTCCACGCGCTCACCCATCTCGGCGGCGGCCTTGTTGGTGAAGGTCATGGCGAGAACGGACTCCGGCATCGCGCCCTTGTGCTCGATGAGATACGCAATGCGGTAGGTAATTACGCGAGTCTTCCCGCTCCCCGCGCCCGCCAGGATCAGCACCGGTCCTTCGGTAGTTTCCACAGCCTCGCGCTGTTGCGGATTTAATTGGTCAAGAAAAGACAAAACAGAAGCGGCTCCGGTGTTGTTCTTCAATTTTACGTGAGGCGGGCGACTGGCGGAGCCAGCTTTCAAATTTCCTCTGTCATCCCCGACCGAGGATGCTAGCTCTCGAAGTGAACGAGCACGCAGTCGAGGGACCCTCGTCCTCTGAAATTAACGGCGCAAGAGGATGTACCTTCTACGTTCCTTCTGCGGAGTCGAAATGGGCAGTGCGCCCGGTTCGAGTGACGCCGGTAACCCGGACACGTCTTCATCCCACGGAAGTGGGCGCACTCGCCTCAACTGGCGACGGACGCCATCGCGCGTCCCCGAAGGAGCCGCTATGAGTCCGAAAACATTTTTGGCATTGATGGTTCTGTTGATTGTTGCGGGCTTTGTCGTATTGGAACAGCGCGACGCCCACGCTGGAGAAGTGACCCCGAGCGCGGACTATAAAGTGCTCGATCCTATCCGAAACGGCAATCTCACTATCTTCCCTGTGGTCGCAGCTAAAAGTTATCCGACCAACGAATTTCTCACTCTCGACGAAGGCCTCCGCTCGGGCGAAGTTGTGGTTGCCGAAGCCGGCAGCGTGCAGGGCCTGATTCGCCGCCATCCCACGCCGGGCATTCGCAGCGGTGGAGGCGAAGTCAACCGCCTCGTGCTGATCAACAATTCCAAGCGTCCTCTACTCCTCCTCGCCGGTGAGATCGTGACCGGAGGGAAGCAGGACCGCGTCATTGGCAAGGATCGCATTGTGCCCGCGGAAAGCGACCCCGTAGACCTCAGCGTCTTCTGCGTTGAGCCGGGCCGCTGGGTGGCCACCAGCGAGCGCTTCGGTGCTTCCCAGGCAATGTATGGTGGCGCGGGAAACGATCCCAAGGCCCCCGCTCCCATGGCAATCATGGCCCAACCTTCGGTGCGCGCCAAGGCGATGGGCGACAAGAATCAGCAAGAGGTCTGGAATGCGGTCAATAAGCAGAAAGAGCAGGTGATGGCGCTGGCGGGCCCGGTACCGATGGCACAGAGCGAAGTCGGTCGCACAACTTCCTACGCGCGAGTCATGGAGAACTCCGAAGTCCGCAAGCAGGTGGACGCCGTAGCCAAGCCCATCGAGCAGAATTACCAAAGCCTGATTCATCAGTTGCGTGAGCGCAATGCTGTCGGTGTAGTGGTTGCGGTGAACGGGCGGGTCATCTGGGCCGACATTTTTGCCAGCACCGATCTGCTGGCAAAGTATTGGCCCAAGCTGGTGAGGTCCTACGCCTCCGAAGCCGTAGTAACCCGCGCCAAAGAGGTAGAAGTGAGCGTCCATCGGGCACAGCAATTTCTCGGAGATATGGAAGGACGCCGCGAAACCATCGAGAATGAGCCGGGAGTCTACCGCCACACGGAAGTGAATGGCGATGGCTTCAAAGCATTCGCGCTCACGTCACTGTTGCCAA
>JBKOUZ010000043.1:0-18109 GCA_046723715.1 Acidobacteriota bacterium | reverse complement strand
CGATAGTCCGGAGAGAGGTGTGGCTGATAAAGCTTGTACGCCGGATTGGAAACAACCTTCTGGGCCGCTGTTTCCGCACGTGGCTCCAAAGGGAACGGAATCAACCAAATATCACCTTCATGCTCACCCAGCAACCACTTGCCGTCTCGAGACCAATCCCAAACAAGCATAGGAGTGTTCGGCGCTGCAAGTTGCTCATGGTCGTGGGTTTGGCTTGACCAAAGCATGAGCTGATGCTCGTTTGTTCTGAGATTTCTGCGATTGTAGATAAGTTTCGTACCGTCGGGCGACCACAGCGGAAACCAACTCGAATAGTCGTCAGCGGGAACCGGAACCTCGGTCCCATCCACCAGCGACTTCACCCAAACTTCGTTTCGGATGTCGCCGAAACCCGGCCCGTAGCTCTCGCCATGGGGAACGAAATAGGCAACCTTCATACCGTCCCGCGACAGGCTCGGTTCTATTGATGTCCTCCCGGGCGAAGTGACCGCATTACCGGCGCCTTTGATCTGGCCAGTTCTGGCATCGAACGGGAAGAGCCAGGTCTGAATCCGCTGCGACTTTGCTGTAAAGGCCAGCCGTGTGCCATCGGCAGAAACCGCAAGGGCGGCATCGGGGCCCTGGCCAGTGGTGAGGCGATCGATTCGAGTAGCTCGCAGCATTCCGGGATCGACAGTCATCTTCCAAATGTTTTTCGCCCCTCGGTAGCCGCGCTCGAAATAAATAGCGTCGCCCGAAGGTGACCAGGAAAAGGAGTATTCCCCCAACTGCTGACCAGCTCTAACGTCCCCGGAAGCCTGTGCGAGTTCTTTGTGGATCGCGGGCGCAATCTCCAGCTTAATAGCGGGCCCGCCGACAACCGGCGCGGTCCAAAAAGCGGGAGTTGATGAGGAAGTTCCGACCCAGGCGGTGATTCTCTTTCCATCCGGATACCATGCGGCTGAGGCAGCGCATAATTGGTTCTGTGCAAGGGCCTCGGCCATAACTTCCCGAGGCGGGCTGCCATCAAGCTGCGCGACGAAGAACCGGTTGCAAGCGTCGATCGAACTAAAGTGTGTCAGAAACAACACCTGCGAGCTATCGGCTGACCACTTGGGATAGTAACCGAAAGGCGCGATCTTCCGTTCGAGTGAGCTCGGGAGAAACTGCACGACAATGGTACCTCCTTTAGACACACCGGCCCTCAATGGTATTTGCCCAAAGGATCGAATGCCCTACACACGGCTGGATGGTGAAAGGCGCTGCCTGTTACTTCCGAGAGAATGGCATCAAAATAGCAGTACACCCACGAATCCAGTTACGCTTTTGAGAAGAAGCCCACTTGTTGAGTAGGGCGCAAAAGCAGGCGATAGAGCTCAAAACGCTACGCCTGTGCTTGTACTTTCAAGTGCTTGCCAGAATCGCGATCGGATCATCCTTCAACTAGGGAACCCGATTTTCTTCAGCATTTGATGGAACCTTGGATCAGTGCGCAGTGGCGCAAGCCTCGGTTCCCATTTGCTATACACGAGAAAGGTCGAACGTTCATTCACGGCCTTAGTGAGCCATTCGAAGGCTGTGTCTTTTTGTCCCAACGCTGTATAGATCAATGCAATATCAAATGGAGAAACATAAGACTGCTTCGATTTCTCAATCAAAGACTTCAGGACTTGTTCTGCGTCGCTCTTCATTCCAGCACGAGCATAAGCCTCACCGAGTCCGGCGAACAGAAACGTCGATAAGGGACTACCTTTGGGCTCAGTTTCGACAGCCTTCTTGAATTGAGCCACTGCACGGTCTAGCGAACCATTCTGTTCGTAATCCCAGCCCAGAATGGTCATTTCCCAAGTGTCCTGGGGCTGCCTCTTCAGCACTTCAAGAGCTAATTGAATCGAACTTTCATATTTGCCAGCGGCATAGCTATGCCAGCAGAGGCAATCGGTCAGTCCGTCGTCGACGGGGTCCAGTTCAAGCGCACGTCTGCTTTCAGCGGCAGACTCATCCATGCGTCCCATAGCCATTAGGTAATGCGCGTAGCCGTGACGAATGTCCGCGTTATTCGGATTCAATTCGATAGCTCTCTTGAATTCCTGTTCGGCTCCCGCAAAATCCCAATCGTAGTGCAGCTTTGCCGATGCCAACGCGGCATGTCCTTCAGGCAGATGGTCGTCTTTTTGAACCGCTAGGGCGCCTAGTTCTTTTACCTTGCCCCAAGCTTGCTGTGGTGGTATGGCACTAAAGAAACCTAGAAAGAAATAGGGATCGGCCATGTGGGCGTATGCTGGAGCATAGTTTGGATCAAGTCGAATAGCTTGGTTGTAATATTCAATTGCCTTCTGTAGGTCGAACTGACCAAAATAGTAATTGGCCTTGAGATAAATCTCGTAACCTTCAGGGCTTACAGCCGCTGGTTTTGCCAATTTAAGAGGTTGCGGTCCACCCAGCGTTCGTTGAACTTGCGTGGCGATGGCAGAAGCAACATCATCCTGCAGGGCCAATACGTCGCGAAAATCTCGTTCGTAGCTTTCAGCCCATATGTGTTTATCAGTCGCAGCGCTAATCAATTGAGCCGTAATTCGTACCCGATCGCCTGAGCGTTGGACGGAACCCTCGACAATCGCGTCCGCATGTAAGTCAGCCGCAATGGCAGAGAGTAGCTTCTTTGTTCCCTTATATTGCGCACTCGAGCTGCGCGAAATAACCTGCAGGCTCCCCATTCGTGCCAAATCAGTTGTTAGAGCCTCTGTCATTCCATCTGCGAAATAATCCTGACTCTCGTCACCTGAAATATTCGAAAGGGGCAGAACTGCAATGGTTTGAATCGGAGCAGGTCCGAACGAGTGCTCACGCAATTTGTAGAAGCGAGTAATCGCGAGCCCCCCCACAATGAGCGCAAGGGCTGTTGCTGCCAGCCAAATAAAACGTCGGTATGGCGGAGCTTTGGAACTCGACGGCGCTTGCTTTGATCGCTGCGAGTCCATGGTACTCAGTGACCGTCCTGCTGAATTTGACAATGCCTCTAGCGCGAACGCCAAATCCGAGGCTGATTGAAAACGCTGCTCTGGATTCTTTTCCAAACAGCGATGTACCAACCTCTCTAATGCTGGTGGAATACTCGGAATGAGCTGCGAAATGCCAGCTGGGTCCTCGTTTAGGATTGCATTCAACGTTTCTACAGACGTTGCTTTTTGAAAGGTACGCTTGCCCGTTAGTGTCTCGTAAAGAATTGCTCCAAAAGCGAAAATGTCGGCACGGTGATCTGTCCTCTGTCCGCGCACCTGCTCGGGTGACATATAGCCGACAGTGCCCATCACCACGCCAGGCGTGGTCTCGGAATCGAGGGTGCGTGCACTCGCAATCGATTCAGATTCGGTGTGCATGAGCTTCGCCAAACCGAAGTCGAGAATCTTCACCCGTCCCTCTTTAGTGACAAACAGGTTCTCTGGCTTTAGATCCCGGTGCACGATACCTTTGTCGTGCGCCGCCGCCAGCCCATAGGCAATCTGGATACAATAGTCAATCGCTTTCGACAAAGGCAGTGGACCGCTCCGAAGCTGCCCGCGCAGATTTATTCCGTCGAGCAGTTCCGATACGAGATAAGGTGCACCATTATAAGAGCCCATCTGATGCACAGCGAGAATGTTGGGGTGGTTCAGTGCGGCCGCCGCCCACGCTTCCTGCTCGAAACGCCGCAATCGATCGAGATCACTGGATAATTGTAAAGGCAGAACTTTAATAGCAACGTCACGTCTGAGTCGAGGATCGCGTGCCCGGTAAACTTCCCCCATTCCGCCCGCCCCAAGTAGCGACTGCACTTCATAGTCGCCGAGTTTGGTTCCGGGCATCAGAGCAATAGGGCGTGTCGACGATTCGAGAAGACCAGTCAGAGCCTCCTCATCGCCGAGCGCGAGGAACGACTGTACTTCCAGGCGCAGTGCTTCATCCGAACATGCCTTGACTACGTATGCGGAGCGCTCTTTTGGCGGCAGCTCCATCGCATTCTCGAGTACAAGCTTGATCTGTTGCCAGCGGTCCGGTGTCATGCTCATGCCAAAGATCCTTGCGCTAATTGCTTTTTGAGCCACAGTCGCGCAGTTATCCACTCTCGCTTTACAGTGGCCACGGAAATCCCTAAGATTAGGGCGATCTCTTCAAGCGACAATCCACCGAAGAAACGTAACTCTACAATTTTGCCTTGCCTTGGATCGAGCCGGGAGAGTCCTTCTAACGCATCGTCCAACAGGACCACGTTTATCTGACGAAGCGGTTTGGGAACTATGGTTTCGTCAAAGACCAGCTTGATTCCTGCATCACGTTTGGCAGCATGCTGATTGCGTACGTAGTCAACCAGTATCTGCCTCATGATTTTTGCCGAGACGGCGAAGAAATGCGTTCTATTTTCAAAGTGCATCTTTTCATGCTTAGCAAGACGTAGATAGGCTTCGTGCACTAAAGCCGTGCTCTGCAAAGTTTGATCAGGACGCTGCTTCTGCAGGTAATGGTGTGCCAATCGGCGCAGATCTGCGTAGACGAGCGGCACCAAAGAATTTAGTGCTTTAGAGTCGCCTGCTCGCCACTTTTGCAGAAGCTGGGAAATAGGTTCGCCCGAGCTATCCACGGATCACCCCCACGCGACCGCGGACCTCGCGTTCGGCTCACAGTACCCTTAGATAACGGCAAAGTCAACTGTTCGAGCACAAAGTTCGAGCACAAAGTTCGAGCACAAAGCTACTTTTACGCGTGATCTGTTCGAGCACAAAGCTACTTTTACGCGTGATCTTCGAGCAGTCCCCAGAAATCCCCCCAAAAAAAATGCTGTTACATGAGCTGATCTGACCATGGATTCCGTTTTTGTTTAACGAGTGGACATATGACGAGGACTTGCGCTGGATACAGATCCGTCGATCTTTACGCAGCAATTGGTACGCACGCTTTGGTACCAATCCAGGAGGGGCAATCGTAGGAACAGACACGGACACGAACAACGTCACGCACGGCTTCCGCGCAGTTCCAGTCAACAGATAACTGAGCTAACAGGATCGTAGGCAACGGGAGACTCGGGGCATTGCTTCCACGAAATATTCCATTGGAGGAACACATGAAAGCCATCGATAACGGTAGATTACACAAGCTCGCGAAGCCCGGCTTGGCGATAATGCTGATAATGTTTCTTCTGCTCTGGTTCACGCTGCGCCCGGGCGCGGTCACCAGAAAAGGCGTTTCCGACACAACCTCAAAGTCTGATACGACAGGCAGGCCCATATCCGACATTTCCGACCAGGACCATCTTTCTCTTCGCGCAAGTAAAAGCCATGCAACGAACAGGCGCGTACTGCAGCGGTATGGTCAATTGCCGTTGAGCTTCGAAGCTAATCGTGGGCAGACAGACGCGCGCGTGAAGTTCCTGGCGCGCGGCCAGGGTTTCGCGCTGTTTCTGACCGGGAATGAGGCTGTACTGGATCTGAGAAAGCCAATTCAAAAGGCCAGTGGCGCGCAATTGGCCGGTATGGCATTGCGTTCGCATTTTGAGGCTGGAGCTCCTCCGTCGGGTCCAAGGGGAATTGCCCAGCTCCCGAATACAGTGCTGCGAATGAAACTCGTCGGGGCAAGTCCGAACGCACGAGTTAAGGGGACTAACGAATTGCCGGGGAAAAGCAACTACCTCATCGGCAGAGACTCTTCGAAGTGGCGGACCAACGTGCCGAATTACACCCGGGTGGAGTATAGAGGTGTTTATCCCGGGGTGAACTTGGTGTACTACGGCAACCAGGGGCAACTCGAATATGACTTCGTCGTTGCCGCTGGCGCTGATCCCAGCCAAATCGCGCTCGAATTGGGAGTTGGCCAATCCAAAAACAAAGGTGCGAAATCCAAAATCGACGTTAATGGCGACCTGCTTTTGCAGACTGAAGCCGGCGAGGTTCGATTCCATAAGCCCGTTGTGTACCAAATGCAGTCGGCACTTAAGAGTCAAAGCTCAAGAGTTGAACAGCGGAGCGCCCCAGCAGGAGCAGAGAATAAGACATTACCCACCAAGAAGTTATTGGATGGCAGCTACGTCCTGAAAGGCAATCAAGTGAACTTCGAACTTGCCTCGTATGACCGCAGCAAACCATTGGTCATCGACCCGGTGTTGAAATACTCAACCTTTCTGGGTGGCAGTGGCGATGACCTCGTCGCTCCCGCTGGGACCCAAGGGATTGCTGTCGACCCTGAGGGCAACGCTTACGTTATCGGCGCCGCAGACTCGATCGATTTCCCCACTACCTCTGGCGCGTCCCAAACGAAATTCGGAGGAGGCAGCGGTGTATTTGGCTGCTCTTCTGGTATTGCAGCGGATGCGTTCGTAACCAAACTCAATAGAGAAGGGAATGCTGTCGTCTATTCGACGTACCTGGGCGGGAGTGATGATGATTGTGGGGAAGGAATAGCCGTGGATTCGGCTGGCAACGCCTACGTCGCTGGGGAAACCCTTTCGACGGACTTCCCGATCACGCAAGGCGCGTTCCAGCCCGCTTGCGCCTCCTGCAGCAACGGACTGGTTGATAGCTTCGCTGCCAAGCTGAGTCCCGACGGTTCAGAGCTCGCTTACTCGACGTACATTGGCGGCAAGGATGAGGACCTGTTCCCAATGATAGCCATAGACCGGGGCGGGAACATGTACATCGAAGGAAGTACTTTCTCGACAGACTACCCGACGACGGCACAAGCCTTCCAGCGTGTTTGCTCCTCCTGCGCAAACGGTGCCCCGGATATTTATGTGACCAAGCTCAATCCCGCGGGGACCCGCCTCGTCTATTCCACATACCTGGGCGGGAGTGATTGGGAGATCTGTGGAACACAAATCGCGGTTGACCGTAGCGGAAGTGCGTACGTTAACGGCTTCACCTGCTCCACTGACTTTCCTACCAACCCCCTGCAGGCGCCTGCCGGCGGCTGCGATGGCTTCCTGACGAAGCTCAATCCGGCGGGCAACAAGCTCGTCTACTCGACCTACCTGGGGGGCGGCGACTTCGATGGGGTATGGGGAACCACGGTTGATTCTGCAGGCAATGCTTACGTTTCCGGAGTGACGTTCTCCACTGACTTTCCCACGACAGTAGGAGCTTTCCAGACCAATTTTGTGGGAGGCAGTCACTGCCCGTTTCCTCTTTGCTCAGACGCCTTTGTGGCGAAAATCAGCGCAAGCGGTAAACGCTTGGCCTATTCCACCTATCTAGGGGGCAACGGAGATGATAACGGGGCGGAGATCGTCGCAGACTCTGATGGCAACGTGTATGTGAGCGGAGAGACATCATCCACGGATTTTCCGACATTGAGTCCTTTCCAGCCTGCCAATGCGGGGAGCTATGACATCTTCGTAACCAAGCTGAACGCCGTTGGCAACGCCATGATTTACTCCACGTACCTTGGCGGCAGTGGCGATGAGTTTAACCACGGAACCGCCATCGACTCCCGTCGTAACATTTACCTGGCCGGACCGACCACCTCGAACCACTTCCCGACGGTAAGTGCCGCGCAGCCACAGTTCGGAGGGGGAACATGGGATGCATTTGTGGCGAAGATTAGTCCAGACAAAACCTCCGGGAGTGCTACGCGTCCGGGACCTTCTGAGCCGAGCAAGGCAAGCGATGGCACTGAAAGATCCATACCCAGCCGAACCTTGGCGGTTTGGAGAAGGAAAATGGAAATGGCAAGAAGAGTTTCTCATTGACGCGACATCGACTTTCGCGAGCTCATGAGTCTTTTTGGCGGAAACTGAAATTCGGACATCAGGGAGTAGTACGTGCGTATTTTCGACAATGCTTCAGATCAATTCATATCGCTTCAGAGTGCCTCTATGGACGTTATTCGGCTTCGGACGAATGATCCACAGGGCGCAGGGGACAATAGAAAAGGAGTTGCTGTTTTGTGGGCCGCGATGGAAGTATACGCGATTCGTAAAATTGCCAACATCAAAGAACGCAATCCAGCTAGCTCGGTGGAGGATCACCATGAAGCCACTCTATCTGCGTGGGCGTTGTCTCGTCTTTGCCTCGCTGGTCTATCTGACCTCCAGCCTCGTTGTGTTTGCGGCAGACAAGCCCAGCCTGACGAAGGAGCAGATGAAAAATTTCCTGCTCACGGCCAAGGTGGTGGACAGCCGCGATGCGAAGAAAGGTGTAACTAACACCAAACGGCTTACCCTTTCGGATGGCCTCTTGACCCATGATGCCTCTTTCCAGTCCATCGATGAACACAAAGCGGTCATGCAGTTCGCCACTGGCACAGAACTGAATTTCGTAGACTCCTACAAGAACAATATCGCCGCGTATGCGCTTGCTGAGTTGCTAGGAATGGACGACATGATTCCGGTGTATGTCGAACGGAAATGGGGAGGTCACATAGGCTCGCTCAGTTGGTGGGTACCTGTGAGGATGGATGAGGTCGAGCGTCATCGACAGAAACTAACCGCCCCGGATGCAGATGCTTGGAACAATCAGATGTACAAGATTCGGGTCTTCGATCAGTTGGTCGCAGATGCCGACATCAATTTGACCAACGTGCTGATCGGCGAGGATTGGAAGATCTGGAGGATCGATTTCACTCGTGCTTTTCGTCTCAACAAGGAGCTGAAGAACCCTAAAGATCTCGTGCGCTGCGACCGGCAATTGTTGGGAAAACTCAAGTCGCTGGACGCGAACCAGCTGACAGAAACATTGAAACGGTACCTCGACAAGGAGCAAGTGAAAGCCGTGATGGCACGACGCGACAAAATCGTCGCTGCGTTTCAAAGCCTAATTGCCGAAAAAGGTGAAAGCGAAGTGCTGTACTGAATGGGTTCGGCCCTAGTCTCCCTACGATAGTTCAGTTTTTTCCGGTGATCCCGGATCAGGAGGAAATATGCTGAAGAAACAATTCGGTCTGCTGTTGGCGTTGTTAGTAGTCGTTCCGCTGGCGCAAGTCGTGATTGCGCAAGAAGCTCCTGCAAAAATGAAGGAGGCGCGCTGGGAAGGCAGGATTGCAACGAGCGACAAGGACAAGTCCATGCTGAGAGTTAGAAAGTCGGGTGGGAATTTCGAGAGGACCGTCGTGTATGACAGTTCAACGAAATGGGTCAGTCAGTACCATGGAGACAAGAAGGTTAACGATATTGACGCTAGGCAGGTTAAGGACGGTGACTACGTGATTTGCGAGGGCGCTATGGGCAAGGATGGCATCCTCCACGCGACGCTGATCTCCAAGCGGCTCTCCCACTCCGAGTAGGGCTAGTCCGCCGAGGAGGGTAAAATTAGGATGACGATCTTTCTAACTAGTCGCGTCGGCTGACTATCGCTCAGGCCGGAGCGTGGAAGCGATCCTGATCTGCGTGTTTGGGATTCGTGCGTGGTCGAGTGCTACCTCCACTGCTGCCTGTGCTCATGATTTCGTGTATGCACGAGAGCACTCTAGTGCCCGTACAAGCTCCAAGCTACGGCCCCGATGGCAACGACGAAGACACCGTGCCAATCAAGTCCCAACCCGGCGTGAAGGGCACAGAGGGCGTTTCGGGGTGAATACCCTCTCGCGCCATCACATCGGGCAGCGACACACCTGCCGCCAGCACCCTCACCCGCACTTCACCACGCTTCGGTTCGGGACACTCGTCTTCAAGAAGCTGGAGCGCATCAGGTCCGCCGTAATGGGTGACGATGATTCGCCTGTTTTTCACTGGAGGTGATTCCCGCAGTTGGGGCGGGATTATGTGTGAACCACCTAACTCTTGTCTGTGATTTCAATCACAATCAACCATCCAAAGATCGCAGTCGAGATCGAGGCAGTTCTGGACAGGAGAGACAAGCATTTCAATTAGTTGCGTAATTAGTTGCGCTGCACGGTCTCTAAGAGCATAGAAGTACCCAGCTTCAATCTGGCGGTTGTGGGAGGTTTTTTGACTGTGAGCGAAGACAAAGATGACATTCGACGCGAAATCACTGAGTCAGCGAAGAAATTGGGCGGCTGGGGGGCATTTCTGCTCTCTGGAAAGGTGATTGGCTTCTCGGTCTAATCCAACGATCTTTCAAGAACTATTCGGAGCGTGCCACTGCGGAGCATTTCAAGCTTAAATAGCGTGAGCACGGGAAGAGTGATTCGCATGTTGACGGTGGTAGACGATTGCACGCGGGAATGTCCGGCGATTGAAGTCGACACTTCGCTGGGCGGGTTACGGGTACGACGAGTGCTGGATCGGATTGCCAGCGAAAGAGGTTTGCCGCAATACATTCCAGACAACAGGTGCTAGCGTCACGACTCTCGAAACTACTCACATTCTGATTAGCTATCCTTTCTAATGGCGATTTGGAGGTGTTATCCGCTTCTTTGCTCCGAGCGCAAATTATGCGAACGGAGTGACGCAGATACCAGCAGAGGCCATCATGACTAACCTGAACTAGGGCGTATGAACGAGGCGCGTACAACTGAGTGTGATCGGCGGAACTGGCTAGAGTTGCTAACAACGGCCTTACGCCTAGCATCACGTGACGATGCCGGACAAGAGATTGTTGAAGCCGCATTTGTTTTGCCTATATTGTTTCTCATTCTCTTGGCAATCTTCTGGTTCGGGCGAGCATTTAACATAAATTCGACACTCGATCGAGCCGCGAGAGAAGGCGTTACCACCGCAAGTAGACCGTCCTGCGCGGCATCGCTCGCCTGCGTGTACAGCCTCGTGCCCAAAGCATCGGCGTGTAATCCAAACCTGTTCAAGACGAATCCCGCCGGAGGTTTTGGCGCGATCGCTGTCGTCGATGCTTTCCACTATCCGACCGCATTGGCGGATCTGCAAACCTTTTCCACCCAGTTCGGACTGAAGGCTCCAAACCTGAGCGTGGTATTCGCCGGTGGCACCAGGCCGGCGTTCGCTGGGGGTAGCTTGCAATTGCTGTCGTAGTTCGCCTTTTAACCTAGCGAAGTCGATCGGCTTTTCAAAAATATTTCAGCGGAAGTCGTTCATCGAGATTCCTTTCAAAGTCCGAATTGCAATACGACATTGGGAGGACCATCTGTCAATGTCCAGAAAGGGTGCGAACAGCTACTATGAGCGTTGTGGCCCGAAGAGATTCAGGTTGCGGACCAATCTGCGAACCCGAATCTTCGTTACGCATCCCTCCACAAGTTTGCCAACTCTTGACAACGGTTACGAAAAGATGGTAAAGCCCCAACCCATGCCTCTGCAGCTGACTGACGCTGCATCCCTGTGTTCTTTCTAGTAAGGCGCCTCTATGCCGAAGGAGTCAGCCGTGCTTACAGAAATCAGCTTCGAGTTTCAAAGCCATCTGTTTCGAGTGATGTGTCTGGTCGCAAGTGTGTTGTTGATGCCACCCATCAGTTTGGGGCAGATCGGAACCGGCAGCGTGACTGGATTGGTGTTCGATCCAAGCGGCGCCGTAATCGCCAATGCCGACGTGATTGTGACCAATGTGGACCGTAACGTTCCACATGGCACGCGCACGACCGACACGGGTGCGTACGTGGTCACGGACCTGCTGCCTGGACACTATTCGGTGACCGTGAAGCACACAGGTTTTCAAACTTCAATCGTCCCTGCCTTTGAGCTTCAAGTAGACCAGAAGGCACGCATTGATGTGAGCTTGCGCGTGGGCCAGATAAACGACATCGTTACGACCGTAGCCGAAATACCCTTGCTCGATACCGAATCAAGCACAGTCGGCCAGGTGATTGACAATAAACGGATCGCGGATCTACCTCTGAACGGCCGCGACTTTCTGGATTTGGCCACGCTGGGGCCGGGCGTTACTTTCACCAAAGATGGAAACACTGGCTTCCAGGAGGTTCGAGACGTCGGGCGACGGGCTGATGAGCAATACTCGCTAGGCGGCGCGCGAGCTCAGGACACGAACTTTCTTTTGGACGGTGCCACGAACACTTCCCCCGACTTCAACACATTTGCGTCGGTGCCTTCCCTGGATGAAATTGAGGAATTCAAAGTTCAGACAAATTCCTATACCGCCGAATTCGGACGTGGAGCAGCGCAGCTGAATGCGGTCACTAAGGGCGGAACAAACACGTTTCACGGCACCGCCTACGATTACCTGAGAAATGATGCCTTGGACGCCAAGGATTTTTTCAATGACATCAATGCCGGCACGCCCGGTGCACCAAAGCCACCTTTCAAGCGCAACCAGTTCGGCGGAACTGCGGGCGGCAAGATTTTGCCGAACAAGCTGTTCTTCTTTGGCGCTTACGAGGGTCTGCGCGATCGGACCAATGCCACGCTCGCCGCTACGGTCCCTACGGAGAATGCCCGCAACGGCATCTTCACGGATTACGTAGATCCCAGTACCGGCAACCCCATTCCGATTTACATGCCGCATGTAACCGACTTTTTCCCCGGCAACACGCTACCTGCGGGGTGCTTCAATCCCAACCCATCCACCGATGTCCCGTGGCCCAATTCAACGATCCCCCAGCAGTGCTGGAATGGCGCCGTGGCCAATTTTCTGGCGTCTTCACAATACGCGCCACCGGCGAACCTCCCAGGTACTCTGCACAATCTCAGCGGAGTAGCTAGCTTTCCAACAACTTTCGACCAGTTCGCCGGGCGACTGGATTACGTTTTTGCTCCCAACCGTAACCTTTGGGGCAGATATTCCTGGGGACGCGAAGACCATACCAACAACGATGTTCAGACAGTCCGGGACTTAGTCGAAGCCGTGAAGACGCAGAACTTTACGCTTCATTACTCGTGGACGATTAGTGCCAACAAAGTGAATGAAGCGAGAGTCAATTGGTTGCGGGTCAATTCACGGCGAGTGGGTCCACTGGCGAACACTACGAATGTGGTTGCCGATCTCGGTATTCCCGGCGCTTCCGGCGATCCGCTTGACTTCGGTACCCCAAGCTTCGGCGGCGAAGGGGACGATTTCCTGAGTCTCGGGGAAGACGCTTTCGGTCACCCCCTGCGCAAAGTTCAAACCACATACGAATTCGGGGATGACTTCTCCGTATCCGTTGGACGCCACACTTTCAAGGTTGGAGCGAACTTTCGCCACGAAAATCTCAACCTGCTGTCGCACAATATTGCGCGGGGAGCTTTCACATTTCCCGCCGTCGCTACAGCGGCATTGGACGGCACCGGTGGGTTGTCCCTTGCCTCGATGTTGCTCGGAATTAGCAATGATTCGGAAGTAGCCAGCGGCGACTCGCACGTCCACTTAATGCGCTGGGCGGAGGCTTTCTATGCCCAGGACGATTTCAAAGTGAAGCACAACTTAACCTTGAATTTCGGTGTGCGGTATGACCTGGCTCCCTTCTGGCATGACATTGATGACGCCATGGTGAACGTGGATTTCAGCGGACCGATCCCAGTTGTAGTTCGGCCCGGAAGTGGCGATCCGTACGCTGGCTTCCCGCCTGTACGATTTGATTCTGATCCCAATTCACCTACCTATTTGCCTTACGTGCGAGACAACCGCCTCGGCCACAATCTTGTCTTCACCGATTTCAAGAATATCGCGCCACGGTTCGGCTTCGCGTGGTCGCCGGGTTTCGGCCATGGTAAGACTGTGGTTCGTGGCGGGGCCGGGATTTTCTATTCGCCCATGAATGCCGATCCCTGGTTCGATTTTGCCCGTAATGCTCCACGGGCAGCGAAATTTATTCGCAAGACCCAATTTTCCGTTGTGGATCAAATCTTCAATAACACCTCTCAAACCATTGTCCAGCCGTCAATGTTTACCGTGGATACGCATCTGAAGACTCCCCGTATTCAACAGTGGAGTTTAGGTGTACAGCAGGAGTTAGCAAAGAATCTGATTCTTGAAATCGGTTATGTGGGATCTGCTTCCACCCATTTGCCACACCTGCTTGATGCCAACCAGACCTACCCTGTCATGCAGGGCGACAAAGTTGTGCAACCGGCCACTTGTTCCGGAACCCTCGATACCAACACGGGAAATTGCTATCTTCCTTCACGCTATCCGTCGCTGACGAATTTCTACAATGTCTTCGAGAACAAAACATCCGCGAATTATCACGCGCTGCAGGCGCACATTGAGAAACGCTTTTCGGAAGGCTTCACATTTTTGAGCTCGTTCGCTTGGTCCAAGAGCCTGGACACAGCTTCCTCAACTCGAGACGGGGGCAATGGTATGGCTACCCCTCACCTCTACGACTTCAAGCTGGATTATGGCCCCTCAGCCTTCGACGCCAAAATGAATTGGGTGAATAGTGCTTTGTACGAGCTTCCGTTCGGCAAAGGCCGGCACTGGGGTAGCGGGTGGTCAGGTGCGGCAGACAAGCTCTTTGGTGGCTGGCAAATAGGTGGTATCGCTTTCGTCCGGACTGGCTTTCCCGCGTCCTGCCTGACGGGGAGCGATGCGGCAGTGAACAATGTCGGTTTTGAGCAGGACTACTGCGATTTGGTTGGCAATCCCAATAGCGGGCCCAAGACATTTCTCGACTGGTGGAATGTCTCCGCGTTTGCCTTGCCTACCGACCTCGAGGTCTTCGGAAGCGCGCCACGCAGTGTTCTGCGTGGCCCGCGATATGTCAGCATGGATTTCAGCGCCATGAAGACTACAGCTCTTACAGAGCGCCTGAACCTGCAGTTCCGGTTCGAAGCATTTAATGTGTTGAACCATCCGCTTTTCTCGATGCCGAACCCCTTTGTAGATAATTATGCTCAATACGACCCCACCGGTAGGTTCCCTGTGGGGACAGTTGACATAACCGGACTGGGCGATTTCAACACGATCAGCAGCACGGCGGCAGCAAACCGGCAGCTTCAGTTTGCGCTTAAATTCATTTGGTAGGTCAGATTCCGGCCAGGACAGATTTCTAAGACTGGTCACGGGCCGTTTACGTGCTTGGTCAAGTGGGTCGAGAAGCACCCTATGAAGCTTTGTCACAGGGCGGAGCCCTGATCGTGTACGAAGCGATTATTAGACGAGCGTAGCAGGAACACCTTTGACCTATTAATGAGCCTCAATATGCTCATCGAAACATGACAACCACCTCTGCTTCGGCTACGATGAATTGCCCGTCTTGCGGAGTGTCTCACTTGATTCCGACTACCATGGAGTCTGGACCAACCTGATGCTCAACACGAGTTTCACGAAATAACGGCTAAGCCCGTTGCGGGTGGAAACCGACACTCACTGAGGTAGTGTTACCTTCCAAATCCGCCGCGTGGGAATAGAACGATTCATCGGGAATGCGGTCGAAAACCAGCATCTCATTGGCTGCCCAACGCAGGTCAAAAGTTGTATCGATGGCGCAAGAGGTGACCTATTGCGGCTCGCCGTTGCGATCCAATGAAAGCATCCAAACCACGGTGCCACCCCAGAATTTTCGACTATGGGGAGAATTTTTCATCCAGGCGCCCCCGAGGGGTCAACAGGCGTGGGAAAAGTTTGACATACGCCACGAGCTTACCCGCAAAGGCATGGAGAAGTTCGCGGCTGACTATCGAGACACGCTTTCGCGACCTGCATGATTTCTCCAGGCTGCCAGCCGCTCCTCGATGGTCTTCTTGGATTCCCAACTCCCAACCGTCGCCATGTAGTACTCGTAGTCCGCAATACACTTTCGAAAACGCTCTTTGTATTCCCACTCTCGGAGACGCTCTTTGTATTCCCGCTCTCGTTGTTCGTCCACCGCAACAACCCCTTTTAGGCTAAAGCCAACAGGCGTTTAAAGATGAGCGGGATGAAACTTAGCAGGTATATGCCGTAGGCTAGGCCATCCCCAGCACCCAGAGCATAAACACAGCCGAACACGCCCAGGGTGATATTCGATGCCCGTTGATCTCGACGTTGTAGGATTTTTGGAACAGAACCGCCATTCTCCTGTACCACCAGAGGATGAGGAAGCAGAGCAACAACATGGCTACTGTCACGGTGTTCTCCTCAAGCCGACACCTGCAAGTAGTGTCGGATTCCGTCCGCGCAAGATTGTGCGCCCAAGTTCCCAAACAATCAAGTTACCGTTAGAACGAAGGCTCGCAGAGAGAAGAAAAGCGGCGCCTCGAAAGACGCCTCCTCGTCAGATCCCTTGCTGCTAGCTTGCGGAAGCACTAGCCTTGCGAGAGCGATGTCCACGCATGTATAAGCAAGGGAAGTTGGCTGCGTTTGCCTAAAAATGGGTGTGGCGCCGGTGGATGTGACTCTGGCTTGAGTCCGGCGCCACAGTGGGTATTCGGCCTGACGTAAGTGTTCCTCAAAATCGCCAATTCAAAAGAGTACGTTTGTACCAGGGTGAATGATTACTTTCCGATGTTCGGCTGAAGATTGTCCTAAAGGGTGTGGCGCCGGAACCTATGACAGAGAAGAAGCCGGCGCCACGGGGTATGTGTCTTGCGTAAGTTAAGTTTGCCTCAAAAGAGCCAATTCAAAAGAGTACGTTCGTACAATAGCGGAATGATTACCTTAATCGTGGAGAACGGGGAATACACCCAGAGGGATGCCGGTGTGTCCGCTTTCGGCTCCGCATCCGATAATCAATGCTTTGCACGGCTCAGGCAATACAGGCGAATACGCGCCAAGACTCCGATAGATTGACCCAATTGATAATCGGTGGCACATCACGTATCCCCATGAGACTCCGCTCGCAGTTGCCGTTTTAGTCGATCTAAGATGGTTTTAGTCTTGTGCGGTTTCTTGTGAAGGGACGACGCCACCTGAAGCAAGCTACAACTCTTTTGACGGCGAGGAGAGATGCCGTAAGAGTCAGCTTGCAGTTCGCCAATGTTTACTTGGCGCATTAGAAACCCAGCGACAACGTCATCCTCGAAGGATTCCCACCAACTTTTCAGCAGGCCACGAATGGTAGCACTTGCGCGATATACGACCCCGAGAAGCGTAAAGACCGCTGCCAAGGACGGCAGAAACCACGGGTGTGCGTCTCCAAAACCCAGCAGTGCGTGCCACGCTCGTAGAAACGTTGACATTTAGACTGGTTGCATTTCAAAAAACCGTACACAAATTTTCAACGACGATGGCGAGTGCAATACGGCAAAGACCTTCTGAGCTAAAGTTGACGGCACGAACATCGAGGTGTTTGCAATCCCTGGAATCGAATGTTCGACCGATGCTCACGCCGACATAAGCCATTGTAGTTGCTGAGGCAGCATGCGCCCGAGTTTGCGGGCCTTCTGCAGTTTTACCTTCTTGCGAATTGCGCGCCACTTTGCATCGAGGTCGTAGTAGAGCAGCACTGCGCGAAGGGTGCCGAGTTCGAGGCTATGGACAAGAGAGGCCTTCGCCACGAAGTTTAACGAAACAGACCACAGGTGTGAAATCACAGGTGTGAAATTTTGGTCTGTGTGCAATTTGTGTGCGTTTTTTCTGTCAAACCTCTCGGGGGAAATTGGAAGGCGCGGTGGATATGCAGTCCGAGGTGTCAACATAGCTTTCCCGCTGAGGTGCAGAGTCTTGGGCGCGAAAAGAACCACAGAGGGCCCAACTGCGGTCACAGCGATTCCTCAGCTCACCGGATCTACGATTCATCACGAACATGATTATGACGATGAGGGGACTTCTGGTAAGAAGTCCCTTTTTCCTGAGCGTCGATATATCTTTTCATCAAGCATTCCTGCCTTTGGTAGTGCAATTTCTATTCTTTGTCGTCGTCTTCCTCATCTGAGTCACTCGGTCGGGGACCCCAGGCGATGAACCGCGGCTTGAAGTCAGAGAGAGGAAGGATTGCAGTCAGATGAGAGCCGTCGGGATGGATCTTGTAGAGGCCGAACGTGCCATGATCCGTAAGGCGGAAAACGATCCAGCGCCCGTCTGGAGAATAGGAGCCGACGTTGGCATTGACGTCCCCACCCTCATAGTGCGTGAGAAAACGAAGCTGAGTTCCATCCGGGCGAATGGTCACGATATTGGTTGAGACTCCGGGAATTTGAACATCTCCGTAAATACTGAAAACGAGGTGCCTGCCGTCAGGAGCCCAGTCCTGCTTAACTGCAACGTCGAAACTAAATGGGGTGACTTGGAACACGTTAGTCCCATCGACGCTGGATGTGAAGAGAGCCGCTCCGGTTGGGTCGCCATTGAAGCCGACGAAACTGAGCTTTTTCCCATCGGGAGAAACAGTAGGATCGGCGCAACATGGGCCAATGCGTTGCCGATCATTGCCGTTGGTGTCC
>JBKOUZ010000143.1:0-7128 GCA_046723715.1 Acidobacteriota bacterium | reverse complement strand
AGGTGCCTTTACACTCAATGGAAATTTCAACGGACAAGTAAACGGCGCATTTAGCATGACCGTGCAGTCTGGAAGCCCAGCAGGGAATAAGCTCACCCTCACCGGAACCGTGCACGGCAACTCGATTACAGGCCAATGGGTGTTGACCGGCAGCTCGGGCTGCACCGGCACGGGCACCCTTACTATGACGAAGGTGTAGCAGAACTTCGGCGCGCTTGGGGGCGTCACGCCCTTGCATCCATTGACGCCCCAACCCGCATCTCTCTATTCTCATAAAGATCCAATCAAGGAAGGTTCATGAGAAGGCTTGCGATCCTGGCGGTGCTGGCGCTGGACTTTGCCATTTGCGGCTGCGCGAACAATACTCCGTCCAGCACGACCAATACGTCCACGACTGGAAACTGGGAAGCGCAGCTGACCAATCCCACCGGAGGGCAGGCGAGCTTGCTGAATTTTATCGTCGCCTTCGATGTGACGAACAGCGGCCCATTGAAAATCAAAGGATTCGGGTTTTTCAATGACAACACCTGCTTTGCGAAGGGTTCGAGTGGGCAGACAGAAAACGGAAATGCCTCCTTTACAACGGACGCCACTGGTCACGTGACGGGCACGCTCACTCTTACCATTACTTCTTCCGGCAATGGCAGTGTGCTGACGCTGACCAGTAATCCCGATGGCCTGACCGGTACTTCGAACGGAACCACGACCACGACCGGCACTCTGAGCAATGGGCAGGTCGCTGGCACCTGGACGCTGACTCCGGGTGCCAATGCGAGTAACTGCAATCCGGTAACGAAGAATGACGGCGCGACGTTTCTGATGTGCCAGAACAAAGCTTGCAGCACGGCCCAATCCACGTTTCGACCAACTGATGGTTTGATCGCAAAGATCGCGTCCGAGGAAATCCTTACCAACACAAGGTTCTTCTAGCGGGTCTTTCTTCTTCGCGCCTAGCTGCTATACAGTGAAGGCGTGAAACGCACCCTGGAGGAGATTGCCGCTGCGCTGGGACTGCGCCTGTTTGGCGAGCCTGGGTTGCAGATCAGCGCTGTGGCGAGCATTGAATCGGCATCTGGAGGGGATATCGTCTTTGTTGAAGACGAAAAGCACCTTGCGCTGGCAATGCGCTCCGCTGCGGGAGCGGTGATTGCAGGCGAATTTGCGAGGGCACCCTCTTCCGGCAAGCCACTGCTTATCGGCGATCAGCCGAAGCTTGCGTTTGCGCGGGTAGCACGATTGCTGCAAGATGAGCATCCAGCTGGCGACAAACGCGGCAACGTGCACCCTTCGGCAGTCATCCACCCCTCGGCATCGGTAGCCGCGGATGCCATTGTGGAAGCCGGTGCAGCGATTGGCGAGCGCGCTCAGATAGCTGGTGGGAGCCGGATTGGTGCGGGCTGCGTGATTGGCTCAGGAGTCCGCATCGGACGGAATTGCAAAATCTATCCGCGGGTGACGATATATCCGGGAACCACGATCGACGACCGCGTCATTGTGCATGCCGGAGCTGTTCTCGGGAGCGACGGCTTCGGATATGTGCGTGATCGCAAAACTGGACATTTCGAGAAGTTTCCGCAGATCGGCAGCCTGGTGATCGAAGCTGACGTGGAAATTGGCGCGAATGCCACCATCGATCGCGGCGCACTGGATGAAACCCGCATCCGTCGCGGGGCGAAGATCGACAATCTCGTCCATATCGGACACAACTGTCAGATCGGCGAGGATGTGGTGATTGCGGCGCAGACGGGATTGTCCGGAAGCATTGTCATCGAGAAGGGTGCGGTTCTGGGCGGGCAAGTTGGTATCGGTGAACACGCTCGCATTGGCGAGGGAGTCATGCTCGGGGGCCAGGGTGGGGTCCTGCCTAACAAAATTCTGCGGGGTAAGGGCGTCGCATTTTGGGGAACGCCCGCGCAGCCGCTGCGTCAGTACCTGAAACAACTGGCAACCCTGGCACGTCTGGCGAAAAAGGATTAGCTGTGGCTCTGGTTGTGATTGGCGGTCATTCGCGCAATGTGGGGAAGACCAGCGTGGTGGCGGGGCTGATCTCGGCTCTCCCGCGATTCCAATGGACCGCTGTGAAGATCACGCAATATGGCCATGGCATCTGCTCCGCCGATGGAGAGGCGTGCGCCTGTGCTACAGGCGACCACTCCTGGGCAATCAGCGAGGAGCGCGACCGCAGCGGGAAGTCGGACACCTCGCGGTTTCTCATCGCCGGAGCTATCCGGGTATTTTGGTTGCGCACGGAACAGGGACGGCTCGCCGAGGCAATGCCTGCGTTGCGCCAACGTGTCCAGAATGCGCAGAATTTGATTATCGAGTCGAACAGTGTTCTGAAATTCTTGCGTCCTGACCTCTATCTGAGCGTGCTTGACCCGCATACTGCCGATTTCAAGACTTCCGCACGGGAATTCCTGGACCGTGCAGATGCCGTGATCTTGCACGCGCCGGATGGAGCCGTGGCCTGGGAAGCAGTATCGCTAAAGCCGGTTGCGAATCGGCCAATCTTCCGTATCGCGCCGCCGAACTATGTCACGCAAGAGATTGTGAGTTATGTTCGCAGCAAGCTCCCGAGCGCATCACCAGCCACTGAGCGCTGACGACTGAGTATCGGTTGCGAGAACTGCTATCCTTTTCCGTGCGGCAAATTCACTCCAGCGCCTGGTTATTGATGATGGTGTCGGCGGTTCTGCAGGTGCTTATTTTCCCGCTCCCCGGGGCCTACATTTTGTGCTGGTTCGCGCTGGCTCCGCTGATGATCGCATTGCTACGCGCGCGACCGGTCGGGGAATTATTGATCGAAGGCTCTCCCCGTTTGCAGCCGGCAACCGTTGGGCAAGGATTTCTGCTCGGGTACGTGTGCGGAATCATCTGGTACGCCGGGACGTGTTACTGGATTTACGACACGATGCGGCACTACGGTGGGCTCAGCGCGCTGATGGCGATGCTGGTGTTGTTTCTCTTCTGTTGCTATCTGGGGCTGTATCACGGGCTCTTCGGCATACTAGTCGCCATAGCTGCCCGGGACCGTAACGACCGGCGTGCGCTGGTTGTGGCGCCTTTTTTGTGGGTGGCAGTGGAACTCGCGCGTACGCGTATCACTGGATTTCCCTGGGACCTGCTGGGCGTCGCCCAGGTGGACAATATCGCACTCTCGCGCATTGCGGCATGGACAGGCGTTTATGGAGTTTCATTCGAAATCCTGCTGGTGAATGTCGCGTTTGCGGCAGCGTTTCTCATCGCCCGTCAAAAGCGGAGCACCATGCTGATCGCGGCGATTGCTGCTGCAGCGGTTCTGCAGGCCGGCAGATTGCTGGAGCCCCCAACTGCAACAAACGACCGCCTAGCGCTTCTGGTGCAGCAAAATATCCCGGTCTCCGCCGATTGGACTCCTGCGTACTATCAGCAGACGTTAGCCGAACTATCGAGTCTCACGTTGAGTTCCGCTGCTCAAAAGAAGATTGATCTGATTGTCTGGCCGGAATCGCCTGCACCTTTTTTTACGAACGATCCGCATTTTCGCCAGGCGATCAGCGACATGGCTCGCGCGGCCAAGGTCCCGGTCGTCGCGGGTGCGATTGGTAATAACGCGCCAACCGTGAACTCGGAAGGGCCTCTCTTCAACTCTGCCGTCCTGGTCAGCCCGGGCGGCGAATGGCAATCGCGGTATGACAAGGCCCATCTGGTCCCGTTCGGGGAGTATCTCCCTTTTCCCAGTGTGTTTTCGTTTGCCGGAGGGCTGACCAGGGAAGTCGGGCAGTTCGAGCACGGAGAGTCCCGCAGCCCACTGAACGCAGCACGCCAACAACTTGGCACGTTCATCTGCTACGAGTCTATTTTTCCCGACGAAGTCAGGCAGTTCGCCAACAATGGCGCCCAGGTGCTCGTAAATATTTCCAACGATGGTTGGTATGGCGATAGCGGCGCTTACGCCCAGCATTTGAACCAGACGCGCGTGCGCGCCATCGAAAACGATCGCTGGCTTCTCAGTGCGACGGATACGGGGGTAACCGCTTCCATCGATCCCTTCGGACGCGTGGTGGCGCGCATCCCACGCAAGGAAAGAAGTGCGCTGGTCGCGCCCTACGCCCTCACTTTCGTCACCACGTTCTACACGCGCTACGGCGACTGGTTCGCCTATGGCTGTGCGATAATTTCGCTAGGAGCGCTACTCGTGCGCTTCGCATCGCCGGACATCCGCAAAAAGGTTGAAGCGTCCCCATGAATGCAGAGTTAGAACAGGAATACGATAAACTGAGTAAGAAGGTCCACGATCTACGGGAGTATCTTTGACGCGGACAAGCTCCGTCCGCAGCTAGCCGAAATTGAAAGGCAGGCCGCTGACCCGAACCTGTGGTCCAACCCGCAGCGGTCGCAGCAGGTCATGCGCGAGAAAAAGCGCTTAGAGCACGTTCTAGCGACTGACGCCGATCTCGGCCGCCGCAGCGATGATATCAATGCCTATCTTGACCTCGCCAAAGAAGGCGAGAACGTTGATACCGACTTGCAGCGCGAGATCTCTTCTCTACGCGATGTAATCGACAAGCTCGAAACCGAGACGCTGCTCTCTGGCGAGAACGATGCGCGCAATGCCATCGTCACCATTCATCCTGGCGCGGGCGGAACGGAGTCGCAGGACTGGGCCGACATGCTGCTGCGCATGTATCTAAGATGGGCCGAGCGCCAGGGCTTCGAAACCGTGCTTTACGATTACCAGCCGGGTGAAGAAGCAGGCCTCAAGTCCGCTACTTTTGCCGTCAATGGGGAGTACGCTTTTGGGCTCCTGCAAGGTGAAATCGGCGTGCACCGGCTGGTCCGGATTTCACCTTTCGACCAAGCTAAGCGGAGGCACACTTCGTTCGCCAGTGTCTTCGTCTCTCCGGAAATTGACGACAGTATCGAAATCGTGATTAAGCCCGAAGAGATTCGCACCGATACCTACCGTTCCAGCGGCAAGGGCGGGCAGCACGTGAACACGACGGACTCCGCTGTGCGAATTACCCACATTCCCACAGGCCTGGTCGCGAGTTGCCAGAATGAACGCTCGCAGCACAAGAACCGTGAGCGCGCCATGAGCATGTTGCGCTCGAAGCTCTACGAATTCGAGATGGAGAAGAAGCGCGCGGCGACGAAGAAAATCGAGGATTCGAAGCTCGATATCGAGTTCGGATCCCAGATTCGCTCCTATGTTCTGCAGCCCTATCGAATGATTAAGGATCATCGCACCAAGATCGAAGTTGGCGATGTGGATCGCGTGCTCGACGGCGATCTGCAGCCCTTCATTCGCGCCTATCTGCTGGCTCGCCGTGGGGAGAAGCAGTGAAGGGTCTCACAGCAAAACCGCGGAACAGGCAGAAAAAGATAAAGTTGGGTCCTCGGTTCCTGCGAGCATTCGAGTTTGCGGCCGAGAAACATAAATATCAGACTCGCAAAGCGTCCACCATCCCTTATATCGCGCATTTGATGGGGGTGGCGTCTCTCGTTCTAGAAAGCGGTGGTGATGAGGATCTCGCCATTGCGGCTCTGCTGCATGATGTGGTCGAGGACTGCGGGGGCGCGCCCATGCTGAAGGAAGTACGCCGCCGCTTCGGCAGTCGGGTCGCCAAAGTCGTTAACGGATGTACCGATGCCGACACTTACCCCAAACCTCCGTGGCGTGAGCGCAAGGAGAACTACATCGACCGTCTTCGGGAAGAAGATGCCGATACGCGTCTGGTTTCCGCTGCCGACAAGCTGAACAATGTTCGGTCCATCCTCAGTGACTACCGTGAAATCGGTGAATCCGTCTGGTCACGGTTCCACGGTAAACGCGAAGGCACTCTTTGGTACTATCGGACTTTACGAGACGAATTTTTGCGAGATAAGCCGAACCGTGTCACGCGGGATTTCGCGCTGGCCGTAAGCAAACTCGAGCGTCTGGCCGCGAACCGTGCCCACAACGGCGTTCACCAGTTCCCTGAGGCTGAGGTGTGAAGTCATGGCGCGTATGATTGACCAAATCCGCGCTTCCAGGTTGCCTTCCAACATGATGCAGTTCGCTGCCCGCGGCGCTTTACAAGTTCCTCCGGCGGAAAATATAGAAATCCTGGTTTATTTGGCGAAATACAACAAGGTTTTTGGCGAACTAGCCCGAATGACGCTGGCGGGCTGGGACGAGAAGGCGTCCCTGGCGGTCGCGGCAAATCCGCAAACCCCGCAGGAAGTTTTGAACTACCTGATTTCTGTCGACAACCTGCGGCCAAAATTGCTCCCCAGTCTGCTCGAGAATCCATCCGTTAGGGATGAGCAACTTATAAAACTGGCTACCTCGGCGCTGCGCGACATCATCGAAATCATGCTGCGCAGCAAACGTGTGCGATCGAGTAAGGACGTGATCGCCGCCCTGAGATCCAATCCTTATCTGAGCAGGGAAGAAGCGGCCGAACTGGACAACTCGATGGGCGGGGCGCCGCAACCGGTATCACCTCCGACACCGGGTCCAACGGGTATCTCAATCACATCAAGTGCATCCGCAAACTCCGGCCTGAGTGAATCCGCTGAATTTTCCCATCAACCTGAGACATCGGATGCGACGTTTGGAGTCGAAGATGAAAGCGTCTTCGCTTACTTCAAAGAGCACGCAGACGATATTGCTGCCGAAGGGGAAAAGCCATTTCAAGCCATTGGCGGAATCGTGGACATGTTCCTGCCGGGATATTCCGGCAGCGATGAAACAGGGTCACATTCAGAGGGAGAATCGGCCTCACAAGCTCCACCGGTCCTGGCTCCAGCGGCCTCAGCCGCTGTCTCGCAAGCCACAGCTACAGTTACAGCTGCAGCCCACCCGAAACCACCTGCTGCGCCCAAGCGCGAAAATGCACTCCAGAAAATAAATTCTCTTGATGTGAAGGGGCGTATACAACTCGCTCTAAAGGGCACCAAGGAAGAGCGCTCGCTGTTGATTCGCGACGGTACGAAAGTAGTCGCCCTGGCAGTTCTCGAGGCCCCCAAACTTTCGGACGGCGAAGTGGAAAAATTCGCCAGTCAGAAAAACGTTTTGGAAGCTGTGTTGCGCCAGATTCCGCTGAAGCGCCGCTTTATGAAAAACTACAAAATCGTGCGCAATCTGGTCGCGAATCCCCGCAC
>JBKOUZ010000060.1:0-6410 GCA_046723715.1 Acidobacteriota bacterium | reverse complement strand
GAGCTGAAGAACGGGTCATTCCTCGATCGTTACTCTTCTTCTGTGGTGGACAAGAGCGGAGTGTATTACGGACGCATCTGGACCTTTCGGGATATCACGGAACGTAAGCGGAACGAGGACGAACTCCGGCAGCTGTCCATGGCGGTCGAACAGAGTCCGGTGTCGGTGGTGATTACTGATCCGCAGGGTAATATCCAATATGTAAACCGTAAATTCAGCGAGTGTAGCGGGTACAGCCGGGAAGAAGTGGGGGGAAGAACTCGCGGATTCTCAAGTCTGGACTCACTGCGGCGGATCTTTACCGCAATCTGTGGTCGACGATCAAGGACGGCAAGATCTGGTCAGGCGAGTTGTGCAACAAAAAGAAGAATGGAGATATTTACTGGGAGGCGGCGTCTATCACTCCCATTACGAACGCAAAAGGGGAGATCACACATTTCCTGGCGATCAAGGAAGACATTACGGCGCGGAGGAAGGCGGAGAGGGATCTTCGGCTGACACAATTCTCGGTGGACCACGCTTCCGAGGCGATCCAGTGGCTGGATGCGAAGGGCCGGATCGTGTACGCGAATCACGCCTTGTGCGCGGTGACTCGGCGTTCGCGAGAAGAACTTATCGGACTCTCGATCTCTGACATCAGCCCGGCGATTTCCGAAGAACACTGGCAGACGCTGTGGAAACGACTGAAGAGCGGCGAGTCCATGACGTTCGAGAGCCAGTTGCAAGCCAAGGCGGCCGACGGGGTGCACGTCGAGATCAGCGCCAATTACCTGATGTTTGACGGGCAGGAATATTGCTTTACCTTTGCGCGCGATATTTCGGAGCGGCGCACATTGGAGTCGCAGCTACGGCAGGCGCAAAAGCTTGAGGGAATCGGGCATCTGGCCGCGGGAATCGCGCACGAGATCAATACGCCCACGCAATTTGTGACCGACAACCTGACGTTCATGCAAGATTCCTGGAAGTCGACGCACGAATTGCTGGAGAGCTATCGCGCAATGATCCGGGAGTTTGGGAGTGCGATTCCCGCAGATGCACTGGCGGGCTTGAAGCAGGCGGAAGAGCGTTGCGATGTGGATTTCATTGCCACCGAGGTGCCGCGGGCCATCGATCAGAGCCTGGACGGAGCCAAGCGGGTGGCGAAGATCGTGCGGGCGATGAAGGAGTTCTCGCATCCTGATTCCGCGGAGAAGACGGCTACGGATCTGAATCGCGCGATCGAATCGACAATCACGGTGGCGCGAAACGAGTGGAAATATGTTTCCGAGATTGTGATGGAATTCGACGACACCATGCCTGCGGTGGTTTGCTTTACGGGCGATATCAACCAGGTGGTACTGAACCTGATAGTGAATGCGGCGCACGCAGTGAAGGAGAACGTGAAAGAGGGAGAAAAGGGCCGCATCACGGTGCGGACCCGGAACCGCGGAGAGTTCGTCGAGGTATCGGTGCAAGACACAGGGACGGGAATTCCCGCAGCCATTCAGGGAAAAGTGTTTGATCCCTTTTTCACGACCAAGGAGGTGGGAAAGGGAACGGGGCAGGGGCTGTCATTCTCTTATACGGTGATCGTCAAGAAACATGGGGGAAAGATCTGGTTCGAGACCGAGGTCGGGAAGGGCACGACTTTTTTCTTCACTTTGCCGATTCATGTGGACGCAACGGAATTAGAGAGCTGACGGCAAGTGCGATGGGAAGGCAGCAGGAAGTGAGAAGGAAACAGCATGGCTGAAAAGATTCTTCTTGTGGACGACGAACCCAACGTTCTGGATGGGTACCGGCGAACCTTGGGCCGGGAGTTTGCGCTGGAGACAGCGGTGGGGGGGCAGGAAGCGCTCGCGCTGCTGGCAGAGAAAGGTCCGTATGCGGTGGTGGTGTCGGATATGCGGATGCCAGGAATGGATGGCATTCAGCTACTGAGCCGGATCAAGAGCGCGTCGCCGGATACGATCCGAGTGATGCTGACCGGACATGCCGATACGGAGACCGCGATTAATGCCATCAACGAGGGCAGCATTTTCCGGTCTTCAGCAAGCCGACCAGCAAAGAGATGATGGCGAAGACGCTCACGGCCGCACTGGTGCAGTATGGGTTGGTAACGGCGGAAAAGCAATTGCTGGAACAGACGCTCAGCGGTGCATTGCAGGTTTTGACCGAGGTGCTCAGCCTGGCTTCGCGCGCCCGGCGTTATATTCATCACGTCGTGACTTCCATGAAACTGGGCAACCCATGGCAATATGAGGCCGCGGCCATGCTGTCTCAGCTGGGATGCGTGACGCTGGCGCCAGAAACCATAGACGCGGTTTACAAAGGCGAAACTCTGCCTCCTAACGAGCAGGCGCAGTATGACGCACATCCGAATGTGGCATACCAGTTGCTGTCGAAAATTCCCCGTCTGGAGCCGATTGCATGGATGATTCAGCACCAGAACCGGAGTGTCTCGCAGTCGGAGAACAAAGAGCTGCCGGACATGCGGCGCGCCGCGGAGATTCTCAGGGTAGTGCTGGCGTACGAAGAAGCTACGCACGGCGGAAGTTCGAGAACGGAAGTGGCGCACCCGCTGGCGCGGCAGAATACAGAGCTGGGGCCGGAGTTCTTTGCGGCTCTGGTGGCACTGGATCCCAATGCAGAAGAGGGGCAGGCAAAGAAATGTGGGATCGAAGAACTGTATCCCGGGATGATCATTCAGCAGGACGTTCAGTCAAATAATGGGACGCTATTGGTATCAGCGGGGCAGGAAGTTACTGCAGCGGTCATTTCGAAGCTGAAGAATTTTCATGCGCGGGGGAGTATTGATGGGGCGGTAAAGGTGTCGGCTCCGAAGTCTAGTTTGTCGTTTGTGAAGGGGGCTTCCTCGTAGGCGAACTACAGAAGGAGAGCGTGTGAGGCGCGGCTCTGGTTGAGGCCGAGTCCACATTCCAACTCACGGCCAACTGAGAACCCTGCCCTGATCCGGCTCGCATCCTTTCTCCCTATAATTGAAAAATCATGCGCCGGCGTGTCGCGTCATTGTTCGGATGGCTTTTTGACGCGAGGCTGGGGCCGTCCGACCACCTGAAAGCGCGATGGCTGTTTCTTCGCGCTCTGGCTGTGATCTATTTTTCCGCTTTTTACTCTCTGCTGTTTCAAATCCACGGCCTGATTGGGCCGGAGGGAATCCTGCCAGCTCAAAGTTATCTCCACACGGTTGCCCAATCACTGGGGCATTGGGAGCGCTTCTGGTATGTCCCGAGCGTGCTCTGGTTCTCGAGCGGTTCGGGAATGCTCGGCGCGCTCTGTTGGATCGGTAAGGTGGCGTCCATTCTCCTTTTCCTGAACCTGTGGCCGCGTGGAATGCTGGCGATCTGTTTTGTACTGTTTCTGTCGTTCGTGAGTGCGGCGCAAGATTTCTCGAGCTATCAGTCGGATGGAATGCTGCTCGAGGCTGGGTTCATCAGCTTGTTTTTCGCGCCTCGTGGGGTGCGGCCGGGATTGGGAGCAAACCATCCGCCGATTCGAGCCAGTCTATTTCTGCTGCAGTGGGAGTGGTTTCGCATTTACTTCGAAAGCGGCGTGGTGAAACTTTTGAGTGGAGATCCGCAGTGGCGGAACTTTACGGCAATGGATGAGTACTACCAGAATGGACCATTGCCAACATGGATTGGCTGGTACGCCCAGCACTTGCCGCACTGGTTTCACGCGGGCACAGTGTACGCCACGTTAGCGATGGAACTGGGCATCGTCTGGATGTTGTTTTTGCCGAGGCGCTGGCGGATCGTTTGCTTTTTCATTGTCACGCCGTGGCAGATTGGCGTGATCCTGACGGCGAATTATGCGTTCCTGAACTACCTTGTGTTATGCATGGGAATCCTTTTGCTGGATGATGGATTTCTATCTTATCTCTCGCCTGGCAAGTTGAAAAATCGTTTTCAGATGCCGGCTGATTGCGGGAAGCGCACGGACGCTTCTGCGCGATCCTGGCCGGAGGCGTTGCGACGCTCGTGGAAGTTCGCAGGCTTGGCAGTGAGTGCGATGATGCTTACCTGGATCGCCTATGCGACGACGGCGGAGATGATGTTATTGCGAGTGCCTCTGCCCCGAATGCCGATTATCGCCCTGGAACCATTTCGCATTGCCAATCAGTATGGACTGTTTGCGGTGATGACGCGGGGGCGCTACGAGATCGAATTCCAAGGATCCTTGGATGGACAAAATTGGATTGCCTATCCGTTTCGTTACAAGCCGCAGGCTCTGAATGAAGCGCCTCGGATCTACGCCCCGTATCAGCCACGGTTCGACTGGAATCTCTGGTTTGCCTCGCTGGGCAGTTGGCGGGAGTATTCCTTGGTACCTAGCACGGAACTAAAGCTGCTCTCGAATGATAAGGAGGTGCTGAAGCTTTTTGCGGGAAATCCATTTTCGCAGCAACCGCCACAGCAGATTCGTGCATTACTCTGGCAATACTGGTTTACGTCGATGGCGGAGAAGCGCAGCACAGGGATGTGGTGGCGGCGAGAGTTGCTGGGACTGTACGCTCCGACGATTGAACGAACGGGTGACGGTCAGATCCTTGTAGTCGAATGGCCTAAATCGGAATCTCCCCACGAGTGAGCTGAGGATGGCAACTTCAATCGGATGGTTAGAACTGAGCAGGGTGAGATGACAGGCAGAGCTTGCGTGGTGGGTTCTGGACCCAATGGACTGGCAGCGGCGATTGTTTTGGCCCAGGCGGGATTGCGGGTAGAGGTCTTCGAGGCGGAATCTACGGCTGGGGGCGGGGCGCGGACGCTGGAATTGACCCTGCCCGGGTTCTTACACGATTTCGGATCGGCGGTGCATCCTTTGGGAATAGGCTCTCCATTTTTCTCGTCTCTGCCGCTCCGTGATTATGGATTGGAGTGGATTCATTCACCAGCTCCGCTTGTGCATCCTCTGGAAGATGGCAGCGCGGTGGTGCTGGAAAGAAATTTGGCAGATACCCAAGCTTCCTTGGGGGTTGATGGAAAAATATGGCGCAGGCTCATGCAGCCGTTTGTAGAACACTGGGATGAGCTTGCTCCGGAAGTACTGCGAGCGCAACCGGCGATTCCGAGGCATCCGTGGTTGATGGCACGGTTTGGGATGACGGCTTTGCCTGGTGCAGAGACGATTGCACGCCGATTTCGGAGCGAGCGGACGCGAACGCTCTTCGCGGGACTCGCTGCCCACTCGTTTCTTGCCCTGGACGAGCCGCTGAGCGGTGCGTTCGCAATGTTGATGGCGGTGCCTGCCCATGCGGTGGGCTGGCCTATACCCCGCGGCGGAGCTCAATCGATTACGAATGCGTTATGCGGATTGTTGCAGAGTATGGGCGGGAGCGTGCGCACATCCTCACGGGTGGATTCTCTCGACGCGTTGCCCGGTTATGACGTGATCCTGTGTGACCTTACGCCACGACAACTTCTTGCTGTAGCCGGGAATCGCCTGGCGGACTACTACAAGCGGCGTTTGCAACGTTATCGGTACGGGCCGGGCGTATTCAAAGTGGACTACGCATTGAGTGCTCCCGTTCCGTGGCGCGCACCGGAGTGCCTGCGCGCGGCGACAGTGCATCTTGGGGGAACGTTCGCGGAAATTGCGGCTTCGGAAAAAGCGGTGCGCACGGGACGGACTTCCCAGCGACCGTTTGTCTTGCTGGTGCAGCCCAGCCTCTTCGATGCATCGCGCTCTCCGGCTGGAAAGCACACCGCATGGGCATACTGCCATGTTCCGAATGGATCGACTGAAGACATGCTCCAGCGGATCGAGGATCAGGTCGAACGCTTCGCTCCCGGATTTCAGGAAACAGTTCTGGCGCGCAAAGTTTTCTCACCGGTAGAACTGGAAAGCATGAATGCGAACCTGGTGGGAGGCGACATCAATGGCGGGGTGCTGGATCTGGGGCAATTTCTGGCTCGACCGAGCTGGCAACACTACTCGACCTCGGCAAAGGATATTTTTCTGTGTTCGTCCTCAACTCCGCCCGGAGGTGGAGTGCATGGGATGTGCGGTTATCATGCTGCCAGAACAGCGCTCCGCAAGATGCGTCCTTAACGGCTGGCGGGTACCCGAGAATCTGGAAGCAACGGAAACGGCTTTAGGCTATCTAACTGTGTGCGGACCATCGCACATCCCCTGAATGAAGCAACACGGGGACGTGCGGCACCAGAGCTTCAGCCGCCCAACGAACCATTAATAAACCGTATTTGTTTTTCCTGACTCCCAGTCACGTAAAATTTTCCTTGACTTGAGCGGCTGTTCCACCTGAGCATCTCGAAGCTACTAATTGCGGGATTGCTGTACGCACAAAATCGAGGGGGACAAATGGTAGCGGACCGTCTTAAGCGGGCAGTGTGTGTATTCCTTGTGACTGGCGTGCTGTCCTGCATTCCTCTTTACGCACAGAAGATCAC
>JBKOUZ010000074.1:0-6544 GCA_046723715.1 Acidobacteriota bacterium | reverse complement strand
TCCGGACATTTGATGTCCAATCCTCAACCACCCATCAAATCACCGCTCGTAAGGCCGCGTAAGGACCTCTCATGGCAGGAAAAGCGCGCTTCGGCGCGCTTTTTTCTTTCAGCGACACACATGAAACGCGCTTCGTTGTCGTAACATCCCTATTTCACTCATTGTCACGTCAATGAGCGCTATCGTGGTTTCGACATTTAGCTTTCACTTGGAGAAGATGTCATTTCCTTTTTGTGAACCGAACCAGGGTCGCAGATACAAACGACCACCCCATAACCGGTTCAGTTCCTCAGGAAGTCTCTGCATTTCGTCCTGCAGGAACTGCGTCTTAAAACAAGAGAACGATTTGTTGAAGCGGGCGAGATCCGAATTAGAGTATGGCACCTGAACAGTTAAGTACCGATCCTCCACGCCGTGAAAGGGTTCAGACTCGTGCCACTCAGAAATTCGACTTTTGGGAAAAGCCATGTAGAGTAATCGATCCGTTACACCGTCGGCACCGCTTTGGACAACTTGCGTGACCAGGCTTCCAAGTAGACGGTGTTCGGGGTGACCATATTACTCCTTCGGCGCCGGTGATGATCGCATCCGGCTTCAAGTCCGAAATTACCTTCCTCAATTCGTGCTCTGCGTTGGCAAGATTGGCCCATGGAGGCGTTGCGGGCTCGCCTAGTTTTCCGTCGCCAAAACGTAGAATGATTGGAGGATCGATGCCGAGTTCCCGGCAGGTGCAACGAACCTCATCATCATAGACGCGGGCGACTTCCGGTCCCGGTGCCATCCCGGGAATTTGTCCAAGGCGACCACCACCCGTTCCCTGTGCCACGATGACAAATTGAACCCTTGTGCTTTGCTGCGCATAGTGCGCCCACAAGGGACCGGCAAAAACATCATCGTCTTCATGAGCGAAGACTGCTAAGACAGTGTGGCTTGGCCTCTGGGGAAAGGCCTGCGAAACAAGCGCAGCAACGATCAAATAGTGCAGAACAAGTTTCACGTTTGTACTCTCCAGGACACGCTCCAGGACACGATGAGAACGGGAAAATTGTACGCATGTTTAGTGGGTCGGACAATGCTTTGATCGCATTTCTCAAAATGCATGGACGGCTGCTAAGTGCTTTGTTCTTAGTGCCGATTTTGAAAAGATTCGTACTAGGGAAACCAGTACACGCAGTCAGCGCCACTTCGGAGCGCCGTATCCTTAATATAGACGTCTGTCAATATATGCAAAGCGAATGCTAGCGCGGCCTTGCCTTGGTGGCATGAATAGGGCGAGGATCGGCCCAAGTTTCTGCGAAAACAACGGTGAAAAGGGAGTGCGCCACCTGAAGCGCTGGGAGAAAGCGCATGGCTTGCGGACCTGAATCGAACGCATGTGCGGCGTACGGCGGAATTTCGAACCCGGACCGCTGCTTAAGAAAATGAATATGTAAAAGCAACTGGAGACCCGCGTGCCCAAGGACGCCGTGGACCTCTGGTTGCTTCCTCAGACCCCGACAACCGCAACGGCTTGCCCAACCTCAACCGTCGCTCACACGAATGACGGGGTGATCATTCCCCCTTTGCACCAACCTACTCTTTCGAATTGGCTCTTTGGAGGCAAACTTAATACGCAAGACACATACCCGTTGACCCGGCCTTTTCTCTGTCATAGGTGCCGGCGCCACACCCTCTTTTAGGACGATTTTCAGCCGAACACCCGGAAGTAATCATTCAGCGCGGTACAGACGTACTCTTTCGAATTGGCGATTTTGAGGAAGACTTAGGTTACGCTGAATACCCAAGTGGCGCCGGACTTCTAACCAGAGTCATCCACCGGCGCCACGCCCCTTTTTGGACCGATACCTCCACACATTTTGAACACATCCTGCGATCCCGAACGTGCTCCGAAGATTGCACACTTCGTCAACGGCGAGGGCTGCCCGGCCTTAAAACTACGTTCGTGCTACCTTAAGCCTGAAAATAAGAAAGGCCCGATTCGTGGTCGGGCCAAACGGAAACGAGCGAAATGCTATCAAAAATTTTACTCGCTTTTAGTATCGTGAGCAATTTTGCCACATTACTTGGTTTTTGGATGGCGTATGCTGCATCGCCGGCCACCCTCCAGCAAACGGTCGGACACGTTCTAATTCTGTCCGGAGCGATTGCATCGATCCTCGGGTATGCAGCATTAGTTTGGTTTGTGTTCAGGCCGAAAGTTGGTCGCGAAATCAAAAGGGGTGCATCGTTCTATGAAGACGATCCGCACTACACAACTGTGAGAAATCACACGTTCCGAAATGAAACAGTTGAACTGGATGGAAAAAGGTTTGAGAATTGCGCATTTGAAAATGCGACGATCCTGTTTCATGGACGTGCGCCGACTGAGATGATTGACCCGACATTTACCGGAAGTCTTCAAATTACAACCGATGATCCAGCCATAAAGAACTTTATGGGCCTTTCGGAGCTTCTCAGAAGTGCTCCCCATGTTGCCAAATTTGATTGTGTCGTGGTCGATGAACAGGGCCATGAAAAACAACAGCTTAGCTCATCGAGACGCCTTAAATTTAAGCCTGTGCCAAGGCCTACCGACTATGAAGAAGCGATGTCCCTACGCAATGAACTCCAGAGGTTCTTGGCATCCCTAGGTCAACCCCCAGAATTTCATCCTGCAAGCGCTTCCAATCTCGAATCCGGAGTGCGGCAAGCGAAATTGGCAAACGCATTTGAGGACAGAGTGCGTCACACATTCGAAGCCGAATATGCGCAGCGGGCGAAGTTGCTAATGCATAGATTGGCTGCCACTGGCCAGGGCGATGCAGAGCTAGAGTCAGCCCTTGAGCAGAGATACAAAACCTACAAGACGATCCAGCGAATCGTTGACCGCTTAAATGTCTTAGTCAGTCGATTGCCGCGGCAACCTTAGATTTCGTACCTCATCTAGTGTACGGATGCTGCAGGCTGCAGGAACGAAGTCACGGCTAACGCCGTGCTGAATCATTCTCTTTTCTCTGATTCAAGTGCAATTTCTTGTAACTGGCGAACGCTGCGTTAAACTCTCGATTCAATTCCTTTGCTGCTGTCCCGTCGGCCCATTCTCGCCCGGTGAACCATCTGTGGCGGATTCCCAGTTTCGAGTCGCTGATATTTGATTTAGGCCAACTCATTCGAACCTCCTGGTTTTGTCTTGAGTCATGCTTGATTCCGAGGGAGAGAGACAAAGGCTGGGTAAACAGCCTCGTCTCTGCTTGCGCAATAACGGTGTGCCGTCATCGTCGGTCGCTTCGCAGCGTGCAGTGTGACTTGGCTATTACTGACTCCCGCAGAAGCCAGTTCCCCTGACGATGGTCCACGGCGCACGCGCCTACTGGCACCGACCAACCCTCTCAGGCACAATCCTGATTGGCTTGGCAGCAGAATCGGCCAGGTGTGACACTGAGGCGAAATGTTCGCGGAGTGTCAGTTAGCCGTCTAAGTTTTCGTGCAATTCGTGCAACTGAGAGGAAGGGAGTAAAGCTAAGCGACTCCGGCTCAGTTGGTTAGGTGAGTGATTCTCTTCCTATTTACCAGCAGTTCAGGATTTACCAGATCCGTTGTCACTCGAGAGGGAGGGAGGAGATATTTCAAATCGTCGCCGAAAATGCTGCCGACATGATTGCCTTGGTGGATGTCAAAGGACACCGGCTATACAACAGTCCAGCATACGAAAAGGTACTGGGATACTCCCCTGCCGAGCTGGGAGAAACGTCCGCCTTCGAGCAGATCCACCCTGAGGACCGCTACCGCGTGCTTGAGGCAGCCCGCGAAGCACGGGAGACGGGCGCGGGCAAGCGGCTCGAGTACAGGATCAAACACAAAAATGGAAGCTGGCGAGTGCTGGAATCGGTTGCCAGCGCGATTCGAGACGCCCAAGGCGTGGTCACGAAACTCGTAATCGTGAACCGCGACATTACCGAGCGCAAAAGGGCGGAAGAACTGCTCGAGCATAACCTCTTTTATGATCCCTTGACGAGTTTTGCCCAATCGAAGGCTCTTTCTGGACCGTCTGAATACTCCTTTTCTACGGGCACAGCGGAATCCGCACCACGCCTATGCCCTGCTGCTGGCGAATGTAGATCATTTCAAAGCGTTCAACGAGAGCCTCGGCACAGTGAAAGCGGATCTCCTGCTGCGAGAAATCGGACGCCGCACGGCAGCTTGCCTGGCCCAGGACGACACTAGGGCCCTCGCCGACAGGAGCGCTGCCGTTTCCCGTCTGGGTGGCGATGAGTTCACGATCATCCTGGAGGGAGTCAGCGATCCGAGCGATGCCATGCGCATTGCAAGGAGGATCCAGACCGCAATAGCGGAACCCATGTTGGTCGAGTCCAGAGAAATCCGGCCTTCAGTCAGCGTGGGCATTGCATTGAGTGCGCTAGCGCATCAGAAGCCCGAGGATGTGCTGAGAGATGCGGACATTGCCATGCGCAGGGCAAAAGCCTTGGGCGGGTCGCGCTGCGAGGTGTTGGATGAGGCGATGCACACTCGCGCCGAAGGACGCCTTCGTCTCGAGTCTGATTTGCGAGCCGCGTTGAGTGAACGCCAATTTCGCGTGCTTTATCAGCCCGTGGTCGAACTGAAGACTCGCACCGTCTCCAGTTTTGAGGCGTTGCTGCGATGGCAACATCCCACCCAAGGAGTGATCTCTCCCTACCGCTTCCTGGAGACCGCCGAGGATACAGGGATTCTAGTTTCAATCGGCCATTGGCTCATGCTGGAGGTCTGCCGTCAATTGCGGGATTGGCAAGCCGGCAATGCTTCCAGGAATACGGTGAACATCACGGTGAATGTTTCGGCTCGACAGTTTTCGGACGCGCATCTGGCCAATGACATTCAGGAAGCCCTGCGCGAAACAGCTGCAGATCCCTCTCGACTGCAATTGGAGATTACTGAGAGTATTGCTTCGACGGATCCCAAGCTCACGATTACCGTCCTGGCTCATCTAAAGCATCTCGGAATCGGCGCCATTCTGGATGACTTTGGAATCGGGTCGGCATCGCTGCGCGGCTTACAGCAATTCCCTGTGGACGCATTGAAGATCGACCGTTCCCTGGTAAATGACATGCAGGCGGACCGCTCGTGCAGCGACCTGGTCGAGATGATCATCACGATCGCGCACAAGATGGGGTTGCGGGTGATCGCAGAGGGAATGGAAACAGCACGGCAGTGCGAACGTTTGCTCGAGCTCGGTTGTGATTTTGGACAGGGATACTATTTTTCACAGCCGCTCGATGCCAAGGCGGCGCTGCAGTTCATGAACACACAAGTGGCTGGCGCTGCCCGTTAAGTGAGACCAAGCGAAGTCGCCACCATTGTCATCCCTGAGGCGCGATTCTCGTGGCGAACGATCCCCGGAGTCGATTGGAAGCGCAAGAATCACTTTTCCCTCAACCAGGGCCCGGGAGACGTCCGTTACCGCATGCCGTTTCCAGGCGACACCACTCGGCCGTATTCAGTTGCGCGGCTGAGCCGGTCAAACATGCGCCAGGTAGCTAATGACACTTTGCTGATCGCCTCCTCGCCATCGCGCTCATTGCGGAGAAATGCGGTCATCACGCAGATCACGTATGGGCGACCTTCGACGAAGACGATGCCCGAGTCGTTGCGTACGGCCTCTAGCTCGCCCGGCTTATTGGCAATCTTCAGGTCGGGTGGCAGATCACGGGGAATAAAGGAATCTTTGTGCGTGCTGAGCATCTTAAAAAAATCAGCCGTTGATTCCCTGTCTAGAACCTGGCCATGGTAGATGGCGTGGAGCAACTTGCATCATCTCGCGCGGGGTCGAGATGTTCTCGCGGCCTTCTTTCGCCGCCTGCAGGTCCATCATCTTGCGGCGCAATCTCGTGTGTGTCAGGGCGAGCGAGTCCAGCATGGCATTGACGTTCTGCATACCCACCCGGTCGATCAGTACATTGGTGGCGGAATTGTCGCTGACGGCGACCATCATAGTGGCCAAATCACGCAGCGTGACGCGGGTGACGCCCGGAGTCAATCCGCTCATGATGTCGCTGTCGGGTACGAGATCGGACGACTGCACCGTTTAGGGATCGGTGAGTTTGAGCTTTCCCTGCTGCGCCTGCAGATTGAGATTCGCGAGAACGGTGATCTTGATGGAACTGGCCTGGGCGAACACTTCATCTTCATGCAGGAAAAAGTTCTCGCCGGTAGTGAGATCTTCGATGGCGACCCCCATGACACCATCCAGTTGCTGATCTATGTCACGGATCACCCGTTTGGGAATCGAGGTGAATCGGTTGGCCTTGGACTGTTGTTGATGCTCTTGGCGTCCACAATTGCTCGCCTGCTGCCTGCACGTCGAGCGTCGCGAGAGATGTCGCCAATTGCCTCGGTTGATAAATGCCTTCCGAACAATTTGGATGGATGACGCTAGTGCTTTTTCGGACACGACGCCGGGATCAGTGCGTAAGACTGAAAGGAAGTGTGGGGCGTCGTGTTCGAAAAAGCCGTCAGAAGGAAGCCGCTGGCGCGGCGGACGCGGGACTTATGCAAATTGAATGGAGCG
>JBKOUZ010000262.1:0-4823 GCA_046723715.1 Acidobacteriota bacterium | reverse complement strand
GGCCTATCCCGGGCGCAGCAGGCAGACTCGGAAAGCGTTGACGAACTCGTAGAAGAAGGAAATCCTTTCGAAGCCGGCGCCGTAGCCGGGGTCGAGGAGGCGGACAATTCCGACGAGCGCGAGGTACGCACACGGGAGATGCCGGAGGACGATGTTCCCGAGGAGTATCTGGATGACAAGTAGACCACGGTAGATGAATCCACTCGGTCCGCCCGCTGTGAGGATTGTCCTCTAGTGCGTACTCAGAGCCTCATACACCACCATACGGGCGACAGGCCTTCCATTTTCCTCCTGCTGTGGGGTATAGACGCGATGAGTGTCGGGATCCACCGCAAGGCTGTGTACCGCGTGAGTAAACTTGAAATCCTCAAGCTTCCGATAGTGCTGCGGGTCGTCCTGGTGAAATACAGAGATTGCTCCGCTGTAGCAAGCGGCGTAAATGCGCCCTAGTCCCGGATCAAACTTGATCACATCCGGACCATCTGCCATCTCGAGATAAGCGATGGGTTCGTGTTTATCGAGATCGAATACGGTCATGAGGTTGTTGTCTTCACAGGATAGAAATGCGCGGTGGTGCTCCGGGTCGAGCGTCATGCCGTGGTTGCCCTTGCAACGGCCCACGGGATAGCCGGCGATCACCTCGTCAGTTGCAGGATCTATCACCGCGAAAATGTTCTGGTCCTGCAAATTTACATACACCTTTCTGGCGACCGGATCGTACTGCGGCATCCCTGTCTCGCTGGCGAAATGAAGAGTCTTTACGATTTCGTCTCTCGTTACATCCACAATGGCCTCTGCTTTGCCCGCTTCATCAGAAACGTACAGTTTGTTAAACGGCGCCGCAAAGGCACTGCCATCTGGCTTCCGCTCGGTGGCGATCTTCTTCACAACTTTCATTTGCCGCATGTCGACGACACCAATCGTGTTGTCACCGGCATTTGAGGTGTAGAGCTTTTTCAACTGTGGCACGTACTCGACACCTTCTGCTCCGGGAGTGTCCGAGATCGTCGCAACAACTCTGTTCGTTCGCACATCAATGACGTAGGTCTGTCCAGCAGCGAGGTGCGCCGAAATCAAGTAGTGATCGTCAGAAGCGATGGTCAGGTAGTCAAACCGCTTGCCGGGCGGCCCCGGCAAATCAAACTCAGCTATCTTCCTGAGAGTTGGAACGGGCGCTTGAGCTTGAGTGTTTGGGTTGCACACCAAAATGGTAATCAATAGCGAGAACAAAATCAGTTGTTTCAAAATGCACTCTCCTTCGCCCCGGATCTTCGCTGGCATCCCGCAATTCCCAGGAAAGTACTTTCCTTGCCGGGCCGACAGCGTCGGCTCTCGTGTGTGCAAGCATAAAGCAGAGAGCAAAGATTTGAGCCGCTTTGTTGACTTGTTTCTTCCCTCAAGGAAGGCCGCTTCAGAGAGCTTTCAGGTTAATGTGGCATCCTGTCTGCAGGCAGTTAGTTAGATGAAGGAGGCACAATGGGAGCAAGCAAAAGACTGGAAGAGACACTGATCCTGCTGGCCGCGATCTGTATGGCCACATTCGGGCAGGCCGCAGCCAGGCAGGAAATCCCCAATGACTACCAGCAAGTCCTGAAGATCGTGGCCAAGCAAGGAGACTACAAAGCTAACGTGCTGAAGGTGAACATTCCTCGAAATGATCTGCATATGCAGATCGCGGGCTATTCAGTTCCCACCCCCTTTGGCTTTGGCGGTTGGTTCGCGATGACGAAAGGGGAGAGCGGTGAGGACGTTGTCATGGGAGACCTGGTTCTCACGCAAGAGGAAGTCAATCCCGTCATGTCGGCTTTGCTCGACCATGGACTGGAAGTCACCGCTCTACACAACCACTTTTTTTGGGACGAACCGCGCGTCTTCTTCATGCACATCCACGGCCACGGAAAGGCGCTCGATCTTGCCAGTGAACTAAAGCCCGCAATCGATCTGATTGGTCACTCGAAGCCAGCCGAAGCGCCTCCTCACAGTGCAAGCGCCACCCCGAAGCAAGGCGCGTTGGATGCAGAGCGGATTGCTAAGATCGTCGGCCATGCCGGAGAACAGAATGGTCCGGTCTATAAGATCACGATCGGCCGGGATGATCTTGACGTGAAGGAAATGGGCGCAATCATCAATGCGCGCATGGGGTTGAATACCTGGGCTGCTTTTGTTGGAAGCAACGACGACGCCGCTGTCGCTGGGGACATCGCGATGTTGGAGTCTGAAGTGCAGCCTACGCTGAAGGCGCTGCGAGCACACGGATTGGAGGTTGTCGCTATTCATCATCACATGATCAATTCACGTCCCATGATTATCTTTCTGCATTATTGGGGACGAGGCCCTACTGACAAGTTGGCCGGCGGCTTCAAAGCTGCTCTAGATGAGCTGGGTAAGGGGAAAAACTGACAGTTAAAATAGCGTCGCGAACTGAGTCGCGTGGAGTTTGCTACATCAGTTCGGGCTTAGTTGGCACAGGTCACTTTTTCGCGGACCAATGGTCGAAGCTGGTCAAGGGAGGGCTGGCTGTCTTCTGAACCTTTCGCACTTGTGGAATCAAATCGCGCGAAGCATCAGCCTTAACAACGTATCCACTCGCACCAGCCGCCAGCGCAGCCCACTGAAATCCCCGAGAATCATGTTGACTGAACATTACAACCTGAATCGAGGGAATTTCCTGCTTGATGATCTGGGTGGCTTCCAGGCCGTTCATAGTAGGCATCGTGATATCCATGAGCACCAGATCAGGAGTATGTTCTCTTGCCTTGCGGATCGCATCGCCCCCATCTACAGCCTCTGAGACTATCTGTATGTCAGGTTCTGCATTGAGTAGTTGACGAACGCTGCGGCGCACGCTCTCATTGTCATCCACTACGAGCACGCGAAGGGGGCCGCTGGTACTCATCAAAGTATTGGATGCTCCAACGTCGCTTGTCGGAGACATATATATGCGGGCTAACGGGCGAGCTCGCGTCAGGATCGGCAGTGTATCAATAGTGAAACTATGCTTCTGATAAGACCATACAGGAAGTCCCGTATATGTGTTAACCACTGAGGAACTCCCATGCGACCAGTTACTTTGGTAATCAGGTTCGCAACACTCGATCTTGGCATGCAGGGCGGACGAGGGTGTCCGCCCCATAGAGTTAGTGCGCTGGAGCTGGTTCGGAAGCGGGCGCCTGGGTAGTCGGGCTCGTGAAATTTACTTTCGGAGCTTCGCGCGAACCTTCCGAGGCTTTGAAATAGGCGTCGTTGGTTTTGAATCCCGCCCATGCCGCGAAGATATTGTGGGGGAACATCTGCACATAGGTGTTGTAGTCCTGCAAGGTGTCGTTGTAGCGGCGGCGCTCTACCGCGATGCGGTTTTCGGTGCCCGCGAGCTCGTCCTGCAAGCGCAGGAAATTTTCATTCGACTTTAGTTGCGGGTAGTTCTCGACGATTACGAGCAGGCGTCCAAGAGCGTTGTCCAGTTGCCCGTTGGCGGCGATTTTTTCCTGCGGGGTTCCGGCAGAAAGCAGGGCCGAGCGCGCCTTCGCGATGTCTCCGAAAACCGTCTGTTCCTGTTTGGCGTAGCCTTTTACGGTCTCGACGAGATTCGGAATCAAGTCAGCGCGGCGCTGCAGAACGATGTCCACCTGGGACCAGGCGGCTTTAACCGCTTCATTCTTGCCGACCAGGGTGTTGCGAACGCCCACGTACTGGCTGAAAAAAATGAGAGCGATCACGACCAGCACGACGATCACTGCTAATAATGCTTTATTCATGAAACCCTCCTTGAGGCTCAAACCATGCAGGACGTGACGTTCCACGAAGGGAAGGGCAGGATATCACTCCCTGGGTGGGGTTGGCGGATTCGTCGAATGAGATCGGCATAGAGTCCTCTACGCTGCATCCACAGCGACTGCTACTTTCTCGACGGCTGCAAGATACTGTGACGCGAGATTGCGAGCATCAAGTTTCTGGCTTTCACCCTTTTTCTCCCGGGCATCGAGGATTCGCAGGATCACGAAGGCATCGAAGCCCAAGCGCTGTGCCAGTGCCTGCACCGCTTCGCGTTTGCCCTGTGGCGGCGCATCCCCGAGCGCGATCAGAGCATGTCGAAAGAGCGTGGAAAAAGATGAAACCGAATGTTGCAGGAGATCCCACAGGCGGGACTCATTCTCTGCCGCGAGAAGAATGTGCTGCCTCAGCAAGACCAACTTCTCACGTAATTCGTATTCGACCTGCACGCGGTGAAGCTCCATGGGGATGCGCAAGTCTCTTACCACGTCATCTCCATAGAGCACGCGATGATGCTGCTGCATATCAAGCAATTCGATGGTGAACACATCCACGGTACGCTCGAGTTCCTGGCGGGTCATGCAAAGGGGAGGAGGCTGTTTCTGCCTGTCCCACCACTTGGCTGCAGGCGCTAACGCACATAGTGACTCGAACGACGTGCTGCGCAAAACGCAAAACAAGTTCAGGTTCGAACGGCCCGGGTGAAAGTTGCCTGACACCGCCGAGCCGAACAGGATGATGCTTTCGACGTTCTCTCCCCCGGCTTCCCGGAAGCGTCTCACGAATTCGTCAATCGTTTCGACCGGAATCATTTCGTCCTCGCCATACTACCAACTACTGCTGGCTCCACCCCCACCAGAACTGCCGCCGCCAAAGCCGCCAAATCCCCCACCTCCACCGAAGCCCCCTCCGCCCCAGCCGCCGCCACCCCATCCCCCACGACGCCCTCCACCGAAGACAGAGGAAAATAGCATCCAGAACAGCAGGGTGCGCAAGGGTGTGAAGAGCACAAGTAATAGAACGATAACAATCAGCGCGATACCACCCACAGA
>JBKOUZ010000247.1:0-8902 GCA_046723715.1 Acidobacteriota bacterium | reverse complement strand
CATACCCACAACAATGAGAGGCTCAGGCGGTGGATTGCCATAGCCGCGCATCCAGTTGGAATTCATACCACTGATTGGGCGAGGCAGGTGATAGGCGGGTCCGTACACACTGATCGCCCCGGCCTGACCGTCGTCGCCGGCAAGGATGCCGAGGTGAAGTCGGTCCTCAACGGGTAGAGTATCCCTGATTTTGGCGACGCATTCGACCATTTCGGACCAACCGATCTCGTCGTGGAAGTTGCCGTTTACGCCATTGGCGAAATGCCACCAGCGCGAGTTCACCGGAGCGATAGGTACGGTGACGGCGGCTGCGCAGATCCCGGCGATAACAAAGGTAGTCCAAATCGCTGTTCGCAATGGACTCAGCGGTACTCTGCGGCGGTGACTTGAACCAGCGCTCGGCCGATACGGAGCCTGCGGCAAGAAGCATAGGATATGCAGGAGCGAGATAGTAGTGGCGGCCATTGGCGGTGAGCAAGGCGACAAGAGGGATGAGATACATCCAGCCGAGAGGACGGTAGCGGCTTCCTTCCGAATGGGCAAAAACATACCAGAGCCCGGTGAGGACTAGGGGTGCAGTGACCAAGTTGATGTTCTCCGTGAATTGACGTGGTAGAAAGTAGTCGGTCCAGCCCCAGCGAATGTCGCGGGCGTGAATGCTTCTCAGAAAATCGAAGGACACGAAGTGATGCTGTGCTTGCCAAAAGAGATTTGGCATTACGATCAGTAGTGCGATCGAGACACCGAACCAAAGCCAAGGGCTCTTCAGCCAGCGGCGAGCTGGGGTCAGCAATACGCCACCGGCGATGCCCAGAATGAAAAAGGACATCGTGTACTTCGTCATCAGGCCGATACCGACGGTCGCGCCGATACAGATCCACCAGCGCGGCGCCTCGGACCTCAGAAGACGGATCACAAAATAGGCCGCAAGGACCCACCAGAGGTGGTCGAAGGACGAATAGGAAAGAAAAGAGCCGGAAAAGAGGGAATAGCGGCGTTCAGGAACTATCTTCGAACACATGAAATGGATATAACTGCGTATGCTCTTCTGAAGCGCAGATTTGCCGCCAAATTTGGTAATGCCCGGGAGGGTATAACGAGGCGAAGAGCGAGTTCGTGCGGCGGACCGCACCCCTAACGCAGATCACATTGCAGGCCACCAGAGCTTATCGTCAGCCAAGCCTTGACTTCGCCTGCTGGAGAAGAGCGATAACTTCCTCCATCCGGCGTCGCGGACAAGTAGGGCTCTGTTTGGTGTTCTGTGTCGGGCACGCTGGCGTTTGCTGACGTTTGTCTCCGACGCTCGGCCACGAACGAACTCAGAGCATGCAGGTAAATGCGCGCCGCGCGACAAACCCTGTCGTCGCCCGTATCCGCGTCGGCACATTCTTGAAGCCTGGAAAGTGCGTAAACAATCCGTGGCAACTCGCCTTTAAGCTCTTCCTCGACGCGGCCGCCGTCCGCAAAAGCTCGTTTCTGCTCGATCAATTGGTAAGCCCGGCGTTTGATCTCATCGTGCATTAGCTGACAATTGGATTTTCCATATTAGAACCCTGCACTCGCATGCTCAGAAATAGCATGCAATGGCAAAGACACCAATCACGAAGCGACAGACCCACCGCTGCTGCGACGCATTCTGCAGCATGCCAACGTCTGTGCCGAACGAGTATGCCACGTTCTTCAGCCCGAAATTCAAAAACACTGAGGTGCGCAGGAGCGCTGCAACAAATCGCGCTGCTCACGCTGTCTTTGACAGAGTAAATTCCGTCGGACGCAGGCAACCGCGTTGGTCAGGTTTTCCTCACAATTCGGACAGTATGGAACCATCGTATTCCAAGCCCTATTCTCCACAGTAGTGTCCACGCTGCCGCAAGCAGGGCATGCTGGTCAGGAATCCAGTTTCACACAATACAGCATCAAGAATTCATCGGTCCGCACTGCGACTTTCAGATTCCGCATGGAGCCCCGGAAGGCTCAGGTGTTATAAGCTACGAAATAAAATGCCACTTGTCGCTTGGGGCGTCGGACGCTGGAGTGGAGGAGAACTTCTATGCGATACAGCACGCCGGGCCACGAACTTCTGATTCTCAGAAGAAATCAAAAAGAGTTAGTTGCGGCTTTGCAAATGCTTTTCGACCTTTTGGAAGATTACGCACCGCACTGGTATCGGAAAGAACACCGCGATTTGGCCTTGGCGGCTCTCGCCTGTACCAACATGCGTCGTTAAACGGGCGAGCATCTGTTTGGCTCTGCCACTCTGCTATTGTGGGCGACTTGTGCAAAATGCGCAAAACTTCAGTTGAGTTGAGGCCGTACGGCAGAGCTAGTTCTCCTTGCGCGAACACGGGCAACGATCTCGCAAAAATCAGACAACTTGTGCAGTGGTAGTCCTCGTTGCAGATAAGGTGCATCCCGCCCTATTTGGAATCCTCTCCGGTGTTCGATGTTCGGGAGAATGTGATAATCGAAAACTTGGCAGTTTTCAGGGTCCAGCCGAGCCAGCAACATCACGTATTTTCGCTCGAGCTTTACGGGATCTATTTGCCAGCTAATTGTTTCTTTCCAAGCCCGAACGGCACGGGCCACCACCACAGAAACAATCAGACCGCTCCGTAAGCGCAGACGGCTACGCCAATGACCTCCCGGCCGGATAATAGAAATTTGTTTCGGAAACATAGCGGCGATGTTTTCAATCAACTGTTCGCGCAGCGCTTGCGTTCGACGGCGCAAATCTATACGGCTGCATTGATAATCCGATCGATGGTACCCGACCAATTCATATGCCCGTCGTAAGCTTCCAAAATGGTGCCGATATGAGCAAGGACGGGGCATGTCCGGCGTATCCTTCAAGAGCTGTTGCGATAGTTTTCCTTTTCGAGCAAGCAATGTTCTCAGAGATTCAAGTAGATCTTCGTCAGATTTGCGGGTTTTGCGGTGCTGGATGACCTTGCGGGCTTCGAGAAAAGTCGAATAATCCACCAGTGGTTCGAATGCTGCCTGCAACAAGGTCCAACCGGACTCAGGAACACTCACCTGCGGGGTGTAAAGCCTGCTGGATGTTCGACCGAATACGTTGCATCCGGCGTACTTCGGATGAGTGAGGATGGAATGCACGGCCATGTAGTCCCACTCGTCGTTCGTTGAATATGGGATACCTTTACGGTTGAGGGCGCAGGCAATTCGATGCTCACTCAGCCCATCGGTGATGAACATCTGGTAAATGTCTCGGACGACCTGCACCTCATGAGCCGGGCCGGGAACGAGAATGACTCGATCGCTTGCAATGCTCTTCCGCTCGCCACGTGCCAGTAACTGCTTGGGCTGCCTGTCCGATCCTAGAGGAGGACCCCGTGTTGATTGCATCCGGCCTGATCCAAGACTTAAGGAACTGCTTGCAGAAATGAACTTGCCGACCTAGCGACGCCATAGCATCGCAAGAAAGCACCTGAAATCAGCTTTTCAAATTGTGGGCGACCACCATCCGGTCTCGTGCGAACTGGGGATCCGAATGGCTCCTCCCACTTACGCGAGCCGTTCGTGATTCAGCTCACATTCGAGAGTACCTGAAAATCCATTTAAGGAAAGGTTTCGTCAGCCAGTTTGTTCAAGACACTCATGTCGAACAGAGTCTAGTTTTCAATTCGGCAAGCTACACTCAACACTTCCGTGAGGATAATAATGTCGCCAGATGCGCGCCTGATGTGCGGTCTCAGCCTGATTCTAATTCCCGTCATCGTTTACGGCGGGTTGACCGTTCTGGGAGTCGTCAGCCATTGCTTAATGGGTACGCCAGGGCCCGCTAATCTTTCAGCCACACAAATCGCGTTTTACCGCGCGGGACATGCGCACGCTGGAGTTCTTACTCTGCTGGCTATGCTCCTGCAAATCGCGATCGACTACGCTGCAATCCCCAGTTCGCTGGTGTGGCCAGTCCGCGTCGCCGCAATCGCCGCATCGATTCTGGTGTCGGGGGGATTTTTCGCCGTGGCATACGTACGGTATCTGCGTTTTGTTCTCTATACCGGGGCAGTTCTGGTCGCGGCGACAACTCTGACGGTGGGGGTTGGGTTGATCCGTTCGCGATGAGAATCAGTTCGGTCCAGCGTCACACCTCGGCTCATTCGCTTTCGCAGGGCGAGATCGGTGGGCGTCATTCCCAGCATCCGTCGAAGCGTTCGTGTTAGGTGTGCGGCGTCGGAAAACCCGGCATTATGAGCAGCGGCCGTTATGCTCGTGCCCGTCATCAGGTCGCAGCAGGCGCGCTGCAGGCGTAGCCAGAGAACATAGGGTCGCAGGGGAGTCCCCATCGACTCACTGAAGACGTGCATGAATCGCTCAACTGATCCGGATTTTGGTCCAAGGCATTGCGGAGTTGGACCGAAAGATTGACGAAGGAGCAGCAGCACATCCAGACTTTTTCATTTTTGATTCGTTGCCGGGAGCGGGTCCGGCGCTAGCGCCGCGCTTGTTGTCGGCATTCGGTTCCGCAGCGAGCGCGTTATGGCAGCGCACAGGAAGTCCAGGCCTACAGTGGGATCGCTCCGGTGATTGAGAGGAGTGGGAAAAAGAAGTGGGTACATTTCCGATGGGCCGCACCGAAGTTTCTCCGCCAAAGCTTTCGCGAGTGGGCTGGGCGTTCGATTACCCAATCGTGCTGGGCACGCGCTTACTACGAGCAGCAACGGCAACGGGGCAAGGGGCACCACGCCGCGGTCCGTGCACTGGCGTTCAAATGGATCCGTATCGCATTTCGATGCTGGAAAAATTACGTCGCTTATGATGAGAGCAGATACTTGGCAACACTCGTCCGACGCGCTTCTCCGTTGAGTGTCCCGATGGTCGCTACGACTCTAGCGAAAACGTTGTGAAATCTTTGTGGAGATTCAGAGGAAAAGTCCTGCCGCGAGATCAACAAACTGTTGACAGAGCTACTCAGATGTCTGCCTGTCACGCAGGGGGCGCGGGTTCGAGTCACGTCGCTCCCGCCATCACTGGTTGTTGTTTTGACTGACTTGCCCGACGATTGCCTGCCCGCCCTGGTACACATGAACGTGTGGTCACCTGCGACGAGGTGAATCGGGCCGAGTTCACTCAGGCCGTTTTTGAAAGCCTTGAGGGAGCATTCTTTTCCAAAACGGAGTTGGGCGTTCCAACGCTTTGTTGCGCCATCGCACGGTTGAGTTCTTCGACTAACTTCAGAAGAATGGTGGGATCAGTTTCTGCCTTGACTTCAGCAGCAATGATGAGCCATGAGCGGCACGGTTTGCGAGCGGCATACATCATCGAAATTGCAAGCCCGAGGGTGGGACAGACTTGAGCAGCAAACAAGCGTCAAACTGCGCCAAAGTCATGCGATCCATCCTGACGAGCGGATTACCGGAGTCAACGGGCTGGGTTGCTCCAAATGCCAAGAAATCAGGTCGATCAGAGTGTCCAAGCCGACTCCTGCGTTCAAGAGTTCAATCATCTGCTCCACGGTGAACCCTGCTTGCTGTCCAGCCATCACTAGCTTTGCAATACCTAATATCAGTGTGTCCTTCTCCATAGGAACCCCAATGACACTTTGCTTCGAGAATCGCACTGGTCGCGAAGAAGAGATGTGATTTCCGTCACATCGATCTCTGATCTCTATCAGGGTTTTGCTGTAGTGCGGTTTTGTCGTTTATCTGACATTCTTTTCTCCACCATTTGAGACCTTCAAGTGATTTCGCAAGCTTTGCGAAAGCAAGACTCTTAGGAGGTGGAGATGAGTACACCAGCCCCGCAAGATTGGCGATCTGAGTACGAAGCTGCAATATCAGAAGGCGGGAGCGGCCAACTCGGAACAGGAATTGAAGACGCCGAAGCAGCGATTCAGCAGCGGCTGAGAGCGGTGGTCGACAATTTTTCTGCTTCGGAAGAATCGGAATTGTATGCTGCTCTACGGGTACTACGTCGTGTAAGAGCGCAGCTTCTGACAGCGGCTTAATCGGGTCGGCGGTCCACGGAAAAATCTTTTCGGAACTCGATTCGCCTCATTCTGCTCGATATTCTGAGAATCTCGCACAAAGTGCTGGAGCGCATCGAAACGCGGTGACGAACAACTTCTCAGCTAGCTTTGGTGATGGGACCGGACTCTCCATCCTGAGAATCTCTGTCGAGTGTCGTACTTGAAAATAAGGTAGGCCCCGAGGAAGGTTGTCCAGTGAGCGGTTCCTCCGGGCCGAGCAATTCCTGAATCGCCACCATCAGAGCGCCCGACTCCGCTTTATCGACAAGGCATGAGATTCCGTGTTTCTGCACCTCCTGCTTTAGTTGCGCGGCGTACATCGTGAACATCACGATGGGCACTTCGGGGAGGACTGCGCGGATTTCTGAAGCTGTTCTGAGTCCGTCCAGTTGCGGCATTGCAAAGTCAAGAACTACCAGATCAGGTTTCAGTTGGACTGCTTTCGCAACTGCTTCGCGTCCATTCACGGCATCCCCACACACTTCCCAAGTGAGTTGCGATTCAAGCATTGTTCGCACACGGCGCAACAGTGACTCATGATCGTCGGCAATGAGGATGCGCTTTGGCAAAGGGTAGCCTATCGGAAGTGTAGGGAACATGACAATCTCGCGCCATACGTGGCTGACGGTATTCTTCTGAGGAGTGCTGCTTTGACCTCGGGAGCGACTTGAATACCCGTTCTCGCCAGCATAGAACCGTGCCCAACAAGAGGGATTTAAACCTTTAGCATGTTCGTCGCGAGTCCTTGCGGCACTGTTGAGGTGTTTACCCGATATATAACGCATGTTGACTCTCCCACATACTGCAGGAAACTCAGGTGGACAAAGGTTGTGCAATTTCGTTTCACACCGGAAGCTTCCCGTTCCTTCGATGCAGGACTGCTGAACCTGATTGAGCGCGTCGAGCGCATCTGCTCCCGTTTTCCGCAAAAACGCATTCGGCCATTCCACGGGGACCAGAGGAAAAAACGGGCCCCGATCTCTCGAGGCCTGGTTGAGCGTTCATCATTCATCACTGAATGCGTTTAAGTGGGCCTGTCGTGGCGGAGAAGTTGCGGGTGCTAAGGGCTTGGACCCCCGCGGTGTGATCTCCGTTGAACGGCGTCACCGAATTCGGGCATCCCACATCGGCCGCATCGGCCGGATTGTTGAACCACAATCCCAGGTGATAGGTGTGTACGGGCGCGGTGGCAGGATTCGAACTGGCGTCCGCACCGTGGACGACCGGCGCCAGTCCGCTTCCAGGAGCCACCACGAAGGTCTCGATACTGAACCTGCCCACGAAATCGGCAATGCCTCGCCCGTTGCTGTCTGTCTCGATGTCGCCCTGATACCACGACATGCCGAACGGCGCATTCGGGAGTTGGATCACGAAGAAGTCAAACTCCTTGTTCGCCGGCAGCCCAGTCACTTCGACGTGCATCGTTTCAGCAATTCCAATGGAGTGAATCGTTACGCGCCCCGAGGCATTCGGAAGACATCCTGCTGTCACGGCAGTCGAAGAGCGCACCATATTGAAGATTGTGTCCTGAGCGACCGCGGTCAGGTTCGATAGCGCCAAAACCAGGCTGCACATCACAATGAGTTTAAGTTTTGTCATCATTTCTTCTCCATATTCTCTGAGTTATTTTAGGTTTTACGAACGGTTGAGGTTGCTTAGGACACACGACCAGATCGAAGGGTGTTCGCCGCATCACTGGCAGACGGATCGGAATGTCCTTACATGTCTCGAGCTGTTGGTGTGTTGTCTATTGATCTTTGACCCTTCCGCCTCGATTAGGTTCAATCCACCCCCATGGAAAATCTGGTCCGGCTCGATCAAAGGTATCTGGCTGTGTCTTGCCCACTACTTAAAAACCGCAATATATTCTTGATTACGATCTTCAGTGCATTTGAATGATTTGACTCAGACTGTGAGAGATGGATGCGCGCCTCTTGTCTCTTATTCGTCAAATGATGTCACTTCAAGAGAGTGTCCGGAAGAAGAGAAGAGGGCCGAAGATGTTGTGAGCGCTGTGTCTTGACGACGACATCTCTTTCTCGCAAGGACACGAGCTGGCACTGCCTCAAACTGTCAGTCGACCCGGACCGGCGATGTCGACCAGCGCATACCGATCTTCAGTATCTTCAGTTCGGGGAGAGGCTCGGCGTTCTTCTGTACTGTTGGGGTGGATGTAAGGTGTGTGGCCGTTCGCGCGGACTTCCTGAAATATTTGCTCAATCGTTCGCGCAGTTCCAGGCGGGCCCGAAAAAGCCGTGCTTTCACGGAGACCTGGGTTAGACCCAATGCTTCCGCAGTTTCGCTTGTGGAGAATCCTTCTACATCTCGCAACACGAAGACCACTCGCAGAGCAGGCCGCAGCTCTTGCAAGCTTTTGGTCAATATGTCCCGGAGCTGCGAGACACCATAGCGCTCCTCGGGGTTAAGAGCCCAATCAGCTACGTCAAGCGGGAGGACTTCTCCATCCAATCGAATATTCCGCTCCAGAGATGTTTCTTTGTTGCCATGCTGCTTCCTCAGCTTCGTCAGCGATTCGTTTATGGCGATACGAGTCAGCCAGGTAGCGAATTTTGCCTTCCCTTCGAATCGATTCAGATTTCGGAACGCCTTGAGAAACGTGTCTTGTACCGCTTCTTCAGCGTCTTCGGCGTTGCGCGTGACATTCAACGCGATACGCAGGAGTTTGCGATCGTACCGTTTTATAAGTTCCTCAAAGGCAGCGGTGTCTCCATTCTGGCTAGCTTGGACCAATGCCAAGTCCTCTTCTGCTGTTTCTTTCACTGCGATTTGTGCGATGTCTTGGTACATATGAGTCTCATTTCCGTCCAGTTGGGAAGTGAATTTGTACGGACCCGTATGCGACGTGTCCTCATTCGTTGACAGTTACAGCGTTCATGTCAGGGTACGAATTTA
>JBKOUZ010000032.1:0-28806 GCA_046723715.1 Acidobacteriota bacterium | reverse complement strand
TTGCCGAATGCTTACTTTGCCCAGCTCGGACTTCCGCCTATGGTTGTGCGGTCAGCTTAATCCGCCGAACCGCCGGATGCGGACCCGCATGTCCGGTGGTGTGGCAGGGGAGGCGGGGTGACCCGTCCCCCTATGCCGATTAACCGCCGAACCTCATCCCCAGCGTGGCTGCTCGTCCAAGCCAATCCCCAAGGCGGTTTTTGCCACGACCTCATGCGTAAGAAACGAGTTTGCGGGATGGATGCGTCCCAAGCGCGCATCGCGCACCAGACGTTCGTATCCTCCCGAACGAAAGATGCCCCCGCCACCGCTGACGTCAAGGCCCAGGTCTACGATGCGCCACGCGCCTTCGACCGCGCGATACTTGGCTGCCATGATTTTTGCGGGCCATTGCGCGCCGTGATCGACGCCATTGGACCAGTCCTGGGCCACGCTCTCCAGGTGCGGTCCTATCGACTCCAGTTCGAGCACCATATCAGCGATCACATGCTGCACTTCAGGGTGATAGGCCATGGAGCGAGACAGAGCCATGGAACTCTTGGTTTTAACTGAGTTGATGGTCTGATCCAGCGCACGCTGGGCGAGGCCGTAATAAACGTTGCCGAACCCCAGCAGCGCCCACGCGAAGACGGAGAGCACGAACATGTCCACGCCGGCCGCTCCGGCGGGCACGATGCGTGCGATGTACTGATCAGGAATGAACACGCTCTCGAGGATCGTGTCATCGCTGCGCGTCGCCCGCATGCCGAGAACGTCCCAAGTCTCTTTGATGGTGTAACCCTTGGTCGCGCGAGTCATGAAGGCGTGAACCACTTTCGGCTGTGTGGGGTCGCTCATGTCCATGCCGTGCAGGCCGAATCGCGTCCACACTGGAGTCAAGCTGCCAAACTGCTTGCGGCCAGTAAAGCGGTAGCCGCCATCGACGCGTTCTGCTTTGGACGTCGACAGCAACACAGGAACGTCGTTACCGCTCTCAGCGTGACCGGCCGCGAAGATTTCGCCGGCTGCCGCGTCGCGCAGCAGCCATTCCAGTGACGTATCGCCGCGGCGCCAGAGATCCGCCGCCACGCCTGTCCAGTAAATGTGCATATTGAGCGCAAGCGCGGTGGCCGGCGCGTAATATGCCAGCCGGCGTTGCTCCCGGCACATCTGGGCCAGCGTCATCCCCGCGCCCCCGAATTCGCCGGGAACAGCCGAGCGCAGATAGTCGGCAGCTTTCAGTTCATCGAAATCTTCTTTGAAGAACCGGTTTTCCCGGTCGTAATTGACGGCGCGAGTGGCGAAGCGTACCAACATTTCTTCGGTGAGAACGGACGCTCGCGGCGCTTGTAGAGCGCTCGAAGATTGTGAGCCCCCGTTGCCTTTTACACGCTCATTGCTCAGGGTTGCATTCAAAACTGGTTCCATATGGCTGCTCCTTAGACCTGTGATCCAAATTTTCTCGGCAATTCTACAGCGCTTCCTGGCTGCCCAAGGCTGGGCCGCCGGCGCTCTTTTTCCCGAAGCTTATGGGGATAAGCTTCGGCACCTGGTCGCGATAGCGCCGGTATGTCTCTCCATGGGCGCTCAGCAGATCGCGCTCCTCCCATGAAATTGCGATGAGGATGTAGGCAGTTGTCGCCACTGCAAAAATCAGGTGAGCCACGGTCATCTGCGGAGTCGCCCAGAAGATGCAAAGCCAGCCCACGTAAATGGGATGCCGTACGTAGCGGTAAAGCAACGGCGTCCGGAATTGCAGACCTGTATACGGGCGTCCACGGAGGTAAAGATAGACTTGGCGCAGTCCGAACAGATCAAAGTGGTCGATGAGAAAAGTTGCAAGCAGCAACAGGGCCCATCCGAACGCGTATATACCGTAAGCTACAAGCCGCCCGACCTCGGTGTCGAGCTGCCAGATAAGACCACCCATTGGCTGCCACTTCCAGAACAGCAGGATCATCGCGACACTGGCAAATAGAACGTACGTGCTGCGTTCGGCTGCCACTGGTACGATGCGGGTCCATGCCCGCTTAAACCAGGGGCGCGCCATCAGGCTATGCTGTACCGCGAACAAGCCAAGCAGCAGGGCATCCACCGCGAGCGCCTGACCCAGCGAGCCTTGAGTTCCAGAATCAATCGACTTCGGAATCCCAAAGTCTCCCAGAAACGCGATGGCATACAGGAATGTAGCAAAGAAAACCAGGTAGCAAAACACGCCGTAAAGGAAAATAGTGATGCGTCCCAACATGCCAACCTCCTGCACCGGGCGCTTGACCTATAATCGATTCACCAGCGAACCGGGCGTGATTGCACATTACTGGCGTCCCGTGTGGGGAGTAACGAAAGAACGCCAAAGAAAAGCCAAAACCCTTATTGGGGCCTTCTGGATTGAATCGGGGCATGGCCAAGACCGAAGCGGACACGCATCCACGGCAATACCATTTCGCCGACTTCACGTTGGATCGCGAACGCGCGTCCCTTTTGAAAGGGGGGCGGGAGGTCAAACTGCGCCCCAAGGTCTATGACGCGCTAGCGTATCTGGTGGAGCACCGCGGCCGGGTTGTGGCCAAGGAAGAGTTGATCCAAGCACTTTGGCCTGACGCCTTCGTCACGGATGATTCGCTGGTGCAGTGCATGGTGGAACTGCGACGGGCCTTGGATGACCGTTTGCAAGAAATCCTGAAAACCGTTCCACGCAGGGGATACATCTTCGCCGCTCAGCTCAAGCCGGAGGCTGTACGGCCTGAAGAGGCAACCAGAGATTCAACGGTTCTCCAGAGTCATCAGCTTCCGGTAGCGCGCACACCGGTGATCGGACGCGAGAAGGAGCTAGCTGCAATCCGAGCGTTGCTTATTGACCCCCGGGTACGGCTGGTGACGTTAACCGGATCTGGCGGCTCAGGCAAAACACGGCTAGCCATCGAAGCCGCCGATAGGCTAAACGACTTCTTCGCGGGGCGCATGCATTTCGTCGCTCTCGGTTCGGTGGGCGACGCGGCGATGGTGCCGGCGGCAATTGCCGAGACTCTCAACGTCCGTGAAGGGGGCGGGCGGTCACTGGTGTCTCTGCTTCGTGAGTACTTCCGGGAGTGTGGTCGGTCTCCAGTTCTTTTGCTGCTGGATAATCTGGAGCACATCCTGGCTGCTTCGGCGCTGGTAGTCGAACTGATTGAGGCTTCTCGTGCACTCAAGGTTTTGGTCACGAGCCGGGCACCGCTGCGGGTTTATGGAGAGCACGAATTTCCGGTAGCTCCTCTGCCGCTGCCGAATGCGAATGAGGTCCAGTCCTTCGGCGCTTTAACCAACAATCCATCAGTTGTGTTGTTTGCGCAGAGGGCTGCTGCGGTAAAACCCGACTTCAAACTGGACGCGGAAAACGCACCGACCATCGCGGAAATCTGCGCCCGGGTGGATGGTCTTCCGCTCGCTATCGAGCTTGCCGCCGCAAGGGTGAAGATGCTTCCGCCTGCCAGACTTCTGGCGCGGCTGCAGAGTCGCCTGGGGCTTTTGACTACGGGGCCGAGGGATCTTCCTGAGCGACAGCAGACTCTCCGCAAAGCGATCGATTGGAGCTACGACTTGCTTGATGAAGCCGAGCAGAAATTGCTACGCAGGCTTGCCGTGTTTTGGGGTGGATGCACGCTCGAGGGAGCGGAAGCCGTGGCCAATACCGCCGACGACTTGAGTGCGGATATGCTCGACCTAATGTCGTCCCTGGTCGATGAGAGCCTGCTCCAGCAAAGACAAAGAGGCAATGACGAACCTCGCTTCGGGATGCTGGAAACGATTCGGGAATATGGTCTCGAGCGGCTGCGAGAGAGTGGCGAGGAGGCTGCCACGAGACGGGCGCACGCTGCCTATTGCTTGGTGCTGGCGGAAGAAGGCAACGCTAATTTGAACGATGTCGATCGGGCGGCTTGGTTGGCACGCTGCGACATTGAGCATGACGATTTCCGCGCGGCTTTGGACTGGCTCTTTCAGACCAGGGATCTCGACTGGGCTTTTCGGCTGTGCACAGCCCTGTTTCGCTTCTGGGACATGCGAGAGCACCTGACCGAAGGTCGAGACGGGTTCGAGACCGTGTTGCACCTGGCCGGCGACGAGTTCCCTAAAGAACGGGCGCAGGTGTCCCAATTTCTGGGAGCGCTTTACACATCGCTAGGCGATTTCTCGGCAGCCGAGCGTTACCTGAGACAGAGCTTATCAATTTGTCGAGAGTTGGACGACCACTTGGGAATCGCTGTGTCTCTGAACGCTTTGGGAGTAAACCAGCGCGACACAGGAGACCATGTCAGAGCTCAGGAGAACTTCGAGCAGAGCCTCTCCTACTGGCGCAAAGTGAGCGATCGATCTGCAATCGCCCGTTGCCTTCACAACGTCGCCAATGTCGCGAAGATTCGTGGTGACTACAATGAGGCTCGCGCTGCCTTGTTTGAGGCCATGCAAATGTTCCGGGAGATTGGCGATCGGAGCGGCGCGGCGTGGTCCCTCAACCAGCAAGGCGACGTGGCATGGGAGGCGGGCGACATTTCCGGGGCGCGCGAACTCTACGATCAGGCGCTCACTGCCTTTCGAGAAATTGGCGATCAGTGGGGAACGGCCCGGTCGTTAGCGGATCTCGGATCGATCGCGTGCGAGTTGGGAGACTATGTAGCAGCGCACGAAGCCTACCGCGAAAGCCTCGAAATCTTTGCCCGGCTGGAACATCGACGAGGCATCGCCCGCGTGCTCGAGGGCTTAGCCTGCGCTGCCCTGGCCAGGGGAGACGCAGCACGGGCCTTGTGCGTAGCTGCATCAGCCGCCCACCTCCGTGAACTCATCAGCGCTCCTCTTCCTCCAGCGGAACAATTAGGTTTAGACCAGAGATTGCGCCCCGCGTGGAAATCGCTGAATGAGTCGGAAGGAAAACGGGTCTGGGCCGAGGGCTGGGCGTTGCCTTTGCCGGCGGCGATCCGGTACTCACTGGAAAATGAGCCGGCAACATCGGACCGCTAGGATGCGTATTTCTTCGGATCTATGAGGCGCCGCACGGCCGATACCCGATTTGCTGGAATATTCGTTCTTCGTGCATGCTCTCGGATCGTTTCCTCATCCGGTGCGAGATAAACGCAGTAGACCTTGTCTTCCGTTACGTAGCTGTGAAGCCATTGAATGCGGGGCCCCATCTGCTTCACAGTATCCAGTGAACGCAGTGAAACCTCGCGGACCTGCTCTTCCGTGAGTGAGCCTGCGCCTGGAATTTCACGCTCTATGACGAACTGCGGCATGATTTTGGTAGTTTACACCAACTTAGTTGTGACATTGTTGCCGGCGACACCGACCGCACCCAGTCGCAGCACGGGTTTCAGAGCAACGGGTCAGCGCATTTCCAGGGAAACCAAATCGCCGTGGTTTGCGACACCACTCGGTTTGTAATTCACCGTGACTTGGCGATCACGCCAGTCGCAGGAGAAATCGTCTGCGCCAATCAGGACGATGGATCTGTAGTCCGCCGCGCGCAACGTTAAACGGCCAGCTTGGGAATTAACGGTCAGCACGGCAGCAGGAGACTTGGAGCAATCAACCGCAACCAGACGGCCCTGGACGAATTTAGTGGTGCGCTTGTCCCCGGGGATACTCGGCCCAGATCTTGTTTCATCCGCATCACGCTTGGCCGCATCCTCTTCAAGAACGTCGAAGGGCGACTTTTGCGGAGCGTACTTCGGTTGCGATGTGCCATTTGCTGTGACTGGGATTCCATATTTGCGCTCGGTACCCGCCTGCTCGATCAGATCGCGCGCTTGCGCCGCAATTTTCGGGTCGCTGCTGGCTTTCAGACGGCCAAGCAGGGTGTTGGCTGTGTCCCATTTCTTGCTGGCCACGTAGATTTCGGCAAGATGATAAATGTAGCGCTCGTTTCTTGGGCTCAGGGTGATGGCGGCGCGCTCAGACTCCATCGCTGCGGACGGGCCTCCTCCTGTATTGCGAGCGACCGCTAGCAAATCGTAGGCCCCAGCCATTTCCGGATACCATTCAAGCACTGCCTTGAGATCCATCATCATGTTGGATAACCCCATCATCTCGGCGTGCTTGGCCTGTGCCATGCTGTATTTCGCAACTGAGACGTAGTAGCGGATCCAGGGGTCGCTTGGATTGAGTGCGGCCGCATCGCTCAGTTCGGAGAAAGCCTCTTGATATTCGCCGTGCTCGATGTGATCCCACGCAAGAATGCGGTGCGCGCTGGGCAGGCCAACAGCATTGGTGGGAAGTTGCTCCGGATCTTCACCCATGCGTTTCACTTGGTGCTTTTGTTCCGCTTTCTGATCGGCGGAGGTGGGCGTAGTTGCCAGATCATTCAACGTCTTTAGGCCGATTTCCCGCCGCTCGGGAATCCTAATTTGAATTTCAGCGTAGATCGCACGGGCTTCGGGCTCGGAGAGCGGCTTCACAGAGATCGCCGAATCTTCGGCCCCAATCGGACTGCGAAAACGCTCTGCCTGCTCTGTTCCAGAGGAATTACCAGCGGAATTGCTTCGTGCTGTATCCAGTGCTGCGTTCAAATTACTCTGCGAATGGAAATAGTCCTTGACCGCCCGTTCCATCTGTTCAGAAGAGAGGCCATACGCCTTCTGGATGGCATCTTCAACCGGTACATGCTGGTTTAGCACCAGATCGAAATATGCTCCAGTTTGGGGCAGCTTCTTTTCGTGCAGCAGATAATGCATGACGATCCAGGATTCGGCGCAGTAGAGGGTGTGACACGTGCCCTGGTTGTGCGCCGAAGCATCGTGCTTCATCGAAAAGAGATCGGGAAGTGAGATCCAAGTCTGAACGCCCAGCAACTCTGTAAAGGATTTGCCGGCTGGGGCATCAGGCTCGCGGCCGAGCAGGTCGCGCGTCACAGGGACGTTGAGTTCCGGATCACTGCCGATTTCGACCTGCTTGTCATCCAGCCGGATGGAACTGAAGTATTCAGCGAGTCCTTCATCAAACCATCCCTGAGCAGGCGGATAGTTGAAGTTCAGCAACATGAGAGCGAAATCGTGCGCCACTGAGCGCCAGGATTCTTCCTCGAACACATTCAGAACGATGAAATCCTGATCTTCACCGCCGACGAAAAATCCCGAAACATCGATCGGTTGACCGTTCTTCAGTGGGGCGACCTGATAATAGGCTTTATCGTTCTTCAGGGCCAGGATAGTCAGCGGAACAGACTGGTTCAGGCGATCTTTGCCCAGGAGACCTGCGAATACCGAGCGCATCTGCTCGAAGCGGAATGCGACTTCACGCCCTTTCTTATCGCCGGCGTCAGTGATGACGGTGAAATGCGCGGAGTTGACCTGCTGCCAGGGAGGTTGATTTGCAGCTTGCGTGTCGACACACAGCATGACTGCGAGCAGCGCACTAGAGAACGAGATGAAACGGGCGCGGGGCATGGTCCGCCAGAGAGGAAGCGCTCTAGCAAAATGCTACCACGGAGCCCGCCTCGAAGCGTTTCGAAGAGGGAAAACGCCGGAAATCTGAGACTTCCTGGTTCTCTTTAGCCTGTCCGGCCATGCGGCGAGTGGAGCGTGTTTTTGCGGTCGTGCCGAAATGGCAAGAGTTTATTACGGCAGATCGCAACTGGCAGTCGCATTCCCCTTATAATTCCCGGTTCATGTTGCTATGCGTACAAAATCGGTTTAATGCAGCGTGCCTTCTTGCGCTTGTGTTCCTGGCCGTGGCTGCAGATGGGGCATCGACTGCTTCCTGGAACGGTGTGCTCACGGACAGCGCCGGGAAGGCGATCGCTGGCGCCAGCATCGTGCTGAAGTCTTCTGCTGGACACGACTATACGGCGGAGACTACCGCTGACGGAAAGTTCGCCTTTGCCGCAATCGCCATCGGCGATTACGAGATGTCCGTGAACGTCGGGGGAAACGTACATAGAGCAGAAGCGCTGTTCCGGGTGAACCGTCAAGGTACAACGATTGGCACTTCGTTGAAGATATCTACTTCTGGCGTGGTTTTGCAGGTTAATCCGCCTCCGTCAGAACTCAGTGGTGCAGCTGCACAGCCTTCGACACAGGCCAGCGGGGGAGAGCGGCTTTCCAGCGGGGAAGTGTCCAGCCTGCCGCTGAACGCTCGTGACTTCAGCAAGTTGCTTCTGCTTGCCGCCGGCACCATGACCGATGCTAATGGGGCAGCGAACTTCACTCAGCAGTTTGCGGTAAACGGCCAGCGAGGCGTGACCACCATCTTCGCCATGGACGGCTTCGATACCACCGATCCTGAGATGGGGGGAGCGACATTTTCCAACTTCAACGTCGATGCCATTCAGGAGGTGCAATCGAACTCCGGAGTAATGCCTGCCGAGGTCGGGCACGGTGCTGCAAGTTACACCAACGTGGTGACGAAATCGGGAGTCAATCAGATGCACGGGAGCATGTTCGAGTTCCTGCGCAATGCCTCGCTCGACGCGCGCAATTATTTCGACTACAAAGATCCCACTGGCCAGCGGCGCATTCCTCCTTTCCAGCGAAATGAGTTTGGGTTCACCAATGGGGGACCGGTTGTGCTGCCCCGGATCTATGACGGGCGTAACCGCACGTTCTACTTCGGCGAGTATCAAGGATTTCGGCAAGTACTGGGCACGACTCAGGTAATCCCGGTGCCGACGGCGGCGGAGCGGGAGGGCATCGATACAACGAGCTTCCCGGGAGACACGTTGACGGTGCCTGTGAACCCGGCGATTGTGCCCGTGCTCAATGGGTATCCCCTGCCGAACGAGGCTGACGGACCCTTTGGCGATCGGACCTACGCGACCTCTTCGAAAGTCGTCACGCGGACCGATCAGTTTTCCATCCGAGTGGACCACAAGATTTCGGACAAGTCTTCTTTGGTGACCCGCTTCAGTCTGAATCAGGTCAAGGGACCCCTCACGAATCCAGATCAAACCGCGATCAATCCGAGTTTCGGAGTGCTGTTCTTCGATCACCAGCGGAATGCAGGAGTGCATTACATGCGCATGCTTTCTCCTCACATGACGTCCGATACTTCTGTCGCTTACATTCGGAGTACGCCATTCTTTCCGACGACAGATCATACTCAGCCGGGCATTACTTTCGCCGACGGTCTGTATCAACCCTATAACCAGCCTGCCGGTTCGATTTTCGGATCGTACAGCAATCTCTACCAGTTCAAACAGGACATCGCTTGGGTTCACCACTCGCATTCATTCAAGTGGGGGACTGAGATCCGCGTGAACCGCGATTCCACGATCTTCGGGACGAATCCGAACGGGCTGTATGAATTCGGCGGAGGCTTGGCTTACTCGCCGGTGAAGATTACGTCGGCCAGCGGCACTCATGATGTTGAAATCGGCGAGCCGCTGCCTGACGCACTAACCGGCTTGCTGACTGCAACGCCGTATTCCTACAACACCATTGCGGCGGCAAGCCTTACTCCTGTGGGAGGTAAGTTCAACGAGGCGGGAGTTCGCCGCGAGGCCTACAACTTCTACTTTCAGGATGCGTGGAAGGTCAGCTCAAGCTTGAGCGTGAGCTATGGATTGCGATACGAGGTGAACAGCCGAATTCACGAGGCGACAAAACGAACGTCGCTTCCCATCTTTACGGACGTGAACGGGAAGCCGACTGGATATGGGGATCGCACGGCGAAGCAAACCATGCTGATCAATCCGGAACCGCCATACGATCAGGATTGGAAGGGTTGGGGACCACGCCTGGAAGTGGACTATCAGGTCAGTAAACGCACGGCGTTGCATGCCGGGGGCGCAATTACAACTCTGATCCCAAATTTGTGGCAGGACAATTTTCTGACCGCGGCGATTCCTTTCGTCTTTGCTCCTTCGATTTTTGCCCAGCCTGGAGAGCCCATTGCCTTTCAGAATACGTCCGTCCCGGTGAGTCTGCCCACAGCTTACGACATTGAAGGGCAGCCCATTTTTCGCACTGGACGAACCGAGGATGTGCCGCCAAACACCGTCATGGACCTGGTGCGTTTCCAAAATGATTTGAACGCGCTTGCTCCCGGGAACGTGCAGTTGCTGAACATTACCGGCATCGCGAAGAACTTTCGTAATGGCTACATCGGAAGCTGGGTGGCCGGAATCGATCACGATTTTGGCGACTTCAAGTTCAACGCTTCGTACGTGGCTACCACCGGCATTCACCTGCCGCGAGTCTATAACCCCAACGGGTATGGTGGAGCTTGTCAGGGGTTCGCGCCATTCACGCAATTCAGTTCTCCCTGCCACGCGGTTGCAGGATTTGGTCCGGAGATCATCATGACGAGTGGCTCGCACTCCAGCTATCACGCTCTGCAAACTAGTTTGACAAAAAGTTCTGCACGGTTTGGTTTGGGGGTGCAGGCGAGCTATACATATGCTAAGTCCCTGGACGATACCAGTGCGGTTCTTGCGGGCTTGTTGGGGAGTTCAGGTACGCTGCTGCAGACTGCGCCTCAGAATCCGTGGGACCCCTCCGCCGAGAAAGGCCCATCAACCTTCGACGTGACTCACGTGTTTGCTGCGAGTGTGATTCAGGTGCTTCCCCTGGATCGCATTGCCTTCCTGCGGCCACTCGGGCGAACGCTGACTAGAGGATGGCAGGTGTTGAACATTACCACCCTTACTACGGGGTCGCCCTTTACCGTCTTCTCTGGAGTACAGCAAACCGGGGCAGGATTGGGCGGGGGCGATCGGCCGGACCTGATCTCAATGCCACATCTCTCTACAAGTCGGGCGGTTCGCGCCGATTATTTCGGACTCGGCGCGGCCGGGAACCGGTCCTTTTTCTACATTCCCACGAACGTTCCTGGCGGCAGCGGCCCGAACCAGGGTCGATTCGGCACATTGGGACGGAATACGTTCCGCGGCCCCGCATATCACGATTTCGACTTTGCCGTCATCAAAGACACGCCGTTTGGGCACCGCGGCAACGCGGAACTGGCGACTCTGGAGTTTCGCGCGGAGTTCTTCAATCTATTCAATCTCGTCAACTTCGGCCTGCCTTCGAATATTGTCAGTGGCAGCGGATTCGGAATCATCAGCAAGACCGCCGGGACATCGCGGCAGATTCAATTTTCGCTGAAGGTTATTTACTAGCTTTCTTCACGCGGTAACCGAAAGACGCCCCCACCCTCCCGCCTAAAACGCGGGAAGGATGGGGCACCCCTAGACATCGGGGAACAGTTTTTCAATGATTCCCTGGGCCAGGGTCCTCGACAATCGAGGGTGTGGAGAGCTGGCTGCCGATCACGTCTCCCGAGACGACCATGTCCACGCGACGATTCAGCTTGCGTCCTGACGGGGTGCTGTTGTCGGCAACCGGGTCTGCCTTGCCGAAGCCTTCGGCGCTTACATGATCGGGCCGCACTCCATTGGAGACAAGGAAGGCTCGCACGCTGTCGGCGCGCTTCTCTGAAAGTTGCAGGTTGTACTCGTCGCTCCCGATGCTGTCAGTATGGCCTTCGACCTGAAGCTTGAGATCTGGGTAGGCTTCCACAATTCCTGAAATCTTGGCGAGGCGCTCGCGAGCCTCTGGCTTCAAGGTGTACTTGTTAAAGTCGAAAAGCACGTCAGGCATGCTCACGATCAAACCTCGCGCAGTGTCGCGAGTCTGCAGTACTTGATTCAATTGAGTCAGCAGGCGAGCCCGCATCTGTTCCTTTTCCCGGATAGCTTGCTGGGTTTGCCGCTGGGCTTCCTCAGTCTGCGTCTCGGCTTGCTGGCGCTGCAGTTCCGCTTGCGCCAGTTGGTTCTGAGCCTCCTGTGTTTTGCGCTGGGCATCCTCGGCGGCCTGGCGGGCGGCTTCGGCCTGGGCCCGGGCTTGCTGCTGCTGAGCCTGTAGCGCGGCCTGTTGCTGTTCGGCCTGAGCACGAGCCTTCTCCGCTTCGGCCCTGCGGCGTGCATCTTCGTCGGCGCGGGCCTGAGCCTCTTGCGCATCCCGTTGTGCAGCTTCGGCATCCGCCTCGGCCTTGGCTCGAGCCTCAGCCGCGGCGCGGCGAGCAGCCTCCTCGCGCTCCGCTTCTTTCTTGCGCAGCGTCAGCACACGTGCGTCTTCCGCCATCTGTGTCGCGCCACGTGCCGCGGTACCGATAGGTGTCCGCCCCTGCTTGCGCTGGTAATAGTCCTCGGCGCGCTGCAACATGTCTTCAGCTTTTTGGACGGTGTCTCCGGCATACTGCTGGGCTCCCGCGGCTTTAGCAATGGCAACAGCATTCCGAGCTTCGAGAAGATCCAGCGGGACGTTCGGCTGTGCCTGCGCCGAAGGGAGTTGTTCGGCAGGCACATCGATTGTGTACTCTCTTCCTTCCAGCACATCGAACTTGGCATCGATGGGCTCTTCAAAACCTTTCACCCCGGTCGGGATCACGTTTTGCGCGACAACTTTGTCGCTGGGATGGATGACGGCAAAATAGGGCTCGGCTGTCACGATAAGGCCGAAAGCCTGCAGGTCGGTGGTAACCGTCAGCTTGTCCCTGCCGTTGCCATTGGGCAAGACCTCGCCTAAATTGACCGCCCGGCCTTCCGGCGTCACTGCCCATAGCACGTAGGTCAGGTATTGCGGGCCGACCGCTGAGGTTGGACCTACGTGATCAAGGTCGGCATCGATGACCAGCCGGCCGGCTTTACCATCAATTTTTGCGTGCCCGGTAATAGAGGGCATCAGGTCCGTTCCCTTGAAATCCACGGTGGTGGATCCGCCGCGGTTGCGGTAATTGACCGCATTGGCACTCCGGGCATACACGTTTACCCGGAACACAGGAGTCTGCGAATTTTCCTGGGTCGCCAGATTTTGCCGGCTTTGCTGCTCAGCCGGGTTACCCGGCGCGGGATACAGCGGTGGCGCTTGATCTTGTTGCGCCAGGACCAGGCCGGGGTACAAAACTGCAACTGCAATGGACAACTGCAATGAGTTCATGACACAGCCTCGAAATCTCCGACATAGCGTTCGCTGCTCTTGGATGAGAGAGACTTACGAGGGGATGGCGGGTTTCCAGAAAGGATTGGGGACGGAATTTCCACAAGAAAATGCAGGCCAGTGGCGGAGATCAAGGAAAATCGTAGCGAAATAATAGCGAAAGAATCAGGAGTGTAAACGCAATACCTTGTGGTCGCTTCGGGAGTAAACCACAAAGCCTCGTGCTTTATCGAAGAGGTATATTAAGGGGACGGTCACCTGCAAGTTTCTGCTTGACAATAAACGACTTACGGCTAAGATGTGGGAGAAAGTGGTTCAAAGTGGTAACGGCAGTAAGGTTCGTGTGATTCAGGAGCTGAAATCGAGGAGCCGGTGGAAATCCGACCCAGTAACACGACAAACAGCCCGAAGCGCCCGAATTTAACCGAATTTTGCGTCGTTTTGACCTCCCTCATCGCTGTGGTAACGGCAAGAAAGAGCACTCCACGGAAGGGAACTGGATTCCGTAGGGACCTCCGTTATGTTTCGCGGCAATCATCCAACCCGGGTCGACGAGAAAGGCCGTCTCAAGGTCCCGGCGGAGTTCAAGCGGGTGATCGACGAGAAATACGGCCAGCAATTCTACATCACCAGCCTGGATGGCAAGGTTGCACAAGTGTATCCCTTCGAGGAATGGGAGCGGATCGAGCAGAAGCTGGCCGGGCTCTCCAATTTCAATCCCACGAAGAAGAAGTTTCTGGATCGAACGAACTATTACGGGCAGCAGGTCGAGATGGATGGGCAAGGCCGCCTGTTGCTCCCCCAGTTGTTGCGGGAATCAGGACAGATCAAGGGAGAGGTAGCGGTTCTGGGCAATCTGACCTACTTGGTCGTGAGGAACCTGGAGCTATTCAAGCGGGAGATTCAAGAAGAAAAGTTCACGCCTGAGGATGAGAAGACGCTCGACGAACTGGGCATCTAGTGGGCGAGGGATCAACAGACACCCCTCAGGGGGTTGGGCATGGTGGTGGAAGGGAAGCGAGCCATGTTCCGGTTCTTTTAAAAGAAGCGATCGACTTTTTGGCCGTGCGGCGTGGCGGGACCTATATCGACGCCACGGTGGGCCTTGGCGGGCACAGTTACGAAATCGCAAGACGCCTCGGCGCACCGGGACATTTGATTGGGCTCGATAAGGACCCGGAAGCGCTGGAAATTGCGCGCAAAAAGCTGACACAAGAGATCGAGGATTGGCCGGCGATTACGCTCCTGCAACGTTCCTTCGCGGAAATTGCGAAAGGGCAGAAGCCGTCCAGTATTGACGGAATTCTGGCCGACATTGGCGTCAGCAGCCTGCAGTTGGACAATCCGGCGCGCGGATTCAGTTTTCAGGCGGAAGGACCGCTCGACATGCGGATGGACCCGCACTCGGAGCGTACCGCCGAACAAGTGGTAAACCACCTCGACGAGCGACAGCTTGCCGATGTGATTTACGAATTCGGAGAGGAAAGGAGGTCGCGGAGAATCGCCAGAGCCATTTGCCGGTCGCGGCCGATACGATCTACTGCCCATCTTGCAGAGGTCATATCAGCCGCGGCCCGGCCAATGAATCAGGCGGAGAGAAAAATTCATCCCGCGACGCGAACCTTTCAAGCTCTTCGAATCTTCGTAAACCGCGAACTGGATGATCTGAAGGCGCTGCTCGAACCGGCGCCCGGGATTTTGAAGCCAGGGGGGCGCGTGGTGGTCATCAGTTTTCATTCACTGGAAGACCGCATCGTGAAAGATGCCTTGCGCGAAGGAACTCAGAAGGGTTACTTCAGGCTGTTAACCAAGAAACCGGTGACAGCAGCTGAAGAAGAGAGCGATCGCAACCCGCGGGCACGCAGTGCGAAGTTAAGGGCAGCAGAGAGAATTTAGCTCCGGAAAACCTGCCGGGGCACCCGGCATGGCTGTCATGGTTGTGCCGGGGAAGAGTTCAGATCAGGCAAGGCGGACGCAGATCCGCCGCAAACAAGAGCACGACCGGGGTTCCGTGGTAGGAATCCAGATTGAGGTACAGGGAAATGTACACGGGCACACTGATCAGCGATTTGATGATGACCGCACAGCGGGCGCAAGAAGGACTGCAACAGGAACGCCTGGAGCAGGAGCTACGTGAGATTTTCAGTATGCAGATTCCGGTCGTGGACAACGAAACGGCTTACTTGGGAGCGGCATAAATGGCGGCAGCAGCGGCAACATTTCAAGGTGCGGTTCCGGCAGAACGACGATCGCTTTGGACAGGTACGCCCGAGATCTACTTCTCCAAGCCGATCGACAATTCGCGTCTCCTGAAGGTAGAAGATCCGCGCCGCAGGAGCGAGATGAAGCACTTCGGCATCGCTTTAGGTTGCCTGTTCCTGCTGGTGTTTACCTATGCCTTGCAGCACTTCAAAGCGATCGAGTATGGGTACCAGATTGAGTCGGCGAAGCGTGAGTTGTCAGGGCTGACGGAGATGAATCGTGCCCTTCGTTTAGAGGACGCTTCGCTGCGTGATCCGGAGCGTATCGATGTCTTGGCCCGCCGTATGGGTTTGGTACCTCCAGCGCCGGGGCAGGTGATCCGTATGGATGGCTTCTCTGCAGACTCTCAAGGGCCAGTGATGGCCAGCGCGGCTCCTGTAATGGTAATCGCCGGTCAGTAAGAGACCGCGTGGGGACAGCAGTCTTTGGGCTGGGCGCCGAGCAGGGCTCGGCTTGGTTACGCGGCGGCCTGTCCGTGAGGAGGCGGCCAGATTTGTCTAGAGAACGATCATGGCTGCTAACCGCTCCGATCCCGGAAAAAACTCGCGACTCTACCTTCTGGGTGCCATCCTGTTGCTGTGGTTCGTCGCGATCTGCGCACGCCTCGTCTATCTACAGGTCTTCAGCTACGGAAAATTTGTAAAGCAAGCGGGACATCAGCAGCAGCGTGCGATTCCTCTGGCTGCGAAACGCGGCATCATCTATGACCGGGCTGGACGCGAACTCGCCATGTCAGTGATGGTCGATTCGGCTTTCGCAGTGCCATCAGAGGTCAAAGATCTGCCTACGGCCATCTCGCTCATCACTCGCATTACTGGCGACGACTACAATGTCGTGCTCGCCGACTGCCGTGCGCGCAAAACGTTCTGCTGGGTTGCGCGGAAGGCCGACGATCAGACCATCGATCGAATAAGCTCTTTGAAGCTGCAAGGCATCCATTTCCAAAAAGAGCCGAAACGCTTTTATCCCGCGCGAGACTTGGCGGCACAGGTGCTTGGCTCCGTCGGGATGGAAGACTCCGGACAGAGCGGTATCGAGCACGAGTATGACGACCAGCTTCGCGGCAAGCCGGGAAAGATGTTTATCTCGGTGGACGCGCGCAAGAAGTGGTTTTCGGATGTAGCGACACAGCCGGATCCTGGCGACAACGTAGTTCTTACACTCGACAAGAATATCCAGTACATCGCCGAGAAAGAACTCGAGCAGGCCATTGTCGATACCCGGGCCATCGCGGGTACCATAATTGTCGAGAACCCGCACACAGGTGAAATCCTTGCACTGGCGAATCGGCCCACGTTCAATCCAAATCTTCGCAAGCAGATCACTCCCGCAGCATTGACCAATCGCGCTGTCAGTTACGTCTACGAGCCAGGCTCGGCATTCAAGGTGGTTACGATTTCCGCTGCGCTCGAAGAGAAACTCACCAATCCCCATGAGATTTTCGATTGTCAGATGGGGTCAATCGTGTTCAATGGCATGCGTATCCGCGACGCGGAGCCGCACGGTTTACTGCCGGTGTCAGGTGTGCTGGCACATTCGAGCAACGTGGGCGCAATCAAAATCGCGTTGCGCCTGGGCGAAGATAGATACTACAAGTACATTCGTGCTTTTGGGTTCGGGCAACCAACAGGCATTGAATTGCCAGGTGAGACCCGCGGTATCACCAAACCTCCGAGCCGCTGGTCGAAGGTGTCAATCGCCGCGATCTCGATCGGGCAGGAAATTGGTGTCTCCCCGCTCCAGGTTGCTGGGCTGATCTCAACGATCGCGAACGACGGAATCTATGTTGCACCACGGATTGTCGCTGGAACCGTGCCTCCCCAAGGTGGCGTCCAGACTGTGGCTTTCCATCCCGGCGAATCGCACCGCGTGATCTCGTCCTTCACGGCCGCCGAAATGCGCTCCATGATGCAGGGGGTCGTACTCGAGGGAACTGGCCGCAAGGCGATTTTGGACGGCTATACCTCCGCTGGAAAGACCGGCACGGGGCAAAAGGTCGATCCCGCGACCGGAGCGTACTCGAAAACGAAGTATGTCGCCACGTTTGCAGGATTTGCTCCCCTCAACAACCCTCAGATCGTTGTCGCGGTAATCTTGGACTCGGCCGTTGGGCTCCATCAGGGCGGACAGATTTCAGCGCCAGTTTTTCGCCGGGTGGCTCAGCAAGTACTCCAATACCTTCATGTGCCGCATGATTTGCCGTTAGCTCCGCAACGTCAGTTGCTTCTGGCGCAAGCCAAACTTAAAGACAAAGATCTGGACGACGATACTCCGGATCATCCCGGCGAGCCACTGGAAACGGCGGATGTGGACAGCGGAATCTCCGATGGAGGGAGACGGACGAATGTGGCACGACAGTCCGCGAGCGGTGGCAACAATGCGAATGTGCTGCAAGCGGCCGTGCGCGAGCCACTGCCGAGTGCCGCAGCAGATTCCAAAGCTCCCACTCCGAGTTCGAGTGATGTAACCAAATTGCCGGCCAGCGGCACTGTCGTGCTCGACGTAGAGCAGGGAGGAATCGAAGTACCCTCGTTTGTAGGCAAAACATTTCGCGGCGCTATTGAAGCCGCGCAAGATGCCGGCCTTGAATTGGATACGGTCGGGAGCGGTCTGGCGCGACAGCAATCTCCAGTAGCCGGAACTCACGTTCCCGCCGGATCGCGGGTCACCGTGCAGTTCGGCCGCTAAGGCCGAAAATCTCCTGACCAAGCCCGCTGATGCTGCGTAGACGGACCTCCGTGAGTTCCACAGGTTTGACCCGCTGAAAAACCGCGTGATACCGTAATCAGTCACACCATCCCGGCAGCGAGTCACTGCTCGTTTTGAGGTCGATCTTGTCCGCGGTTGAGGCGCCTAGCATCCGAAAAACTGCGCTGAACGCCGTTCATCGCCAGATGGGCGCGAGGATGGTGGAATTCAACGGCTGGGATATGCCAGTTGAATATCCCGCTTCTCTGGGCGGCGGCATCATCAACGAGCACATGGCCGTGCGGACGCGCGCCGGCATCTTCGATGTCAGCCACATGGGCGACATCCGCCTGGCGGGCGGACAGGCCCTCGCCGCAGTCCAGCATATCTCCATGAATGATGCCTCGAGATTGGCGATCGGTCAGGCGCAGTATTCTGCTTTGCTCTACCCCGAGGGAACGTTTGTAGATGACGTTATTGTCCATCGACTCGGTGAGAACGAGTACCTGCTGGTCATCAATGCCGGAACGCGCGAAAAAGATTTCAACTGGGTCCGTGACAACACGCGCCAGTTCGATTGCGCCGTTGAAAACCTCTCGGACGACTTCACTCAGATCGCGATTCAAGGTCCAAAAGCGGTAAATCTGCTGCAAAAGCTCACGGACGCAGACCTTAATGCCGTGAGGTTCTACTGGGTAACGCGCGGTACTGTGTGCGGGCTTAAAGACATTCTGATGGGTAGGACCGGCTATACCGCGGAAGATGGTTTTGAGATTTACATACCCTCGGACGAAGGCACCAGCGCCTTCGTATGGAACGAGACTCTCATCGCCGGCAAGGAATTTGACGTTGTTCCTTGTGGCCTGGGAGCGCGCAACACGCTTCGACTTGAGGGCAAGCTTCCGCTCTATGGTCATGAAATTTCCGATACGATTAATGTCTGGGAAGCTGGCCTGGATCGATTCTGCAAGATGGAGAAGCCGGATTTCATCGGTCGCGCTGCCCTGGAAAAATCGAGGCCTGCGGGAGTCCATCGAGTGCTGGTCGGTCTGGAAATGACGGAGCGGGGAATTGCGCGCGATGGCTATAAAGTCCTGGATACCGCGGGTAAAGAGATTGGATACGTGACTAGTGGCTCTCCCGCCCCGTATCTGAAAAAGAACATCGCGCTGGCTTACGTTCGGAAAGAGTTTGAAGCGATAGGCACGCCGTTGCGAGTAGAGATTCGTGGTCAAGGCGTTGGGGCGGTGGTCGTGCCAACGCCGTTCTACAAGCGTCCGAAGAGATAGAGACAACTATATAAGCCGGGTAGCCAGGAGCAGAACGTTCTATGCCCTATCCAACCGATCGAAAGTACACGCGAGAACACGAGTGGATTCAGGTTAACGGCAATTCCGCTACTGTGGGCATCACTGACTATGCCCAGCAGTCGTTGGGCGATATCGTATTCGTGGAAACGCCGAAAGTCGGCGCGGAACTTACGGCAGGCAAGACTTTCGGGACCGTGGAGTCAGTGAAGGCGGTGTCAGATTTATTCGCGCCCGCATCAGGAAGCGTGACCGAAGTGAATGGCGAACTGGCTACCGCACCAGAGAAGGTGAACAGCGATGCGCATGGCGCCTGGATGGTGAAGATCACGCTAAAAAATCCAGCGGAATTGGATGCGCTACTCTCGGCATCCGACTACGAGAAATTTGTGGCGGAAGAGGCAGGACACTGAAACCCGGGACGTCGGAGTCGTGATCAGCATTGTCATCCTGAGCGAAGCGAAGGATGTATGCTCCTTCTTGCCGCGAACAGGTTCCACTGGATCTTTCGCTTTGCTCAGGGTGACACTCAGGCTTGGGCACGATAGCCGTCAACTTTGATGCCATTTTGCTGTTCTCGCAATCATTTCGAATGATCCTAGCAGGCCATCTAGACGACGCTACCGCTACTGCAATCCGACTGACCTGGAGCCACATCTATATAACTTCGTATGCGCTACTTACCTAAATCTCCCGCCGACCGCGAAGCCATGCTGAAGGCAATTGGCATGCGCTCGGTCGATGATCTGTTCGCCCCGATTCCTGCTGAATACCGGCTGAGCCGCGACTTGAAGATTCCACGGCAAATGGCCGAATCGGAGATTGTGGACTTTTTCCGGCAGCGCTCGCGCGAGAACGGGGACGGTTACACCAGTTTCCTCGGCGCGGGCGCCTACTTTCATTACCGGCCTGTGGTTATCGATTCCCTCATCTCGCGCGGCGAGTTCCTGACTGCCTATACGCCCTACCAGGCCGAGATTTCGCAAGGCACGCTGCAATCGATCTTCGAATTCCAGACGATGATCTGCGAACTCACCGGCATGGAGGTGGCGAATGCCTCCATGTACGACGGTTCAACGGCAGCCGCTGAAGCCGTGATGATGACCGTGAGGCTCACGGGCAGAAGATCAGTCGTGGTCGCCCGCACCGTGCATCCGGAGTACCGCGAGGTGCTCGCCACCTATGCGACGCATCAGGGGATGCCGCTTTCGATAGCGAATTATGGCAGCGATGGCCGGCTGAACTTGAAAGAACTGGAGAGTTCGATCACGCCGGAAACCGCGTGCGTGCTGCTGCAATCCCCGAACTTCTTTGGAATTGTTGAAGATGTCGATGCCGCGGCAGAAATCGTTCACAAGCGTGGAGCGATGCTGGTGGTCTCCATAGCAGAAGCGGTTTCACTGGGAATCATCGAGCCGCCTCGCCAGGCTGACATCATCGCGATGGAAGCGCAGTCTTTCGGTGTTCCTATGGGATTCGGCGGTCCCTATTGCGGGGTGATTGCTACCCGCGAGAAGAACGTCCGGCAGATGCCTGGCCGGCTCGTGGGCCAGACATTTGATAAGCAAGGCAAGCGTGGATTTGTGCTGACGCTTGCTACGCGGGAACAGCACATACGCCGCGAAAAGGCGACCTCAAACATCTGCACCAATCAGGCGCTGGTCGCGCTGATGGTCAACATCTTTATGACGGTATACGGCAAGATGGGTCTCAAGCAACTGGCAAAGCACAATCTGGCCAAGGCCGCTTACGCCTCTGGGCAATTCGCGAAGCACGGCAACGTGCTTTTCAGTGGATCTCCGCGCTTCAACGAGTTCATCGTACAGACAAGTGAAGACCCGTACGCGATCAACGGCCGCCTCTTGGGGCACAAGATGATCGGCGGGCTGCCGCTGAGAAAGTTCTATCCTGAACTGGGAAACGCGGCGTTGTGGTGCTGCACGGAGCTGACCACGCGCTCAGCGATCGACACCGCTGTCGGACTCGTTGCGGAGAGCGAGCGCTCAGTCCGCACGGCCAAGGAAGAAGTCGAAGAAGTGGCTGGATGAGAAGCTGACTCGAAGGAGATATGAAGCACAGGACTCGTAAAGCGACGCGCCATGTCAACCAGAATGAAGGATTGATTTTCGAGAAATCCTCGGCAGGGAAGGCCGCCTGGAAACTCCCACCGCTCGATGTCCCGGACGTCGATGCTCAAAAGCTACTCGGTAAGGCTGAGAGAAAGGATCTCGGCAATATGCCCGAGGTGAGCGAGATTGAAATCATCCGCCACTTCACGCGCCTGTCCACCTGGAATTACGCCATCGACCTTGGGATGTATCCTCTCGGCTCTTGCACGATGAAGTACAACCCTCGGGTCAATGAAGCGGTTGCGCGCGTGGAAGGGATCGCGAACGGGCATCCTTATCAGCCGGAGAAGGTCTCACAGGGCGCACTTCGCATCATCAAGACGTTGAGCGAGTGCCTCATTGAAATTGCGGGTATGGACGCGATCACTTTGCAGCCGGCCGCCGGAGCGCACGGCGAGATGACCGGCTTGCTCATGGTGCGCGCCTATCATCAATCCAAGGGGAATGCGAGAAAGAAGATACTGATCCCTGACTCCGCTCATGGAACCAATCCCGCGACTGCTGCGATGGTCAGTTATGCAGTGGAGAACCTCAAATCAGATTCGCGAGGAATGGTGGATTTAGCCTCACTCGCGGCGCAGATGAACGAAGATGTCGCCGCATTGATGCTGACCAATCCGAATACGCTTGGGGTATTCGAGCAGCAGATTCACGAGATCGCCGACATCCTGCACGCCAAAGGCGGACTGCTGTACATGGACGGCGCTAACATGAACGCGCTTGTCGGCAAAGTCCGTCCAGGAGACTTCGGCGTCGACGTGATGCACCTGAACTTGCATAAGACGTTCTCGACTCCCCATGGCGGTGGAGGTCCGGGATCCGGTCCTGTCGCAGTGAAAGACATCCTGGAACCGTTCTTGCCGGCTCCAGTCGTCATTACGAAGGCGGATGGCACTCTGGGCTTCGAGTACAACAGACCGCAGTCGGTGGGCCGCGTACGCGCTTTCTACGGCAATTTTGGAATGTTCGTCCGAGCGCTAGCCTATATCCAGGCGAACGGCCCTGAGGGGCTGCGCCAGACAACGGAAGATGCCGTACTCAACGCCAACTACATTCGTAAAGGACTCGAAGGTACGTACGATCTGCCGTACTCCACGCCCAGCATGCATGAAGTGGTGTTCAGCGACAAATTGCAAGCGAAAAAAGGTGTGAGAACGATGGACATTGCGAAGCGCCTGATCGATTACGGATTTCATCCGTATACCACTGCATTTCCCTTGATTGTGGCAGGGGCCCTCATGATCGAGCCGACTGAAAGCGAATCCAAGGAAGAGATGGATCTTTTTATCGAAGCCATGAAGTCGATAGCGGAAGAAGTTGAGGAAGATCCGCAAATAGTGCTCGATGCCCCACACTCGACGCGGGTCTCTCGCCTGGACGAGACCGCCGCGGCCCGAAAGCCGGTGCTTCGATGGAAACCAGCCAGCTAAATCGATTCTTGAAGCCGCACAGCACTTCAGTCATCGAAGAAGTGCCCAATCGATATCCCCTCGTGTCTCTCGTGTCTCCTCCCCTGTGACGCTCGTCTGGTGTGTGGTTAAATCCAGGTATTGCCAACCGCATCCAAGACTCCGCGAACGGGGCCAGAAGGTCTCCTCGCCTCTATAAAGAAGCGCAGTGAAATCCTGTGCCTCCTACTCGGGTTGCTAACGGTCGCCATCTATAACCCGGCCAACCATCACCCGTTCGTGAATTATGACGACGATCGTTATGTCACCGGGAATCTCCATGTTCGCGAGGGACTCACGTTCGAAACCGTTCGCTGGGCTGTAACATCGACGGAGCAGGCAAACTGGCATCCTCTGACCTGGATGTCGCATGCTCTGGATTGCTCTCTGTTTCGCCTGAATCCCGCAGGCCACCACTTCACCAGCGTCCTGCTGCACGCGGTGAATGTAATACTGCTTTTTCTCTTGCTGACGCGGGCAACTGGAAAAACTGCGCCAAGTCTGTTTGTGGCTGCGCTGTTTGCCGTGCATCCGATCAACGTTGAATCGGTGGCCTGGGTGGCAGAGCGCAAGAACGTTCTCTGCACGTTTTTCTTCTTCCTCACGCTGTGGGCTTATGTATGGTACGCGCGCCGACCAGGTTGGAAGCGCTATCTCCTGGTAACCATGTTGTTCGCTGCCGGATTGGCTTCAAAGCCCATGGTGATAACCCTGCCATTCGTCGTGCTGCTCGTGGACTATTGGCCGCTCAAGCGTTTGGGCAGTGAAAGTGGTTCGACTTGGGCTCGCTTGGCGCTCGAAAAAACGCCCCTGCTGGCGATTTCTGCCGTGAGTGGCGTCGTCACCATGGTGGCTCAGCAGGCAGGGGGATCGGTCCGTACCGTGGCGGAGGTTTCGCTGTCGATCCGCGTGGCGAATGCAACCTACGCCTATGCGATGTATCTCTGGAAAACGCTCTGGCCAGCAAAACTTGCGCCCTTGTACCCGCATCCAGGAGATTCACTGGAAAGCTGGCGAGTTGTGCTAGCAGCCGTAGTCCTGCTGCTCATCACCCTTGCCGCCTGGGAATATCGTAACCACCGCTACCTGCTGGTGGGCTGGCTCTGGTTTTTAGGCACACTGGTTCCTGTGATCGGTCTGGTGCAGGTTGGAGAAGCCGCCATGGCGGACCGATACGCCTACATTCCGATGATCGGCATATTCGTAATGATTGCATTTGGCATCGCTGATTTCTGCCAGCCAAAGAAGGTCAGCTTCTGGCCTGCAATTGGCGCCGGTGTAATCCTGATTGCGCTGGCGTGGAGCACACACCGTCAGGTTTCGCACTGGAGAAGCAATTACGACCTGTGGTCCCACACGCTTGCGGTCACCCAGAGCAATTTCGTCGGCGAGGATAATCTCGGGGGCGCATTGATCCTGGAGAACAGGGAAGAGGAAGCCTATCCACACTTCCTAGCGGCGGCTCGCATAAATCCACGCGACCCGATGAGCCACAGCAACTTGGGCACGTATTATCAAAATCATGGCCGGATGCTGGAAGCCGCTGAGCAATACCAGGCGGCGGTCAATCTCACTTCCGATGCCGGCCTGCTCGCGCAAACGTACGCGAACCTGGGGACGGTCTATCTCGGGCTAGGCGAACCCGGTAAGGCCTACGAGAGCTTCCACAACTCTCTGTACCACAATCCGGCTCAGTCCGATGCGTGGCTTGGCCTCGGCAAATTAGCAGACAAAGCAGGTAGAACGCACGAAGCCATTGATAACTTTTCGCGTTCCCTCATAGCTCAACCCACGGCAGATGCTTTTCTTCAACTGGGCCGCTGTCTCGCCCAGACGGGGAGAACCGCCGAAGCGCTCGATGCCTACAATCAGGCGCTGAAAATCTCTCCCCATCTCGCCGAGGCGCAAAAAGCCGCGGATGCGCTCCGTAAATTCGAACAGTAGCGCCTCTTCTACCTCTATTCGATTGGCGGACGAGCTAACTTTTCCTGGAGGTGACAGCAAAAAAAGCTGCCGCCTCCTGTTCCACATTCGTACTCCCGCAATGAGGGCACTTGGGATTTTCCTTGTCGTGCTCGGTCAGGCTCAGAGTGGTTTCGAAGGGCTTATGACAAGCGAGACAAACATAGTCATATACGGGCATGGAGAACCTCCCGTGGGGAATGCCTAACGAGAAAATTGTACGCCAGCGGAGATTGTGGATAGCTGAAATTTGATTGTTGAATGAAAATGTCCGCGTTCCGATAACTTGCGGGATATTCGTTCAACAATCTGCCATGCTCCAGAGTGTCGCGTTGAGCAGTCGTTGAATGCTACTTCGCCGTGATGTCCACGGACGCCCGAGTGGTCTCCCATTCGATGTTCATGGTGCAGCGGTTCCCCGACTTTTCGTACGAGATCGTGAAGTTCTCCACTGGAGAGGGCAGCTTTGACACTTTCATGTCGACGCGCGCCAGTTCATCACTCTCGTATTTATATGGGATGCCCCATTCGCCGGTCTTCTTGTTGATGATCAGAGTCCATTTATCGGCGTTCGGGACTGTAAAGATCGTGTAGTTGCCCGCGGGAACGCTCTTTCCACCCACAACTACGTCGGTGCTGGGCACGAATGTGCTCGCTTCGTTGGCTCCCGTGCGCCACACCTTCCCATAAGGCACCAGTTCACCGAATATTTTTCGGCCTTTCGCTCGGGGACTCGAGTAATCGGTCTTGATCGTCTTGCCTCCACCAAGGTCGCAGGTTGCCGAAGCGGCCGGACTGGGCCGATTGCCAGCCTGGGCGAGACTCATTGCTGTGACAACGAGAGCGAAAAGCGGCATGAAAGCGATTCTCTTCTGCATGTTTCCTCCAAGGAACTTCATTGCAAAATGTTTGGACGTCTACCGCTGAAATTTGTCAGCCAGAATTATGCTCCTCCCGCCCTCGCAGTTACAATCGATCACTATGCCGGTATTCGACGAAAAGCAGGAAGAATTGGACCATTACGAGACGATGATGGGCGTGCCACGCGGCCGCTTGGCCGTCACCATGGATATGATTACGGACGCGATGGCCTTAGTTGGACAGCATGGCGTCTATTGCCAAAGTCAGCGCTGGCCCGGCAAGCCGGTCATGGATATTCAAATCATCATGAAGAACCTGACCGACGCCAAAGAGCTGATTCAGAGCGTTATGGAAACGCTCAAAAAACAATCCTGATTTATTCAGCGATTGTCATCGTGAGCGAAGCGAACGACTCTATGGAGTGTGCTCGCGGGAAGACGATGCATAGATCCTTCGCTTCGCCCACGATGACATTGCGGTTAAGGTTTCACACTCACCATCACCACGGCGTGCGGGGCCACGCCCGCGGAGAATTTACCCGTGACTTTTCCCAAATCCTTGTGCTCCCACAGGTCGCGAATGGAAGCATTTAAGTTTGCGGGATAGCCCAGGTCCGTCCAATTGGCCGTGACCTCCTGCTCGTCAGCACCACGGTTGAACAGCACCACTGCCCGGCTACCATCTTTCATCTGCTTTGCCCAAACCTCAAGCTCGCCATTTTTCGCCACGCGCTCGCCTTCGCGCCCAAGAGGGTCCTGGTCTACGGAGATTACTTCTTTATTGGTGAGAATGTCGTGAATTGCCGGACTCATGCTTCGCAGATCATTTCCTGCAATCAAGGGCGCAGCGAGAATTGCCCACAAGCTGAAGTGGGACCGATACTCGGTATCACTCATGCCCCCATTACCCACTTCCAGCATGTCGGGATCGTTCCAGTGTCCCGGGCCGGCATAGGATTGCAGTCCGACCTGCTGATCAAGAATGGCGATCATACCGTCGGAGCAACAGCTGCCGTCAGGCCATTTCTGGTGTCCTGCCCAGCGATCGCTGATGTCGCCTGTGGTCCGCCACAAATTGCCGCCAACTTCCTTTCCCCAAAGCCAGGGTTTGGCGGTGCCCCATTCACAGATACTCAGGACAATGGGACGGCCTGTGGCGTCCAGCGCCGCGCGCATGTTCGCGTAGGAAGCTTTGGCGTCCTGCGAGCTGGTATGGCACCAATCGTATTTTAAGTAGTCCACTCCCCAAGCTGCATACTGGATCGCATCCTGATACTCGTGGCCCAGCCCGCCGGGACGCCCCGCGCAGGTCTTGGACCCCGCATCTGAATAGACACCGAATTTGAGTCCGAGCGAGTGGATATAGTCCCCGAGCGCTTTCATGCCATGGGGAAATCGCTGTGGGTCGACGACAATGTCGCCTTTCTGGTCGCGGCTGACCTGCCAGCAATCGTCGATATTCACGTAGGCGTATCCGGCATCCTTCATGCCCGACTTGACCACCGCATCAGCCATTCCTTTGATCATGTCTTCGCTCACATTGCACTGGAACTTGTTCCATGAATTCCAGCCCATGGGCGGCGTGAGCGCCAGATTTGCCGAGGGCGAGGATGCAACCTGAGCAGGAGATGCCAGGACAAACAGAGTCAAGACAGATAACGCGGAGAAGAAGTATCTCGTTTTCATTTGCAACGTTTTACCAGAATTATGTGCCGATTGGTACAAAGATTCATGAATGCGTCTGCCCCGTTTACAATGCCGAGTTGGTCAACGGGCATTTTATCGGGAGGATTTCATGCGAAGAGGTCGGTTCTTTGTGGCAGTCCTCATCATTCTCGGTTGCAACGTCGGATCCTGCGCATTTCACGTGTGGGCACAGGCCGCGAACGCGGCGCTCGGGTTGTTCCAGAACCATACTGACGTCGGAAATGTGCTCCATCCCGGCGCTGTCGTTTACGATCCTGCCAAGCACAGCTACACGATCAGCGGCAGTGGCGAGAACATGTGGTTCTCGGCAGATGCGTATCAATTTGTCTGGAAGAGGCTTTCGGGAGATGTGACGCTCACCGCAGACATCAACTTCCTGACCAAGACCGGCAATGAGCACAAGAAGGCCGTCCTCATGCTTCGACAGAATCTTGACGCAGACTCGGTTTATGCCGACGTCGCGCTACATGCCAGCGGGCTTACCTCTCTGCAATACCGTGACGAAAAAGGCGCGATCACCAGGGAGATCCAATCGAATCTCTCCGCCCCAAAGCGCCTCCGGATCGCAAAACACGGAGATTACATTTACATGGCATTGGCGAGCGACGCCGAGATCACGCCCGCGGGTGGATGGTTGCGAATTCCCATTCACGGCGAATTCTACGTAGGGCTGGGCGTTTGCTCGCATGACAAAGATGTTGTCGAGCAAGCGGTATTTTCCGATGTGGAGCTGATCCAGACGCCGGCTGCAGCTGGAGAAGGCGTTCTGTACAGCACCCTGGAGACTGTGACGATCGATTCTGCCGATCGCCGCGTCGCCTATCTCACGCGGGGGCGATTCGAAGCGCCGAACTGGACCCGCGAGGGAAGTGCCTTCCTGTTCAATCAGGATGGCCACATCGAGCGCCTGGGAATGGACAGCAAGAAGCCGAACCAAATCGATACTGCTTTCGCCACACGCTGCAATAACGATCACGGGATTTCGCCGGATGGCACCCAGCTTGCAATCAGTGACAACTCGCAGGCGGATGAGGAATCGCTCGTCTATGTCGTCCCCATCACTGGAGGCACGCCACGCCGCATCACCGAGAAATCTCCTTCGTACTGGCACGGCTGGTCGCCTGATGGTAAGACCCTGGCGTTCGTTGGCCAGCGCAACGGCGATTTCGACATCTACACGATTCCGGCTGCGAACGGGGGAGGAGGCAAAGAGACGCGCCTTACCACTGCCAAAGGCCTGGATGATGGACCCGAATATTCTCCGGACGGAAATTACATTTACTTCAATTCGGAGCGTACAGGGCATATGCAGATCTGGCGCATGAAGCCCGATGGCAGCGAGCAGGAACAAGTCTTCTCGGATGAGCTTAACAATTGGTTCCCCCACATTTCTCCAGACGGCCAGTGGATGGTCTTCCTCACTTACGAGGCCAGTGTGAGCGGGCATCCGGAAAACAAAGACGTGATGCTGCGGCTGATGTCCCTAACCGACAAGAAAATTACGGTACTAGCGAAGCTTTTTGGAGGACAGGGTACGATTAACGTTCCATCGTGGTCGC
>JBKOUZ010000009.1:0-14898 GCA_046723715.1 Acidobacteriota bacterium | reverse complement strand
GCACATGTCTTACTTGTCTTGCTACATCACTTGCTTGAAAAAAGTAAAAACTATTCCGAGAAAAAGAAGAATACAGCGAATTCCTTAATAACCAGGGGAGCATAACGTAAACGTTACGTTATGCGCTTGGGTTTCGCGGTTGCTGCGCGCTTCGGATTGCGAGGCGGCCGGAATTCAAAGTCCCCACAGTAATTCGAAATGCCCGCGTAATTCAAAATGACCACTCCCGCGAAAATGCGGAGAGGGTGGGGCAGCCTCGCGGGGTTTGATCGTCAGGCGGCTTGGCCTGGGGTCAGGCTCACTGGCGGGTCTTGGGTGCGGGTCCAGGTGTAGCGCATGCGGTGTACCACGGTAACAGTGCTTAAGACCGCTATTACCCAGAGCACGGGGGCCATGCGGTTGAAAAGGGCGCCCAGGATTACCAGGACCAGGCGTTCGGGCCGCTCCATGAATCCGACGCGGCAGGATCCGATGAGGCTCTCGGCCCGGGCGCGGGTATAGCTGACCATGATCGCGCTGATCATGACAAAGGCGGTGAGGACCACGTAGAAGAAGCGTTCGCCGCGGGCGTAAAAGACCAGCAGGCCGAGGAACTGGCTGGCATCGGAATAGCGGTCCACTACCGAATCGAAGAAGGCTCCAAAACGGGTGACGCGGTTAGTGGCGCGGGCGACTTGGCCATCGACCAGGTCGAAGAATCCAGAGAAGATGATGACCAGTCCGGCATAGATAAACATGCGCTTCTGGTCGCCGGCATTGGCCGAGCCGAACAGGATTGCGGCCCAGGTATTGACGACAAGTCCCATGAAGGTGAGGACGTTGGGGTTGATGCGGGAGAGTGCGAGCCAACGAACGATGGTGTCGAGCAGAACTCCGCAGGCGCGCCCGAAGGCGGAGGTCCAGGAATGGCTCATTGAGAACGCCCCGAAATCCCAAATTTCACCGCGGAAGTCACCGAGGTACACAAAGGTAACCCCTTTTTTCCTCGTGCCAATTCGAGGGCTCGATGGTTCATCATTTTTTCAGGCTTGAGCTTCTTTCGGGTTCTCGTCTATTTCGTCGTGGATCGTGCTCAAGCTTAGGATTTCCAGTTCGCGCTTTCCATTGGGCGTGACTACCACGGTCTCGTCGCCCACTTTCTTGTTCAGGAGCGCGCGGCCGATGGGGCTGGTTGTGGAAATCTTTCCCGCCGCTACGTCGGATTCTTCACTGGTGACCAGCTTGTATTCGACTTCTTCTTCTTTGGTGCTGTCGTAAACCTTTACGGTAGATCCCAAGCCAACCCTGTCATGGGGGATGTTGTTCATGTTGATCATGGACAACTCAGCCAAGCGCTTGCCGAGCTGGCGAACCCGCGCCTTCACGAACTCCTGGCGCTGCTTGGCCATGTGGTACTCGGCGTTTTCGCTAAGATCGCCGAGCGCGGCGGCTTTTTTGATTTCTTTTGGAAGTTCGTGGATCAACTCGTGTTCGAGCGTGTTGATCTCTTCCTGCAGTTTTCGCTTGATTTGATCGGTCATGGATTACTAGCGGCCGGGTTTACGGCGAAGCTTTCGACATTATACCTGCCTGGCAGCTTCCGGCTGCAGGCTTCGGCTGCTTGTGACCGAGAGACAAGCCCTTGCCTTTGAAGCTGGCCATCGCACAGGGCACTCATGGGCCAAGGGGGTACGCTCCCGGAGCCCGGGAAGTGGCATACTGAAAACTTTGTTCAGTGACAAGCAGAAGGAGGACGGGATGTTGAATCAAGCAACGCCGATCTCGGAAGTGGCAGCACCGTCGCGGCGGGTGGGAAGAAGCGTTTGGGCTATCGTCGCGGGGTTCCTGGCGGTTGTAATCCTTTCGACCGTAACCGACGTCATTCTGCATCAGCTTGGCATCTACCCGCCGCTCGGGCAACGGATGTCCGACCGGCTGTTTGTCTGGGCAACGGTCTATCGCACCATCTATGGAATTATCGGCAGCTATCTCACAGCACGTCTGGCGCCGGCTCGGCCCATGTGGCACGCCATCCTCGGAGCGGCTATCGGCATGACCCTGGGCACGGCGGGCGCTATCGCGACCTGGAACAAGGATCTGGGGCCCCACTGGTATCCGATCGCGCTGGTCCTCGAGGGGATTCCATGCGCCTGGATCGGGGCCAAAGTTCGCGAATTCCAGACCAAATGATTTTGTCGATTCTGCCACTCGTCGCTCGACGTTCCAATAGAGGCAAGAACTCAAAAAGGTTCAAGCCAATCTGAAACAGTCAAGGAGAAGAAGACATGCGAGTCATGGTCATCGTAAAAGCCAGCAAGGAGTCAGAGGCAGGGGTTCTACCCGACACCGAAATTCTCACCAAGATGGGTAAATACAACGAGGAACTCGTGAAGGCGGGCATTATGTTGGCGGGGGAAGGCCTGCAGCCGACGTCGAAGGGGAAGCGGGTGAGATTTTCTGGGGATAGGAGGACGGTGATTGATGGTCCGTTCACGGAGACCAAGGAATTGATTGCCGGGTACTGGATGTGGCAGGTGCGGTCGATGGAAGAGGCGGTGGAATGGCTGAAACGTTGCCCCAATCCTCATCCGGGTGAGACCGAGGTCGAGATTCGTCCAGTGTTCGAGGCTAACGATCTGGGTGAGAATTTCACACCTGAACTGCGGGAGAAGGGGCAACGGTTACGGGAAAAGATTGCGGCCAAGAAATAATTCAAATTCCGTGTCGAAAATGCGATCGGCAGTTCGACGTCATGATAGGACGGCAAGCGTACAAAACATCTATTAGGAGAATGCGATGAAATTCCTGAGTATCTACAAACATGTTGAGCGCAACACCCCTCCCTCGCAAGAAGAGATGGCAAGGATGGGGAAACTGGTGGAAGAGGGCATGAAAGCGGGATGGCTGCTGGCAACCGAGGGCTGCCTGCCCAGTGCGTTGGGAGCGCGCGTTCGGCGCGACGGCACGAAACTTAGTGTGACTGACGGTCCATTCACGGAAGCAAAGGAGGTAGTCGGAGGATTCGCAATTCTGAAGGCCAACTCGAAACAGGAGGCGATCCAGCTCGCAAAAGACTTCCTTCAGGTTGCGGGAGAAGGCGAATGCGAGTTGCGCCAGGTCTATGAGCCAGGGGGTGAATTGAATTGCGGGCCCCAGGCCGAGCGCGAGGTTGCAAGGCGGGTTTGAACATGGTGTGATCGGTAGCTGTGAGTGCTACCGATATCCATCACACTATTGAAGCCGTGTGGAGGATCGAGTCGGCCCGAGTGATAGCCGGGCTGACTCGGATCGTCCGGGATGTGGGAGTCGCCGAAGAACTGGCGCAGGATGCCCTGGTGGTTGCGCTGGAGAAATGGCCAGAGACGGGGATCCCGGATAATCCCGGGGCCTGGCTGATGGGCACGGCGAAGCATCGAGCGATCGACTATCTGCGACGAGGCACTCTGGTCGACCGCAAACACGAAGATCTCGGCCGCGAGATGGCCGAAAAGGAAATGCAGGTCCCCGATCTTGCGGCTGCCATGGATGACACGATCGGCGACGATATGCTGCGGCTGGTTTTTATTGCCTGTCATCCAGTGCTGTCGATGGAAGCGCGGGTGGCGCTTACACTGCGGCTGCTGGGCGGCTTGACGACGGACGAAATTGCACGAGCTTTCCTAGTTGGCGAGCCGACCATCGCGCAGCGCATCGTGCGCGCCAAACGGACTCTGAGTGAGGCGCAGGTTCCCTTCGAAGTTCCACGGGGGACGGATTTCACAGCCCGGCTTTCGTCGGTGTTGCAGGTCATTTATCTCATTTTCAATGAAGGCTATGCTGCGTCATCAGGGGACGAGTGGATGCGGCCCGCGCTCTGCGAGGATGCGCTGCGGCTGGGACGCATCCTGGCAGAGCTTGTGCCCGATGAGGCTGAGGTGCACGGGCTGGTGGCGCTGATGGAGATTCACGCCTCTCGCACCAAGGCTCGCGTCGGTCCCTCGGGAGAGCCAATCCTGCTGTTGGAGCAGGATCGCGCGAAATGGGATTGGCTGCTGATCAATCGCGGCCTGTCTGCGCTTGCACGGGCACAGAAAGTCGCCGCGCGGCCTGGGCCGTATGTGCTTCAGGCACAGATTGCAGCCTGCCACGCGCGCGCTCGAGCCAGTGAAGAGACGGACTGGGCAAGCATCGCGTCGCTTTATGGTGAACTGGCACGGATTGCGCCTTCGCCGGTGATCGAGTTGAACCGGGCGGTGGCGGTGAGCATGGCCTCTGGTCCCGCGGCGGGGCTGAAATTGGTGGACGGCTTACAAGGCGATCCAGCGTTGAGAAGTTATCACCTGCTGCCCAGCGTTAGAGGTGATCTGCTGAAGAAGCTTGGACGGCTGCAGGAAGCACGGGCTGAGTTCGAGCGCGCGGCGTCGATTACCCGGAATGTGCGCGAGAGAGACCTGCTGCTGGAGCGTGCGCGGGAGTGCGCCAGCGGACAACAAGACAACTGAGCCTGTCACTGTGATATGCGTCCGACTCGCGGTCGCTTTTTCTTGAGTAACTCGCAGGTAGAAGTCCCATTAGCTGTTCGAGACCGGACATCTGGTCCTGGTTTTGGATACTGTCTCCCAAGACTGCCTTGGTGAAGGAGGCGTCGCTGTTGGCAGCGATCGGCCTTGGGCTAGGATTCGTCGGCTCGCTGTTCATCGGACGTACCATGCAGACGACGCTTTATGGCGTGTCCGGAATCGACTTCTCAGTGATGGTCGCAGTCGGCGTTATCCTGCTGGCCGCCGCCTTATTCGCATCGTACGTGGCGGCCCGGCGAGCGGCGATGATTGAACCGATGGAGGCGCTGCGAACCGATTGAGCGCTGGGCTTCGAAACTTCCGTATTACCTGCGTAATGTGGACACGGTCTTTTCGTTTTTTTGCCACCCTGTACGACGATTAGCATTTCTTTATGCGGAATAAACATGCGCAGTTGTCAGAACTCAAGACGCGTTTGATTCTGGCGGCCGTCACCATTGCCGTGATGATTGTGCTGGCGGGAAGTAAAGAGAACATAGTCCGTGGTGCTGGAACGGGACCAGTGCCGCGGGTTACGGCGATCACGAAGATCACTCATGATGGATATCGCAAGGCCAGTCTACTAGCGGATGACTCGCAGATATATGTAACAGAACTGCCAGCGTCGGATCGGGTGATTGCTAAAGTATCTTTGGCGAAGTCAGAGCGGTCGCTGGTTCGCAGTCCGTTCTCGAGCTTGCAGGCTCTCGATCTTTCCCCGGATCATTCCAAGTTGCTGGTTTCCTCTCTTTCGAAAAATGGAAACAGTGAATTCTGGACAATTCCCGTTTCAAAGGGAACAGCGGAGCGGGTAGGGGAGTTGACTGGACGCGACGCTGCCTGGTCGGCGAGCGGGAAGCATCTGGTCTTCGGCAACGGATCGACTCTCTATCTTGCCGATGCCGACGGCAAACAAGCGCGTGAGATATACCGGGCGAGCGGATCGGTGTTTGCGCCCCGTTTTTCTCCCGACGGTCAGCGGATTCGCTTCACCGTCAGCGAGACGGAATTGAATACAACCTCGTTGTGGGAAGTCATGCAGGACGGATCGAATGCTCACGCGCTGCTGGGAGAGTGGCCCTCCCGGTTGACTGCGTGCTGTGGAAGCTGGACCGCGGACGGAAAGTACTACGTATTCCAGGCGAGTCAACCTGTAGCAAACACGAGCATCGTGGTGACGTCGCTATGGGCATTGTCTGAGTCGGGATTGAACGGGGGACCGCTTCCGTTGACCAACGGGCCAATGTCATTCGGCAATGTCTCGGCGGGGCGAGACACCACTAAGATCTGGGCGATTGGGGTTCAACCCGATGTTGAAGTCGTGAAATACGAACCGCAGAAAAAGAAGTTTGTGCCACTGATCAAAGGGCTTTCGGCTAGCGACGTCGATTACTCGAAAGATGGGAAGTGGATTGCGTACGTCAGCATCCCCGAGGGGGTCTTATGGCGTGCCCGCGCGGATGGATCGCAACGGCTGCAATTGACCTCCGGTGCGGAGCGGACCGCGCTGCCGCGATGGTCGCCCGATGGAAAGCAGATTGCGTTCGTCAGCATGAAGCCGGGAGAATCATGGAAGCTTTGGCTGGTTGCAGCCGACGGCGGCGTGCCTGAACCCGTTATGGAAGAGAACGGCAGCCAGATCGATGCCAACTGGTCCTCGGACGGAAGCAAGCTAATGTTTGGGGATTACAGCCACGATGCGAGTGGATTGAGCATTCGTCTCCTCGATTTGAAGACTGGCAAAGCGACGACCATTCCTGGGTCAGAGGGATTGTTCAGTCCGCGGTGGTCTCCTAATGGCCGGTATGTTGCCGCCATTTCGCCGGACAACACAACGCTGATGCTCTACGACTTCGAAACGCAGAAATGGTCGACCTGGTTGAAAGAGTCAGCGGGAACGGTGAGCTATCCGGTGTGGTCGGGAGATAGCCAATACTTGTACTTCGATGACCTGGTAAATGACGCGGAGGCTATTCGCCGGGTGAAGGTTGGCGACAGTGCGCCGGAAGAAGTTTTTGTGCTGCCTAGCCTGGAGCGTTACCCGGGAGCACTGGGTCCCTGGAGCGGTCGAGCCCCCGATGGAAAGTGGATGTTTGTGCGGGATCGCAGCACGCAAGAGGTCTATCAGTTGAGTCTGGAATTGCCGTAGCGGGACGCGAGGAAAACGAGCCATGGGGAGATCGGCAAAGTCAAACTGGGGGCCAGCCTGCAGGGGCCTGCTAACGATGTCAGGCGCAATTCTGCTCTGCTTTCTTTGCAGTGGGGCAGCGCGCGCGGCACAAACCTACGAGAACAGCCCGGGAGAGCGGAAAGTCCTCAACCGGGTCGATCCGGATTATCCTGTCGCTTTACAGAAACTCTATATCGGCGGCGTTGTGCGGGTGGAGGTCGTTGTCGCGCCCAGCGGGAGCGTGAGGAGCCTTAAGCTTCTGGGGGGCAGCCCGATTCTGGGGCAGTCAAGCATGAAAGCGATCAAACAATGGAAGTATGCCCCAGCCGCCACAGATGAAACGCTCACGGTAAAGATTGAGTTCGATCCCCATAGGTAAATAGCCGCCGCGCTCCTGCGCTCAACTCCTCAAGGACCCAAACGTGTCTCCTGGGGCAGGCTAAGAGCTTTCATTCGCTTTTGCACTTGGCGATGATCAAAGTGATATCGTCCTGCTGCTCGGCAGGATTGAAATCGCGCACTTCATTCGCAATCGACTGCAAGGCGACTTCGCAGGATTGCTCGCGATAGCGGTGCAACCTCTCCAGCAAAGAATTCTCTCCGAAATCCTCCCCCTGCTGGTTGCAGGCTTCCGTGATGCCATCGGTGTAGAGCGCCAGCATGTCTCCGGGGCGGAGTTGGCATTCCGAGATTGAGCAATCCCATTTTTCGAAGAGTCCCAAAAGGGTTCCGGTGGAATCCAGTCGTTGGCACGAATTGTCGGCGCCGATGATGAGGCCGGAGAGATGGCCGCAATTGGCATAGCGGAGGCGGCGGGTATCGTCGTCGTATTCAGCGAAGAAGAGCGAGGCATAAGCGCTATCGCTGGTGTTTTCGTAGAACAGGCGATTCACAGACTGCAAAAACAGTTCGGGATGAGTAAGCGCGACCGCGCATTGGCTGCGCAGATTCGCCTGCAAGTTGGCCATAAGGAGAGCTGCGGCGATGCCTTTGCCGGAGACGTCGCCGATTACCATCCCGAGACGCTGCTGGCCAAGGTCGAGGAAATCGAAGTAGTCGCCGCCCACCTGGCGGGCCTGCAAGCATAGTCCAGCGTATTCCAGAGTCTTGGCGGGCGGGCGGATCTGGGGGAACAGGCGCGCCTGCACCTGCTTGGCAATTTCAATTTCCTGGGCATGGCGGAGTTCTGCTTCGTACTTTTGCGCGAGGTTGCGGCGATGTGCTTCCACTCCGCGAGTGAGTTCGTCGAAGCCAATCAATCCGAAGACGTTCCCATCCGGATCCTCAAATCGCGTGTGCACTCCTCCCCAGCTGGGGCTTTCCGGGGGAAAGCGGAAGTGGACGCCTCGTTCGCTCCATTCTTTGTACTTGAAAGTTAAATCTTCGGTGAGGAAATAAACGCGGGCTTCTCGGCCGATCAGCTCGTTTGGATCGCAGCCGGGAAGTGGTAACGAGAGGCCGATCTGGGCATTCCCATCTGGAGGAGCCACCTCGATCCAGCGGCTTCCGTCCGGAAAAGTATGATCGACGATCACGCGGAAGCCCAACGTGTCTCGATAGAACCGCAAACTCCGTTCTTGGTCGCGAACGAAGATGATGACGAAGTGCAGACAGAGATAGGGCTCTTTGCCATCCAGGCGCAGCAGGGTTCGCTCAATCCCAAAGGGCAGTTCGGAACTCGTCATCGCCGAGATTATAAGCGCGCGTAAGCCGAAACTCTGGATAAGGCCTTAAAGGTGAGGCACGGTTTTCGCACCAAGAGGTGGACTAGGCTTGAAATTCTGAGGCTTCCGGGAAGCGTAGCTTGCACTTTGCCAGAGCGGCGGTGAGAAGTTCTTCTACTTTGGATTCCTCGCAGTTGCGGGCCATGGCGAGTTCGCTGACGAGCAGATAGCGCGCACGCTCCAGCATTTTTTTCTCGCGAAAGGAAAGGGGCTTTGCCTGGTGCAGAGCGATCAGGCTCTTCAGCACTCCGGCGACTTCGAGGAGCGATCCGGTACGCATCCGGTCAGAGTTTTCCTTGAAGCGGTCTTTCCAGTCGCCATTACCATTCGTGTCGGCCACCGATAGCAGGTCCAGTACCTTCTGAATTTCCCCGTTGCGCACCACCCGCCGGAGCCCGACGCTCCCTGCGTTCTGGCAGGGAACCATGACTTTGAGGCTGCTGGCTTTGATATTGAGCAGATAGAATCTTTCGACGGTGGTGCCGATCGAGCGGCTGCTGATCTGTTCGATGACTCCGACACCATGATTGGGGTAAACGACTTTGTCGCCGATGTGGAAATTCAAGTCGATACTGCTCATATTCCGGCACCCAGTGAGGCGAGACGAGCGGGGAAAAAGTCAGACTACTACAAATATGTTACTCCTCAGCAGGGGTGAAGGCAAGGTATGTAGATGGTTGGCGGAGTGGCATTTAGAGCTGGGTTCGGACCTGGGCTTCGGTGATTAGGCCCTTCTCGGCTAGCTTATGCGGCTTTCCATCCATCCCTGCAAAATCAGGATGGCGGCCATCCGGTCTACCGCCTGCCCGCGTTTCTCGATCGAAAGCTCGGTTTCGCGCAGGAGCCGGTTGGCTTCGGCGGAGGTCAGGCGCTCGTCCCAAAGGTGGACGGGGAGCTTGAAGCGCTTGCGCAGGTCTTGCGCAAAGGCTTGAATTTTCTCGGCCTGGATGCCTTCGGCGCCGCTCATCCGGAGGGGAAGGCCGACCACAATTTCTTTAACCTGGTAATCGCGGATCACGCGGTTGAGATAAGCGAGATCGTATTTCTTGTTCTTCCTGTACAACGTCTCGAGGCCCTGAGCGGTGATGCCGAGCGGATCCGAGATGGCTACACCAATTCTCCGTGCGCCAACATCGAGACCAAGAACGCGGTGGGTGGAACTGCTCTGCGGTGGCACGCGGCGATTATAGATGTCCTCGGACGACACGCTTCATTGTCCCCGCATAGCTTTGCGATATGCGGCGACATTCTTGTTGTGTTCTTCCATTGTTTGGGCGAAACGGTGGTGGCCCTGCGCGTCGGCGACGAAGTAGTAGTAGTCGCTGTGGGCGGGGTGCATGGCAGCTTCCAAGGCGCTGCGGCCCGGATTGGCAATGGGGCCGGGCGGCAGACCGGCATGCCGGTAGGTGTTGTACGCTGACGTGAACTGCATATCGGCGTGATGCAATGCCCCCTGGTAGGTGCCGGCGAGTTGCTCTGCATAAATGATGCTGGGATCGGCGTCGAGCGCCATGCGCTTCTCGAGACGGTTGTAGTAAACGCTGGCCACCATCGGGCGCTCCTCCGGAACCGCAGTTTCCCTTTCTACGATGGATGCCATGGTCACGACTTAATGAACCGAGTAAGCGGGTGTGGCAGCGTCGGGTGAGGCGCTCGACGTCAATCCAATCTGAACCGCCACCTGGCGGAATTGACGGATCATGGCCGCGGCCATTTCCTGCATCGACATCATGCGGGAGAATTGATAGGTCTCGGGGAAAAGATAGCCTTCCAGCGAGTGTGCCTGCGGGTCGATGTCGGCTACGAGGCTGGTTTCGGATCGCGCGACCTTCAGGAATTCGTCGGCAGAACCCAGTCCGGCCCCCTCTACAGCATGTGCAACATCGAACATGGTGAAACCCTCGGGGACGACGACGGTGTGAAAGTGGACATCGCCCCGCCGAAGGCGTTTTTGAATATCGATCAGGTTAGCGGGTTTGTCGAAGAGATATTCGCCGGCTTTGAGCGTGCGCCCGTGGTGGTAATAGTGCCAGAGGATGAAGGCGCGCTGGCTTCGGATAACGCCCGCGGCTTTGAGTTCGGCGGCGATGTGACGCGTAGAATATCCCGGGCGGAGCAAAACAAAAACCTGACCCGAAGGTGCGACGGGCATCAGCAGCGCCCAGGCGAGCCAACCTGCGGCGCCCAGAGCCGCAATCAGAAATAGCCAGAGAATCTTTCGCACGATACGCACAGTGTAGACGAGATAGCTCGGGGTTCACTCCTGACGATGGTGATGCGGCTTTTGGAGAGAAAGCCTCTAGGTTTTGGCCAAGAATGACCGTTTTTGGAGGTACAAGGGGCGATTGGAGCCCAGCGCCTACAACTACTCGGCTTTTCGTCTGGCTAAGGGTGCCTTGGGTTCGCTAGGGGCTAGCCCGCTAGAAGTTAGCAGTTACTGCAGGGCACCGGGTAGGACAATAGGGAAAGGCCGCATGCGGGTTTTGAACCCTTTTCGGCGCGGTATACTCAAATGTCGGTGGAGGCATCCTTATATCTTCATGAGACGCAGTCGGTTCTGGTTTGCGCCCTTATTGTTAACTGTCGTTTGGACTACCGGATGCGGGGTTTTCCTGCGGACACGCCCTGTGGAAGATCAGTACTCCACGGCCCCCCTGAAGGAAGCGACGCAGCAAGAACTGATTGACATCATCAATCAGCAGGCGGAATCCATCCACTCCCTGAAAGCGACTGTGGACATTGACAGCTCCGCTGGGGGGATGAAAAAGGGGCACGTCACCGATTACAAGGAGATTCGCGGCTACGTTCTGGCGAAAAAGCCGGATGCCTTGCACATGATCGGCCTGATGCCGATCGTTCGCACTACGGCGTTCGACATGGTCAGTGACGGCCAGGAGTTCAAACTCTGGATCCCCCCCAAGAATAAATTCGTGATTGGCAAGAACCAAGTCACCACTCCGAATGTTGATCAGCCAATGGAGAACATTCGGCCGCAAAATATCTATGAAGCGCTGCTCATCCGGCACGTTGAGCCGAAGGATGAGATTGCAGTCATGGAGAACGGCTACCTGACTTTGCACGACGCGAAAGGCCGCCGCGTACTTCAGGAAGATTACGAGCTGACCATCATCAAGAAAGCTGGGAACGGTTCCTGGATTCTGGAACGCAAGATTATCTTCAGCCGTACCGATCTCAAGCCGCACGAACAGTTCATCTATAGCGAAGACGGCAAGATTGCAACTGACGCGCGGTATGCGGAATACAAAGATTTTTCGGGAGTCATATTCCCGTCGAGAATTCAGATCTACCGTCCGCAAGAGGAGTACGACATCACGCTCAACATGCTGAAAGTGGAGATTAATACGCCACTAAAAGATGATCAGTTTGTTCTGCAACAGCCGGCGGGTGCGCAAGTCGTTCGCCTGGACCATCCGCAATCAAGCCTGGTGATGGCGCCCGTACCGGGACAGCGCCAGTAGGCGTCTTCGAGTAGGTACTGCTGCCTCATTCTTGTTCGAGAACGCTCGAGAAACGGGGCGCCCACAGAGATTCCTATGATGAACAGAATGGTATTCGCGAACCTGACGCACCGGCCGATCCGGTCGCTGATCAGCATTGTGGCGATCGCTCTGGAAGTCACGTTGATTCTGCTGATCGTGGGCCTGTGCTACGGCATCATGAATGATTCCAAAAATCGCACCGCCGGTATTGGAGCGGACGTGATTGTGCAGCCGCCAGGATCATCTTTTCTATCTGGCATCAGCGGGGCGCCGGTGTCGGTGAAAGTCGCCGATGTGATCCGCAAAATGCCGCACGTCCGGGTTGTGAGTCCTGTGATCTGGCAGATCGCTACCGGTGGCGGCTTAGAGGTGATTGACGGCATCGATATCAATACTTTCCAAGCCTTGGGCGGTCCTTTTCATTATCTGGAAGGGGGGCCTTTTCAGGGCCCAGATGATGTACTTGTCGATGATTATATTGCTCGCCAGAAACACGTGAAGGTGGGCGACTCGATGACGATTCTCAATAAGCAGTTTCGAGTGTGCGGAATCGTTGAGAATGGACGGGGTGCACGGAAGTTTGTTCCCATGACAAGTCTGCAAGATTTGATGGGTGCGGAGAATAAGGCTTCTGTTTTCTACGTTAAGCTGGACGATCCATCTAACGCCGACCAGGTCGTGAAAGCGGTGAAAGGCCAGCCCGGCATGGAAACCTATTCCGTCTTGTCCACGCAGGATTATCTGAGCATGATGACGCCCAGCAACTTGCCGGGATTTCGGCCGTTCATCGGGGTGGTGATCGGAGTCAGTGTCATTATCGGATTTTTGGTGATTTTCCAGGCCATTTACACCGCGGTTATGGAGCGCACTCGCGAGATCGGAATTCTGAAAGCCATGGGCGCGTCCAAGCCTTACATCGTCAATGTGGTCTTGCGGGAGACTCTGCTGCTGGCGCTGGGTGGAATCATCGTGGGCGTCGTGGTGAGCCTGCTGGCCAGGATTGGCATCCAGCAGCGCTGGCCACTGGTACATATCGACAGCAGCGGTGGGTGGATGCTGGCGTCAGCGCTGCTAGCGATCGTCGGTGCGACTCTTGGAGCGATCTACCCGGCGTACAAAGCTGCGCAGAAAGATCCGATTGATGCACTGGCGTACGAGTGAGTCCGCCAGGGGCTAACCCTCAATTTCAGATCAACTCTACGCGGTCCTGAAGGGCCGCTTTTCCACGCGAACGAGCGGCTCGTTCCGATTTCCGGAACTGCGCGGAGGAAGACTTATCCACGTTCCGCGAGAGAGTATGATGTGCACCTCCCGGAGGGGCAATGCCGGTCGAAATTCCTCACAATGAGCGCCCGCGAAGACTGCTTGCGATCGATGGTGGCGGACTCCTGGGATTGATTCCTGCGGAAGCTCTCATTTTGATCGAAGAACAACTAAATCGGATCACCGGAGTTGAGAAGCCCCTCTGCGAGCGCTTCGATCTGATTGGGGGTACGAGCACAGGAGCAATTCTCGCGGCCGGGTTGGCGCTGGGCCTGAGCGCAAAACAGTTGCGGGACTTTTATCTTCAATTTGGCAAGGAGATATTCACTAAAGTCTGGTTCGGTGCGCGCTTTTGGCACAATTACTCGGATGCGCCTCTAGCCAAACAGTTGAAGGAAGTCTTCGGAGAGGCGACAACCCTGGGAAGCGATCGGCTGCGTGCTCAAATCCTGATCGTTGCGAAGAATGCGACGCTGGGGAATGACTGGTTCTTTACTAACAATCCCAGAAACAAGTTTTTCAAAAACAATTCCGAATTACCCTTGTGGCAAATCGTTCGAGCGAGCGCGGCCGCGCCTACCTACTTTCCGCCTCAGACGATTGAGGTGCCGGATAATACCGGCCAGAAGCAGAGTTACGAATTCGTCGATGGGGGCGTGAGTAGCTATAACAATCCTGCGCTACAGGTATTTCTCGAAGCCACGATCCCGGAGTACGGATACGGCTGGCCGATGGGTGCAGACCGGTTGCTGTTGCTTTCTTTGGGTACTGGTTTCAACTCGCTCACCATTCCCGATGGGAAAGCTTCTCGCTACAACCTGATTGACTGGGGCAGGTACGTGGTGAAGGAGATGATGAACGAGGCGAATCTGCAGCAGAATATCCTGCTGCATATCATCGGCCAGCGGCCCGGCACGGCAGGGTCGGCGACCTCGGAGATGACTTCATCGGGCGCGGCAAAGGGCGTGCCAGATGAAAGTGCGTTGTCCCGGGTGGATGTTGGACTGGGCGCTGCGAAACTGGTGACTTATCAGCGGATCACAATCGGCCTGACTCGAACCCGGCTCGACAATCTGGGGCTCAGGGACATTGACCCTTTCAAGGTACGCGAAATGGATGCTGCCGATCAGATCTCGAACATGCAGCGCGTTGGGGAGGCGGTGGCTCGCGAGCAGGTCAGGATGGAAGCATTGAAAATGTTCTTTTAGCGATGGCGGCTGGGATGCATAGCCTTGGAGAACCTGCCGCCGTTTGCGGCTCTCAAAGGAGGATGATCGGTCCCTGGAATCAGGACAAGGTCTAGCCTCCGCAAGTGGCTCCAATGCGAGGCACTGCCGTAACATAGCGTTGACAAGAGTTTGCGCAGTAAGCTATCGTAAAGACTTTGGTAGTAGTGTGGTTGCCCGCCTGATGGTCCTGGCGTCCTCGTCAGGGGAATCAACGAGCGGTTTCTTTCGCAGCCTTTTTTCAAATCTTGGGAGAGTTCCGATGTCAACGTATTTCCCCAAACAGGGGGAAATTGTGCGCAAGTGGTACGTCGTGGATGCGAGCGGGCAGACGCTCGGGCGACTGGCTTCTCAGGTGGCACGCATCCTCATGGGAAAAGAAAATCCGCGATATACCCCATTTATCGATACTGGCGATCATGTCATCGTAATTAATGCGGAGAAAGTTCGCACGACTGGTATGAAGGCCGAGCAAAAGCAGTACCACCATTACACAGG
>JBKOUZ010000258.1:0-18419 GCA_046723715.1 Acidobacteriota bacterium | reverse complement strand
GCCCGGCCTGCGCGCGAGCGGCAACGCCCGGCGCCGTCACAATTCCAGCAAGCAGCGCCAACCTGAATAATCTGAGGAACACGATGGATGAGGATGTTCGCCGAATGCACGGCCTGATTTGCTCGCCATTATATCGAAGCAAGCGTATATTCACTCGGGATGCCACGGCATTGTGGCGCTTGTGGCCTGGAGTGGGGACGTTGAGTTTTTCGAAATGATCTTTTCTCGCCGCAAATTCCTGCAGCTCTCTACCGCTACGGCCCTTTCAACTCTCTACTCCCGCGTGGCTAGGGCGGATTCCGAACTCTGCCGCAAACTCGCCTCCGACCCGCTTCGCCCCCAATATCATCTTCTCCCCGCTCACAATTGGATGAACGATCCCAACGGACCCATCTTCTACCGCGGCCGCTATCACATGTTCCACCAGTACAATCCGCAAGCCGCCATCTGGGGCAACATGAACTGGGCGCACGCCACCAGCGAGGACATGATTCACTGGCATCATGAGCCCATCGCGCTCTCGCCCACTCCCGGGGGATCCGACCAGAATGGAGTTTTCAGCGGCAGCGCCGTCCTTGACCATGGCACCCCCACGCTGATCTATACGGGCGTACAACCTCCTGCATCAGACTCCGAAGCCACGCTCAAAGACGGCGCGCACACCTGGCGCGAGACGCAATGCCTGGCAACGGCACAAGATGACCTCCTCCGCACCTGGAAGAAGCTGCCTCACCCCATAATCGCCAATCCGCCGGAAGGGCTTGAGGTGACCGGCTTCCGTGATCCTTGCCTGTGGCGAGAAGGCGACCGCTGGATGCTGATCGTCGGCTCCGGCACTCGGGACAAAGGCGGACTCATCCTTCTCTATTCCTCCCCCGACCTGCGCAATTGGACGTATTTGCACCCTCTCGTCGAAGGCTCTGCCAGTAATAAACAGAGCACCAATGCCGTCGACACCGGAGATATGTGGGAATGCCCCGACTTCTTCCCGCTTGGCAACAAGCACGTGCTGCTGATTTCAACCATGGGCAAGGTTCGCTGGAAGGTCGGCACCTACGCCCATCAACGCTTCACGCCGGAGGAAGAAGGAGTAGTGGACTGGGGCTCGTACTACGCGGCGAAAACCATGCTCGACCGCGATAGTAACCGCATTCTCTGGGGCTGGATTCCTGAAACTCGTCCGGATGCTGATCTGATCGCCGCCGGCTGGGCGGGCGTGATGTCACTTCCACGCATCATGTCACTCACCAAGGGCAATGAACTCCAGACCAGAGTAGCCCCCGCTTCCAACGTGCTCCGGGGAACGCACACCCAGGCCAGCGGAAAGGAAGCGGCGAACCTGCGCATTGAAGACCTCGCCGCAGAACTCGACCTGCACATTCAACCCGGTCCAACAGAATTCACGCTGCGCCTGGAATCCGATGCTGGAGAGTTTGCCTCAGTCGTATGCACGAATCGAGTGAACACAAGAGAAGTTCGGGTGAGCAGCTTTACCGCCCGCCTCCCCGGACCGGCAGGATCTCCCGTTCACCTCCGCATTTTTCTCGATGCATCCGTTGTAGAACTGTGGGCCAACGACACGACGTTCTTGACCGCGCGCATCTACCGGCTCCCGACTGGCCCTGTACGCCTGAAAATGGAAGGGAACGCCAGCCTCATTTCTGCAGACGTATGGCAAATGAACCCGATTTCCAAAGACCGTCTGACGAGCTCACACTGCAAATTAAACCAGCCGTGATGTTGACGCCATCCGAATTCGAAAGGACTGTACCTCGCAAAAACTGTCGGCAGGGATTTTTCGCAAACCGAACGCAATTTGACGACATTTTGAACGACATTTTGAACGACATAAGGAACGCAGTCGCCGCTTTCACTTCCGTAATCTCTACTTATTTCCTTTCGGCAGGCCGAGCTGAGGAATCGGATTTTAAATTGCGCTCGGGAAGTGAAGAGAACAGGTGAGCGCGGCAGGATTCGAACCTGCGACCCATGCCTTAAAAGCGTCGCTAAGCCATTCACAACAAACAACTTGTACGTCCAGCTTACTCCATGCACGACACAGCAAAATCAACGAGATGCCAACAAGACATCGATCTGGGTGCCGAGAAGGTGCCTCGAATTGAACCAATGATAAGGAAAGATGACAGGTCGCAAAATATTCGATTACATCGTATATTTTGCATATGTGGATTCCGCGCACGGTTGAACCACGCCTCCTACGCTCCGCCGCGACCCGGCCGGTGGTCGTTCTTACCGGGGCCAGACAGACTGGCAAAACTTCAACCTTTCTGCGGTTGTTCCCGAATCATGCGTTTGTCTCCCTCGATCTCCCCGTCGAAGCCGAGCAGGCTGAAAAGGAACCGGGCACTTTTCTCCAGCGTCATCCTCCGCCTGTCCTTATTGATGAGGTCCAATATGCGCCCGGCCTGTTTCGGCACCTCAAGGTGGTCGTCGATGCACACCGTACACGCAACGGTCAATTCCTGCTGACTGGTTCGCAGAAGTTCACGCTGATGAAAAACGTTTCCGAATCGTTGGCAGGCAGAGCCGACATCGTGGAACTGGAAACCCTCTCATTTGCCGAGATTCTTGCGGTCTTACCGAAAGCCGGTGTCGAAACAGTCGTCGTGCGCGGCGGTTTCCCGGAGCTGTACGCCAACCCAGACATTGATTCGGTAGCTTTTTACAATTCCTATCTCGCTACATATCTTGAACGCGATGTACGCTCCTTAACCAATGTTGGCAGCCTGCGCGACTTCGAAAGATTTCTGCGCGCCTGCGCACTCCGTTCTGCAAATCTATTGAACAAAGCCGATCTGGCGCGCGATGTCGGAATAGCCCCTTCCACCGCAAGCCACTGGCTATCCATGCTGGAAGCCTCTGGTCAAATCGTATTGCTTGAGCCGTGGTTCTCGAATCGAACCAAGTCCATCGTCAAAAGCCCAAAACTGTATTTCACTGACACCGGTCTGCTTTGCGCGCTGCTGAATATTCGGTCGGAAGAAGCTCTTCAGCAATCACCGGCAGTTGGCGCAGTGTGGGAGACATTCGTTTTCGCCCAACTTCGCGACCGTGAACGTCGTGCAGGTCGCTCAGGTAGCCTCTTTTTCTGGCGCGACCGAACCCGCGAAGTGGACTTCGTGGTGGATACGGGAGGGCGCCTGGAACTGTTTGAAGCGAAGTGGACGGAACTGCCAGATGCTGGCGATACGGTGAATCTCGACTTCGTGCGCAACGTGGTGGGCAAATCACGAGTAGCCGCCGGTGCGATTATCTGCCGCACACCAAACGGCTTTCCGCTGGCGAATGGATTTCGAGCGCTGAATGCGGCTGAACTCGGATGAGTTTGTCTGATTGTGTCGCAACACAGTCTGACATTTCGCGCTTCATCAACCTACCAATCTACGCACACAGTGATGCTCCAACTGCTTGTCGTGGCCGGCAGCGGGCATTGTTTTCCTGTCGCTTCTGACAGTAGTCTGAGACACTTGGACGGATCTAAAGGTTAGAACATGTTTGGGGTACTTAACTTCAAAGTACATTTAGAAGGGTAAGGTCAGACTCAGTGTCGTATCCAAGATTGGCAAGGAAGCAACACTAGGCATCCTGACCGCAGGGCAGTTTTTCGGAGAAGGTAGAGTGGCCGGACAGTCCCTGCGCATGGGCTCAGCAACCGCGATGCCGGAATGCGAACTTCTGCGCATTTAGGCTCACGGCCGAGGACGCTATCGAAGCACTCGGAAGCTCCCGGTGCAACCCGGAATTGCTGTCCGTACCTGTTGCACAGCATTCATACTCAGGAAATTTCCCGGTACCGTGATTCGCGACGAATGTGCAATTTTGGTCAGCAAATCTTAGCTGCCAGTCCTAGGATCAGCGCAAAGTAGTGGGGTGCCTAATAGTGGGGTTTCCCCAGAGATCATAGCCAAGAACTGCGTCTGATGCCCGCGTGGTTCACAGCCAGATGACGAGCGTCCATGAAGTCGCCCTACGGTCTCGACATCCTCGACAACTTCACGACTTGCTCTGTTCGGGAGCAGCATCTTTTCTGCAATCTTTCCCCGTCCGCAGTGCAGAGACTAAATGACATCACGTCTCCTGCGATCTATCCTCGAGCCGCAATGCTATTCATTGAGGGCCAGCAGGGACGTGGGGCTTTTGTCCTTTGCACAGGCAAGGCAAAGCTGTCCACCACTTCGCGAGAAGGCAAGACCATTATCACTAAAATCACGGAGCACGGAGACGTGCTGGGACTGAATGCGACCATTTCCAATCATCCCTATGAGGTCACAGCGGAAATGATGGAACCGGGGCAGGCTAATTTCATTCCCTCCGATGCTTTGCTGAAATTTCTGCACGACTATGGGGAAGTTGCACTGCGGGTAGCACAACAGCTGAGCCACAACTACTATTCCGCTCATGAGGAAATCCTGACTCTGGGATTAACCAACTCCCCGGGGCAAAGGTTTGCCAAACTGCTGCTGGGTTGGTCTGCGGAACGGGGAGATTCGAACCATTCTCTACACCTGCATTTGGTGGTGACGCATGAAGAAATAGCAGAGATGATCGGCACGACCCGCGAGACCGTCAGCCGATTGTTTGCAGATTTCAGGAAGAAGCAGTTCATCAAATCCAGCGGTTCCAGTCTGGTGATCCTCAACAAGTTTGCGCTGGAAAGGATCGTACAGGCCTGAATGGGCTCAATGTTTTCGGAAACAATGCGAGGGTGTCGCAGTTTAGGGTGTGAGCAATTGTGAGCAGAATTGGTTGACACCGCCGCTTAATGCGTACTCTGCGGTAGTGTCAGCACTCCGTTATGGACATACTCTCTCCACTGATCTTGCTGCACGAAAACGGATACAGGGCTCTGGCTGCAACCAACAGCGGCGACGATTTGCGCCTTGTGATAGCGGAACTCCAGCGCAAGATTGTCCGTCTCGGAGAAGGGGACCTCAATGTCACGGTAGAGTTTGGGAATCGCAATGACGAAGTCGGGGACCTCGGTCGTGACTTCAACCGTATGGTTCAGCAGTTGTACGGAAGCCGAGAGGCGGTGGAACGTCAGCATCGCAACCAGATGTCGGGTGCGGAATGCCTGGCGACGGTCGGGGAACTTGCCACCGGGCGTGCTCACGAAATCCGCAATTTGCTCGCAGGCATTGCAGGGGTGATCGAAATTGTTGGCAGTGACCCATCTGTGAACAGTTTCTCTCGTGCTGCGCTCAAGGACGTTAGAGCGGGCATCGGGCAGATTACCCGCATTCTCACCGACCTCTTGCAAGCCGCCCGCCCGCACCCACCTGAGATTCTTTCGAGCGACCTGAACACAACTGTGGAACACGCTGTCGCGTTGGCTCGCCAGCAAGCGCCCTCCGTCTTAATCAGGATCGAACTCCAGAAAGAACCGAGACTGCCGAATGTCGAACATGACAGCGGTCAGATTTATCAGGTGGTTTTGAATCTGCTGTTGAATGCGATGCAGGCGATTGACGGCGCGGGCACAATTCGAGTTGAGATTTCGCTCTTGGACGGTGATGCGGCAATCACCGTGGTGGATACGGGTCGTGGCATTGCACCGGAACATCTATCCAACATCTTTCGCCCGTTCTACACGACCAAGGGAAACGGCACAGGGCTGGGACTCTCAGTGGCCCGCCGCACCGTCGAAGATCATCACGGTCGGATTGAGGTATCCAGCGAATTGGGGAGTGGAACAACATTCTCGGTCGTCCTCCCTCTCCAACAGGTAAGGTCCCAAGGTACAATCGGGTACCTTTTACCCTTTACAACCGACTAGTCTCCAATCTTTATGGTTGATCTCCGACTCCTGAGCGGTGCTGTATGCATGCACGACGGTCCACGCTCGCTCATCGTCTTTGCAGAGAAGAACCATTCCCGGTTTCGGCTTCAAAGTAGCGTCGAGCCACGTCAATGTGTGCGTGCTATCTGTTCTTAGCTCGACTTGGACGATGTGCTCCATTCGACTCTCCCTCCAGTGGCGAAAGGCCCTAATCTCATGATTGCAGGTGACCTCTTGCCCTATGGTGATAGGGATCACACAGTTCTGTGATCCCGGAGGAAGAAGATTTGATCTAGTAGAGGATTCGCATAGCTAAAATGTGCAGAAACAAAAACGCCCCGAGTGTGGTGACGAGGAATGCGCTTTTGGAGATAACGGAATCGTATTGCATCCAAATGACTCGGAACCGCAGGGCCACTTAGAGCGGATTGTGTGTCCTAATCTCTGGGGGAGCGCCGAGGTCCATGAAGCGCGAGTCGTTTGCTTCATTGCGTACAGAACTCAGCGCCACCACAACCTCACGAATGTAGTGGATGGTTGCCGCTAGCAGGCAGATCATAGCCATAACAAAAACGACAACGGCCGCGACGGCTGCCCTTGTCCAATAGATACCGATCCCTAGCAGCAGACAAGATGCAATCGTTCCCACAAGCGAAATGAGCGTAAGAAGGAAGCAGCGTCGAATCATTTCCGCCCGCTGCTCGATGGAGTTGATCTGCGCCGTATAGGCCTCGGCCTCTTGCGCACGGTTATTTTTAGCGGCGTCATGCTTCGCGTGTACATATTGCCGCAATCGACTGACTATACCCATAAGCCGAACATTGATCGAGAGAATCAACAGGGCGGTAGCGGAAACAAAGATGGCGGGGGCAAGGAACGCTTGAAAGAGGCGAGCGATCTCCGTCATGAGGGGACCTTCCGGGTTGGCATTCTCGTGGGTCGAATTCTAACCGAATTGCACTCGGCGCCCGATCTCAACTCCTTCTTGGGCAGGAGAAAACGAACCCATATAAGCCATTGGAAACGGAGTGCATCGAAAAGTCGGAATCGAGGTAGAAAGGATTGCCTAGCTCGCCAAGAAGAAAGTCTCGCCGCGCTGAACGGCCTTAATCGCATACGGCAACTTGCTGATTTCCGACTTTGAAATCGCACCCCTCAAACCTGCGTTGCGAGCCAATTCCATGATCTGAGGTGAGAGATTCAGAGTGAAAAGCAGGATGGGGATGTCTGTGCCAGATTTGGCAATTTCTCGGGCTGCTTGTACACCATCCATCTGCGGCATCGAGAAGTCCATCAAAATGAGGTCGGGAGCAAGCTCGTGCGCCTTTTCTACTGCATCAGCACCATCCACAGCCTCGCCACAAACCCCCCAAATTTACATTTAGTCCGAGTAAGGTGCGCAGCCCGCATCGAACGGGCTGACTGTCGTCTGCTATCAAAATTCGTGTCATTGCGGGGCTCCGTTTATTAAGGCAACACAAGAACCTGCGTGACCTGTTGGGGAGGTTGTGGCAAGAGGGCCAGTCGCTGGAGCGACAAAAGCGCTGCACTTAGGCACTCAAGGCGAAACAGTGTGAATCGCCAAACGGTTGACAGAAATCGCAAACTCGATGAACGATGTGACCTTCGCCTGATTCATACAGCACCGCCTTGGTCTTTCAATCCCGGCAGGATAGCCGTAGACCCTTTGAGAAACTGCTCAATTTTGAACAGTCGTGGAATGGGGGCCAGACCTACGGTTGCCTTTTGAACCGGGGCCTGCGCGGCGCACTGGCGGTCATCGCAGGAACCACTAAGACCACCGGTACAATCCAAACTGAATCAAATCAAGGAGAACCGAAAATGGCGCAGAAAGTTACGACTTAATTGGAACATCGAAAGAGAGCTTCGCCCGGCGTCCGAAAAGCCGTTGATTCCCGTCTCAGAGTAGTTAGGGGAACTGCTTCAAGCAGCGGTGGACGAGGCGGGCGCAGGAAACGCCGGGCAACCCCGGGATGCAAACCAAAAGGCTGCTAGAATCAATGATCCGGTTGCGATTTTAATTTTTTCCGACTCGGCCCGCGTTTCCGTTTTGCTGGCCATCTACAGCCTTCTGGGATTGGTTCGAATCAGCAACCGGAGGACCCTCCACTTGCCCAATGAAGCGGTGCCCCCATCCGGTCTCACGATTGTAATCTGCCTTGCGAGTCCAAACACTTTAAGCACCCAGATGCCGTACCAGTTCATGTCTATCTGGTACCACTTCAGACCGTGCCGAGCGGAACTGGGATGCGCATGATGATTGTTGTGCCACCCTTCACCAAAGGTTAAAAGAGCAACAAACCAGTTATTGGTGGAATCATCTCTCGTCGAAAAGGGACGAGAGCCCCAGACGTGAGTGGCTGAATTCACCAACCAGGTAGCGTGCAAGCCCACTACCGTCCGCAGGAAAATGCCCCACAACAGGAAAGGCAATCCGCCGACAGCGAAAAGTAGCAAGCCCAATGCCACTATCGGCAAGTAGTGATACTTGGTGATCCAGAGGTGGAACTTATCCTTCGCCAGGTCGGGAACGTAGTGGGCCAGCGTGATTGTGTCATGGTGCATGGATCGTCCCGTCAGAATCCAACCCATATGTGACCACCATTTGCCGTCTCTCGGTGAATGCGGATCCCCTTCCCGATCCGCGAACTGATGATGAATGCGGTGCGTAGCCACCCAGAACATTGGACCGCCTTCGAGAGTGAGGGTCGCACAGACGGTCAGAAAATACTCGACCCACTTCGGAGTCCTGTAAGCACGATGCGTGAGTAGCCGATGATAGCCCATCCCGATGCCGAGGCTTCCAGATATCCACCACAGGACAATCGCAACGAAGAGAGCTTTCCAAGTAAAGAAGAGCAGCGCCGCAAGAGCGCCAAGGTGAAAGGCTGCCATAAAAAATGCGGTTACCCAGTTGATTTGGTTGTCGGCCGGCTGTTTTCGTTCGATTGCCTGAAGCTGCATCATTGGCTGATCTCCCACTCCAGTTTTGATGTGGGTGTCTGGAGGTCAGTACCTACAAGGGATGTAATAGATTTGTAAGTGCTGCCCATTGCATCTTCGCCAGAATTGTGAAGAAGGAGCAGTAACGAGCAGTATTGACCAGACAGTCGAATAGCCGCACCCTCTGGGAACTTGAAATTCTGGCTCGGGAATGCGGCTGGTTTCAGTTCCGTCGATTTCAGGATCGGTTCCCGCTCACAAACTCAACGTCGAGGTTGTCCTCTCGACTCCCGCTGATCTGCCGTAAGCCGAATCAAGCATGTTCGATCCAATCTTGTGCTTTCGAGTTCTGTTTTCGGACGGGCGGCGTGCTCTATTTCCATGAATGCGAATACGTTATACCGGTGTTGACCAACACTGGCCAGAGTGATCGGAGCGGACTTGAGGGGCCAGAACGTCGCCATTAACCCATGTCCGCCCGCCAAGACTGTCCGCCGTTCCGTCTGGCGGACCGCCTCTTCAGCGTGAAGAATAGGTCACAACAAAGGCAACGGGCTGTTCAGAATTGCTCACTTTTGGGTCTGAAGGGGTGACTCTTAACGCTGAGGCAGGCTTCTTTGTGACGGCTCGGAACTCGATGAGTTTCCCGCTGTCGTATGGACCCCTGCCATTCCCATCCGCACTGGCAACCTACTGGACCGCACGGTGGCTGCTTCCTTAAGCGCGCTTTGCACCTACCGCAAACCATACCGAGCAAACGGTCACTCCGAGTAGCCCTCGTCGCCATCCTCATCTTCTTCAGCGCCATCGTGTTCCTCTTCGTCCTCTTCTTCTTCGTCTTCCTCTTCCCTAATGCGAATGTCGGCGCGTAACGAGAGATCATATGCATCAGAGTCAAGGCGTTTTGGATTCATTCGGTGCATGCCCAATGGTACGCCATGCCTTGGATCACGACCGCGTGCAATCCTTCTCTGGCTCCGGCATCGCAAACCTCGACGAAAGCAGTTTCTACCATTTTCGTAACACCTGAAAGCACGTCGAGGTTGACGTGCCGAACCCCGAATCGCATAATAGCTTTCTCGCACGCTGAGGGTTTTGGCCATCGTTAAGCGTTCGGATGGCCGATCATGACATCCGTGAGAGCGGCCAAGAAACGCAGCAAGTTCGACCTCAAAACCTTCCTTTCGACCATCGACGGTGGCAGGACAATCGCGGCCGCTTCCAAAAAACAGACAATCTTTGCTCAAGGCGACTCGTCGGATTCCGTTTTTTATATTCAGAGCGGGAAGGTAAAGCTCACCGTTGTATCGAAGACCGGGAAGGAAGCCACAATAGGAATTCTGAACGAGGGTGATTTCTTCGGGGAAAGTTGCCTCACAGGGCAGGCCCGCCGCATGTGCTCCGCAACCGCAGTGACCGACTGCACAGTCATGCGAATCGATAAGAAATCCATGATGGAAGTGATTCACCGGCAACGTGAGTTCTCCGATATGTTCGTGGCATATTTGCTGACACGGAACATTCGGTACGAAGAAGATTTGGTTGACCAACTTTTCAATTCCAGCGAGAAACGACTGGCTCGTGTTCTTCTTCTACTGGCTCAGTTCGGCAAAGACGGAAAATCCCAAGTTGCCATTCCCAAAATCAGCCAGGAGAGCTTGGCAGAGATGGTGGGAACAACCCGCTCGCGAGTCAATTTCTTCATGAACAGGTTCCGGAGATTGGGCTTCGTTCGCTACAACGGCGAGCTTGAGGTCCACAGTTCCCTTCTTAACGTCGTCCTCCACGACTGAGAACTTGGTTACGAAGCAGGAGCAATCCTATTGTCTTGTATCCACTTTGGGCTTGATTGTCTTGCCACTCTGGGCTTGCCGTTTCCTTGATAACTTCGGCGTGTGACGCTCCGCTGATTGTTTTGCGCTTTTCCGGACATCCAGTCAAGGATCGGCCCGCGCCTTCGGCCCGCGCCTCGCTCAAGGGTCGTGCGGCTGTATTGACTTTAAAAACTAAGGATGAAACCATTATTTGATTGAGCGGGTAGCCGTTTTCCTGCTCGCCTTCTTCTCGCCCTCATCGCACGTATTTATCCTTCATTCCAGTGAAGTAGTGTTCCGCAAGTTCGGAACTCTTGAGATGGGAGGCTAATCATGACACCCGTGGTAGCGGGCAAGAAACTCATCAAATTCGATCCCAAAACTTTCCTTTCGAGCATCGACGGCGGTAGAAAGATCGAGGCGTGCCTCAAAAAGCAGACAATCTTTGCTCAGGGCGACTCTTCCGATGCTGTTTTTTACATAAAGGAAGGAAGGGTAAAACTCACCGTTGTGTCGAAGATCGGGAAGGAAGCCACAATCGGCATTTTGAGCGAGGGTGCTTTCTTTGGGGAGGGTTGCCTTACGGGGCAGGCTCTCCGCCTGTGCTCCGCGACCGCAATGACGGATTGCTCCGTGATGAGAATTGACAAGAAGGCCATGATCCAAGTGCTTCACGAGGAACAAACATTTTCCGATGTTTTCGTAGCGTACTTGCTGGCGCGGAACATCCGGTACGAAGAGGATTTGGTTGACCAACTCTTCAATTCCAGTGAGAAACGACTGGCTCGAATATTGCTATTGCTGGCTCAGTTCGGCAAGGAAGGTAAGCCCGAGACCGTAATCCCCAAGATGAGTCAAGAAACCCTTGCAGCGATGATCGGCACAACACGGTCGCGGGTCAGTTTTTTCCTAAACAGGTTCAGGAAGCTAGGTTTCATCGACTATCACGGCGGTGATGATTTGCGGGTTCACAGTTCGCTTCTCAACATCGTTCTTCACGACTAGTTTCCGCACCGAAATCCGGACCTCACGATGTTTTCGGTTCCGCGATTTGTGAAGAGACCGAGGTGAATCGTCTCAGGACTGAGCAGTTTGGATCAGCCGAGTACTCCTTAGTAAGCCTATGCTTCAGTCAATGAGCGGAGGAACAGGCGAAAGGCTCTGGGGCAATGATCATGAACCGTATCAAAGAGCTCACACCCAAATTGCGCAAAGCTCCGCAACCTCCTCGGTCACACGCTGGAGCGCCTGCTGAAGCAGACCGAGCCAAAAGGCCATCGCTCGCCCAACCCCCCGCTCCCAGGTTCGAACTGAATCCCGGAGATCGCGTGGAGGGTTTGGCTGATTTTGGAAAGCCCACTGGAGAATTCGGAACAGTGGAGCAAACGAACGAAGAAGATGCCCTTGTGAAGTGGGATCATGACGGTCGTGTGAGACTGCATCAACCTTGGCTTAAGAAAATCAGCAATAAGGACGATGCCGTTGCCAAGCTCCCCAGTTCATCGACTTGACCCGTGTTCCCAGGACGGGTAGCCAAAATCAATCACCCCTGTTCTGCTACAATGACTATTGGGGCGGTTACGTCCTTCTCCTCTTTCAGGTCTTCTGACCTAAGCCAGTCCATCTGAAGTTCTCCCACCTTAGGCTTTCAGCGAGAAAAGCGGTCTGCCCATGCCTTTTGCAGCGATCTTGCGCGAAGTCGATCAACTTCATAGTGTCAGCACGCGGCTTGAGGGGCTGGCGGACAAGCATGCGCCCATATCGGAAGCACTCCTGACGATTGCTGGAAACGTTCGCAATGCAGCAACTGTATTGGCTGTGCTGGTTGTGGCGAAAGGCCCGAAGCCGATCTGAGCACCAGCAGGCACCCCCCCCGAGAGCCAACCTCTGGACATCGGGACGTTCCTTCCAGGTAGACGCAGAACTCGCAGAGAAAAGGTCGCTTTCATGAACGCAACCACTATTTCACTCGGTCTGCTGATCGTGCTCTTCACGATGCTGCTGCTTCACAGGATGCGCAAGCTGAAACCACAACTAGCCGGGGTTCAATCACAAAGGATCTGCCCATCCTGCGGATTGATCACATCTCGGCTAAAAGCCCGGTGCTTGGAGTGTGGCTTAGCCAGCTTCTCAAAGCCATAACTGTGACGGTGAAGAATTGGATGCCGTCATTCTGAAGCCCTTTCCCCTGAGTACATAAAATTATGAAAACGATCAAGTTCGTTGTGAAAGTGAACCGTGGCACTCGCGCACCTGAATATGTTCAGCGCGTCGATCCGACTCACCTCCATATGACAACCAACCGCAAGCTGGCACTAGTGATGGGCAAGCTCAGTGCCGAAGACGCCGTCAACGCCCTTCAAAACTCGCGTTGCATCCCGGAGTTGGAATCGGTGCAGGTTAGTGCGTAGCGTTCGTACCGAAGTGGTTGTGCAGTGGTCAATCTTGATCAGTTTCGTATCAATGCCTGGACCATACTCGCTAAAGAACGTTTTCGGAGCGGGATAGTTCGTCCCCCCTCCTCGAAAGACCAGCGAATGAAGTTTAAGCGAGCACACAGGTGTTCCTACAAATCTCAGAACGATCCGCTTATTAGCTTTCGTGCCTGGTCCCATGTCTCGATCACAACATCAACAAAAAGGAGTTAGCAATTATGGCAACGAAATTTACTCCTCTGCATGACCGCATCCTGGTGCGCCGCGAGGAAGAAGCAGGAACCACGCGGGGAGGCCTCATCATCCCTGATTCTGCCAAAGATAAACCGCAGGAGGGTACTGTCATCTCTGTGGGGAAGGGCAAGACCAACGATGAAGGCAAGTTGTTCCCACTCGCAGTGAAGGAAGGCGACAGCATTCTGTTCGGCAAGTACTCCGGGACCGAGATCAAACTCGATGGCGAGGACTTCCTCATTATGAAGGAGGAAGAAATTCTTGGCATCGTTACGGGTACGGCCAAGAAAGAAAGCGTTCGCGCTCGCGAAACCGTCGGTGCTCGCAAGTAGGATCGCACTCTCATGGTCTCTTGGGATGCTGCAGTCTCGATGGGGCGTGCTCGCAAGAGCCGATGACTCGACAGCGCAAAGCGCTGAGCTTTAAGCAACAGAATTTGACGACATTTATTTTAAGGAGAAAGAATCATGGCAAAGCAAATCGTACACGGAGAAGAGTCGCGGCAGGCGATCTTGCGCGGCGTGAACTTGCTGGCGGACGCTGTGAAGGTGACTCTCGGGCCCAGAGGTCGCAACGTAGTCATCGAGAAGAAGTTCGGATCTCCCACGATCACCAAGGATGGCGTCACTGTCGCGAAAGAAATCGAACTCCATGATGGCCTTGAGAATATAGGCGCTCAGATGGTTCGTGAAGTCGCCAGCAAAACGTCTGACGTTGCCGGTGACGGAACGACAACTGCTACCGTCTTGGCCCAGGCCATCTATCGTGAAGGCGTCAGGACTGTCGCGGCCGGCGCTAATCCTATGGCCATGAAACGAGGAATTGAGAAAGCCGTCGACGCGATTTGCGGCAACATCGATCCGAAGACCGGCGAACGCAAGAACGGCGAACTGGACAAGTTCTCCAAGCCCGTCACAGGCGACATGATCGCGCAGGTCGGGAGTATCTCAGCCAACAACGACGAAACCATTGGTCACATCATCGCGGATGCCATGAAGAAGGTCGGCAAGGACGGCGTCATTACCGTGGAAGAGTCGAAGACTCTTGAGACCCAGCTCGAGGTTGTCGAAGGCATGCAGTTCGACCGTGGTTATCTCTCGCCCTATTTTGTCACCGATCCTGAGCGTATGGAGGTTGCATTCGAGAACGCCTACGTCCTCATCAATGAAAAGAAGATCAGTTCGATGAAGGACATCCTCCCGCTGCTTGAGCAGATCTCCAAGAGTGGCAGGCCGCTGGTCGTCATCGCCGAAGACATAGACGGAGAGGCACTAGCGACTCTAGTCGTCAACAAACTGCGTGGAACACTCCAAGTTGCAGCCGTGAAGGCTCCCGGCTTCGGCGACCGACGCAAAGCCATGTTGCAGGACATCGCAACTCTCACCGGAGGAAGAGCCATCACCGAAGACCTCGGCATCAAGCTGGAAAACGTGAAGATTGAGGATCTCGGACAGGCGAAAAAGATCACCATCGACAAGGACAACACCACCATCATCGAAGGCAAAGGCAAGAAGGGCGGTGTCGAGGGCCGCGTGAAGGAAATTCGCGGCCAGATTGAAAAGACGACGAGTGACTACGATCGCGAGAAACTGCAGGAGCGATTGGCGAAACTCGTGGGTGGCGTGGCTGTGATCAAGGTAGGGGCGGCCACCGAGACGGAAATGAAAGAGACGAAGGCTCGCGTTGAAGATGCCATGCACGCGACTCGCGCTGCGGTGGAGGAAGGCATTGTCCCCGGCGGCGGAGTCGCCCTGGCACGGTGCGCAACGTCTCTCAATAAGTTGAAACTGGAGGGTGACGAGCAGATCGGTGTCAACATTGTGAAGCGCGCCCTGCAGGAACCGCTCCGTCAGATTGCCGAAAACGCCGGTGAAGAGGGTGCCATCGTGCTGGGCAAGGTGCTCGAATCGAAGGACCCGAACTTCGGCTACAACGCCTTGACGGCAGAGTATGAAGACCTAGTTAAAGCCGGAGTACTCGATCCGACCAAAGTAGTGCGAACTGCTCTCACCAATGCTGGATCTATCGCAGCACTGATGCTGACCACAGAAGCTCTAGTTGCCGACATTAAGGAAGAAGCAATAGGCGTACCGGCAGGTGGCCGTGGTGGGATGGGAGATGGGTACTAAGAAGTAGACCCGACATCCACAAGGGCTGGCGAGGCCATACTTGTTCCCCCCGGGGTGGACTCTTTAAGTCGGTCGAAGGAATCGTAACGTCCCCGAGGCATCCCGGGCAGGATTGGGAAGAGAGCTCACATTGAAAATGAGTGAGGCCTCCGGGTCGGTTTTCCGGTTTAACCAGTCCATGATCGCTACCTCCTCGATTCGCGTCCAGCGCACATCCACGATCCTACGCCCTGACCAGTCCCGTGTTCTTCTCCGTCCATTCAGACACGAGGATCCCGAGCGATCTCGCAGGATTATCGCCAGGATCATGTCTCTTCCGGAGGATCAAGTCGGGCCGCTGTTGCATGAGGTATCGGCTGAATTCTCCCAGCGACACCAACAAATCCAGAGATCGTTCTTGGAACGGTTCGAACAACTCCGCGACCTTTTGATGACCGATGAGGGGATTTCTGAACAGCGGCAGCTGTTGATCGGTTCTTATTTCGTTTGCGAATACTCCTTAGAATCTGCAGCCCTGTTCAATCCTTCCATCGTCCCGCACCCCGACCAATCTGACACGCCTCCGGACGCTCTGCGTTTTATCCTCAGCCTGCGGGCCACCGGAGAGGGGCACATTTCCTCCATCACTTTTCGAACCGGTATCATCCACTCCGACCATCGGATCGAAGTTCTGCCCCCAACAGGCTTCCTTACTGAGCCGCGTCAGGTTCCGAACCATCGTTATGACAAGGGGCTTTTTGAGCGAAAGCTTTTTGAGCTGCAATTGACCAATGAATTCACACACCGGGCTATGGCCAAGCACGGGGAGTCGTTTTCATTGGAAGAACTTCACGCCAGTCTCGGAGGTGAAATCAAGCGGTCTCGGGTGTCGGATCGGGAAACAATCCGAGGGATGTTGGCTTTAGCCCGGTCCAACTATGAGGTTCAGTTTCAACCACGGCAGCAACTGTCTGAGAGAGTTCTCTTCCCGGCCACGCCGTCGCAACGCAATGGCATCGAGGACGCCCGGTTCGTCTGCTTCCAGAACGATGACGGATCCCACGTCTACTATGCAACCTTCACAGCGTTCGATGGCAAGTTGATCTTGCCCGAACTGGTTGAGACCACCGACTTCCTCCACTTTCGGTTCATCACGTTGAATGGTCCGGCAGCCGAAAACAAGGGAATGGCGTTGTTCCCCCGCAAAGTGAATGGCCTTTATGCCATGCTTTCCCGCCAGGACAACGAAAACATCTACATCATGTTTTCTGACGACGTGCACTTCTGGCATGAACGCAGGGTTCTGCTTAAACCAATTTTCCCCTGGGAACTAGTCCAGCTTGGAAACTGCGGGTCCCCTATTGAAACTGATGCAGGCTGGCTCGTTCTCAGCCATGGTGTCGGCCCACTGCGAACGTACTGCATCGGCGCATTCCTCCTTGATCGCAACGATCCCGCCAAAGTGATCGGCCGCCTGCGTGAACCCTTGCTCAAGCCGAATCAAAGCGAGCGTCAGGGGTACGTTCCGAATGTCGTTTATACCTGCGGTGCTCTCGTGCACCATGGCGAACTGATCATTCCCTATGCAATGGCCGATCACGCCACCGGTTTCGCCACGGCTCCCCTCGATGAAGTGCTGGCAGCCATGGATTAGGAAGTAACCGTCGAACAGCATGACAGCCCCCAACAAAAGAGTGGCAATCCTGTCGCCGATAGCGTGGCGAACACCTCCCCGGCAATATGGCGCTTGGGAGACGGTGGCTAGCAACGTCACCGAGGGGCTCGTCTCGCGTGGCTGGAACGTGACATTGTTCGCTACCGGAGATTCGGTGACCCAAGCTCAGCTGCACGCGGTCGTGGATAAGGGATATGAAGAGGATCCCGCCGCCGATTCCAAAGTGGCCGAATACCTTCACATCTCGGAAGCGTTCGAGCACGCTGGCGAGTTCGACCTCATCCACAGCCACTATGACTTCATGCCTTTGAGCTACACGCGGCTGATCAAAACACCGGTCCTAACTACGATCCACGGATTCTCGTCAGTCAAGATCATGCCTATGTATCAGAAATATCATGACGGGTATTTTGTTTCCGTCAGCGACTCCGATCGGGCGATAGGGCTTAATTACCTGGCGACCGTCTACAACGGCATTGATCTCTCGTTATACCCGTTTCAGGAATGCGGCGGTGATAACCTGATTTTCCTCGGTCGGATCCATCCAGATAAAGGTGTTCATCTGGCGATCGAGGTGGCCCGTCTGAGCGGAATGCGTTTAATCATCGCTGGCATCATTCAGGACAAAGGCTATTTTCGGGAACAGATCGAACCCTATCTCGACGATCAAAACATCCTTTATATCGGACCGGTGGACGGCGAGGGCAAGAACGAACTGTTTGCTCGGGCTCGAGTTCTCCTTCATCTGAACACTATCCCGGAAAGATTCGGACTTGTGCTTGTCGAAGCCAATGCAGCTGGCGTGCCTGTGATCGCCATGGACCTCGGCTCTTGCCGTGAGGTGATCAAGGACGGGCAGACCGGTTTACTGGTTTCCACCGTCGCTGAAGCGGTTCGGGCCGTTGGACGAATTTCTGAGATCGACCGACGTGCTTGCCGCAGCCGAGTCCAAGAACATTTTTCGATCGAAACAATGGTGGAGGGATACGAGCGGGTTTACTCGACGATCTTTGATCTGGAGGCGAAAAGACGATCATGAAGGTGGACATTGTCAGGCGGTACAGCCACAACCCCATTCTCACTAAGGCTGAGATCCCCTATCCAGTGGAAACCGTTCACAACGCGGCGGTCGTGAAGTACGGGAACGAATACATCATGCTGTTCCGCTCACATCTCCGCACCGGACGGTCCATCATTGGCTTGGCACGCAGTCCTGATGGCTTCCGCTTCACCGCCGATCCACAGCCATTTCTCACTCCTGAACGGGACGGCCCTTTTGCCGCCTATGAAGAGTTCGGAGTGGAGGATCCGCGCGTTACCCTGATGGATGGAGAGTTCATCATCACCTACAGTGCATATTCGCGAAACGGAGTACGGATCGCTCTAGCC
>JBKOUZ010000223.1:0-7881 GCA_046723715.1 Acidobacteriota bacterium | reverse complement strand
TGTTTCTTCTGTTCGTTCAAGACATTGGCCATGCCCACGGAGCCTACAAGCCTCCGCGGGATTCAATGTCCCGGACGACTATTCTCGTTGGCCGGTTTTCAGGTGATACTCATTGGCCGGTTTTGGGTGATCGCTGAGGGCATAAGTAACCCGACATGAAAGCAGCTGCGATCAAGAAGGGCCACGCTGACGAGAGGGCAGCGGGTTTTCGGGACATGGGGACGTTCCGCTGCGATGAGTGCGGTGAATCTTTCTCCATCGTTCACAACCCCTTGCTAGCGGACAGGTGGGTTGCAGAGCAACAGGCGCACTGGCTAGAAAAAGTCCTTGCGGAAGAACATGAGCGTGAGCAAAAACATTCCGACCTGATTGAATTGCCATGATTTATTCAATGGCGGGTAGCAGCCAAATGTATGCTGCCTGACAAATTCAGGTCTTTGCTTTAGCCCACTGCGGTGGTGCGATGGCACGCTCGTGGAATTTGAAATGCCTCGGCCTCTTGCTACATTCATGCGTGAGTAGTCGTTCTCGCAAGCGACTCTTGAAGACGGGACTTGCCTCGGGGGAGGGACGGTCCCGTTTTTTTTCACTTTATTGCTTCTCGTAAACGTCGACGTGTTTGTTCTCTCCGGGCTTGGCTTCGCTGTTGTAAATTTGCGTAACCGTTGTCGTCCTGCCATCCCTCGAAACACTCACATCATTCTTTCCCACAACTTTTTTCGCCTTCTTGAATGTCAGAGTGAATTTGCGCTCACTGATTCGATGGAGGGATACGGAATCGAAGCCGTCATCACCGGAACTGGGATAATCCTTGCCGTCGAACTTTGCGTCGAACTTGACCGTGCTGGACTTCCCTTTGGCGTCCACGAAATCTTGTTCCAGTTTCAAATGCGTGTTATCGGCTTCAACACGCGCCGTACTACTGATGGCTTCTCCTTCCTTGGGTCTCAGTTTCCATGTACCCGAGAACGGGCTGTCGGATGCAAACATTGACATCGATAAGGCAGCGACTATCAATAGCAATCTGAAGCAGCGCACGATTTACCTCCTGAGTTCGACGTTGGCCATTGCATCGAACTTCACCGACGCGCAGAGTGTACACCAGCACGAACCCAGCTCGCACCGAAAGTAAAGGCTTTTTTAGTCTCCGCCCTGCAAAGGGATTTCTTCTCCGGGCCGAATCGGACAACATCGCGGAGGTAACGAACGTAACTATCTACCTTTCGGTGCTGACTCCACAAAACTTTAAGCCCTGTGTAGAAGAGAAGTTGAACGCTCACGCCTCTTTAGTACTGTTTGCAGCCGTTACGGACGTGATTCGGGCACGTCCACGTCCGCACTATACCCTGCTTTCATGAGCGATTTCCTCTTCATCTTCCTTGGCACCGTATGCCCAATCGGATTGATCAAGCTGGCATACGATTGCCTCGAAAGGAGAGAGAGAAAAACGCGCCAAGATGCCAGCAAAGGCTGAAACGGAGCGGAGTCGTCTGCACTCTGTTTCCTCACAGAGATGACAGTATCAAGAACGCAGAATCCCTACGTGCCTTTTCGCGGTCCTCTTCCTGCTTCCGATTCTTGACAAGGTACACGTCACGGAACATCACTTGATGACGCAGCAGTTTGAGGTGATCGCGGGATGAAAGCTGCCGGATGGAAATTGCAACTGATTGCAGGGAATTGGCAAATTCGCGCCTTGTGCCACAGCCGAATGCATAAGGCAGTTGTTGAAACGCCTGACATTTGAACTAAAGAAACGAAATTGGCAGATCAATCATGCTGTGTGAAGGCCCAACGAGGGCAATGGAAGGTGAAAGTCAGGCATTTTGACCAAAAGACCATCGCGGGCACGGTTCTGAAATCGAAAGCCCCGGATGGGGGAGCGGTCCGGGGCTGATCCCGTCGAGGTTTATGCCTTCAAGGATGATGGCGTATGTGCGCCTCAGGTCAGAAGAGTACTACCGTGCAAAGGCGAATGTCAGTGATTTCCATCACACTTGGCCATGAAAAAGCACTGGTGAGGTAGACCGGGCAGTCAAGTCTCTCCTTCAACCCCAGTGGGGGTGTCATGCTGGAGGTGGAAGAGCAAACTAGGGCCTATTGAGCGCAAAATCGAAGCAAAACCTTCTAATCAGCTAGTTCTCATTCCAGCGCCGAGTTCACCCCGACCAGACTTTTTAGTGCTAGTGTGTGATCCCTATCACGGCGCTTGCGTTGTGGTTCGATTTAACCTGCCGCGAAGCCATGGTTGGGGGAGTCACCATGTTAAAGCCTCTTGCGGACACAACGGCACGCCTGCAGCGACTTCTGGAAGTGGTGATGATGGAGACAGATCAGGCAAAGTTTGACGAATTATCCGAACAAATCTGGCGAGTATTGGAAGAACGGGAAAGGATCAAGGAGGTCCTGAGCGAACGTGAATGATGACTCAATCGCGGGACGCGCTCAAAAACTCCGTCAGGATATGGAACTGCTCTTGCAAGACGAGTGGCGCTATCGGCGGAGTCCAACCCATTCGAACGCGGACAATACTGAGCATGACAACCGAAAGGCTCGACTCGTAGCCATACGCGAAGAGCTTAAAATCCTTGTCGAAAAGGCCAACAGACAATCGAGCCATGGATCGGTTTGGTACAGTTGACCCCCCAAAACGCACCACTGGCGCAGGAAGCGAGCGGTTGTTGGCGCAAATTGGCGTCTTGCAGGGCGTCGGGATTTTGCATACAATCTCGCTCCGATTCGGGTGGCCTCTATGGGCACACTGCCAAACTCCAGCCTCAATCACCGCAAGCACCTGCTGCACCGTGCGTTCGACTTTTGGCCGTACCTCTTCCTTGGAATTTCCGTCATCGGTTTGGCGTACCTGTTCTGGCCTGTGGTCAGATAGCGACTGAGGACAGTGCTGAGAGCGGCCACCCGAAGAAACGGCCAGCCGCAGCTGCAACCGGATACGATTCTGATTGACAAAGCCTGCTTTGTAGGTAGAGTTCTTTCCTCGGTCATCTCCGCTCAGTCGTCAATCCGCACATAAGAGGACCAACATGAAAGGCATATCGATCTGTATTGCGACGATGATCTTTCTTGCTACATCAATTCAACTGACCGCGCAGGTCACCGGGAGTGGTACCACGAACTATGTCCCTATTTGGACGGGTAGCACAAGCCTTGCAAACTCAAAAATCTTCCAGACCGGGCACAAAGTGGGCATTTTCACGACTAGTCCAGCTGCCACCCTCGACGTAGTTGGCACGAACGCAAGCACTGGTGGCACATCCGCAGTAACTGTCTTTCGTGCCGTGGGCGGAAGAGGAGGCAGCTATTCGACGCAAACGCTTGGAACAGCTGGGACAGGGGGTGGACTACAGCTCAGCTCTGGTACTGGAGGATCAGACTCCGTTGCTCATGGCGGTGGTGGCAGTAGCATCTTACTTACAGGTGGCACCGGAGCTTCCTGTATCGCGGCCAGCACCCGATGTGCTCTGGTCGAAGGCAATGGTGGTTCTGTCGTGGTGCAACCCGGCGTTGCCGGGTCGTCTCCGTCCAAACCCGGAAACATATTGCTCGCTCCCAGCGGTGGAAACGTGGGCATCGGGGCGACGACTCCCAATGCCAAGCTGTACGTGGTTGGCAACTTCATCGCCACGGGTACTAAATCAGCGGTGGTCACGACCAACTCCTACGGAGGCCGCCAGCTGTACGCTGTGGAGAGTCCCGAGAACTGGTTTGAGGACTTTGGACGTGGACAGCTCATTCAAGGTCTAGGCACTGTCAAGCTAGACCCCATTTTTGCGGAAACCGTGAGCACGGAAGTCGAGTACCACGTTTTTCTGACGCCCAAGGGCGATTGCAACGGTCTGTTCGTTGCGAACCAATCAGCCAATTCTTTTGAGGTTCGGGAACTGCAACATGGAACGAGCACGATTGATTTTGATTATAGGATTGTCGCCAAACGTAAAGGCTACGAACATGAACGCTTGGCTGGGCTGGAAGTCGAGGTAGACACTTCTGACCGGCGGAAGTCGTACGAAAGTGAGGAGTCTCTTTTTGGGGGATAGCTGTAAGGTCTTCGTTATTGGGTTGGGAGCGGACTATAGCGCGTTGACGCTTGGGTTGACATAATTGTGGGCATTTACGGCAGCGAACCCGCTCAGACTTCATTTGTATCCACGACTGTGGACCTTTCACAGCAGTAAAGCAGAGGAATGCAGCGGCGGATTTTTCACCGGTGGGTGCTGCTCTCGCAAAATAGCATACGTAAGCACCATGACCAGAAGGAGCATGGCTGCGACGAAGAACATCGTCCCTCTGCCCACGTTTCGATGCCCCACGATCATAAGGTGGATGAGATGCGGGAGACCAGTAGGGCGTGATACTAAATGTTCTCTTTATTTGAGGGGCATCTTCGGTAACTTCGGCCACCAGCGAGGGGCAGGGCAAACTGTCTCCCGAGTTGTCGTAGGCTCGTCTTGTGAAATTAATTGCAGCGAATTGACAAATGCGGGTCGTGTGGAATGGTGGGAGCCGCTAGAGTCTTCGTTGTTGCGCTGGGCGCGGCTTATTAGCGCGTTATCTGGATGGTAAAGATGTGAGAGTGCCTGTCCGTGTAGGTCATTGGAGCAGGGGCTGCATGCCATGCTCTTCTACGGGTCGGAAAGCTCCGGAATTATAAAAGGCCGTTTCTGTTTTGTGGGAGCTTTTGAAAGCGGCAGCCGAATGGTGCTTATCTTTCCCGCCAGCTAAAGCTCGATGCCGAAATCTTGCGGCGTGCTCGCTCAGGTGCCGTCCACGGAGAGTCTGCAAAACATAGCCGTGCTCAACAGCTCGGTGCCACTGCAGAGCATCCGATTCTGATTCACAAAACACGCTTCTCAGCGATTTCAGCGATGCTCGGAATCGTGCTTAGAATCGAGATGGGAAATCGTGCGGCTTCGGTCAACGAGGGATTGCTTAGCCAGTCGCATGTATTCCTGCATGGCGGAACGAAGCTCCGCTGTCAGCCGCTCCGCGTCATCAGGATTTTCGGCGTGTATCGCTCGCTCACACAGCCGTCTAATTTCTTCTTCTAAGAATCGCGGCATAAAGGTGTATCGTACCCCGATGGAATCATACGATTCAACTTTAAGAGCAGCGGAGCCAGTGGTTCCCGTCTGCTCTCTTTGCCGGTGGAGTATCTCGGGCGGATTGCGGTGGCGTACGACCTCAAGCGTAGGTTTGAGTTCAAGAAGCGGGCCGCCCTTACCCAGACACGGCAATTGGAGCAAAGAACGCCTGATGAGAACTAGCGTCCATGCGAGACCATGCGCCCAAAAAATTTACCTACTCTGGAATTGTTTAAACCTCGGCATTGAAGAAGTCATCTCTGTCCGTACCAAGTCGCCGGGTGCGCTTATGCAAGTGGCAACACTGGCGTGGAATGAGGGCCTGCTGTTGCGGCTGCGAAATAGTCTGCAGCTGATTGCCGAATTGACAAACGGTAGGCTTCCCGGACCGGCTCCGGTACTTTAGGTTAGAACCTGTTCGTTCTCTTCGTGGCAGTCGGCCTTGGACACGGCTTTCGGCTGGTAGGCTCCAACGCGAACAATACGTTTTCGAGCGTAGCAAGTTCGCTGCATAGCTGAAGTAGAAAGACTCCCTTAAGCCTTTCTCCCGCAGTCATGGCACAGGGGCACATCCCTGTCTATCTGCCAATACAGGGTCGGCTTTCCGCATTTGTTACAGTATTCCGGTTTTGGCTCCCCGTAAGGCGACCTCTGCTTTGTCACTTTCGCGTCGTAGGCTGACCGTTTTTGCGGATTTGACAGAACTCCGTATGCTGCATTGATTTGTCTGATTCGCACTTCGGCTTCAAATTGGGTGGCCGATCCGGCAGAGAAGAGGTCTGGGTGAAAACGCTTGACCAGAATCCTGTAAGCACGCTTGATCTGCTCGGGCTTTGCCGATTTTGGAATCCCGAGAGTTTCATAAAGCGTTGGCATCTTCGCGCAGATCGGAAGCTGAGCAGTACATCTAGAGCAAAGAAATCGCAGCGTGGCCGCTCATGTCACACCTATCTGATTTAGTCAGAGGCTCTAAAGTTTTGAGCAGGATTCATCTGGAAATCTTACTTCATTATCAATGAGATGATGACGTAAACCGTAAATGCCCAAATCAGTAAGGAACACTTGAAGAAAGCTGTAAGCTCGTCCACAACATCTCCTCTGGGAGAGGAACGGAAGAACGTGCCGCATTATGAACGTTAAACATTGTCGCAATTCGGGTTTGTTAGCAATGGCACTGAGGGACCATGGAAAGCGGTCTTCTGGATTGGATTGCCGGGGCCGCTCCTGCCTGTACTCCCTTATCTGCAACCGGAGTGCAACATACGAAACGAAGAAAATCGACTCCGACTACTTCAGCGAGGAATAACCTATTTTTGCGGACTCAATAGCAACCTCGGCCATTCCACGGGGCGCTGACTTCTTCAAGACTGGCACTCTCTCTTTTCGAAAAGCTCGTTTAGTTCTAACCTGAATCGCAGGTCGAGAAACGCGGTTGCAATCGATTGTACGATGCATCTATGCATAGCCGTTCCGGATTCGTTTTAACTTTATTTGTTGAAAATAGCAATCTTCATGAACGGCGCGACCATCCGAATCGGTCTTTGAAGCCTCAACGGGCACAGGCTTGTGGCAAATTGCACACTCCAGCGTGGGCGACGTTTTCGATTTGAAAAGTCGCGCCCAGAGGGACTTTAGACTAGATGGCATAGTTTGGTCCGTGTGATTACAAATTGTGGGCTAGGCAGAATAGGCGTACGCTTCATAAAGTTGCAGTGCCGCTCCTCCGTCGCTAACTTCAATTCCGCCGAGAATTGCTGGTGCGAGCAGGCCACTTGTCTGCGCTCGGGGATTGGGGCAGTCAAGCCCACCTCGGGAGCGTTAGATGCTGCGAGCGTTCGGGGGAGTGTGCAATCTGGGAAGCCTTCGCAGAGTGGCCCAACCGAGTCCGAGCGTCCCAAGGGGCTGAGAGCAATTGCCATGCCAACGGGGATCACCCGTGCCTAGCAGTGCGGCACTGTTTGGACTTCGCTTGCTGAGGCGAAAGTCTTACCGCTCACAGGAAGTTAAGCACCCGAAGTTTGGAGGTCCCGTATGCGTGAGATTACCTTTCATCTAGGGCAGCCTCTGGATTCGTAAAAAACATCTTCACAAAGAAACATCTTGCACACTTCAAGCGACAACAATTCCACGGTTACCCTATCTGCGGCATTCACATTGCGGCAGCCGAGTTTGGCATTTCGATCGGAAACTAAACAGCGGAAACTTGCACTATTGCGCGCTAGAGCAATGACGAACTCGATGGAAAGACATGGCATGAAGGTAATGGCTCGGTAACAATACTGTCAGGCCATTGCGCGTCAGCAGTCTGCCAGATATGCTCCATTGCAATAAGTTGGAAGAAGCTTTGAACCCCAAGGCTTACGCACTGGCCCCGGATAATGCCCACGCCGGGGCCGTCCTCTCAGCATCCCTACCATGCACGGACGGTCTCCGCAGCGAAGGGCAAGCTGCTCCGCTGGCTACCACATGGACTTCTCAACCGTCTTCAATGGACCTCGTTGGGGCGTGCATCCCATGCAGTAACTATATGAGACAACTCACCGACCTCGGGGGTTAAGGCAATCGGCGGAGCATTGCGGCGGACAAGCATTGGGCGGGACAAGGATCGTTCAAGCTGGTTGGGCTCTACCGATCACGCTGCTTGTCTCCAGAAGAGAGTTGATATATTCGCCAAGTGCGAACTCCATCTCAGCTTTCGCTTGCTCGAAAGTGGCTGCTTGGACTGTGATAGGCGGGTGTTCACTACTGCCGTTCCATCCATCGTCCCCTCGCCAGAACTTGC
>JBKOUZ010000065.1:0-20020 GCA_046723715.1 Acidobacteriota bacterium | reverse complement strand
CTGACGATCGCGCGTTGCGCCCCGCAAGGGAGGCAGCGAGAGCAGGTCGAGCGAGGGTCAAACGCGAGCTACTGGCCGAGACGAATGGACCTTACACCACCTCGGAACTCTCTTTATTTTTGAGCTATGAGCTTCTAGCCTTTAGCCTTTGGAATGTGTAGCCCCGTACGCCCTTGTCGGGGGTCGGCGCGCGATAGAGTTCCGAAGATAAATTCCCGAGGCCACGCGGAAGTAGTTCTGTCACTTCTCCGAATTGCCTGGACCACCCACCGCATAAATCCGCGGAATCCTCTGGTCTAACCCAGGCAATGCCGGAAAACTCGCATGCGGCTCACTCTGATACCAGTAAGCAACCGAAAAATAATTGTCCGACCGCACATTCGCGTGCCCATGCTCAATAGTCGCTCGCAATGACTTGGTAAACGGAATCGGCGAATCCAAGTGAAACCGGTATGCCGATGAGCGTCCGCCCGCCAGTTCTTTGCCAACTACCGGGGCTCCAAACAGCGCATACGAAAACGGATGCCCCCCAAAATCCCAAGCCCCCAGGAAATAATCCTCTGACCCAGTCCCATTGATCGAGGGGGTCTTCTCTCCATCAACAAAAAACATGTCATCGCCCTCGCCCCACCATCCATCCTGGTTCTGCAACACCGACATAGTCACGCCTACAAAGTGCCCGCGCCCCGAAGCCTCCATCCAGACCAAATTTTCGTCGCCGTTCAAATTCTTTTTATCGTTGACCATCGCCTCGCTATTCGACTTCCACAGCTTGCTCCATCCGTTGGCCGGAGTCTCCTGCCGGTACTGCGCGTGAAAGTAAAGCTGGTCGGAAGGCAGTGCTTTGCCATATGCGCGGTAATCGACGTTGAAATAAAATGCGTCCGTCTTGATCGAACCCTCGTTCGTCACAGTAATCCGAGCATGCTTCTGAAACGGCATAGGCATAAAGCAATTCAGAGCCTTGTCGGAACTCACGGATAACGCCAGCGACTGATAATAGTGATACTCTCCCAGCCCCAGTCCAAAAAAATCCCCAATTGGCGCCTCCACGCTGGGAGTATTCTCCCCATCCCAATACATACGCAACACCAGCGCCTTCAAGTGCTGCGGATCATCGCTCGCGATTGTCACCCACATATGCGTAATGAGCCCCGGCCCCGCTTCGTCCAGCAGAGTCAAAGTCTCTCCCGGCGCGATGCGCCGAGCATCCGCATTCGCCCCACTGCGGTCATAACTCGAGGCCCTGTGCTGCACGTAATCCTTGGCCTGCGGTAGGGTAGAAATCCAACTTGCAAGATCTTGGGAGAAGAGTGGGCTTGTAAGAAGGCAACAAGCAATCAAGCTGAAAATTCTGTTCATGGGAAAGTGCCTTTCGATCGTCTTTAAGCAGAGATTGTCTACAGCGGTATATTCCCGTGCTTCTTGGCCGGATTTTTGTCCCGCTTGGTCTCCAGCATCCCCAGTGCCTGGATCAATTTCTTGCGCGTATCCCGGGGTTGAATCACGGCATCCACGAACCCGCGGTCCGCTACCACATAGGGATTCGCAAACCGCTCGCGAAATTCTTCAATCTTTTCCCGACGTACCTGCTCCCGGTTCGCAGCAGCATCCAGTTCGCGCTTGTAAACGATGTCCACCGCGCCTTCCGGCCCCATCACCGCAATCTCCGCTGATGGCCAGGCGTAGTTCACATCCGTCCGAATGTGTTTCGAAGCCATCACGCAGTACGCCCCGCCATAGGCCTTGCGCGTGATCACCGTCAACTTCGGCACCGTAGCCTCCGCAAACGCGAACAGCAACTTCGCCCCATGCTTGATAATCCCGCCATACTCCTGCGTTGTTCCCGGCAAAAATCCCGGGACATCCTCAAACGTAACCAGAGGAATATTGAAGCAGTCGCAGAATCGCACAAATCGCGCACCCTTCACTGACGCATTGATGTCCAGCGTCCCCGCCAGCACTGACGGCTGATTCGCTACAATACCCACCGAGCGCCCGTCCAGCCGCGCAAATCCCACGACGATGTTCTTCGCGAAATGCTCCTGCACTTCGAAGAAGTATCCATCGTCCACCACCGAATGAATCACTTCTTTGATGTCATAAGGCTGGTTGGATTGCGCCGGCACAATCTTGTCCAGCACCGCATCCGCCCGGTCCACCGGATCACTGCAAGCTTTTCGCGGCGCCTCATCCAAATTATTGGATGGAAGAAAACTCAACAGCTCCCGCACCATCGAGAGACACTCGCCGTCATCATGCGCCACAAAATGGGCTACGCCGGAAGTCTCGTTGTGCGTCATCGCCCCGCCCAGTTGTTCTTTCGTCACTTCCTCATGCGTCACCGTCTTGATCACATCCGGCCCCGTAATGAACATGTAGGAGGTCTTATCCACCATCAGCACAAAATCTGTAATGGCTGGCGAATACACCGCGCCTCCTGCGCACGGACCCATAATCGCCGAGATTTGCGGTACCACTCCGCTGTACAAAGTGTTGCGCAGAAAAATATCCGCGTACCCGGCCAGCGACATCACACCTTCCTGGATCCGCGCCCCTCCCGAATCATTCAGCCCAATCACAGGCGCTCCCATCTTGGCCGCCAGATCCATGACCTTCACGATCTTCCCCGCATTCGCCTCCGACAAGGATCCGCCAAATACGGTGAAGTCCTGCGCGAACACGTAAACCAGCCGCCCCTCGACCCTTCCGTAGCCGGTCACAAATCCATCCCCGTAAATTTTCTGCTCCGCCATGCCGAAGTCCGTACACCGGTGCGTAACCAGCTTGTCCGTTTCCTCGAACGTCCCTTCATCAAGCAGAAACTCAATACGCTCGCGCGCCGACATCTTTCCTTCTTTGTGCTGCCGTTCGCGTCGCTTCGCCCCGCCCCCGTCCTCGGCGAGTTGATTCCGTTTCTTTAGTTCTTCCACCTGCTGTTCAAGCTTCATGGGCAAGGATTATATTCCGTTCGGCTTTTTGGTTCGCGGTATGGACCCCACGTAGCGACAGCCTGAGAGGCTGTCCCCACATGTGAGGCAGCGCTCGGCGCGTTCCAATCATTTGCTTGCAAACCTCTGATTGCGAACCACGTCTCGCGACGGTGACCTCCCGTAATCTGTCGCCAGGCATCGTGTTCCGTTAGTCTGAATCTTCAGCCATTCATCAGGAGGAGTCTATGTCCCTACAGCTCTGGTTCCGCGCCGGCGCAGTTGCAGCCGTGTCCCTTGCGCTTTCCGCCAGCATGGCTGTGGCACAAGGCCACGGTCACGACAAACACGACCGCAATGACCACGATCGCTGGCACGATCGCGATGAGCACCACGGTCATGAAGCCCGAGAACACGGCAATGGTCACGGCCGCGGCCACTATAAAGATCGTGATCGCGACATCCACGGCTGGTACCGCGCCCACTACCGTCATCTTCCTCCCGGGCTCGCCAAACGTGATCGCCTGCCTCCCGGGCTCGAGCGTCAGTTGATCGTAAACGGTACCCTGCCTCCCGGCCTTCGGAGCCGAATGCAGCCCTGTCCACCAGAGTTGGAGGTGATGCTTCCTCCTCCAGATCCGGGCTATCGGCATGTATTCATAGGTGGAAACCTGGTACTGGTAAACCGAGTCAGCTTCCAGGTAGCCGACGTCTTCCACTTCGACGCCTCCTTCTAAGAACACACAAGTGCCGTTGGGGTGCCCCACCCTTCCGCTTTTCTCGCGGGAGGGTGGGATTGTGACTTCACAGGAAAGTGCTTCCACTTCCATCCATCGAATTGCGGTTAGGGTGAGCAGTTCCCCCCGATCCCGTGATCCCGTCCGGATCCCGCACCAGTCCTGCGATACACTGCGGGAGTGTCCTCCCTCTCCGACCAGTTAGGCTTCAACTTCCGAGCCCCGGAACGCCGAGTCTGGAAAGTCCGCGACCTGGTCGCCGCAGTCCGCACTCACATCGAGCGCGAATACTCGGATGCCTGGATCGAAGGCGAGATCTCCAACTTCCGGGCCCCCGAATCCGGCCATCTCTACTTCACGTTGAAGGATGGCAACGCCCAAATCCGCGTAGTGATGTTCCGCTCTTCTGCGCGTCTGCTCCGCTTCCGTCCGGCCGATGGCCTGCAAGTTGTAGTTCGCGGACGCGTGACCGTCTACGAAGATCGCGGCGAACTGCAGATCTCTGCCGAATACATCGAGCCCAAGGGAGCCGGATCTCTCCAGTTGGCCTTTGAGCAACTCAAAGCTAAGCTGGAAGCGGAAGGGCTTTTCGCCGCCGAAGGCAAAAGAAGAATTCCAACATTGCCCTCGCGCATAGGTATCGTTACTTCGGCACAGGCCGCGGCGCTTCGCGATATCCTCAACATCCTGCAGCGGCGCCATCATTCCGTGAACGTCACGATCTTCCCCGCGCAAGTACAGGGGGACGCCGCTTCCTACGAAGTCGCCGAAGGAGTCCGTTACTTCAACAAGCACCACAACGTCGAAGTCATCATCGTAGCCCGGGGCGGAGGCTCCGCCGAAGATCTTGCACCGTTCAACCATGAAGGGCTCGCGCGCGCCATCGCTGCATCCCAGATCCCGGTAATCTCCGCCGTAGGACACGAAACCGATTTCACCATCACCGACTTCGTAGCCGACCTGCGCGCCCCCACGCCTTCCGCCGCAGCCGAACTGGTGATCCGCTCCCGACAGGAGATTGAAGAGCAATCTTCCGCTCTCCACGATCGTCTGACCCGCGCCATGCGCTACCGCATGCTCATGGGCCGCCAGTCCTTGACCGAATTGGCCCAGCATGGCGCCTTCGGCCGCATCATGGAAGTGATCCGCCAGCGCCAGCAGAAGCTGGACGATCTCACGCATCGCATGGAACTGGCCGAGCGCAACCTGCTGCAGCAGTTGCATCGTCGATGGGAGACGATCTCGGCTGCAGTCCGTCACTACGATCTACGTCTGGTCCTCTCCGGCATGCGCAAAGAGCTGGACAGCAAAGCGACAGCCCTGCTTGCCGTAACCCGTAATGTTCTGCTGCAACACCGAGTTCGTACCGAGCGCCTCGACACCGCACTCCAGTCGCTGTCTCCCCTGGCAATCTTGGACCGAGGTTATGCTCTCGTCTTCGATTCAGAAGGCACGCTGTTAAAGGATTCAGGCCGAATCAAAGTAGGCGATGAAATCTCTGCCCGCCTCGCCAAAGGCGAAATCCAGGCTCAAGTCACCAAGAAGAACGATTAGGTAACGCATTTTCGCCGCGCTGCCCGGCTGTACCTGGGGCGTTCCGGCCACGCACCGCCGCGACTACAAGCCCGCCGCGGGGTCTCATCGAATGGGCTGCATTACAATGGACCTCAAATGCCACCAGTCATCACATCCTGGACGCAAGGCGCATGGATCGCGCTCGACATCCTGCTGGTCGCCCTGCTTATTTATCAAGTCCTGATGATGATTCGCGGGACCCGGGCCGTCCCCATGCTGGTGGGCTTAACGGTGCTGGCCATTTTGTTTTACTTTGCCCGCGTCGGCGAACTCACAACCCTGAACTGGGTAGTCAGCCGCGTGCTCCCCTATGTAGTCTTTGCCCTCATCGTGGTCTTTCAATCGGAAATTCGCCACGTTTTGGCCGACCTCGGCCGCCGTTTGACTTTCCTTGGGGGCTCGTCAACGGAAAGTGATGCCTACGATGATATTGTTCTCGCCGCGAATCTCTTCTCCCAGCATCAGACCGGCGCCCTGATCGTAATCGAGCGTGAAATCGGCCTCCGCACTCACATCGAAAGTGGAGTTCCTCTCGACGCCCGCCTGTCCTATGATTTGCTTGCCACCATTTTCCGCCCCAGCGCACCTCTGCACGATGGTGCTGTGATAGTGCAGAAAGACAGGATCGCGGCCGCTGCCTGCTTCCTTCCGCTTTCCATGAATCCTCTGCTCTCGACTCAACTAGGGACCCGCCACCGCGCCGGGATCGGCATCACCGAAGAAACGGATGCCATCGCCGTTATCTGCTCTGAAGAAACCGGCGCGATCAGCGTGGCGATAGGAGGACGCATCGAGCGCGATCTGAGTGTCGAGCAACTCCGCGGACGGCTGGGCGCTGAACTGCGGCGCCACATGAATCCCGCCGCGCTGCCCACGCCCATCGCACAAAGCATCGATGACGAATCCGACGGAGCGCTGCAGTCTCCCTTCAACGAACCCAAGCGTAAGTCTGAGCCCGGTTCACCCTCGGAGTCTTTATGATGGGATTCCTCAAGCGCTTCGTCTTCCACAACTTCAGCCTAAAAGTGATGTCGCTGCTGTTCGCTACGGCGTTATGGTTCATGATCGCGCGCGATGAGCGCCCCGCTGAAGTTGCGCTGCGCGCTCCTATCGTTTTTCAGAACGTTCCGCCCAACCTTGAAATCAGCTCCGAGTCCATTCCTCAAGCCCTGATTCGTGTGCGTGGCCCCGAGCGGGTGATTCGCCAGCTGGGTCCCAATGAAGTTCAGGCCGAGCTTGACCTCGCCGGTTCGAAGCCCCAGGAGCGCACCTTCGATCTCACAGCCCAGCAGGTGCGTCATCCCCGAGACATCACCATCGTTCAAGTCGTCCCCAGCCAATTGCGCATCGCTTTCGACACCCGCCTCACCAGGGAAGTTGAAGTTCATCCCCGCGTCACGGGCAACTTCGCCAGCGGAGATCAAATCGTTCGCATTGACGCCGATCCTCCGCGCATCACCATCACTGGCCCGCGCCAGCACGTCGAAAAGATTGACGCTGCCACAACCGATCCCATCGATGCCACCGGAACTTTAGGCCGCGCTGTCTTCACCAGCAACGCCTTCGTTGCCGACCCCCTCGTTCAAGTAGCGCAAAATACTTCCATGATCCGCGTGACCGTAGTAGTGGAGAAACTGGGAAGTTCCACCACTCACTGAAAACAAGTTGCCGCTAATATATGATCTCTTTCTTGCCAGCCTAATCTTTGCCGAGGTAGGCCGCCTCTGTGCGGTGCAGCAAACGCGAAGTTAGCACAAAGGCAAGAAGCTGAAACTAGCGCCTGAGCCCAACTGTCGCATGACACAACGCCAATTATTCGGAACCGACGGTATTCGCGGAGTAGCGGGCGAATTCCCCCTGACCAAACAAAGCACGTACCTGATTGGTCGTGCCTTGGGGCATGACCTCGTCCGCATGCAACCCAGGCCCCAGGCCGTAATCGGCCAGGACACACGTGAATCCAGCCGCTGGATCGCCGATCGCGTTGCCGAAGGACTGGCCGCGGTGGGTGTGGATGTGCATAGCGCCGGCCTAATCACCACTCCGGGCATCGCGTACCTGGCCCGCTCTCGCAACATGGCTGCGGGCATAGTCATCTCGGCCTCCCACAATCCCTGGACCGACAATGGCATTAAAGTTTTTTTGGGAGACGGTTTCAAACTCACCGATGAGCGGGAACTCGCCATTGAAAGAGAAATTTTCGCTCTGCTGCAGAATCCGTCCTCTGCCGACGATACTGCGCTAAAAGTCCCTCGCCCATCCCTTCCCGGGGAAGCAGAACTGCGACACGCTTACATTAAAGATCTCGCGTCCAGCGTGAAGTCCGACCTTGGCAAAGTGCGCGTCCTGATCGACTGCGGCAACGGAGCTGCCACTGCCGAAGCCCCGGAATTGTTTCGTAGCCTGAACGTCCAGGCAACATTCGTCCACATTTCGCCTGACGGAAAAAACATCAATGAACAATGCGGCGCACTTCATCCCGAAACACTGGGCAAACAAGTCGCTCAATCGGGGGGCAAGTTCGATTTGGGAGTAACCTTCGACGGCGATGCCGATCGCGCCCTGTTCTGTGATGCTCAGGGCCGAGTCGTGAATGGAGACGCCGTTCTGCTGGCCGCCGCACGCGACATGAACTCGCGCGGAAAATTGAAAGGCGGAGTCGTGGTGGCCACCACCATGTCGAATATGGGCCTCGAACTTGCGCTGAAGCATTCCGGCGTCCGCATGCTCCGCGCCAATGTTGGCGATAAATACGTTCTGGAGGAAATGCTGAAAACCGGGGCCACCCTGGGCGGCGAACAATCCGGCCACATCATCTTCCGCGATGGAGACTCCACGACGGGCGATGGCCTCCTCACCGCCCTTCGCCTGATGGACATCATCGTTCGCGCGGACAAGCCTTTGGCAGACTTGATCGGCGACCTGAAAGTATTCCCGCAAAAAATCCAAAATATCCGTGTCCGCGAAAAAGTTCCTTTCACGCAAGTCCCCGCAATTCAGAATGCAATTCAGTCAGCCGAGCGCGAACTCGATGGGAACGGCCGTGTAGTGGTCCGATACTCTGGGACGGAATCCCTGGCGAGAGTCATGGTCGAAGCCGAATCCGACTCCAAAATGCAATCCATAACCGCCGCCATAGCCGCGGAAATCCAAAAAGCTTTGGGTGTGTAACTCCTGCTAGCGACTGCAGTCTGCGCACCGACGTTTCACGCCCGGAACCCGCTGTTGAGATCAAATTCCGGGCTTACTCCCCCACGCGCGTTCACAAGCAAAATACGTCTTCTTATGCAACCAACTATTCTCATCTCCAATGACCAACCGGTCCGGCCATGCGGGAATGGTGTTGATCAACAACCGCAAACCTTTCGCATCCTTGGGAACTCGGAACTCTAGCTGCGTCTTATAGGACTCCCCCGGCTGCAGCGGTGTCATCAGAGAGCTTCCCGTCATGGATATTGGTTCGTACGAATTCCCCAAACGATCAATGATGCGCACAGCGCGCGGAGAAGGCATCAACGGAGCATCTTTAGCGCGCCTCGACGAAATCGTCTTTTCGTCGAAACGCGTGCGTAAGGTGATCACGTAATCTTTCCATGCGTCTGTCGCGTGGCTCTTCACATCCGCGACGGCATAAGCCAGATGGCAATCAATTTCACAGAAATACTTCTCCTGTCCCATCCCTAGCGCCGTGTCATGGCTTGCCTCCGAAAATCCCACCAGCAGCCCGAAGTAGATCACCGCGCCAATGCTGATCGCAAACCCCGCCACTCGTACAAACCTCGGCTTGCGCGCAAACCAGAAAATGACGATCGCCGCCAGCGCCACAAAAACTCCGCCGCATGCCGCGACAAAACCCACCGCGGCCAGCGGCGCTGGGAAATTCATGTTGCTCCCGCTCCCCCTACTGATCATGGTTGCGGCGATGGGACCGGCTCCCTGCGCAAAGTCGGGATAAATTTCATCGGCAATCCAGTAGTTCGACAATACGAACGCGATCGCCATCCCAAGAATCCAGATTGCGTGGCGCACCCGCCGCCAGTACGCCACTGACAGCGTACCCTGCATGAAAAACTCCGCAACGTACGCGCTGCAGTAGAAAACGTTCGCCAGCAGCGCGAGAACGCACATCCTTCCGAAATCCAGCCAATTCAGCGCCGGGCGAAAGTGCGGCCAGCTCAATACCAGCCAGAGCATTACGATCGCAAACAGAACCGCGTTGTACCAGGGGCGCCGCAGCTCCCAGAACCGAATCGCTGCCCTCCAGTCGCCCTGATGCGTGTCGGTAGAAGGTGAACTGTCCATGATCCACTCCTTGCAAAATGCACTTTGAATTACAAAGTGGACAAAGCAAAAAAAATAAACCTGCTACTTCCGCGTCACCCGAATCCACTCCTCCATCTGGTCCAGATATTCTTCCAGCGCTTTGCGCCCCGTGGCCGTCAGCCGGTATTCCGTTCGTGGTACTCGCCCTTCGAAAAATTTGACGCAGGAAATGTACTGCGCCTCTTCCAGCTTTCGCGCGTGCACGCTGAGATTTCCGTCCGTCGTCTTGAGCACCCGCTTCAGATCATTGAAACTCAGAGAATCGTTCGTCGCCAGCGCACTCACGATTCCCAGACGAATGCGCTCGTGAATAAGGCGATCGAGTTCGGGAAGCTCCGGCGCACGCGCCAGTGAGTGATCACGCGCCTTCTCAAAAGCAGGCTGCTGCCTACGATCCTGCACCTTTGCATGCTTACCCTGCATCGAACTCGCCCTACCCACCATGCCTCCTCGCAATCAAAAATCCGAATACGATGTGGAGTCCGCCGAACCCCGCCGCCAGAAACCAATTCCCCCAAGCCGCTGGGCCCAGCACTGCTAACGCACCCACCCCCATGAAACATAGTCCCATTACCGGAACGATCGAGACCGAGTACGCACCCCCGGTCATAATGCCAGCACCGTAGAGCAAAAGCCACGACGCAGGCAACGCCGACTGCAGCCCCGCTCGAAACATCACAAATGTGAGAAACGCTCCGGCCACCAATGGAGGAGCCAGTCCGAGCACCACTTTTCTGGCGGGTCCAGAAAACAGCGGCAACCCCCGCCGGTTTGCTTTCCAGGTGCAGGCCAGCAGTCCGATCACAATTGCCAAAATTCCCTCGGCAAGCCATACCCGAAGCCATGCGAGCCCTGACGCTTGCCACGAAGCCAGCAAGGCGGCCCCGATCGCCGTGGCGCCGATACCCACATGCCCCCAGCCGGAAACAGCCGTGAATGCCGCAGACCGCTCCATCGTGTCGCGAATGAAGCGCAGATGCTCCGCCACATCAGGGATGCTCTCCGGCGCGGATCGCAAATCCGCTGCAGCCGATCGATGAAACCGTCGCACCCGATGTGGCCGCGAATCGGACATGCGCATAGCCTAACCGCACTGTCCATCGTAGTCAAGTACTTTGTAACGCAAAGCACGGCGGGATAAAAAGTGCGCCCCACCCTTGTCTCGTGTCTTTAGCGGGACGGGGTGGGCCCTTTTGACTTCCTACAAGCAAGCCCGTCATACTTCGGCGAAGTTGAAACCGGGGGGCACCACGAGACTCATCAAATGGCGGAATTCGGAAAGCTCTTACTCATTCTGGGAATAGTCCTACTAGTAGCCGGACTGCTGCTCATCGTGCTAGACCGCACCAACCTGCCTTTGGGCCGCCTCCCCGGCGACATCATCCATCGTGGCAAACACATCACATTCTATTTTCCCCTGGCGACATCCATCCTGTTAAGCGTGATCCTCTCGATCGTCCTGTATGTCATCGGCCGCTGGAAGCGCTGACTTCTGTAAGGAGTTTGACAAGCCTCGCCTCTCCCATTAGATTCAAAGCCCACGGTTGTTTCAGATCTTTAGAATCCTGCGGAACGCGCGTCTTCCTCATTCAGGGAAGACTGGGAAGCGGGTGTAAATCCCGCGCTGCCGCGCAACTGTAAGCGAGGAAATTGCCTCCGGCCACTGGGCCCGAGCCCTGGGAAGGCCGCAGGTTTTCACGGATGGTACCCATCCTCACTCGCAAGCCAGGAGACCGGCGTGCTCCGTTTAACTAAACCTCTTTCGCGTGCCAAGGAGGATGGAATGCACGTATTCGCCACGGTATTTCTACTGCTACTTTCGCTCACCGCTTCAGCTGCCGATCTCAAAATTAAGATCGTGGATCCCAGTTCCGCCGGCGTATCTGGAGCCCGAGTCTCTCTCGTCCGCTCAGCGGATTCCAAACTGCTCGGTACAAAAATCACTTCCGCCGACGGTACAACCAGCATTCAGCTTCCTGCTGCTGGCTCTTTTCAGATCAAAGTTCTCGCTCCGGGATTCGCCGCCGAAACGGTCGCGCTTCCACTCGAACGGGAACTCACAGTAAGACTACATCTCGCGCCCGCTGCCGAAACCGTGGTTGTCTCCGCAACTCGTACGCCCGTACCCGGCGAGGCTGCCGGCTCCGATGTCGACACTCTAACTGGCGAGCAACTCACGACTATGCAACCATCCGAGGCCGCCGACGCAGTGCGCTTCTTGCCGGGCGCCGTTGTCAACGCCGCCGGACAACGCGGTGCTCTGACATCTCTCTTCGTACGTGGAGGCGAGTCGCGGTACAACAAAGTCATCGTGGACGGCGTCACCGTCAATGAACCTGGAGGTACTTTTGACTTCGGCACTCTCCCACTCGAGCAAGCCGGACGAATGGAATTCGTCCGCGGAGCGCAAAGCACGCTCTATGGATCGGATGCAATCACCAGCGTAGTCCAGGTCTGGACCCGCACCGGCAACACTCTCACTCCCGAACTTCGTTTTGGAGCCGATGGCGGAAACTTCTCAACCGCCAATGGGTACGCGAGTCTGGCCGGCGCTCACGGCCGCTACGATTACAACCTCTTCGGAGACCAGTTCAACACCGCCGGCGCCTGGATCAACAATGCCTACTCCGATTCTCTCCAGGGCGCAAATCTCGGTGCTGCGCTCAATGACAACACCTCGCTTCGTGTGCGCTTCCGCCACTCTAACGCGCACACCGGTATCCCGGGCGAATGGAATTTCAACGGAACTACTCTTCAGCCTCCCAATCACCGCGATTGGTCGCAACTCAACAACCTCCTGGGCAGCGCAGAACTCGCGGTGAGGGCCCCATCCGGATGGGAGCACCATCTGACCGCCTTCGACTATCTTTATCGCTACTACGAACTGAATCCTGACGGCGACCCCGCCCGCATCTTTGACTTTCCCTCAAACGAAGTCGACCGCATCAACCGCGCGGGCGTGGAATATCAGGGAGACTATTCCCAGCGCAGTTGGTCGCACACCACATTTGGCTATCGCATGGAGAATGAGAATGGCTTCGTAGGTAATCTGGAATTCCCGCCGCAAACTCATGGCCGGCGCCTGAACCATGACGCCTATCTGCAACAGCAATTCACGCTTGGCCGCCTCCAGCTGATCGCAGGAGGACGATTCATCCACAACAGCGCGTTTGGAAATTCCGGGGTGCCGCGTGTGGCAGTGGCTTGGCAGGCTCTACGGGGTGGAGACATTCTCTCCGGAACCCGCCTGCGTTTCTCCTACGCCACGGGGTTCAAAGAACCGCGCCTGGAAGAGACATTCGCGGGCCCGCCTTTTACTCAGCCCAACACCGCGCTCAAGCCCGAGCGCTCCCGCTCTTTTGAAGCCGGGTTCCAGCAGGATTTCCGGCAAGGCAGATACGTCTTCACCGCGACGTACTTTCACAATCTCTTCCACGATCAGGTGAATTATGTGACTGTCGATCCGGTGACTTTCATCGGCGAATACGTCAACGTGAATCAAGCCCTTGCCCATGGGGCCGAAGCTGGCTTGCAGGCCAGGCTTCGCTCGCGGCTGTTGGTGAAAACCGCTTACACCTATACCTCCACCCAGATCCTGGTGAATCCTGCGCCGGTCAACTCTTTGTTCAATCCAGGCTCTCCCTTGCTGCGCCGCCCCAAACACTCCGCCACTGTTCTCTTGGATTATCTCGGTTCACGCTGGGGAGCAAACCTTTCCGCAAGCTTCGTCGGACGCCGTCCTGACTCCGACTTCCTGACCTTTAACATCGATCACGCTGCCGGTTACGTTCGTGTTGATGTAGGTGGATGGTACGCGATACACTCGCGCCTAACCGCGTACCTGGACATTCAGAACGCGCTGGATCGCCGCTACAACGAGGTCGTAGGATACCCGGCCTTACCCATCAATTTCCGCACCGGTCTCCGCTTCCGCGTAGGAGGCGAATAGAAACTTGCTGAATCGGAGAGCAAGCCGCGAAACCCTCAATAGGACCAGCCGCGAAGCGGCGCAAGAGTGCAGCCCACGGCGCAACCCGTGGTGCGCCAAGCTCAAACTAATCTCAGCCCCGAAGGGGCGAAAGAACATCCACAATAATGAACCCCGCTATCCTCGGTCATGTCAGCCCTCGGCGATATGACTCGCCTTGGCATACCCTAGGCCTGCTGCTTACCCTCAAGCTCAGCCCACCGCTGATACAAAGCGTCGAGTTCCCGCTGTGCCTGTTCCAAGTCAGCGTGTGCGATCACGAGCTGCTCCGCATCGGAAGCGATCGCAGGGTCCTCGGTATGTGTTCTCTTCTCCCGCAACACCTCTTCCGCGTCGGCGATGCGCTGTTCGATGGCCGCGTACTCGCGAGCCTCCAGATACGACAGTTTTTTCTTTGCGGGCTGGACATTCCGGGTCGCTGAAGTCTGACGTTCTGTGTCCTTCGCCAAAGGTGATTGGCTGCGCGTGCCCTGCCAGATCTCCCATTGCGAGTAGTCAGCAAAAGTCTCCACACCGCCCTGCCCGTCCAAGCCAAGCACAATGCTGGAAACTCGGTCCAGCATGTACCGATCGTGCGTCACCAGGACCAGCGAACCTCGAAACTCCAGCAGACTCTCTTCCAGAATTTCCAACGTAGGAATATCCAGATCGTTCGTAGGCTCATCCAGCAGCAGCACGTCTGCCGGCTGCAGCATCAGTTGCGCAATCAAAACGCGCGCCCGTTCTCCGCCCGATAGCCGTTCCACCGGCTGGTTCAGTTGCTCTCCCCTGAATAAAAATCGCGCGGCCCACGAGGCCACATGCATGGAACGATCCTGGTAGATCACCGAATCGCCCTCAGGGGCAAGCGCTCTGCGCAGAGTTACGCTCGGGTCAAGCTGGCGAGCCTGATCGAAATACACAATCCGCAAACGATCTGCCAGCCGGATCGCTCCCATTGTTGGCGCGACCTCGCCCCGCAGTAGTCGTAGCAGCGTAGTCTTCCCGCTGCCATTCGGGCCCACCAAACCGACGCGCATCCCCGCTGCAATCACGAAATCCAGCCCCCCAAAAAGCTGCCGATTCCCGATCCGGTACCCGACGTTCTCCAATTCCACGAGACGCTTGGTCTTCCGCTCGGTAGAAGAGAAATCAATCTGCGCCACCCCGCTGCGGGTACGCGCATTCAGATCCGCTAATTCCTGCATCAACTCCCCGGCTTTACCGATGCGAGCCTTGGATTTTCGTGTACGCGCCTTCGCTCCCCGCCGCAGCCACTCGATTTCGGAATGAACCAGATTCTCCAGAGCTTCTTGTCGTTTCCCCTGCGCATGCAGAAATTCTTCTTTCTTCTCCAGAAAAAAGCTGTAGCCGCCCTTCACCCGCAATAACCCGTCTGGATACACTCGGCTGAGTTCGGCCATTTCGGTTACCACGCTTTCCAGGAAGTATCGGTCGTGGCTGATCACCACGCAAGCAAAAGCTGCTCGCTCAAGTAAATCCTCCAGCCACTCGATGCCTTCCAGATCGAGATGATTGGTCGGCTCATCCAGGAGTAAAAGGTCAGGCGCCTGCACCAGCGCTTCCACAATCGCAAGTCGTTTTCGCCAGCCGCCCGATAGTGCCGTCGCTAAGGCCTCCAGATCTGTGAATCCCGCTCGTCCCACTGTCTCGGCCGACAGCATGCCTCGCTCGGCTCCCGGTACTCCCGCCTTCTCCATCGCGGCGTCGATCACTGACTTCACCGTATCCCCAGCCCGAAACTCCGATATTTGCTCGACATAACTCAGCCGTAGCCGCTTGCGAAACACGATCTCTCCTTCATCTGGATTCAGGCTTCCAGCAAGGATGCGGAGAAGTGTGGATTTGCCCGACCCGTTCGGCCCGATGAACCCCACTCGGTCTCCCTCCGAAACGGTGAAGGCAACATTCTGAAACAAAGGCTCCGCCCCAAAAGTCTTAGCAATGCTGCGGACATTAATCAGCGGTGGCAACGACGCATCTCTCCTGACACTGCACTTCGAGACTATCAGGAGAACGGAACAGGGAAGTATCGGGAGTCTGCGATGTGAACAGACAAGCAAAGGACAACCAGTTATCACGATGAAACTAAACGAAGGCCAGGGAATCAGCCTCGCAGGCACGCCGGACTATGACACAGTCTTAAATCACCACGCGGGACGCCCATCCTTGAACCGCAACGTGAGCGTCTCCCCATTGACCTTCACCACTTCGCGCGCCAACGTGAGGTCCGTTCCGTTCTGTTTGACCTTGGATCCGGTGATTTCAAGAGGGTCATCTACTTTGAACACTATGCCGACATCATCCAGGAACTTTTTGGGGCAGAGAAAGATCTGCCCTCCATCGGGATTACTTTTCAGCACCAGATACACAACCGGTTTGCCGCCAGTTGGAGGAACCAGTTTCAACTCCTCCACAATGCCTTTGAACGTAGTCTCGGTTGCCGGATCATATTTGGGAGCGGCCTGGGAAAACGCCGGAAGGGCGAGCACGAGCGTCGCAGCCAACTTCAGAACAGTTGTGAAAATGGGGCCGGATCGATTCATATCGGGCCCTCCATGCGGCGCATCTTAGGACGAAAGACGCTCGGAAAGCAACCGGAATCGCGTCCCCGTTCAAGCCATGGAATCTCAGCAAACAATGTATCGTCGCACGACCCTGCCCGCCATCCTCGTATACTCGTCATCAAATGAAGCCGCCGCCCCTCGTGACTGTCGCCATCACAACTGCGCCATCACGGGCTTTCCTGTTTGCCCTAGCCTTCTGCATCGCTTTGCTGTCAAGATCCGCACCAGCGGAAACCGGGGCCAAAGCCTGGCTGCGCTATGCCCCCTTGGATCCGCAAGCGGTGAAGCAGTACCAGGATTCTCCCTCCAGAATCCTGCTCCTCGGCGATTCGCTGGTCCTGAAAACAGCTCGGCAGGAACTGACCGGCGGTGTGCAAGAAATGCTCGGCCGATCCCTCGAAACCACCTCGAATCCCAAAGATGCCTTCGTCCTCGGAACCTTGAAAGACGTCCAGACCCTCGCTGCCAGCTTCGAAACTGCTCAGCTCCTCAAGACCGACGCATTCTGGCTCAAGGCAACTCGCATCCGCGGAGCACGTTGTATCGTTATCACGGCCGCCAATGATCGTGGAGTCCTGTACGGCGTGTTTACGCTGCTGCGCAAAATAGCGCGCCAGGAGAACATAGCCTCTCTCGATGACCTGCAGCAGCCGTACGCTCCCGTTCGCTGGATCAACCAATGGGACAACTTGGACGGCAGTATCGAACGAGGCTACGGAGGTCCCTCGATTTTCTTCAAAGCCGGAAAAGTTAGAGGCGACCTCACCCGTGCCGCCCAATACGCCCGCCTGCTGGCTTCCGTCGGAATCAACGCCTGCACTGTCAACAACGTAAACGCCGCGCCACAAGTTCTGGAAGATGACTTCATCCCGCAACTAGCGCGTGTCGCCAAAGCCTTCCGTCCTTGGGGAGTCCAACTGTCCATTTCGGTAGACCTCAGCACCCCCACCAAAATAGGCAAAGCCCACGTAGGAACAACCCGCGTAGAGACAGGCCCTCTGCCGGTCCAAGCAGCGGGAAGCGCAGCGGAACCGTTAACGACGTTCGACCCTCTGGACCCCGAAGTAGCCGTGTGGTGGCGCAAGAAATTTGACGGAATCTATCGCCAAATCCCCGACTTCGCCGGCGTAGTAATCAAAGCGGACTCCGAAGGCCGCTCCGGTCCCTCCGCGTACGGCCGCACTCACGCTGACGCCGCCAACGTAGTCGCCGGCGCCCTGAAGCCGCACGGGGGAATCGTCTTCTACCGCGCCTTCGTTTACAACCACCACCTCGACTGGCGCAACCTGAAAAACGACCGCGCCAAAGCGGCTTACGACAACTTTCACCCGCTTGACGGTCAGTTCGACGACAACGTACTCGTGCAAATTAAGAATGGCCCAATCGATTTTCAGGTTCGCGAGCCCGTATCACCACTGTTAGCCGGACTCCACCACACCAACGAAGCCATCGAATTGCAGATCACTCAGGAGTACACCGGACAGCAGAAGCATCTCTGCTTTCTGGTTCCCATGTGGAAGGAAGTCCTCGACTTCGACATGCGCATCCACGACCAGAACACGCCGGTCAAAGATTTAGTTTCAGGCCGAACCTTCCATCGCCCACAAGGCGGATTCGCCGGCGTAGCCAATGTCGGCATGGACGCTAACTGGCTGGGCAGCCCGCTCGCCATGGCCAACCTCTACGGCTTCGGACGCCTTGCCTGGAATCCGAACCTTAGCTCCGAAAAAATCATTGATGAATGGACCGGGCTGACCTTCGGCACCGACCCCCTGGTAGTCGAAACCGTCACGAATCTGCAACTAAATTCCTGGCACATCTACGAAAACTACACTGGCCCACTCGGCGCGGGTACGCTCACCAATATCACAGGAAATCACTACGATCCCGCCCCCGAGTCCTCCGAAAACAACGGCTGGGGACAATGGCATCGCGCCGATCACGAAGCGATCGGCATGGATCGCACCATCGCCACGGGAACCGGTTTCATTGCCCAGTACCCACCCGCAGTCCAAGAACTCTACGAACGATTGGCGAACTGTCCTGACAATCTGCTCCTCTTCTTCCACCACGTGCGCTACACCCATACCCTACATTCAGGACAAACGGTCATTCAGCACATCTACGATTCGCACTTTCAAGGCGCAGAGCAAGCCAAAGCCTTCATTTCCGAATGGAAGAAGCTCGACAGGCACATGGACGAAGAGCGCTACCGGGACATCCTCGCGCACTTCGAATTCCAGGCCGGAGAAGCTGTGAAATGGCGCGACACAATCTGCAAGTGGATTTACCGACTCTCCGGCATTCCTGATCAACGAGGCCGATTCCCAGTCAAGACAACAAATTGACCTCCTTGAGTCCGGTTCCCACGTGGTGAGAGGCCCCATCTTGCACATTTCTCCGAGTTCCGTTAACGTTTACGGTTCCGGACACTCTTAACTCCGGACCTCCGCTGGCCCACCAGCCAGCCCAGATGTAGGCCAGAAAAAATGGGCAAGCCCCCTACCACGCTCCGTGACATCGCGAAATCCCTGGGCACCTCAATTGGAACCGTTCATCGCGCCTTGCACGACAATCCGGGAGTAAGCCCCGCGACCAAGGCCAGAGTCCTGCAAGTGGCCAGAAATCTCGGCTACCGACCCAATCTTGCGGCCCGATATCTGTCCTCCAAAAAGACTCTGCGGATATCGGTTAATACTCCCCAGGGCACTACTTCTTTCTGGGATGAAGTTCGCACCGGAATCCGCGATGAAGCCGAATCCATCCTGCTGGAAAATGTCGAACTGGAATTCCGTACCTGCCCCGTCCTCGGTGAAGGCGAGGAAGAGGCTTTGGAAGCCGCTATCCACGACCAGGTCGACGGCATCATCATCTTTCCCAGCAGCCCGCAAACCCTGCGTTCCGCCATCCGTCGCGCCTCTCGCGCGAACATTCCTGTTGTCTGTGTCGCAACCGATGCGCCTCAGAGCGGACGCCTTGGCATGGTCGCAATCGACACTCTGGCCAGCGGCTCCATCGCCGCCGATCTCCTGGGACGCTTCCTTAATGGCAAAGCCGGATCGGTAGCCGTGACCGTCTTCGACATGGACATTACTGAGCACGCGGAGAAATACACGGCTTTTCATTCCACCCTGCGAAATTTCTATCCTCACCTGGAGACGCTTAAGCCGATCGAGGATCATGATGTGGAGAAGGAAGCCTACCGCAAGTGTCGCAAGCTTTTTGATGAACGCGCTGACCTCGCCGGAATCTACGTGACCACGGAGGCTTCCATTCCGGTGTTGAAAGCTGCAGAAGACGCGAACCTGATCAGTCGCTTGACCATCATCACTACCGACCTTTTCCCCGATCTCGTTCCCTACCTGCGCTCCGGCGCGGTCGTTGCCACCATCTACCAGCGCCCCCATGCCCAGGGTGAGATGGCCCTCCGCATGTTGCATGAGTTCCTCGCTGAGGGCGGCCGCCGCTCGCATCAAGTGGCCTTAGCTCCGCATCTGGTCATGCGCGGCAATCTCGACTTCTTCCTGCGTCGCCAGTCACAGGAATCATCCTCCAAAGACAAACGCCGGGCTCCCCGCGAATCCAACCACGAGTACGCCGGGGACTTCGCCTGACGCCCCCTTAGGAAGGCACCATGAGCTATCTAGGCATTGATGTAGGCACAGGCGGGACCCGCGCTCTGGTAATGGATACCGCCGGAAACGTTATCGCTTCCGCCTCCTCCGAGCACCAGAATTTCGCCAGTCCCAAGCCCGGATGGGCCGAGCAGGATCCGCGCGACTGGTGGCGCGCCTGCGGAGAAGCGGTCCGCAAAGCCCTGCAATCCGCCAAGCTCGATCCCAAAGAGATCGCCTGCGTGGGTTTCTCCGGCCAGATGCACGGTGCAGTCCTGCTCAACTC
>JBKOUZ010000031.1:0-86050 GCA_046723715.1 Acidobacteriota bacterium | reverse complement strand
TCGCTGTATAGGCCAGCAGTTGCGCACGGGAAAACTTCTTGCGGACCAGAACTTTGCTACGTTCTCCCAATGCAACCAGGTGAAAGTTGGTCTTGCCCAAATCGATGCCGATGGATGCGATCTGCATGGCGATGATCCTCCCTGATATGAACTGCCCGAGTTGTAATTTACTCGGCGGCGGACCATCTCATTAACCCCTCAATAGGTTTCTCCACATCACGGAGAGACCTTCGCATGCGCAGCGAAGCGCCACTACACGTCCAGCAACGGGGGACCAACGAGCCTCATGCCGTACCTCTCAAAGCGAGAGGGATCATTGACCTTGGCGTCCGGTTTGCTCGCCTCCTCAAAGAAACTTTCAATCGTGGCCGCTGGGGTGAAGGCGAATACCATGCGTCCGGGCTTCTGGCCAAGGTAAGCCCACACATGCGGGACATTTCTCGGGGCCAAAACCGAATCGCCAGGTTTCAGCCGCAACTTCGTTTCGCCGACCTCCATCAATACCTCGTCACTACCTTCAACGAAGTAGAACCATTCCTCCTGCTCGTAGTGCACGTGACGGGATGGTCCTCCGCGAAGCATGTTGCGGTTCTCCATAATGAATAGGGCACCATTGGTTTCGCGCGTGAGGACTTTGAAGTCAAGATGGGTATTGGCACGTGCGGCCTTGTGCGGCTGCCCGGTGCGATCCCTGCCTGCTTGCACGAGGTGAATGGTGCTCTCTTTTTCGTCCGCAAGGAGAGAGCAAGGAGTCAACGAAAGGCCAGCGACTACTTTCAGCATCGAACGACGGTTGAACTCATGCATAGGGGAAATCCTCCCGACAAACATTGCAATGCTAGTCGATCAGAGGTTGTAAGCAAAAGACCAACTGGAGCACATGGATCGCGATAACGTAAAGACTCACCGCGATCCATTTCCGCTCACGGCCTCAGGCATTTCCTTTCAAAACAGACGGGTTCTTCGTCAGTCTGATGGGACTATTGCAGTCATGCGTTCACGTTGATCAGCAGGATCGCGAGCATTTGAATTTGCGGTGCGGGCAATCGGCCCTGCTCTGTCTGTTTCTTCCGTTGCCGTAGAATTCTTGTCTTGGAAATCCTCAAGCACCTTCTGTCCCGTTACGGCGAGTTTGTCTGGGCCATGCTGAAGCCGCTTGGCTCGTGGGCAGTTTTTGCCATAGCCGCCATTGACTCGGCGTTCTTTGGATTCCCGCTTGATCCGGTGGTCGCGAGTTACGTTTACCAGGACCGTCCACGGTTTCTGCTTTACGCGGTGATGGCCTCGGCAGGATCGGCGGCGGGCTGCATTATTCTTTACCTGATCGGGTATAAAGGTGGCGAAGTCCTGCTGGAAAAGCGCATCCCGCGAACGAAGTTTAACAAGATCCGCAGTGCGTTTGACCGGCACGAGTTCTGGGCTTTGATGTTTCCGTCGATGATGCCTCCACCGTTCCCTTTCAAAGTATTTGTGCTGGCTGCATCGGTATTCGAAATGAATTTCTGGCACTTCCTGCTTGCCATTTTTGCCGGTCGCCTGGTGCGATTCCTGATTTTGTCCCTGCTGGTTCTGAGGTTCGGTCCACAAGTGGTCGCACTCACCTCAGCAGCCGTCGCAAAACATTGGCCGGCGTTAGCGCTTGCCGTCATAGTGATCGGGGGACTTTTCGCGTGGTTCCGGTATCGCGCACGCCGGGCATCCAGTGATCATTAAACCGACCTGAGTTCAATTTGAGGAATTCGCGACGGGAACTTCTACGGTTGCAATCCCGGACGCTGCGGCATCACGAAGGCGTATGCCTTCTGCAACTCGTCCCGCAATTGTCTTCCCGTGTAATGCACGAAGACGTCATCCAAGGTGGTGTTCTGCACCGACAACGATTTCACCTGTACTCCGTTCTGCACGGCCATCTCGACCAGTTGTGTAGTCGTTCGCGAGCCGTTTCCGGTCAGCACGCGGTACATGCCCGCACCCTCATGCTGCACTGAAGTCACATCTTCAAATGTACGCAGCCTCTGCTCCCAATCCGGGGGAGCATGATCGAACTGCACTTCGATGACATTGGATCCCGGCACGCTGGCTTTCAATGTTGCGGGAGCATCCAGCGCCACTAATTTTCCGTGATCGACAATGGCGATGCGGTCGCAGAGGCGGTCCGCTTCATCCATATAATGCGTCGTGATCAGAATGGTCAGTTGGCGATGCTCCTTGATATTCCCCAGCATTTCCCAGACAGCGACGCGAGAGACGGGATCAAGACCCGTCGTAGGCTCGTCCAGAAAGAAGATCCTGGGATGGTGTACCAGCCCGCGCGCAATCTCCAAGCGCCGCCGCATTCCACCGGAGAGCGTCTTGGTAGCGGCATCCCGCCATTTCGTCAGGTCGACCAGTTCCAACAACTCGTCGATGGATTTCTGCCGTTCTTTTGCCGGGACGTCGTAGAGTTTGGCGTAAATATTCATGTTCTCTACGACGGTCAGGTCCAGATCGCTAGTCAGCGCCTGCGGAATCACACCAATCAATCGACGTGCCGCATTGGGTTCCTTCGCAACATGGTGTCCCGCGATGCGCGCCTTTCCGGAAGTGATCGGGATCAGCGTCGTCATCATGCGAATCAGGGTGGATTTTCCCGCACCGTTTGGACCGAGCAACCCGAAGATTTCCCCTTCGTTGACCCGGAAGGAGACATCATCGACTGCGGTAAAGTCGCCGTACTTCTTTACAATGTGCTCGACCTCGATGGCCACAGGCGCGATGGGATCGTACACCGGCCTCTCGAGTCCGCCGTTTGCGCCCGGCCTGGCCGAAGCTGGGGATTGATTGGACTTTCCGTCGTTGGCCATGCTAGTCCGCCGCCTTCGCGTTCTCCGTGCCGTGCCCCTTCAGTTGCTCTGGCGACACCAGCACCTCGGCGGTCATGCCGGGAACGAGAGCACCCTTGGGATTATCCAGCCGCACTTTCAGCACTATGGTCCTGATGTCCCGTTTCATCCGACTCACATCCCGCTGCGTAGCGAAATCGCCTTCCACTCCTTTGAAGAAAACTTTTCCGCTCACTACCGTTCCACCTGGCATTCGGACCCGCAGCACATCACCGTATCCAATATGGTCGGCATAGGTTTCCGGAATCGCCGCTCGCGCCCAGGTATCGCTCAAATCCACAATGGTCACGATCGGCGCACCGATATTAACCACTTCTCCCTGCCGTGCTGCACGTACCGATACCGTGCCGCTCACCGGCGCATAGACATTGGTGTATCCCAAGCGCACGGCAGCCTGATTCTTCTGTGCCATGGCGTTTTTCAGTTCCGCTTCGGTCGCGGCCACCGTGCTCTTCGCCGCATTGGCCTGGTTGGTGCGCGCGATGGCGGCTTTGAGTTCGGCGTCTGCCGCCGTGACCAGGTCTCTCTGCGCCTGCACGGTCGCCTGCGCCGCCTGCAGGTTCGTTTCCGCCTGCACGCGTTCCTGATCCGACGCGACTCCCACCTTTGCTAACTCCACAATGCGGCGGCTGTCGCTCGCGGTGCGGTCCAGGGTGGCCTGGGCTTGCACCAGTTGCGCCTTGGCGGAGGAGAGCTTCGCTTGAGCGTTTGCCACATCGCTGGAAGTCGATCCCGAAGTGGACGCCTCGGTATGCCGCATCTCCGCCACTTTGTGTTGCAGGCTGGCGATCGTCGCCGTAGCCGCTGCCTCTTGCGCTTGCAACTCCGAGGGATCGAGCACCGCAATCAGATCCCCGGCCTTCACCGGTGTACCTTCATCGACCAGCAGTTTCTGGATGCGGCCTCCCACTTGCGCGCTGACGATGACTTGATTGGCGTCCACCGTACCAATCAGCACCAGGTCGTTGGTGTGGTTGGTGGAGAAAAAGTAATAGGCCGCAGCGATGACAAAAATAATTCCCAGCAAAATAAAAAACCGGTTACGCGCGCTCATCAGCGTGCTCCTTGCATGAGACTGTGTTTTGGACGGAACAACGCGGCCGAAATGAAATCCAACACCGCCGCCCGCCGTTCCGCGATCCGTTCTGGCGTCAGCGGATTAAAGCCCACGATCTTCTGCATCATAGGAGCGCTGCTGAAGTAAAACACAATCATGGCCACAATCGAGGGCACAAAATGAGCAGGATTCACCGGGCGGAATTCTCCCGTCGCGATCCCTTCCCGCAACACTTCGCTGACCCGGACAAAGATCGGCTGAATATAGTTCTTGATTACCTTCTCAATGTGCTGCGACTGGCCCTCGCGGGCGCGCATCATCTCGCGTTGCATCAATCGCGGGTAGAGCTCGTTGGAAGCAATGAAATCAAAATATGCCCCGGCGTACGCCATGATCTTTTCGCCGGGCGGAAGGTCGCTGTCGAGAACTCGGAAGACGGCTTTCTTCAGTCCTGAAAAAGCGTTGTCCAATACCGCCCCGTACAGAGTTTCCTTGTCCTTGAAGTAGTAGTACAGGAGGGCCTTATTGACGCGTGCCTCGCGCGCGATGGCGTCGGTGCGCGCTCCGGCCACGCCGTGCGCAGCAAACTCCGCCGCGGCTGCCTGCAAGATGGCCGCGCGGCTTTCTTCGGGCTGCCCGCGAGATCCCATGCGGTGGAGGGGATGCCGGGCTCGAACGATTCGCGCCATAGTTAATTAACCAGTTAGTTAGATTATAAATGGGGCTCCGTCTGCCAGGCAAACTCCACCCGCAGGGCGCAAATGCTGACGTAAAAGCTTTCCTCGGCGGCGTACTGCCCGGGCGGATTATTGTTTCTGCCTTCCTGCCAGAGTTCTTGTGTTTAAATACCGCTTCCGAAGATTGCGAAAGCCATGGAGGAGATTTGAAACCGGTTGCTCTCTTGATCGTCTCTGCATTTCTCTTATGCAACACTGGCTGGTGCCAAACCACACGGAAGACCGAGCGGGCGGTTGCGGTCACCATTGATGACCTTCCCGCGGGTATGGCGGATCGCGTGCCGGCATCTGAAATCACCACGATGACGGGCAAATTGCTCGGAACGCTTCGCGATCAGAAAATTCCCGTGGTGGGCTTCGTCAACGAGAAGAAACTTTACAAGCCCGGCGAAGTGGATGAGCGCATTAAAGCCCTGCAGATGTGGCTCGATTATGGCTTCGAGCTTGGGAATCACACCTTCAGCCATATGTCGCTGAACCAATCTGAATTGAAGAACTGGGAGGATGACGTCGTTCAAGGCGAGAGCGTCACGCGCATGCTGCTGGCACAGCACAAAATGAAATTGCGTTACTTCCGCCATCCGTATCTCGACACCGGGCGCGATCTTTCCACCCGCCGCAAGGCAGAAGAATTTCTGAGCCAGCGTGGATACAGGGTCGCACCGGTTACGCTCGATGGCTGGGACTGGGCCTTCGCAGGCATCTACGAGGACGCGAAAAAGCGAAATGATACCGAACTACAGCAGAAAATTGTGAAAGACTATCTCGGCTACCACGATGCGCAATTCGCCTATTTCGAACAACTCTCGCAGAAGGTAGCCGGCTATGAACCGAAGCAGGTTCTCCTGCTTCACGCCAGCAACCTGGAAGCCGATCATATAGGCGAACTGCTGGACGTTCTCCGCAAGCGCGGCTACCGGTTTATTTCCCTGGAAGAAGCGTTAGGGGATCCCGCGTACAGTCTCCCTGATACCTATGTCGGGGAAGAGGGTACAGGCTGGCTCGAGCACTGGGGCGTGACGCAGGGCAAGATTCCGCAGGGTGCGCCTGTTTTTCCCCAATGGGTGCTTGAGCGATCGAAGCAACTGCATCTCTCGACCGGGCAGGTCAGCGCAGAAGCTCCGAATTAGGCAGAGCTGATTTCACCACCTCGATTTCATGGCGCGCGTCGTCGGCGCGCGAACTCGATGGTTCTTCTTTGAGGAACATTTCGAGTTCGGCGATGGCGTTCGCTCCCTTCTTCTGTTCCTCAAAGGCGCGTGCCGCGACGCGATGCGCGAAGGCGTGCGGCCTGTCCAGCGCATGCGCCTTGCGGCTGGTGGCAATCGCCTGATTAAAGCTCCGGTCCATGAACTCCGAATAGGAGAGCAGGATCAGAGTGATCTCATCGGTTGGATTGAACGAAAGCGCTTTGCTGAAGGCCGCCTCGGCTGCGGCATAGTCGTTCGCCTTCATGTCCATCCTGCCCAAATTCACATACGCCAGCGCAAAATTCGGATTCACGCTGATTGCCTTTTGCAAAACCTCGTTCTCGTGAACACGATCGCCCAGGCGGGAATAGAGAACTCCCAGATTGTTGTAGGCAAGAGCATATTGCGGATAGATCGCGATGGCCTTGTTCAGCCTGTCGATTGCCTGCTTTATTTCACCTTTTTGAATCAGCTCGTTCGAGCGATCGAGTTCCTTGCGGGCGCGACTGGGAACGGCAAGGTCTGAGGCCGATACGAATGTGCTCCCCGGGATTGCACCGAACCCGGGAGTGCTTCGGGGTTGAATGGCAATCTCGAAGTCCGTGGGGCTGTTGGAGGACACGTAAATGTTGCTGTTCGGGTCCGCATTGGTGATTCCGAAACCCGAAACGTCCACCCGATATTTGCCTTCCGGTACGTTCGCGAAGTCCACGTGACAGCGGTTGTCGCGGGTACCGCGCAGCAGCGGGCCATTGAGCGCTGCAAGTGTGACGTCTGCATTCTCACTACAAGTTCCGTCGGGCAGAACCAGGTGCACTCGCACATTGGGAACAATGTCTCGCGGATCGTGCTGCGCCGTGGCGCATGCCAACGGGAGAAGGAGGAAGAGAATCGTGCGGCCCTTCATAACAACCTCCAGGGACGCTGTCAGGAACCCATTCGATGCCCGGTCACCGAAAGCAGGAAGGCTCGTGTGACAACTTGCGGAGTGAGACGCTGAGGCAGAATTTTCGGTAGCGCGAAGTGTGGAGTCGCAGAAACTTTTTGCAGGATTTTATCAAGCTCGCAACATGACGGAAGCACACGCGCACTGCATCACGAAATGTGTGGCTGTTTTGATATGTCAGAGAGTGCGAGCGTTGCTCCGTGGGAGTTGGGTGACAAAAAAAGAGCGGCGTTAAACAGATGTTTTGTGGTTCCAGAAACGCCTGTCTGATCAATGCTGCGAATCGCTACCCAGTGGACTGAAAGCCGCGAGCGTGGGGGCACGACTGGAGTCGTGCAAAACGCGTGTCTCGTGAAAACGCAGTTTCGGCATCGACCGGAAGGCTGCGATGAAGATCTATTACGGGCGAGGGAACCTCAGCGGCTAAACCCGCGTGCATCCGCTGGCTTAACGGCACGACTGAGGTCGTGGCCTTCCAAAACCGCGCGCCAGGCAGAATTCTCCGCAGCGCGCAGCGTAACTTCTAAACGCTGCCGCCGGCGATTGAGGGCACTAGCAATACCTCGTCGCCTTCCTGGAAGGCATAGGTTTGTCCGCCGAGGAAGCGAATATCTTCCTCGTTCACGTAGACGTTGAGGAAGCGGCGAATCTGTCCCTGATCATCGCGCAGGTGCGGCGCCAACTGGGGGAATTTTTCATCCAGCACCGAGAACAGTTCCGTGAGATTCGATGCGGCGCAGGAGATCGAGCTAACTCCCTCGGTATGACGGCGCAACGCGGTGGGAATTTGGACTGTGATCGGCATATTACGCACCAACGCTTTCTGCTTGCTCTGCCGTGGCAAGAACTCCGGGCACTTCAGCTACATCGAGTGTCTGCTGCAGGTACGCCTCAAAGTCGGTCAGCTTAGGCGCGATTGGACGTTCCGTCTGGTAAACGCCGGCGAGCACATCCGTGGTCTTCAGTCCGTTGCCTGTGACACAAAGCACGGTGGTTTCGTCCGGCAGAATGCGATCCTGGCGATAGAGTTTTGCCGCCGTTCCCACTGTGACTCCGCCTGCAGTTTCGGTAAAGATGCCTTCCGTCTCGGCCAGCAGACGAATGGCATTGATCACCTGGGGATCGCTGACGTCTTCACTCCATCCACCGCTGTTCCTGATGGTCTTGATGGCGTAGTGTCCATCAGCCGGATTGCCGATTGCCAGGGAGCGCGCGATGGTGTTTGGCTTCTGTGGCTCGATCTCGCTGCTTCCTGTCTTGACCGCGGTCGAGATGGGTGAACAACCTGTGGCTTGCGCGCCGAAGAACTTTACTTCCTTTGGCTCGACCAGGCCAAGCCTGATCAGTTCATCGAAGGCCTTCTTGATCTTAGTGATCAGCGATCCTCCAGCCATGGGGCAGACGATGTTGTCGGGCAGGCGCCAGCCGAGTTGCTCGGCGATTTCGAAGCCGACTGTCTTGGAGCCTTCGGCATAGTACGGACGCAAATTCACATTCACAAATCCCCAGCGATGTTCGTCGGCAATCTGCGAACAGAGACGGTTGACCTGATCGTAATTTCCAGCGATGCGAACCACCTTGGCGCCAAAGACGTTCGTTCCGAGGATTTTCGCAGGCTCGAGATCAGAAGGAATGAAGATCCACGCTTTCAGTCCTTCACGCGCGGCGTGTGCTGCAACTGCATTCGCCAGATTGCCGGTCGAGGAACACGAAACAGTGTCGAAGCCAAAAGCGCGGGCTTGGGAGAGGGCGACAGCGACGACACGATCTTTGAAGCTCAGCGTGGGCAGACACACTGCATCGTTTTTAATGTACAGATTTTTGCCGGCAGCGGTTCCGCTCAAGCGCTCAGCAAGCTGAGGGGCCTGGAACAGCGGGGTGAAACCTACTGGCAATCGTGGGGTGAAGCCTTGGGGGAGGGGCAATAGTTCGGAGTAGCGCCACATGTTTGGCGGCCGCTGAGAGATGCGCTCGCGACTCACGGACACTTTCAACGCGTCGTAGTCATAAGCGACTTCCAGGGGGGAGAAGCAATCGTCGCAGATGGAGCGGGGCTGGTTTCCCCAGGTCCGTCCGCATTCGCGGCACCGTAATTCGTAATTCGACATGTGCTACTCGCTTTCTTTGCGTACCAGCGAATAGCTGAAGACGAGCCGGAAAAATCAGCCCTAAAAAATAAGGGCCTCATTTTCCAGGAAAAGGAAAAGAGGCTATCGGTTGCAGATACAAGCTCGCAGCCGAATCTCATGTTCCCTGTTTCCAGGAGAGAGTTGGCACCAGCATCGGGGATATATGATCCCTAATCGGTTGCCGTGGCGTCTCAGGGCTCGTCCCTCAGCCACTCTGCATGAAATTCAGGTCCACTCCGAAGAGTGGACTCGTTCCCATGATGGTACAGAATTGCTTGAGCGGGCGTCAAGGGCAATCTCGTGGGGGCTGAACAACGAGTCGAAAGGAAGGCAAAGTCCCCACCCTTTCGCAAAAAATGCGAGCTGGAAGTGATGGCTTTGCAAAGGGATTTGCTTGAGTTAAATTGTCGGTCTATTGGCAGGGGATGTCGGGTTTTCATTTGGAGGTTCCGTGGCGATACGAGATTTGGGGATTGCAGTGCGGGTACTTGCCAGGAGTCCGCAGTTCACGCTGATTGCAGTGATAACCATCGCGCTGGGACTTGGGGCAAGCGCTGCGATTTTCAGCGTGACCCACGCCGTGCTCCTGCAGCCGCTGCCGTACAAAGATCCCCAGCGGCTGGTGCTTGCGGGGATGGAATTGCGGCAGCGCCACGTGAAAGATCTGCAATTCTCGAATGCCGACTTCATCGATCTCCGCGAAGGGACGAAGCAGGCGTTCGAGGACTTTGGTGGTGTCTTCACGTTTCGCGGGGTAATCCCCGCTCAGGACGGGCGCCCCGAGCAAGTGCGATTTGCAACCGTCACGACGAATTTCTTTCGGGTGATGGGAGCAGGCATTGCGGTGGGGCGCGATTTTCAAGATGAAGACGGGATTCCGCAGCCCACGCCGGCACCTGGCGCTCCGGCGCAAGGCGCGGCAGCGCCTCCGCAACTGCCCACCGCGGCCATTCTGAGCCACGAATATTTTGAAAGGCACTTCGGGGGCAACACGTCGATTCTCGGCCATCCCATGGTTGTGGGCGGCGGACAACCTGCTCCCGTGGTGGTGGGAGTGCTGGCGCCGAAGTTCCGCCTGTATTTCCCGCCTGAGGCGAATGAAGAGGCCGCACCTGACATATGGATTGCCAACCGACTGGATTACGACGAGGCCAACCGTAATTCGTTCGCCATTCGTCCGATTGGGCGGCTGAAGCCGGGTGTAAGCATCGAACAGGCGCAGCAGGCGGCAGAGAAGGTGGCAGAAGAAGCGAGAAAGCATTCTGTCATATCCGGAACGGCGGGATACTTCATCGACCTGGAGCCGCTGGGAAAACACCTGGTGGCGAATGTCCGGCCCGCAATCCTGGCGCTGATGGGTTCGGCGGTCTTCCTGCTGTTGATCGCGTGCGCCAACGTAGCGAATCTTCTGCTGGTGCGCGCTTCTTTGCGGGAGCGCGAACTGGCGGTGCGGGCGGCGCTTGGAGGGAGCCGTTGGCGGCTGGTACTACCTCTGTTGAGCGAGGCGGCGGTGCTGGCGGCGGCAGGAGCCCTGGTCGGGATATTTCTGGCATGGATCGGGATTCAGGTTCTGCGCATGCTCGCGCCAGAGAACTTGCCGCGCCTGGAGACAATCCAAATCGATTTCGTGGTTGTCGGTTTTACCGCGCTCGCGTGCCTGGTTGCGACTGCAATTTTCGGGATGTTGCCCGCATGGCGGGCATCGAAGCCTGGCGTGGCCAATATTTTGCGAGGCAGCGGGCGGAATGCAGGATTGTTAGGCGGCAACGCGCTGCGCAGTGCGGTCGTGATGGTGGAAGTAGCGTTGTCGTTTGTGTTGCTCGTGGGATCGGGATTAATGGTGCGAAGCTTTTTTGAATTGCAGCACACGAATCCAGGATTCGATGCCTCGCGGCTGCTGATGTTTGAACTGGATGGCGACGGTGGAGGACCGGACAAGCCAGAGGTACGCGCAGTTGCGGTCCGCAAAATTCAGGATCGATTGCGAGCGATTCCTGGAGTGGAGAGCGTAACGGCGGCGACTCCGTTTCCGCTGGCAGGCGGGTTCAGTCCTATCCGGTGGGGAATGGGGGAGGCCTTGGCGGATCCCAGCAAATTTCAGGCAACGGATTTTCAAATCGTGCTCCCCGGCTACTTCGAAGCCATGCGCGTGCCTTTGCTGGCAGGGCGGACGTTTACCGAGCAAGACAATCTTCCAGACCGCAATTTTGTGGTTATCGATGACGTGCTTGCCAGGAAAGCTTTTCATGGTCAATCGGCGGTAGGGCAGCGAATCCTGATCCGCTTGCGCTCGCCACAGCCGGAATGGGTAGAAGTGATTGGAGTCATTGCACACCAGCATGAGTCATCCCTGAGTGAACCGGGGCGCGAGCAGGTTTATTTCACCGATGCGTTCGTTGGGTCTGGTCGAGTGAACTTTTGGGCAATTCGTACGGGCAACGATCCGGCGAACTACGGAAGCGCGGTTCGGTCGGCAGTGGCGGAAGTGAATCCCAACCTGCTGGTGACCGAATTGCAGCCGGTAACCTCGCTCATCAACAAAGCTCAGGCGGGAACGCGGTTTTCGCTGCTGCTAATTGGAGTGTTCGCGGTGATCGCTGGCGTCCTCGCGGGTGTGGGATTGTACGGGGTGCTGGCAACAGCGGTGCGCCAGCGCACAGCGGAAATTGGAGTGCGCATGGCACTGGGAGCGGAGCGAGAGAGGATTTTTCAACTGGTCGTGGGGCAGGGGTTCCGCTTGAGCGCGATCGGGGTTGGCATCGGCGTGATTGCTGCATTCGGGCTGACTCGCATGATGCACGCCATGCTGGTGGGCGTGACGGCTACCGACCCAGCGACGTTCGCCGCGATGGCACTCTTGTTCCTGCTGATTGGAGTTGGATCGTCATGGCTGCCGGCGAGGAGAGCGGCGGGGCTGGATCCTTCGAGGGCGTTACGGGATGAATGATCCGGATTCGACACGACTGTAATCTGAAATCCTCATCCCAGACCCAGTTGCTTTTGAATCTGCTCGAGAGGAACACCTTTGGTCTCTGGAACCATCGTCTTGACCCAGATGAGCTGCAGCACCATCATGCCGGTAAAGAATAAGAAGACGTAGCCGGGTGGGAACGCGGCCACCATCTTGGGGAAAAACGTGGTGAGCGCCGCGGCAAATATCCAGTGAGTGAAGCTGCCCAAGGTCTGGCCTTCTGCCCGATGCCGGTTGGGAAAGATTTCAGAGATGAACACCCAAATCACGGCCCCTTGTCCGATGGCGTGCGCGGCAATGAAGGCGAAGATGCAGGCGGGCACAATGGAGTAATGCTTAGTGAAAAACGCCCACGCAACCAGGCCCAGCGAGCTGATGTACCCGAAGGACCCGATGTAGAGAAGCGTTCGACGCCCGAGCCGGTCAATCAGCCACAGGCCCACGAAAGTAAATATAAGATTCGTTAAGCCGATCCCGATCGACTGCAGAAGCGCCGCCTCGGTCGCGAGCCCGGTGAGTTCAAAAATACGTGGAGCGAAATACAAAATTGCGTTGATTCCGGAAAGCTGGTTGAAGAACGCAATCAGAAATGCCAGCAAGATCGGCCTCTGTAGCCGCTTGGTCCAAAAATGTCCGGCCGAGGCTTGTTCGGTCGCGGCCGCAGCCGCGATCTCGTCTGCCTCGGCTGAAATTTCTTCTCTGGTGTGATCCGGCTCGATCTTTCCCAGCACATCCAGAGCAGCTTCGCGATTTCCTTTTCGACTGAGCAACCAACGAGGACTTTCCGGCAGCCCGAGGCAAAACAGCGCGTAAATCAGCGACGGAAATGCGGCCACTCCAAGCATCCACCGCCAGGCATTTTCGCCGATTCCTGCCAGCAGCGCATTGGAGACAAAGGCGACGAGGATGCCAAATACGATGTTGAATTGGAACATTCCCGCGAGGCGCCCGCGTTGTTTTGGGGGCGCAATCTCCGAGATGTACATGGGAGCGACCACGGTTGAAATGCCGATCCCTAAACCGCCGATGACTCGCGCCGCAATGAAAACTTGAACGTTGGACGCCAGCGCCGAACCTACCGCTCCGACGAAATAGAGCACCCCGATCCACAGAAGCGTGGCTTTCCGTCCGAAGCGATCGGCCGGCCATCCCCCGAGTAGGGATCCCACTACAGTGCCGTAGAGAGCCGAGGCCATCGCGATCCCATGAACGCCGGGAGTGAGAGCCCACAAAGCCTGAATGGTTTTTTCCGCTCCCGAGATGACGACAGTATCGAATCCGAAAAGGAATCCGGCGAGCGCCGACGTGAGTGACCAGAAGAATATGCGACCGTTCATAGAGGATCGAGCGCTGAGCGATGAGCAAGGAGTATCACAGCGTGATCGCTCACAGCTCATTGCTCAGAGCGCTGATTCTATTCTGAAGTCGCGTTGATTGCGAAGCTATTCCTTGGTAAGGGGAAAGCCCTTCTCGCGCCATCCGCGAATGCCACCGTCCATGGAGATGACGTTGGTGTAGCCCATTTTTTGCAGGTTGTCGGCAGCAAGTGCGGAACGAAATCCTCCGCCGCAGTACAAGACCATCTCCGCCTGCAAATCAGGAACACGCGCCTCGATGTCGCGTTCGATGACGCCCTTGCCTAGATGAATCGCGCCGGGAAGGTGATCCTTGGCGTATTCGCTTTCCTCGCGGACATCCACGAGCATGAATTTGTCGCCGCGATCCAATCTCTTCTTTACCTCGTCCACGTTGGTTTCGCGTACGCGGGTTCGTGCATCATCGACAATCTTAAGAAAGCGAGGAGGATGTTGGTGGGCCATGAGTTCTCCTTTTCCAATTTGCGAGAAATATCGTATCAACACGCGTTGCTTTGTGCTTGCGGCGGAGTTCATTGAGAACCAGGAAGCTTGAGGAGCCAAGGCCAGTTTTGCACTTGCTAAGATTCCGCGCCTTGGCGGACGATTGATTTCGGCTACGATCAAAAGGTGCACCGGGATTCACGACGAATCGGATTGGCGCGGGCATTATCGAAGCTGGGATATTGCTCCCGCTCGCGGGCCGTCGAGACCATTCGCGAAGGGCGCGTCACCCTGAATGGAACGCTGCGGCGCGATCCGGAATATCCCGCACATCCAGACAAAGACCGCATTGCAGTAGATGGAGAGCGAGTTCAGCCGGGACCGAGAATTTACTTGATGATGAACAAGCCCCGCGGGTTGGTCACAACCGCTTCCGACGAAAAGGGACGGCAAACCGTCTACTCCATTTTGCAGAGTGAAGAGAGCTTGCCGTGGGTCGCCCCGGTCGGGCGCCTGGACAAGGCGAGTGAGGGCCTACTGCTGCTCACCAACGATTCTGAGTGGGCAGCACGCGTCGCTGCGCCGGAGACACACCTGGAGAAGATCTATCACGTGCAGATCGCGAAAGTGGCAGATGAGAAACTCGTTCACGCGATGACGAAGGGGATTCGGACAGAGGATGGTGAGGTCCTGCGCGTCGCGCAATGTCGCGTTCTGCGTGCAGGGGCGAAAAGCTGCTGGCTTGAAATCGTGCTCGATGAAGGCAAGAACAGGCATATCCGCCGGATGCTGGCGGCTCTCGACATCGAAGTGCTCCGTCTGGTGAGAGTCGCAATCGGTCCTCTCCAGCTCGGGGAGCTTGCGAAAGGCAGTTTCAGACCACTGATATCCGAAGAAAAATTGGCCCTCGATCGTGCGATGAAGAGCGTGAAGCCTGAAGTCTGAGGTCCGCTTGGCAAATGCTAGACTCATTTTCTTCTGAAAAACTCTTCTCATGCCTGATCTGACATTCCTCTCTGCTACCCAGATGGCTGAAGCAATTCGCTTGAAGAGGCTATCGCCGGTGGAATTGGTGGAGGCGCATCTGGAGAAGATTGCGCAACTCGCCCCGCGCCTCAATGCCTTTGTAGAGGTAAATCCGGAACGGGTACGCCACGATGCTCGTCTGGCTCAGGATGCAGTGCTGCGGGGAGAAGCGGTTGGCCCGCTTCATGGAGTTCCCATGAGCGTGAAGAGTTCTGTCGATGTCGCTGGGATGAAAGTTGAGTCGGGCACGCGTCTGCGCGCTGGTACGGTGGCAGCGCACGATGCGCCTGTGGTTGAGCGATTACGCAGGGCAGGGGCGATGATTCTCGGCGTGACCAACACACCCGAACTGCTCATGGCGTGGGAGACCGACAACGAACTGTACGGACGGAGCAACAACCCGTGGGATCTGGAGCGTACGCCGGGCGGATCCAGTGGCGGAGAAGCGGCAGCGATCGCCAGCGGCATGTCCGCTGGAGGTGTGGGCAGCGATGGCGGCGGCTCGATTCGAGTGCCGGCGCATTTTTGTGGCATCTGCGGACTGAAACCCACTCCGGGACGCATTCCTTCTACCGCACACTTCCCGGCGTCTGGTGGGCCATTCGCGGTACTCGGCGTGGTGGGTCCGATGGCGCGCCATGTGGCGGATCTCAGACTTCTATTTGAGGTGATGCAAGGGGCCGACGACGGCGACACGTGCGCGGCGCCCGTGCCGGTACGCTGGCCGGACGAAAGGGAAATGACGCGAATCAAAGTCGGCTACTTTGAAGATGATGGCCGTACTCCGGTCAGTTCAGAAATCCGCCAGGCCGTTGGGACGGCTGCAGCGGCTTTGAAGCGCGCGGGCTTCCAGGTCGAGGCTTTCCGGCCTGAGGGCCTCGAAGAGGCACGCGCGCTCTGGAAGACGTTCTTCGTCAAGGTGGGAGGAATGCTGATCAGGCCGATGTTTTATGGTCGCGAAGCGGACATCAGCCCCATGCTGCGGGAATTTGTGGAATGGTCCCACAATGAGCCAGAGCTGACGGCGGAGTCGGTGTTGGAAGCGTGGTTTCGACGGGATACATTACGGGGCGAATTTCTCGCGCAGATGCGCGGGTATCCAATCTTGCTCTGCCCACCCGCCGCAATTCCTGCATTTCGTCACCGGGAAAGATCCTGGGTGATAGAAGGGAAGAACGTTCAGTACCTCGATGCCTGGAGCTATACGGAGTGGTTCAATCTATTGGGAAATCCGGCGGCGGTGATTCCAGTAATGCAGTCGCGGGAAGGATTGCCGATTGGGGTGCAAATCGTCGGGCGACCGTGGGAAGAAGAGTGCGTCTTGACGGTTGCGGCCCTTCTGGAGAAGGAATGTCCTGGCTGGAGAATGCCCCCGGTCCGATAACGCACGGAATAGTTGAATCGAAAGGCCACGTTCAATCTTCATCGAAAAGCACCGGGACATTGAGAATTTCTTGCAGTATTTCTTGGAAGAGAATGGGCTGCGGCGTCGCTAGTATTTTTGTGCTATTTCCGCTTTTCGCGACCGCTGTATAAGTTTATGGCACTGGATTTTAGTCGCTGTGGGCTGAAGTCTGTGTGCGGAGTTCGGTGCCGCGCCGTCGGGGAATGTCAAACTCTCACAAATCTGGTCGGATTCTCTCCTGGCTGGTCGTATTTCTCACCGTCTCGGCCGGATATCTTTATGCCTTTCCCCAGCCAAACGTTTTCTATGCGGTGATTGTGGCGCTGCATGCGGCTGGCGGAGTGCTGGCCACAATTTTCTTGCTACTGTTCCTGTCCTCTTTACTGCGCGACGGGAGCTTGTCAGCAAAGGCGGGCTGGCTGCTGATTGCTGCTGGAGCGGTCCTGGGCGTTATCCTCATCAAGACTGGAACTCCGCGAAGCGAGTGGAACAAGCTGTATTTCCACGTAATCATTTCACTCGCCGGCCTCGGGCTGTTGCTTGCGGACTGGTGGGGCAGACGGCGGCGCTGGGAATCGGGTACGGGATCGAAGGTGGTCGCCGGCGTCGTCCGAGTCGTGCTTTGTTTGGGAATGCTGGCGCTGGTTGGCTATGCCGCGCGTTACATCCGCCAAGGTTGGGAATCCCGGAACCGGATCGCGAATCCCACCATGCCTCCTGAAACCATGGACGGAGAAGGGGACGGCGCGACAGGCGATTTTTTCCCTAGTTCAGCGCAGGTCTACGGCAAGCAGAAAATACCCAGCAAGTTTTTCATGGAGTCGGACTCCTGCAAGCGTTGCCATGAGGACATTTACAACCAGTGGTACAGCTCGGCCCATCATTTTTCTTCGTTCAATAACCAGTGGTACCGCAAATCAATCGAGTACATGCAGGATACGATCGGCACCAAGCCTTCGAAGTGGTGCGGCGGATGCCATGATCCGGCAGTGTTGTATGCAGGGCTGATGGACACTCCGATCAAGCAGATCGTGCACCGTCCCGAGTCACAGGCCGGGCTGGGCTGCATGATGTGCCACTCCATTGCCCACGTGAAAAGCACCATGGGACAGGGCGATTTTTACCTGGAATATCCCAAGCTGCACGAATTGGCTGCAACAAAGAACCCGGTGATGCGCAGCCTGCATGACTTCCTGATTAACCTGAATCCTGAGCCGCACCGCCGCGTGTTTTTGAAGCCCTTCATGCGCGATCAGACTCCGGAATTCTGTTCTTCGTGCCATAAAGTGCACCTCGATGTTCCGGTAAACAATTATCGCTGGTTGCGGGGCTTCAACGAGTATGACAATTGGCAAGCCAGCGGAGTGTCGGGGCAGGGCGCGCGCTCGTTCTACTATCCGCCGAAGGCGGCGCAGTGCGCCGATTGCCATATGCCGCTGGAATCCTCGAAAGATATGGGGAACATCAACGGCTTTGTACATTCGCACCGTTTCCCGGGCGCGAATACGGCGGTGCCCACGGCGAACGAGGACGGGCCGCAGCTTAAGCTCACCGAAGATTTCCTGAAAAGCGGGCAGTTGTCGGTTGATATCTTTTCGGTGTCGCCGGCGGAGGCTCCGCTGAAACCCGGCGCAGTCTCGCAATCGGATATGTCAACTACGTTTGCGGTGGGAGAAGAGGCGGAGAGTAAGGTCACCGGGGAGAGCGCCGGGGAGGTTGCCCCAATTACCGCTCCGCTGAACCGCGTGCAGCCTCCGCTAAGACGGGGCGATACGGTGCGTGTGGATGTAGTGGTGCGCACCAAGAAGGTCGGGCATTTCTTCCCCGGGGGTACCGTGGACGCCTACGATACCTGGCTCGAACTGAAGGGCACCGACGACAAAGGCCAGACGATTTTCTGGAGTGGCATGGTCGAGGATGGCGGCAAGGGCCCGGTGGAAAAGGGAGCGCACTTCTATCGCTCTCTGCAGATCGATGCTCACGGCAATCCCATCAACAAGCGTAACGCATGGGCGACGCGCGCCGTCGTTTATGTAAGGCTGATTCCTCCCGGCGCCGCTGACACGGTCCACTATCGGGTTCATATTCCCCCGAATGCGGGTAATAAGATCACCCTGCATGCCCGCCTTTGTTACCGGAAGTTCACATGGTATGGAACGCATGAAGCCTTCGCCGGGATCCCCGACCCGAGTAAACCGGATGCGGTGTCGGCGGACTACGACGACCGGAGAACGCTTTTCACGGCATCGCTGAGCGGAGTTTCCGCGAAGCAGGAAAAGATCCCGGAGTTGCCGATCGTTGCCATCGCGGAAGATGAAGTTACGTTGCCGGTGGTCGCCCACAGCGCTCGGGAGGCAGGGCCAAAGACAGTGGTGAAAAAGGAAGAATGGCAGCGCTGGAACGATTACGGCATTGGTTTGTTCCTGCAAGGAGACTTGAAGGGAGCCGCTGCGGCATTCCAGAAAGTCACGGAAGCAGATCCCGCCAATCCGGACGGCTGGGTGAACATCGGCCGTTGCGCCGTTCAGGAGGGAGATATGGCGCGTGCCCGCACTGTTCTGCAGAGGGCGCTGCAACTTTCACCCAATCTGGCGCGTGCGAATTTTTTCTACGCGAAAGTTCTGCGTTCCGATGGGAACTATGAAGACGCGGTCACCCGCCTGCGCGGTGTACTGGCGCAGTATCCGCGGGACCGTGTTGCCCTCAACGATCTCGGGCGCATTCTCTTTCTGCAGCGCAAGTACGATGAAGCCGTGAAAGTCCTGGAATCCGTGCTGGCCATTGACCCGGAAGATCTGCAGGCGCACTACAACCTCATGCTTTGCTACAACGGCTTGGGCCAGGAGAAACTCGCGAAAGAGCACGAGGCGCGCTATTTGCGTTTCAAAGCTGACGAGGCGTCGCAAGCGATCACCGGTCCGTATCGCCAGCTCCATCCCGAAGACAACAACGAGAGGCAATCCGTTCACGAACACGTGTCGGTTGCACTAACGAATCATGCAGGGAGAGCCCCTCGCGCTGTGCAGGCGGGCGAAGCCGGCCTGGGTTCGGTTGCCGGAGCGTCCAAATAATGTTCAATTCATTTCCTATAGAGCCACAGAGACACAGAGGATTTTTCTTCTGCCGCTTGCTCCGTGTCTATGTCTCTCCGTGGTTGATTGCATTTTGCATCGCTCAAAGCGCCCGAGCTCAACAGGGTATCCGTTTCCAGGACATTACCGCCAGGGCCGGTATTCGCTTTACGCACAACAACGGTGCCTTTGGCAAGAAGTGGCTTCCTGAAACAATGGGCCCGGGATGCGCGTTCATCGACTACGACAACGATGGATACCCCGACATCCTGCTGGTGAACGGCACGGATTTCGCGGGACATCCTCACGCGGGCGCGACTACGCTGAAGCTGTATCACAACAATCACGACAATACATTCACCGACGTGAGTCGGCGCGCCGGGCTTGCTGTCCCGATCTTCGGATTTGGTGTTGCCATAGGTGATTACGATAACGACGGCTTCGACGATATTTTCGTCTCTGCCCTGGGCCAAAGCCATCTCTTCCATAACAGCGGGAACGGCACATTCACGGATGTGACGAAAGCGGCAGGGATGTGGGGTCCGAGCGAATTTTCAACCAGCTCTGCGTGGCTTGACTACGACCGCGACGGCAAACTCGATTTGATAGTCGCCAATTACGTGCAGTGGAGCGAACAGGGCGATCTCTACTGCACGGTCGATGGCGCGCACAAATCGTATTGCACCCCCGAATCCTACAAAGGCACGTCCGTCCGGCTCTGGCACAATCTGGGCAGCGGGAAGTTCGAAGACGCCACGCACAAAGCGGGGATGGGAGATCCCACTTCGAAGAGCCTGGGAATCACGATTCTGGACTATAACGACGATGGCTGGCCCGACGTTGTTATTGCGAACGACACACAGCCCAACAAACTCTACCTCAACAAAAAGGATGGAACATTTGAAGAGCGAGGCGTCGCGGCCGGCATCGGTTTCAGCGAAGACGGTGTTGCTCGTGCCGGTATGGGCACGGACGCCGCCGATTATGACCGCAGCGGTCATCCCAGCCTGATCATCAGCAACTTCGCCAACCAGATGGTGTCGCTGTATCACAACGAGGGTAACGGACTTTTTGTAGATGAAGCTCCACAGTCGGAAGTCGGTCGCGCCACGCTGGTCACGCTGGGCTTCGGCTGCTTCTTCTTCGACTACGACAACGATGGCTGGGCTGATATTTTCGTCGCCGACGGGCACATTGAAGATCAGATTGAGCGGGTGCAGAGGCGGGTGAGTTATGCCGAACCTCCGCACCTGTTCCGGAATATTGGGGGCGGCAAGTTCACAGAGGTCACAGCGCAGATGGGTAAGTCATTCGCTGCCCCGAAAGTGGCTCGCTCTGCCGCTTATAGCGATATAGACAATGACGGTTTCCCGGATATTCTGCTCACTACGAATGCCGGGCCCGCTTACCTGTTTCACAATGAAGGCGGTACCAAAGACAGCGTGCGACTCAAGTTAGAGGGAACGAAATCGAATCGGGACGGAATCGGCGCAGTGGTCCGGGTTACTTCCGGAGGCGAGAAGCAATGGAAGATGCTGCGCTCCGGATCGAGCTATCTCGCACAAAGTGAACTCGTGCTGACGTTCGGGCTCGGTTCTCAAACGAAAGCCGAGGCGATCGAGATTCAATGGCCGAGCGGGCAGCTCGACAAGCTCAGCGACGTGAATGCGGGGGCGACCATTACGGTGCAGGAAGGCAAAGGGGTGATCTCCACTCGGGAGTATCGCAAAGCACCTGCCGCGCGCAGCACGCTCTCCGCGAACGCCCGGCAAGAATAGTTGGGAGAGCTGCCGCGTGTCGAGTGGCTGTTGCGCCAAATCGGGGGCTTTTAGCTGCTGAGGTTCGCTCTGTGATTAAATCGTAGCGAAATGAACCCGCGAATTTCGTCTGCTCTAATTGCCATCTTTGTCGCCGCCCTGGGCCTGCTCGCTCCTGCAACCAAACCCGATCCCATCGAAGCCGCGCGCCTGAACAACCTGGGTTGCGCCTACATGAACCAGCAACTCTTCGAGAAGGGGTTGAATGAATTCCACGCGGCGCTGCAAGCTGACCCGAAATTCAGCATCGCGCGACTGAATGAAGGCGTCGCCTACCTGAATCTGCAGAAAGTGGACGAAGCCAAGGTCGCGCTGGAAGATGCGCTGAAGCAGGATCCTAAAAGTCCAAATGCCTGGTACAGCCTGGGCCTGCTGGCGAAAAATATGGGAGACGCGCCGGCCTCGATTGAAAATTTCAAGCATGTCACCGAAATCGATGCCCACGATGCCGACAGCTGGTATTTCCTGGGCACGGCTTACGTGCAGGCAAAGCAGTTCCCGCAAGCCATCGAAGCCTTCCAGCAAGCCTTGCAGCTCAATCCCCTGCACGCCTCGGCCGAATTCGGACTCTCGCGCGCCTACCAGCAATCCTCGGACGTCAATAATGCCCGCGAGCACCTGAAGAAATTCCAGTACATCACGCAAAACAAGATCGGCGCACCCATGAGCCTGGCCTACGGCGAGCAAGGGAAATACTCGCGCGCAGTGGAGTCGCCGCAAGCGCAGTTGAAGCCCCTCGCGCAGATCAAGGTGCAGTTTGTGGATGTGACCCGCCAAGCAGGACTCGAGAGCAGGGTCGCGCCGAACGATTCGAGTGCTGCGCCTTTGCAGCTTGGCGCGGCCGCCTGTTTTCTTGAGCAGGACGACAAGTCAGACATCTTCCTTGCCAACAACGGCGCTCAGGGGGGAATGTCCCTTTACCACAATTTGGGAGGAGGCAAGTTCGAGGATGTGACCAAGAAAGCGGGTCTCGATCCTGCAGCCCACAGCATCGCATGCACTGTCGGGGACTACGACAACGATGGCGCTCCGGACCTTGTAGTCATCACTCATAACGAGGTTCTCTTATTTCACAACGAGAAAAATGGAACTTTCAAAGAAGTACATGCGGGAGCGAATCTGCTCGCGAACAACGGCAATATAGGCGTGACCTTCATCGACTATGACCACGATGGAGACCTTGACCTGCTGGTTCTTCGGAGCGGCGACAAAGTGGGATGGGCCGACATGTTCCGTAACGATGGCAATGGAAAATTCACGCAAGTCAGTGAAGAAATCGGACTGGAAAACGTGAATTCCCCGGGCGCCGTCGCAGCGGTCGGTACCGACTATAACAACGACCGCGCCGTAGATATTCTGGTCTCCGGTTCCGGACCGACGATTCTCGAAAATCCGCGCGAGGGGAAATTTCCTGCTCGAAAACCCTGGGCGACGGCAATGCCAGGGCCGGTTCGGGGCGTGGCGGTTCTAGATTTTGATCATGACGGCTGGATGGATGTGGCTTTCACGCATAATGGCGCGGGGAACGGAAAGAGCTTTACTCTCTGGCGCAACAAGCAGGGAAACGCTTTCGAAGAGATAACACTACCGCAGACGAACTGGGTTGGCGGTTTCGCTCTCGCCGCCTTCGACTACGACAACGACGGCTGGGTTGATCTCGTCGCGGTCGGTGAAACGAAAGACAGCAAAGGCGAAGCCCGCCTGTTCCGCAATCTCGGCCCCGACGGCTTCAAGGACGTCACCGCCGACGTCGGGCTCGACAAGATTCAGCTTAAGCAGCCCCGCGCCATCATTACCGGCGATTACGACAACGACGGTGCAACCGACCTGCTCATCACCCAGAATCACGGTCCCGCCGTGCTTCTGCGCAACGAAGGGGCAACCCAGAATCACTGGCTGAAGCTCTCGCTGAAGGGACTGAATGACAACAAATCTGCGATTGGGACGAAAGTTGAAGTCTTCTCCGGCGGCAACCGGCAGAAATTCGAGATCTATGGATCAAACGGCTACCTTGGCCAGAACTCCACCGAGATCGTGGTTGGCCTCGGCCAGTCGAAGAACGCGGACATCGTCCGTATGCTCTGGCCCAGCGGCGTGCTGCAGGACGAAGTTGACGAAAATCAGGTTGCCGGCGACAAGCGCCACGAACTTCTCGAGATCGATCGGCGTGGCAGTTCCTGCCCCACGCTGTTCGTCTGGAACGGCGAGCGCTATGAATTTGTCGCCGATATGCTTGGCGCTGCGGTTGTCGGACACTGGATCGCTCCCGGGCAGCGTGATGTTCCGCGGCCGGTTGAGTACATCAAGATTCCGACGGGGCTGGTTCACGGGAGGAAAAGTCTGCGGGCTCAGCAAACTAATTGTCATCCTGAGCGAAGCGAAGGACCCATGCACTCCCCGGCCGGTTGCACAGATCCTTCGCCAACTGCGGCTCAGGATGACAAAGCCGATGGAGTTGGGAGTAAAACTTTGAGTTTCCGCTTTATGGAGCCCTTAGAAGAGGCTGTCTATCTCGACCAAGTCCGGTTGCTGGCAGTCGATCATCCCGCCGATCTGGATGTGTATCCCAACGAATATTTTGCCTCCAATCCTCCCTACCCAGACTTCAAAGTAGTTGTAAGCCGAAATGCACAACCTCCCGCGGGCGCATCGGACGAGCACGGTCACAATCTGCTGCCCGATTTGCTCGCGCATCGCTACGTCGGCGATTTCGAGATGAGCCAGTTCCAGGGATTCGCCAAGGCCCACACGTTGACGCTCGACTTGGGCAAGCCTTATGACGGCGGACCGCTCTGGCTGCTCATGCATGGCGAGATCGAATATTTCACCGCCAATAGCATGTACGCCGCGTCACAAGCGAAACTGCAGCCGCTGGGACCATATCTCGAAGCGCTGGAGGCGAACGGAAAGTGGAAGCGCGTGGTGGATGACATGGGATTCCCAGCCGGTGGTCCGCGGACCATGACTGCTGATCTCAGCGGCAGACTCCCGCGCGGGACACAAAAAATCCGGCTCACTACAAACCTGCAAATTTATTGGGACAACATCCTGATCAGCCGCACTCCGCAAGCATTGACCTCTGGTTCCAGGCCTCGGCTTACTTCGGTTCAGCTGATTCACGCCGACCTGGAATTCCATGGCTACCCGTACAAGATCGAAGGCAATCCGCCGGGTAATGTCCGCTACGTTTACGAAAAGACCAGCGCCACTGGACCCTACACGCGTCCGACCGGAACCTACACGCGCTATGGCGATGTGCTTCCATTGCTTACGGCAACGGACGACAGGCTGGCCGTCTTCGGATCGGGGGATGAGGTCCGGCTCGATTTCGATCCGTCAAGACTTCCAGCGCTGCCGGCAGGTTGGGTACGCGACTACTTCTTCGCCGCTAATGGCTACGAAAAAGATATGGACTTCTACGCCGCGGAGGGAAACTTTGTCGCGCCGCTGCCATTTCTCAGCATGGGCGAATATCCTTACTCGCCCAAGAAGAAGTTCCCGATGGACGATGCGCACGTGAACTATCTGCTCGAATACAACACGCGGCATATGTCAGGTAACGAGCAGCGGGGATACTGGTTCGATTATGGCGCCAAGTAGCACTCCGCGCTTCACACTCTTTGCACACGACGGAACGTATTCCCGCGAACAAGAACAAGTCGCCAAACAGTTCGTTTCAAGTCCTCCCAACTCCGTGCCTTTCGTTGACTTGCCCATCTCTCACACGTAAGATTCGCGCCAGTGATAGGCCAAACCATATCGCACTACCGCATCTTGGAAAAACTTGGCGCCGGTGGAATGGGCGTGGTCTATGCGGCCGAGGACACAAGGTTGGGTCGCACTGTGGCTTTGAAGTTTTTGAACGACCAAGTCCTGACCGACACTGGCATGCTGGAGCGTTTTCGGCGCGAAGCTCGTTCAGCGTCGGCTCTGAATCATCCCAACATATGCACCATCTACGAGGTGGATGAGTATCAAGGGCGGCCTTTCATTGCCATGGAATTGCTTACTGGCATGTCGCTTGCCTATAAGATTGCGGGCCGAGCCATTCCCGCCGAAGAGGCGGTGGCGCTAGGTATAGAGTTGGCGGACGCGCTGGACGCGGCCCACAGCGAAGGCATCCTTCATCGCGACATCAAGCCGGGGAATATTTTTGTAACTAAGCGAGGGCAAGCCAAAGTACTCGACTTCGGGCTGGCGAAGGCGATGGCACCACTCCCGTGCAGCCCGGCGGAAACCGCTTTACCAACCCAGAGTCTGCAAGAGTCGCTGACCAGTTCGGGCATGGCCGTGGGCACGATCGCTTATATGTCTCCGGAACAGGCGCGGGGCGAAGAACTGGATGGACGAGCGGACGTCTTCTCTCTTGGGGTCGTGCTGTATGAAATGGCGACCGGCAAAAGGCCCTTCTGCGGAACTACCTCGGCCGTGATCTTCGACGGCATCCTGCACCAGACGCCAATCTCGCCCAATCAACTGAATTCCACCCTGCCGGACGGGCTTGCGAAGATCATTAGCAGGGCGATGGAAAAGGATCGTGCCAAGCGATATCCGTCGGCAGGCGAACTCGCGAACGAACTCAAACAGTTGCGGCAGCAAGTCAGCTCCAGGCAGATCGCGACAGTACCAATGACCCAGGTAATTCGAAAGCCGACCATCTTACTGCCGGCGGTGTTAGTTGTGCTTCTGCTGGCGGTGGGCCTGGTCTGGCTGGTTCGACACAATAGCAAAGTGCGCTGGGCGAGAGAACAGGCTATTCCTGAAATTTCCCGCCTGATTGAAAATGGACAATACGTATCAGCGTTTTATCTGTCGGAGCAGGCAAAACGATACATCCCGAACGATCCTTTCCTTGCCAAGCTGGATCGAGACTACTCAATCGCAACGTCGATCCGAACGAATCCAGCGGGCGCTGAGGTCCAGGTGAAGGGGTATGGGAATCCAGAAGACGAGTGGCAGAGCCTTGGTCAGTCGCCGCTCGAAAAAATCCGGTTACCGTTTGGATATTTGCGCTGGAGGTTTTCGAAGCCAGGATACGAAACCGTGGAAGGAGCAGCGGGTCCGGGGCGCGACATCAACTTCAAGCTGGATCCGCAAGGTAGCCTGCCGCCCGGGATGGTGCGAATCCCAGGCGGACGATTCCAGTGGGGGAGCACCGAAGCTGTCGAGCTACCAGATTTTCTGATGAATAAATATGAAGTGACGAATCGCGAGTTCAAGAAATTCGTGGAAAGCGGCGGATACAGGAAGCCCGAATACTGGAAAGAGCCTTTCGTAAAAGGCAGCAGGGTCCTAAGTTTTGACGAGGCGATGAAAGAACTTTTGGATCGCACGGGCAGACCGGGTCCCGCCACTTGGGAACTGGGGGACTATCCGGCGGGGCAAGACGATTTTCCGGTAAGTGGGGTGAGTTGGTTCGAAGCTGCCGCATACGCAGAATTCGCCGGCATGAGTCTTCCGACCGTATATCACTGGTACAAGGCAGCGGATGTCCGCATTTACTCGGACAGCGTAAAGTTCAGCAATTTTGGAGGCAACGGTCCGGTTCGCGTGGGCAGCTTGAGAGGCATCAATCCTTACGGAACCTATGACATGGCGGGCAATGTGAAGGAGTGGTGCCGCAACCAGTCCGGCGATCGCCGGTTCATCCTGGGAGGCGGGTTTGGCGAAGCCACTTACATGTTTGTGGATGAGGATGCCCAGTCTCCATGGGGCCGATTGCCAACGTATGGATTTCGTCTGATAAAGAATCTGGGCCCCGCGGATGCCCATGCCGAGGCTTTGTTGCAAAGGCCGATCCAGCAACTGACGCGCAACTACAACAAAGAGAAACCGGTGTCGGACCAGATTTTTGAGATCTATAAGCGGTTCTACGCGTATGACCGCTCCAAACTGGAACCGAAGCTGGAAGCGACCGACGAAAGTCCGGAGTACTGGACAAAACAAAAAATCTCTTTCGATGCAGCCTACGGAAACGAGCGCGTCGCCGCATATATGTTCCTTCCCAAGAATTTCAAACCCCCGTATCAGACGGTCGTCTATTATCCGCACGCGGGGGCGGAGGATGCCAGATCGAGTGAGAACCTTGACATTCGCTATATCGATTTCATCGTCAGGAGCGGGCGGGCGGTAATGTTTCCGATCTACAAGGGCACCTATGAACGGCACGTCGAGGTGGACGACTCTGAAGAATCAAGTGCGTGGCGGGATCTGACAATCCAACGATCGAAAGATTTTTTTCGGTCGGTCGACTATTTAGCGAGCCGTTCGGACATCGATCACGACAAAATCGGTTTCTTTGGGATCAGTTGGGGAGCCAGCACAGCTCCAAGGCTACTCGCCCTGGAGCCGCGGATAAAGGTCGGCGTATTGGTAGGAGGCGGGCTTCCGGTGGAGCGACAGGCTCCAGAAGCCGACACCATCAATTTCGCGCCTTGGGTGACCATTCCGATTTTGATGATTAACGGGAAGTACGATTTTGACACTCCACTGAATACCTGCCAAATACCGCTGTTCCGGTCGCTGGGCACGCCTGCCAAGGACAAGCGATTCGCCGTGTTTGATGCCGGTCATGTCGTGCCACGGAACGAAATGATTAAAGAGACTCTGGACTGGCTAGATCGGTATCTCGGTCCAGCCAGGTAAAGCCACGACCAGAGACTGTGCGCGGCCACAGTCGGCTTCTGTTCAGTCGTACGATGCAGTGCGGAATCGTTTTAATATTGACATTTCCCAGCTGTCCATAATTCAATAGCCGTTCCCATGGAAACCCGCTCCGCCGCTCCTTCTGCTGGTACAACCGCTGTTCCACGCCTGCGCCGCACGCTGACGCTGTGGGATCTGATTTTCTACGGCATCGTTCTCATCCAACCCATCGCTCCTGTCCCACTTTATGGAGTGGCGCAGAAACTTTCCGACGGGCACTTTGTTACGATCATCCTGATTGCGCTTTTTGCCATGCTGATCACCGCAGTGAGCTATGGACGAATGGGAGCGCTTTATCCCACCGCAGGATCGGCCTACACGTACGTGGGAAAAGGACTGAACCCGCATCTCGGTTTTCTTGCGGGCTGGGCCATGATTCTCGATTATCTTCTGCAGCCGCTGATCAACACGGTCTGGATCTCGACCGCGCTGCACGAGCGCTACCTGCACCAGGTCCCGTTTGTGGCATGGGCGTTACTCATAGTGGCGATCATGACTGTCCTGAACCTCGCGGGCGTGAAATCCTCCGCCAATACGAATAAAGCTCTGCTCGCGGTGATGTCGGTGGTCGTGGTCTTTTTCATCGTTCTCGCTCTGAAGTACTTGTATGGCGGGCAGGGGTGGGCGGGATTGTTTTCTCTACAACCGTTCTACGATCCAAAGACGTTCAATTCGCACAAAATCCTGACCGCGACCTCATTTGCCGCGTTGACTTACATTGGATTCGATGGGGTCACCACGTTGGCCGAAGATGTGGAGAACCCTAAGCGCAATGTGCTGCTGGCCGTGGTTCTGACTTGTATCTTCGCGGGTGTATGCAGCGGGCTCGAAGCCTACCTGGGGGCTCGCGTATGGCCCGACTGGCGCTCGTTCCCGAATCTTGAAACTGCTTTCATGGATATCTGCAGCCGGGTTGGGGGAGTGGTTCTCTTCAATGCCATGGGCGTGATCCTGATCATCGCGGCTTTCGGCAGCGGGCTCACCGGCACGCTCGGAGCAGCACGCCTTCTGTTCGGAATGGGCCGCGACGGAGTCCTGCCGAAGAAGTTCTTCGGGCAACTGAGGCCGGGGAGCAACACTCCTACCAACAACATACTTCTGATCGGTGGACTGGCATTCCTCGGAGCCGTGCTCCTGAACTATATCGGCAGCGCTTACCAGCACGCGGGAGAGTTGCTGAACTTCGGAGCGTTCCTGGCCTTCATGGGCGTCAACCTCGCGTGCTTCTGGCAATTTGCCGTTAGGCGGCAGCAGGGATATCAGCGCCGGATACTTCAGGATGCGGTGCTGCCGATCATCGGATTCCTTTTCTGCGGCCTGATCTGGTTCAATCTGAACATCGTTGCCAAGACGGTGGGCGGCATCTGGTTCGCGATCGGCATCCTCTACGTCGGCTACAAGACCAACTGGTTCCGCTCGGCCCCTGTGATGATCGATTTCAGCGACTCCTAGAGTTTGGTCCCCCGTTTCCCAAGTACTGTCGCGGTGTAGTACCGAGCGCCTTGCGAAACATCGCGATGAAAGCACTGGGGCTGCTGTAGCCTGCTTCCAGTGCCGCGCTGGTGATTTTCTCTCCCGCGGCGAGTAACTGCAGCGAACGGAGCAGTCGCAACTGCTGTCTCCATTTGCCCAAGGTCAGATTCGTTTCCTTCTCAAACACTCTCTCGATGGTTCGCTTACTGGCTCCGGCCTGCCGGCAGAGCGCGTTCAGAGATCGTGCTTCGGCGGGATCGCGCTGCAGCATGGCTGCCACACGCTGCGCGCGCGAATCGGCCGGAGCCGGAAGCTGCAGCGGGATGGCTTGTGCCGCTGAGAGTTGGTCCAGGATCAGATCGATCAGATGAACCTGCGTTTTCGAGCGCCGGTTCATGCGCGGAAACTGGCAGGCATGCACGATCAACTCTTGCAGCAGCGGCGAGACGTTCACGACGCAGCAGTTTCGCGGCAGATGCCGCACCAGGCCCACCCGCAGATAGAGTGTACGCATCGAGACGGGACCCGACATCAGAATGCTGTGAGCAGTCTTCGCCGGAATCCATACTGCGCGCCGGGGTGGCACTACCCATGTGCCCTCAGAGGTGCGCACGGTCATGACACCCCGAGTGGCATAGACAAGCTGATCCTCGGGATGGGAATGCGCTGGAATCACATGTCCATGAGCAAACTCGTACACCAGCGTTGCAACGGCCGACCGCAGAGGCGGACAGGCTTCCACGCTTTGTCGCTTTCTCGACATTTGTTGTCACAATATCGGAAGTAAGGCGGTCTGGCAATTCGATAGATTTGCTCTCAACCAACCTTGGAGGAACTCATGCTGGGGACGACCGATGTTATCGCCTTCGTTCCGACCACAGATCGCGGGAAGGCACGCGCCTTTTATGAAGGCGTTCTGGGTTTGCAATTCATCAGCGACGACGGTTTCGCACTCGTGTTCAGCGTGAACGGGATCATGCTCCGAGTAATCCAGGCGCAGCAGTTCACACCTGCTCAGTACACGATTCTGGATGGGAAGTGGAACAGATCGCAGAGGTCGTGGCCCAATTACAGAAAAAGGGTGTCCAGTTCGAGCGTTTTGGCTTTTTCGAGCAAGACGATCTCGGAATTTGGAAGGCTCCGAACGGTGACAAAGTCGCGTGGTTCAAAGATCCCGACGGGAATGTTCTCTCGGTTTCGCAGCACGTACCTTGAGCAAAGTTGGACATTGCATCTTTGTCATCCTGAGCCAAGCGAAGGACCTATGTATTTTGCCTAGAGCACCCAGGCTGGACGGTTGCACAGATGCTTCCGCCCGCAGATGCGCGATACTCAGGATGACAAAGTACGGCTATGGCTTCGTAACTTTACTCCACGTTCCAGCCGCTGACATCCACCGCAGGTTTCGCGGTTCCCAATTGGCTGCCGTGATACGTTGCCGTAACCTCGCGTTTCTCTCCCGGAAGCAGCGAGATGTAGTTATCTTCCCAGACGACGGGAAGAATTTCTTCTCCCTTCACACCCTTATTAACTTTAAGGCGCACGAAGAAGGCGAGGCTCTTGCTGGGATTCTGCAGCGTCACATGCGTGATGGCGTCCTCGCCTTTGCGCTCGGTGCGGTCCGTGACTTTCAGTTTCACCTTCGGCAGTTGCGAGATGGCTGTGTAATCCGCGTACGAAGCGGTAGGAGTCATCCACCAAGTGCTCTTGGCCCAATCAAGAATTTCGGGCTTCGTCGAGAGCCAGTAGAAGTTTGAAGCCACCAGCCTGCCAGTCGAGTCCTGCAACCGAAGCACCAGGAAGTACGTATTGCTCAACCCTGACACATCGGGGAGGGTGAAGATCTTCGCGGTACTGTCCGGGGCCGCGTCGACCGGATTGTCCTGCGTGAACTTCTCCGTTCCGTCGAGGTTGTAGAGCTTGGTGATGAGCTTCAGCCCCTTGGCATCTTCGTACTGGCTGCTGACCACCCAGATGGAATGATCGTCATACCCGTAAACGGGATGCAAGTCTTCCATCGCCCGCTTGGCGCCGAAATATCCGCCACCCGGACGCAGGTAGTAGTCGTACAGGTGCCAGATCATTGACGGCCACGCATTATTCAGCATCCACTGAATCACGCCTGTTGCCTGATACTTATTGCGGCTATACGCCTCGTACATGGCGCGCACGCCTTCGTAGGTCTGCATCTGCGACTTGATGGCGAAATCATCCACATTGTCGGACTTTCCATACCGGTTCGCCAGAGCTTCACTGAAGACGTTGATCGTCTTGAACTCTCCGCCACCCGCGTGATAGTTCCAAACATCGTCAATGGGCCACATGTGGTCTTTGCCGACCATCGCGCGAATACTTTCGACGGGCGGGACGGCAGGCCCCATGCTGGTTTCGGTATTGAATCCGTAAGCACCGCCGCAGCCGCCAGGATTGCACAGCTTACGCCCGGGCTGGCCCTCAGGCGTGTCCACCAGCCAGTAGCTGGGGGCGACATATTCGTAGGGCCCGCTCATCTTTGCCCCACTTTCCCCAGTCACGCTGGTCTTTTTGCCGGTAGCTGAGGACACCACAGGATTCGTCCAGAACAATTCCTTTTCGATATCCAGGTACATCTGCTCCACATCTGGCGGCGGAGGATTGTCGCTGCCATTGAGCCACATCACCAGGCTGGGATGGCTGCGCAAACGGTACATCTGATCGCGCAATGATTGTTTCGCGATTTCGAAGTCAGCCGGTTGCCACCGCGGCCAGCGCTCCCAGAAATCGCAGCAGCACCATCCCGCCATTACCAGGATTCCCTGGCTGTCGGTAAGCTGATAAAACTCCTCCGTCTCGAGCTTGCCTTCGAGCCGGATCGTATTCAGCCCCATGTCCTTCACATAGCGGATCTCATCGTGCAAACGCTGCGAGTTCTCGCGCAGCATCATGTCGGGCGACCACCCGCCGCCGCGGATCAGGATGTTTTTGCCATTGACGTGAAAAGCGCGTCCGCCCACAGAGTTCAAGTCCGAGGTCATCTCGCGGATCCCAAACTGCGTGTTAGAGCGATCGCTCACCGTGGCATTCACATCGAATTCCATGGCCAGCTTGTAGAGGTTCGGCTTGCCCATTTGCGCCGGCCACCACAACCGAGGATTCGAGAACACAAGCTGGGAAAACTTATCCGGGGTAAAAGTGACGTCCTTGGCCTCGTTCGGCGCCAATTCCACCTCTTGCTCGAAATCGGCATTCTCAATGTGGCCTTTGAGCTTACCCTTGACCGGCTGATCCGTGCCGTTCTTGACCTGCGCTGTGACGGTAAGCTGCGCGCTATCGTTGGCCGGAGGATTCAGTTTTGAGACGACGGTTGGATAGCGCAGCGCGACCGGGCCGCTGGTAGTGAGATACACATCCCGCCACAAGCCCATGTTCTTGTCGGGTGGCGCGGGATTCCAGTCCACGAATGTGATCGCCAGGTCATGCTCGGTGGGCGCGAATACCTGGACAGCCAGCACGTTCTCCGCTCCAGGCTTTGCGTTCTTTGTGATGTTGAACTCGTAAGTCCGCCAGGCTCCGGCGACATCATTCGAGTTCGCAATCTGCTTCCCGTTAAGCCAGATATTCGCGCGATAGTTGATCCCATTAAACTTCAGCCAGATCGTCTTTCCTTTGTACGAAGGGGGGACCGCGAATGTCTTGCGGTACCACCATGAGGATGCATAGGGACTATCCGGCGTCATGGCAATGTTGGAGAAATTGGAGCCGATCGGATAAGTGACCCCGGGGAAACTGCGCAGGTTCATGCCGGAGTAAGGATCGGGAAGGATCTTGTTCTTGACCTGCGCTGCCACGACGGTAGTCGGGACTGCAACCGCCAGCCAGCCCTTGGGCGCGTACTGTGTGGTCGAGATAACCTCGGGCTTAGCCTCAATCTTTGCCGAGCTCTGTAATGACCAGCCGTCGTGCAACCCCAGCTTCGCTTCGGCAGGCTGCACCGCCGAATGCGGAGTTGCGGTTTTTTCCTGGGCAACAGCTAATGAAACTAGAAGGGCCAGAATGAAGAAGGTCAGAATGAACGACGAAAGAACAGCCAGTCGCTTGCCTGAATTCATAGTGCTCCTATGCGTGCGTGGCTAAACCGCTTCGGGATTGCTGGAAATTTCCCGACCTGAATGGATAACACTTCTATTAATTCGTTTCAATAGCCGATTCCAGCTCACCGCCCGTGTAGGACGGACGCTTCGTCCGCCCCGCGGCGCAAAGCCCCGCGTGGGGGTTAAATCCGTACACTAAGCAGCGCCGCCGAGGCACCGCGCGGCATCGCCATCATTTATAATCAAAAATTCGTCCCCTATCTCTGGAGTGATAACAACATGATCCGATTCCTGCAACAATCTGGCCAAGCGACCAAGTATGTCCTTGGGGGCCTGCTCCTGCTCATCTGTGCGTCGATGGTGATCACGCTTATTCCTGGCGGCTTGGGCGGCGAGGTATTTGGCGGCACCCCGGGTAAGGGCATCGTCGCCAAAGTGAATGGGGAAGACATTACCGCCGACGAAGTGCGCCGGACGGCCCGCGAGATGCTGCAACAGCAGATGCCTCAGGGCAGCAATGCCAACTTGAGCATGCTTTTACCCTTCTTCACGCAGCGCGCCGCCGAGCAATTGATCACTCGTCAAGCTTTGCTCACTGAGGCTGACCGCATGGGACTGAGTGTGAGCCCGGAAGAGATTCGAGACGAACTGGTGCACGGCCGGTATGCCGCAACATTTTTCCCTGGCGGGAAGTTCATCGGGCAGACTGAGTACGAAGACATGCTGGCGCGGGCCAACCTGACCTCGGCGAAGTTCGAAGAAGCGGTAGGCCACGACATCATGCTTTCCAAGTTGCAGGCTCTGATCTCAGGCAGCGCCAACGTAAGCGACGCCGAGATTCACCAGCAATTCGTCAAGCAGAACACGAAAGTGAAGTTCCAGTATGCAGTTCTAAAGCAGGACGACATCAAGAAAGGCCTGCACCCGACGACCGAGGAACTCAAGGCCTACTACGACAGCCACAAGGCCAGCTATGCCAACTCGATCCCGGAGAAGCGCCAGGTCAAGTACGCCGTCATCGACGTGAACAAGCTTGAAGCCGCCGTTCAAGTCACTCCTGACGATCTGCGCAAGTACTATGACGATCATCGTGACCAGTACCGCGTGCCCGAGCAGGTCAAAGTGAGCCATATCCTGATCAAGACGCCTCTACCTGGGCCGGACGGCAAAGTAGACCAAAAGGGCGCAGCCGAAGCCCAGCGCCGCGCCGAAGATCTGCTGAAGCAAGTCAAATCGGGCGCCAACTTCGAAGAAGTGGCAAAAAAGTATTCCGAGGATCCCGGCAGTGCCAAGCAAGGCGGCTCTCTGGGCTGGATCGGCCGAGGGCAGACCGTTCCAGAGTTCGAGAAAACCGCTTACTCACTCCCGAAGGGGCAGATCAGCGACCTGATCAAGAGCAGCTACGGCTTTCACATCATCCGTGTGGACGACAAGCAGGAAGCTCACGTGAAGTCGCTGGACGATGTGAAGAGCGAGATCGAACCGATTCTCAAGCATCAGAAAGCGCAGCAACTCGCGCAGAAGAAGGCCGACGATCTGCTGGCGCAAGCGCGCAAGCAGAATCTCGACGTCGCTGCCGCAGCGCAAGCTGTGCCCGTGATTACTTCAGACTTCCTTGGGCGCAAGGATATGCTCCCCGGCCTGGGCCCGGCGCCGCAATTTATGGATGCGGTGTTCACCGCTCAGGAGAAATCCCCTCCGGACGAGGCTTCTTCCTCGCAAGGAATCGTCGTGTATCAGCTGCTGGCAGTAAAGCCGGCAGCAACACCCTCTTTTGAGGAAATCAAGACGCGGGTAGAAGATGAATTCAAGAACGAACGCTCCAACGCGCTGTTGACACAAAAGGCTCAGGAACTATCCGACCGGGCTAAGTCCGGACACGATCTGAAGCGCGCCGCCAAGGAGCTCGGAGCAACCATGAAGACCAGTGACCTGGTTCCTCCCGACGGCCAGGTTCCCGAAGTGGGTTCCATGTCGGGACAGGCGGCGGTCGCGTTCACCATGAAGCCGGGCGAGATCACGGGGCCCATCAACAATGGCAGTGACGCTTCTGTGCTCCAGATTCTGGACCTTCAGCAACCGTCTGAGGCCGAATACGCCGCTAAGAAGGATCAGATCCGAGACCAGTTGCTCCAGCAGAAGCAGCAGGAGCGCTTCCAGTTGTTCGTGAGCAATGTTGTGGATAGCATGACGAAAACCGGCAAGATCCGCCGAAACGACGAAGAACTCAAGGCGCTCAGCCGCAACGGCAGCGAGCAGGGAATGTAGCAAGTTTCATGTCGTTTCCGCGTGCCTCTGGTATTTTGCTGCATCCCACGTCGCTGCCATCGCGCGGCGGGGTGGGGGACTTTGGTCCGGCTGCGTATCGCTTCGTGGATTTCCTCGCGGCGGCCCGCCAGGGCATCTGGCAGGTTTTGCCTCTTGGTCCTCTCGGCTACGGAAATTCTCCCTACTCGGCGACTTCGGCTTTCGCCGGAAACCCCCTACTGCTCAGTCTGGAACGCCTTGCGGACCAGGGATGGATTGATCGCAAGCACATCGATACTTTACCTGACAGTTCGAGTCTGGTTGACTACGATCGCGTTTTCCATCAGAAGATGCCGCTGCTGTTTGAAGCCGCGCGTGGGTTTCTGAGGTCGGCGTCGGGCGAGGCTTTGCGCCGCTTCGAATCATTCTGCGCCGAGAACGCGTGGTGGCTCGACGATTTCGTTCTGTTCGACGCGTTGCGCGCCAAACAGAAACTTGCCTGCTGGAACCAATGGCCACACGGTGTAGCTCATCGTGAGGCTGCTGCATTAGCCGCAGCGAGGGAAGAACTCGCCGACGACCTGCGGGTGCGCAGCGCCTTACAGTTCGGCTTTTATGAGCAATGGCGGGATCTGCGCCGTTATTGCGCGGATCGTAATATTCGCATAGTTGGCGATGTCGCTATTTTCGTCAACCACGACAGCGCGGATGTCTGGACACACCGGGAACTCTTCCGGCTCAATAGCAATCTGGACCCGGAAGTGGTTGCCGGAGTTCCTCCGGATTTCTTCAGCAAGACCGGACAGCGCTGGGGAAACCCGCTCTATCGCTGGGATGTCATGAAAGAGCGCGGATACCAGTGGTGGATTCAGCGCCTGCGTTGGGCGACGCGCAATTGCGATTACATTCGGCTGGATCACTTCCGCGGATTCGACCAGTTCTGGGAGATTCCCGCAAGTGACGCTACGGCTGTGCACGGTCGCTGGGTCGACGGTCCGCGCGATGATCTTTTTGTAAAGCTCCGCGAAGCTCTCGGCGGACTGCCGTTCTTCGCAGAAGATCTTGGTTACATCACGCCACAAGTGCACGCGCTTCGCGAGCGCCTGCAAATCCCCGGCATGGCCGTCCTGCAATTCGGATTTGGGGATGAGGGCGCGCACATGTACTTGCCTCATCGTGCCGCCGGGAAGGTCATGTACACGGGCACGCACGACAATGACACGGTTATGGGATGGTGGAGTTCCGGCGCAGCCGAGCACGAGCGCAGTAATGCCGAAGCCTACCTTGGGCGCAGCAACGATGGCATCCACTGGGCATTCATCCGCGCAGCTGTGTGTTCTCCCGCGAGTTTAAGCATAGTTCCTCTGCAAGATGTTTTTGGTCTGGGCAGCGACGCCCGCATGAACACTCCCAGTCTGGATAACGGAAACTGGCGCTGGCGGTTCGAACCATCACAACTGAAGGATGAATTCGCCGCAAAGCTAGCGCAGTTGGCCGAACTCAGCGACCGCGTTGCCAGGTAATAACGGATCAGTCCTGCAACTTGCCTCACTTCGTCGGCCGCAAACGAGTAGTTTGAGAAGGCAGTAAACAACTTTCCTCTGTGTCCTTCAAGGCGGATTGAAGCTTGCTGCCCAATCTCCCGAGTTCTTCATTGCTCAGCAATTGCTGCATGCGCTCAAAAAGCTGCCGCTCCTCCCGTCTGATGTGAGTGGAAAGCAGCTGTCCCAGCGCAGAAACATCGTTTGGCCCCATGCTCGCGGCCGCCGCTAGCGTGAACTTCCGGCGCAAGTCCCCGTGCTCGGAAACCAACTGCGAGACCAACGTCTGCAATTCGTCAAACTGAAGCGCCGCCGGAAACACTAAATTCTCTTCGGCGGCGAAATGCGCGTGAATCTCGCTCTGAAAAATGTGCGCGATCTCCTTTTGCCAGGCATCGATGTCGCCCGCCGGAATTGGCGAAGCCCGCTCAATCCGAACGCACAATGCGAGCGCGTGCTGATGCTGGTGAGATAGCGGAATGAGGTTCTTATCGCGCAGCATGATCTTATGTGGTTGCCGGCTCTAGTTTGGCAGCCGCCCGCACGCCTTCCTCGGGCGTCCGTCCCGCCGCCGGACGCACCGTGAGCCAATCCGTTCGCACCCGCTCCCATTCCTGGATCAGCATGTGATTGGCCTCGAAGAAACTGCGAATGCGAGACCGTTCCCATCCTGCAACCTCCTCGAGAATAGGGGCGAGAACGGCCAGTGCGCTGGTGCTGAGCACTGTCCGCTTCGCGATCTGGGAAACGTTGGGCGATTCAGAAACGGCGATGGTCAATCCATCCCGCGCGTTGATGTGCAGCATGACATGGATATCAGAACTCCCGTCGCCTGTGTACACCACGTGATCGGGCCCCGCCACTTTCTGCACCAGCAGTTTGTCGAGGACCGCAACTTTGCCGTAACCCGCAGTAGCTCGAATGATCGTGTCGATTTCACTTGAGGCCTTGTAACGGAATTCAGTGCCGTAGATGTGATCGCGAGGAACGATATCCTCCAGCGCGGATTGCACGATTTCTACCGGTGCGGCAGAGAGCACGTAAAAATCAAATTGATGCCCATCAATGCCCGTGTCCAGCAGGTGGTAGAGCAGCTTGATATCGCTCTTCAGCCGGATCCGCTTTCCGACTTCGCGCAGGTGCTCTTTCCGCACCTTTTCCCGAAACTCAGGATCATGCAACAGCAAATAGGCTAACTCGGCACCTTGCTGCACCAAATTGATCTTCGCCATTCCTTTGGATTTGCGCTCGAATTCCTCAGTCGGGATGCCGACGAGTTCGGCCAAGACATAGCCGGAATCGTTAAACGTGAGCGTCTGGTCGAAATCGCTCGCGAAAATGTATCTTTTCAGAATGTCTGCCATACGCTATTCGATTCCCGCTACGGGCGCATCGCCCCATAAAAAGAATTGATTGCGATTATATGCGCGTCCGTTTAAATGATTGTGAATAAAGGCTGCAAATGCGTGACCGATTGCGCTGCGATAGGCCTTGGAGTCCAGGCCGAGAAAATGAAGCTATCATCCTGAGCGAGCGAAGGATCTATGTAACGTTTGCGAGTCCCAGAGATTGCATGGACCCCTTTGCTTCGCGCAGGGTGACAGCAAAGAAAAACCGTGAAGGGTTGGGGAAAGGATTCAATATTGAAAAGCAACACAGACCGTTTCTTCATAGTCACTGGTGGTCCCGGCTCGGGTAAAACTTCGCTCCTGGACGCGCTTGAAAAAATGAACCACAAGCGGTCGGTGGAAGCGGGACGCGGCATTATCCGACAGCAAGTAGCCATTGGCGGCCGCGCTCTGCCCTGGGATGACAAAGTACTTTTTTCAGAACTGATGCTCAGTTGGGAAATTCGCTCTTACCACATTGCTGAGCAATGGGCAGGAATTGTGTTCTTCGATCGCGGTGTGCCCGACATCGCTGCATATCTCACGCTGTCGAACCTCCCCATTCCGAAATACGTTCAAAAAGCGATTGAGACTTTCCACTACAACCCGCGAGTCTTCATCGCTCCGCCCTGGCGAGAAATCTTTACACAAGACCGGGAGCGCAAGCAGGATTTCGATGAAGCGATCCGCACCTACGAATCCTTGGCGAAAACCTACACCGGCAACGGGTACAAACTTGTCGAGCTTCCCTGCGTGAGTATCCAAGAACGAGTTCGTTTCGTGCTGGCCAGTAGCGGCGCTTACATGTCGTCCGTTCTGGCTCTTCCGGGCACTGCCGTTCACGCCCACCTGGGTCACATAGCCTGGATTGTCATGGCTTTAGTGGCGGCCGGAGCGATTCCGTTTGCACATCTGGGAGCGAAACTGGCGATCAAGGCTCGAGCCGCGAAACTCGGGCGCTGGTACAGACCAATATTGACCGGTCTAGGGATTTTCTTTCTGTACCAACGTTGAGACGAGCGGCCTCCAGTCACTCTTTCGCGGCAATTCGCAGAGCTTTCATTTTCCGGTACAGGTGGCTGCGCTCCAGGCCAAGCACTTCGGCGGCGCGAGTTACATTGCCGTGGTTTTCATCAAGCTTCTTGAGAATATAGTCGCGCTCATAAGCATCGCGCGCCTGGTGGAGGCTGGAGAACTCGCCTTTCGGGCTGCGGCGGCTTCCATCGCGATACACCAGCGGAGGTAGATGCTTGGCCTCAAAGCGAGTCGTAGTTGGATTCATGATGACAATGCGCTCGATCACATTGCGCAGTTCGCGCACATTGCCCGGCCAGGAATAGCGCATCAGGATCTCGATGGCATCATCCGTGATCTCGCGCGGACGGCGCCCATAAGTTGCCGCAAGTTCCTTCAGGAAATGCCGCGTGAATAGAGGAATATCTTCTTTACGCTCGCGCAGAGGCGGCACGAAAAAGGGAATCACGTTCAGGCGATAAAAGAGATCTTCACGGAAGTTGCCCCGTGAGATTTCTTCCTCCAGATCCTTGTTGGTGGACGCGATCACGCGAACATCTACTGTAATGGTCTTTTCACTTCCCACCGGGGTGAAGCGCTGCTCCTCGAGGGTGCGCAGAACCTTGGATTGCGTCTTCAAGCTCATGTCGCCGACTTCATCGAGGAAGAGCGTACCGCCGTGAGCGCGCTGGAATTTGCCTTCCTTATCAGCGGCTGCTCCGGGGAATGAGCCTTTGAAATGACCGAATAGTTCACTCTCGATAAGGTCCTCAGGAATGGCCGCGCAGTTGACTTCGACGAAGGTTTCTTCCTTTCGCAGACTTTGCGCGTGTATGGCATGGGCGACGAGTTCCTTCCCAGTGCCCGACTCGCCGTAGATCAATACGCGCCCATTGGTCGGAGCCATGAGTGCGATCTGCTGGCGCAGGGCTTTCATGGGAATGCTGTCGCCGACGATGATGCTCTTTGCTTGCAGCTGCTTTTTAAGATCTACATTTTCTCGCTGCAGGGTCTTCGCTTCGATTGCGTTTTTTACCAGGATGAGAGTCTTCTCCACCCGGAGCGGTTTTTCCAGGAAGTCGTATGCCCCCAGTTTCGTAGCGCGGACGGCGGTTTCGATGGTGCCGTGGCCGGAGATCATGATTACTTCCGGAGGATTTGGCAGTTCGCGGATTTTCGCCAGAGTGTCGAGGCCGTCCATGCCGGGTAACCAGATGTCGAGCAGCAGTACATCGAATGCTGTGCGGTTGAGCAGATCGAGGCACCTTTCGCCGCTCTCGACCGAGGACACCGCATAGCCCTCGTCGGCCAAGATGCCGGAAAGCGAGTCTCGGATTCCTGCTTCGTCGTCGACAATCAGAATATTAGGCATGATGGACAGCGGACGCCGCGGGTGTCGCCTCCGCCACAACAGGCAGCTCTATGATGAAGCGCGCACCCACTGGTTGATTCTCTTCCACGCGAATCGAACCATGGTGGTCTTCCACGATTCGGCTCACGATGGCAAGCCCCAGGCCGGTACCGCGCCTCTTGGTGGAAAAATAGGGTAGGAATAGCCTTTCTTTCAGTTCGCGAGTCACGCCGTGACCGGTGTCGGCGACGGTGATCTCCACCGCGTCCCGGCTGGCGACCAGTGCGGTCGCAATGTCAATCTCGCGAACCAGCGAATTCTGCGATGCCTCGGCCGCATTGTCTACCAAATTGGCCACCGCGCGTTTGATCGCTTCGTTGTCAGCCATCACTTTGGGCAGGTCGGCTGCGAGAGATTTCTGAAGGTGAACACCTTCGAGCCGGCCATTGAACATCGAGAGGGCGCTCTCAATGATCTCGTTGATATCGGCGGGTTGGGGCTTGGCTACCGGGAAACGAGCCAGGGTGGAGAACTCGTCGACCAAACGGCGCACCGTCTCGACCGCGCCGGCAATTGTGTCCGCACAGGTGCGCAGAACGGAGGCGGAAGCCGGGTCGGACGGAGTGGCGCGATCCAAATGCCGCTGAATGCGCTCGGCTGAAAGCGCAATGGGGGTGAGCGGGTTCTTTATCTCGTGGGCGACTCGGCGGGCAACTTCGCGCCATGCGGCTTGTTTCTGGGCTTTGAGTAGATCGGAAAGATCTTCGAATACAACCACGTAGCCCGATCGTTCGGCCTGGTGCTTTAAGGTTGCGACCGTGACCGCGACGTTCAGCGTGCCGCGAGGGAGTTGAATCTCCATCTGGCTGGTCGTCATACCCATGCGATCGCTGCGGCGAAGAATGGGCTCAAAGTCTTCCAGGACTTCCGAAGGAAGAACTTGCGACAGAGACGCTCCCACCAGGATCTCCGTGGGTTCGTCGTGGTTGCCATCTGGATGAAACATGCGACGCAGGGCCTGGTTCACGTGCGTGATGTGGAGATCTCCGTCCAAAGACAGCACGCCTGTTGGGATATTCTCCAGAATAGTTTCGGTCTGTCGACGGCGCTGATCCAATTCCGAATTGACGGCACTCAGGTCTCGGCTGGAGGCCTCGATCTGTCTTCGACTGCTCTCGAGATCCTCCGCCATGCGATTGAAGGAACGCACCAGATCGCCGATTTCGTCGGCGGAGCTGACATCAACGCGATAATCCAGGCGCCCGCGAGAGATCGCCTGCGTAGCTTCTGCCAGGGCTGATAACGGCCGAGTCACAATTTTTGCGAGGAACAAGGCAAGCCAGGTGGTTACAAACAGCACGGTCATGGTGAGCAGCAACAGCAAGCCCATGTACGTACGACGTACGATGCGGCGCTCGCGGGCGAGATCGTAGTAGCGTTTCTGGCTGGCTTCTACCTGGCGGACAGTTTGGGAAAAATCCTTAGGAAGAGGGATTGCGACAAAGATGATGCCGCCACCCTCCACAGGAGTGCTGCCCAGAGTGTAGTCGATGCCTTGCCAACTGAATTGCGCCGGACCGCCGGCTCCCGCTTGGGCAATCGGCAAAGAATTCTTCAACACCGGCCAGGGCGCAGGCGCGTTGAAGCTGGCTTCGGCATTTCCCTCCCGAACCGCCACGGCAAAACCCCCCTGCAGCGTGATCTCGTGTCGCTGAAATTCGTCTGCTACACCCGAAAAGCCGTGTCCGCCGAACCCGCGTTCAACCTCGGGAGACGCCGCCAACGCCGAAGCCTCCGCTTTTGCGTTCTGCATGGCATAGCTGGCTAGCAGGGTTGCCATGGCATGGGTGTCGGCCCGAACTTCCTCGACTGGAGTGGAAAACCATTTATCGATCGAGCGGTTCATAAGCCCGTAGGCGAACCAGTACATCACCATGACGGGCAGTGACGACAGGAGAAGGGCGCCGACGACCATGCGGGTGCGAAATTTCGAGCCCAGGATTCCAAGTCTCCGCTCGGCAAAGAGCTTCAGCAAATTGCGCATCAGTACGAACGTGAGCGCGACAAACAGAAGAAAGATCAGAGCTGATAATGCGGCAAAAACCACGATTTCCTGGTTGTTGCCCGGGTGCAGGAAGTTCAAGTCGAAAGCGGTCTGTGACACCAGGATCGCGAGCAGGAGAAACACGGAGATTGACAGCAGGATGATGACCTGCTTGCGGTAGGAAGTTTTTACCGATCGGGTTGGGTCCGACTCGCTCACCGATGCCCCTGATTGCGTGGAAATGCCCTACTCAGTTTTGCAAGTCATTATAGATGCGTCAACCGGAGGCGAGGCTGCAGTATTGGGAGGCGCCCGCCCGCTCAAAATGAGGTCAATGCATTATTTTGTGCGTTCCGGCCAGGAAGAAATTTCGTCCAGGAGAGAGGAGAAAGCAGGCTTCGGCTGATAGTTCTTGTCGAATAGAAGGGCCGACCCCTCACTTCCATGGGTGTGAGAAGCAATCCAGGAATACTTGTCAGTGAATCCCCAGGTTTGAAGGGCGGTGCAGCCGCGATACTGCAAGCAGGTGTGGACCACGCGACGATAAATGGCAGCCTGATGCTGCAAATCTTCGGGTCGCGGTGCACCGTCGAGCTCGAGTGGCAGGGACACGTCTAATTCGGTGATGTGGACCTGAAGCCCCAATGCGGTAAGGCGCGCAATGTTCGCCGCAACGCCTTGGGCATCGAAGTCAAAGCGCGAGATGTGCATCTGCAATCCGACACCATCAATAGGTATGCCACGACGCTTGAAATCTTTGACCATGGCATAGACCGCATCGGATTTCGCGTTTATCGCTTCCGCGCCACCTTCATTGTAGAAAAGCAGTGCTGAGGCATCTGCTGCTTGAGCCCAGTGAAATGTCCGCTCGATGTAAGCCGTCCCTTTTTGTGCTAATCCAATACCCGGCTGGTTGTACCAAGGAGAGTCCTTCAGTTTTCCCTCCTGATCGAAGGCTTCGTTAACCACGTCCCAGGCGAAGACCTGTCCGGCGTAGTGCTTCATGACAGTGGTGATGTGCTCTCTGAGCAGGCGGGATAACTCGGCCGGTGTGAACTGCGCCTGAGTGAGCCACTCGGGATTGTCGTGATCCCATACGAGGCAGTGGCCACGAACTTTCATGCGGTGAGCGTGTGCGAAACGCACAATCGCATCTCCCTCGGCAAAATCGAATGCGCCTTGGTTGCGCCGTAGGACCCACCATTTCATCGAGTCTTCGGCCTCAACCATATTGAATTGGCGACCCAGGGTCTGCGAGTATGCCGCATCAAAAGGGCATAGGGGCGAACAGCGCTTCCAATAAGGAGCTTCGCGCGATCGGCGCCCTCTCGCAAGAGTGGGGGAACGGGTGAACTTGCCGCGACAAGAAAGAGGCTGAGGAAAAGAAGCCGCCCGGATCCCTTAACCAAGGTCATCGTTGGTTTACTTTGCTAAAGGCAAGAAAGGATGTAAAGGGCATTGGTCACAGTCCGGCTGCGATTTCCCACAATGGTTCTTGCCTACTCCCACGATGAGACCGTGCATTTCGCTGTAGACCTGCACGAGCGCGGTTCTATTCGCGGTGCTCATGGCACTGGGAGGATGGGAAGCTCCGCGAAACCCAGATTCGAGCTGAGCGGTGGCAACTCGCTGTTCTTGCACGACTGGGACAAGCGCATTCTGGAAGAGCTCGCGAATCTCTTCGTAATCGGACTTCGCAGGCACGATACCGTGTCGGTCCAGAATGCGCCGTGTATACGCATCCACAACGAAAACTGGATGATTTCCGGCGTATAGGAGAATTGAGTCCGCGGTTTCCGGGCCAACACCGTTCAGGGTGAGCAGTTCCTGGCGCAGTTTGGTCGTCGGCTCAGAAAACATCTTTTCCAGGGAGCCGGCGTAGTTCTTGTCGAGGAAGGCAACAAACGTCTTCAGGCGCTTTGCCTTCTGGCGAAAGTATCCCGAGGGCCGGATCAGGCGTTCAAGCCGGGGAAGTCTAATGGTTCGAATGGCCTCCACAGAGAGCGCGTGTGCAGCGCGTAGATTCGCTAAGGCCCTTTCCACATTGGTCCAGGCGGTGTTCTGAGTCAGATACGCACCGACGATCACCTCAAACTGCGTTTCTGCCGGCCACCAATGTTGTGCTCCCCACGCGCTGAAGAGTGTCCCGTAGTACTTGCGAATCTGCTCTTCTTGAGTGATTGGATGCACGCGGGGAAACCCTTGCATAGAGTGTAATTGAGCTTTCAGCGCAGCGTTTCGTAGTCATTCCATATTTGCATCAGGGCTTACTGAAGTGCATGTACTTGCCTGGAATCGGGTTGCCCAAAAAGCGCGAAAAGCGCCCAAATTGCGCGGAATTAGAGGACTCACGCTCTTGTAAAGCAAGGTGCTTCACGAGGGCAAGTACCAAAGTAAGTGGTGCCGTCGTTCGCTTGCGTTGACAATTTGTGTCAACGCGAATGAGCTGCATTTCTCTCCCAACGATGGGCAGCCGTACGCGCCATGCCTGCTGTCGATGCGGCATTGTTCCATCTACGTGGTGAGGAGATCAGGGTATGTCTCAACGGCTGGGTGACCTTCTCGTCAAAGAGAAGATCATTACCCCCGAGCAGTTGGAACAAGCAACGAAGACGCAGAAAGAACAGAGCTGCCGCCTGGGCTCCGCCCTGGTGAAGCTCGGGTTCCTCACAGACGAGGATGTCACCAATTTTCTTTCACGCCAGTACGGCGTCCCCGCAATCAACCTTTCTTATTTTGAGATTGATCCAGCAGTCGTCAAACTGATTCCGTTCGAGACCGCGAAGCGTTACCAGATTCTTCCTCTCAGCCGGGTGGGTGCATCTCTCACGATTGCCATGGTGGATCCAACGAACGTGTTTGCCATGGACGATATCAAGTTCATGACGGGCTTCAATATTGAACCCGTGGTTGCTTCGGAAAGCTCGATTTTGGCCGGAATCGAGAAGGCCTACGGTTCGGGCAAAGAAGAAGACCTTGAAGCGGTCATGCAGTCGATGTCGGAGATGAACGAGAGCGACGTCGAACTGCAGTCGGAAGAACAGCAAATCGAACTGGCGGAGTTGGAGAAGGCGGCCGACGAAGCTCCAGTGGTGAAACTTGTGAATGTCGTGCTTAGCGATGCCGTGAAGCGAGGCGCCAGCGACATCCATATCGAACCTTACGAAAAAGAGTTCCGGGTGCGGTTCCGCATTGACGGTGTGCTGCAGGCGATTATGTCGCCGCCCATGAAGTTGAAAGACGCGATCACATCACGCCTCAAGATCATGGCGAAGTTGGACATCAGCGAGAAGCGCCTGCCACAAGACGGCCGCATCATGCTGAAGATGAATATCGGCGGTCGAAAAAAACAGCTCGACTTCCGTGTGAGCACGCTGCCCACATTATGGGGCGAGAAGATCGTGCTCCGGTTGCTGGATAAAGAAAACCTGCGGCTCGACATGACCAAGCTGGGTTTCGAACCTGAGTCGCTGGTGAAATTCGAAAAGGCGATTTTGAAGCCTTACGGAATGGTGCTGGTAACTGGACCAACGGGATCAGGCAAGACGAACACCCTTTACTCGTCGATTTCCCGCCTGAACCAGCCTGACACGAACATCATGACGGCTGAGGATCCGGTCGAATTTCAACTGCAGGGCGTCAATCAGGTGCAGATGAAAGAGCAGATCGGATTGAACTTCGCGGCGGCCCTGCGCTCGTTCCTGAGGCAGGACCCCAACATCATCCTGGTGGGCGAGATTCGAGACTTTGAAACTGCGGAAATCGCGATCAAAGCTGCTCTCACCGGCCACTTGGTGCTTTCAACGCTGCATACCAACGGCGCTCCCGAAACCATTACTCGTCTCATGAACATGGGTATCGAACCATTCCTGGTAGCGACGTCTGTTCACCTGATTTGTGCCCAGCGACTGGTGCGGCGGGTCTGCAAGGACTGCACGGAAGCGATCGACGTGCCGTCTCAGACGCTGATTGATGCCGGGTTTACTCCGGAAGAGTCGAAGACCGTCAAGATCCAGAAGGGTAAAGGCTGCGGAGTGTGCAACAACACGGGCTACAAGGGGCGCTGCGGCTTGTACGAGGTTATGGAGGTTGACGACGAGATTCGGGAACTGGTTCTGGTCGGGGCCTCAGCGGTGGAATTGAAAAAGAAGGCAATCGAGCGCGGGATGATTACGCTGCGCCGCAGCGGTTTGATCAAGGTTGCGGCCGGAATGACCACCCTGGAAGAGGTCGCGCGCGAAACGATTCACTGATACCTGCTGGAAAGGGAAGGAATTCACATATGGGTTTGTCGCTCAGCGATCTGCTCAAACGCATGCTAGAGATGAACGGCAGCGATCTGCACATCACCACTAACTCGCCACCGCAGATTCGTGTGCACGGGCATTTGGTGCCGCTCGACTTGCCGCAGATGACTCCTGCGGAGACTAAGCAGTTGGCTTACAGCGTCATGACGGATTCGCAGAAGCACCGTTTTGAAGAAAGCCTGGAACTTGACTTTTCGTTTGGCTTGAAGGGACTGGCCCGTTTCCGCGCGAACGTCTTCAACCAGCGCGGAGCCACCGCCGCCGTCTTTCGTGTGATTCCATTCGAGATCAAGTCGTTCAACCAACTGGGACTGGCTCCGGTGGTCAGCAAACTCTGCGACAAGCCTCGGGGATTGGTGCTGGTGACGGGGCCGACCGGATCCGGCAAGTCCACTACGCTGGCCGCCATGATCGACAAGATCAATAGTGAGCGGCACGATCACATTCTGACCATCGAAGACCCGATCGAATTCGTGCACATGAACAAGAACTGCGTGGTCAATCAGCGCGAGTTGCACGCCGATACGAAAAGCTTCAGCGATGCCTTGCGCGCTGCGCTTCGTGAGGACCCGGACGTGGTGCTGATCGGCGAAATGCGCGATCTGGAGACGATCGAGTCGGCATTGCGTATTGCTGAAACCGGCCACCTCACCTTTGGGACGTTGCACACCAACTCAGCAACCTCGACCATCAACCGCATCATCGACGTCTTTCCGGCCCACCAGCAGCCGCAGATCCGCGCGCAGCTGTCACTGGTGCTGGAGGGAATCATGTGCCAAAGCCTGGTGCAGAAAATTGATGGCAAGGGACGCGCCATGATCATGGAGATCCTGGTGCCCAATGCCGCAGTCCGGAACCTGATCCGCGAAGACAAGATTCACCAGATCTATTCCTCCATGCAGTCGGGGCAGGAAAAGTTTGGAATGCAGACGTTCAACCAGTCGCTGGCCACAGCGTATTTCCAAAAGCAGATTTCGCTGGAGACTGCGATGGCGCGGTCCAGTAACGCGGACGAATTGACAGAAATGATCAACCGGGGCGCGAGTTTGTTGACCCGGCCGACGGCAGCGGGAACAACGCTGGCGCGAGGAGCAGCTCCATCCAAGCGTTAAGGATTGAGCAGCAACGAGTTTGTGAGTAAGCAATTTCGGGTGCAGTCACAAGAGTCAGGAGAAGCTAAACATGCCAGTTTTCACATTTTCAGGCAAAGACGCGTCAGGACAGAAAGTTTCCGGGGAACGGATGGCAGTCAATAAGCAATCGTTGGCGCAGACTTTGCGCCGCGAACGCATCACCCCCGGCGCGATTCGCGAAAAAGGCAAAGAGTTCTCGATGCCCACCTTTGGAACGACGAAAGTCAAAACCAAAGACATTGCCATCTTCTTTCGCCAGTTCTCCGTCATGATCGATGCCGGCCTGCCGCTGGTCCAGTGTTTGGAGATCCTGGCCGCAAACCAGGAGAATCCCGCATTCCAGAAGACGTTGACTGGCGTGCGCACCACGGTGGAAGGCGGCGCAACCCTGGCCAACGCGATGCGCCAATATCCCGTGGTGTTCGATGACCTCACGACCAACATGATTGAGGCGGGCGAGACGGGGGGTATTCTCGACGTCATCCTGCAGCGCCTGGCCACGTACGTGGAAAAGGCGGTGCGCCTGAGGGCGGCTGTGAAGTCGGCGCTGATCTATCCGGTCGCCGTGGTGAGCATGGCGGTGTTGATTGTCGGCGCGCTGTTGAAGTGGGTGGTTCCCATCTTCGCCAACCTGTTTGCCGGACTCGGCGTGTCCCTGCCCCTTCCCACCCGCATCGTGATGGGGCTGAGCGCTTTCGTGCAGACGTTCTGGTGGATGTTCTTCGTCGGAGCATTCGCCATCTTCTTCGGCATCAAGCAGGTTCGCAAGCATCCGACGGGCCGCTACTACTTCGACAAAATGCTGCTCTATGTGCCCGTAATCGGGTTGCTGCTGCGCAAGATCGCGGTCGGCCGCTTCACCCGCACTCTGGGAACCCTGATCACTTCTGGCGTGCCGATTCTCGAAGGGCTCACGATTACTGCCAAGACCTCAGGCAACGCGGTGCTGGAAGAAGCGCTGATGAAAGTACGCAAAGCCATCGAGGAAGGCCGAACGATCGTCGATCCGCTGCGCGAGTGTGGAGTGTTCCCCAACATGGTGACGCAGATGATCGGCGTCGGTGAAGCCACGGGCGCTATGGATTCGATGTTGCAGAAGATCGCCGATTTCTATGAAGAAGAAGTGGATGCGTCAACCAAAGACATGCTGGCTATGTTGGAACCGGTCATCATCGGAACTTTGGGGGTGATGATTGGAGGCATCGTGATCTCGCTCTACATGCCTTTGTTCGCCATGATTGCGAAGCTGGCTGGCTAAAGGAACACTGGGGGAGGGGAACAGGTAACCCCTCTCCCTACATGGGTTTAGAGTTTGGTCTCGGACAAAGACCAGGCAGTCTCGGAGCCAAATGATAGACCAGGAGTTGATGCACGCGATGCAGAGCGGCGTTGCGCTTGGCAGACACGGATCACATGCAATCGAGCTTCGATGAGCGCAATTGGCTGAGTTGGCTGGTGAGGGTCCGGATTTTTATTTTGACCCTGTTGCTGGCGATCGAATTGGCGGTCGCGCAATTCAGTCCGACGCTGCTGCCCATGCGGTTGTTCATCAGCACGATCCTGTTTTGGTTCAGCCTTTCTCTTTTTTACGTACTGCTGCTGAGTTTGTGGAAAGAGCATCGGCTGCAGGCTTCGCTGCAAGTCTTGACCGATCTGGTGCTGGTGAGCCTGGTCATTCATGAGACCGGAGGCTGGGACAGCTCACTGAATTTCCTGTACCCGCTGGTAATCATTGTCGCCAGCGTGCTGTTGCCGCGAGTTTGGGCGCACTTGATCGCTGCGTTGGCTTTCATTCTGTACGGCAGTGTTCTGGAACTGAACTACTACGCGGTGATTCCGTCGTATTGCACGACGCATCCCGGTTTCCAGGCGCTGCAGGCCATCATTTTTGTCAACCTGTTCGCGTTCCTGGCGGTAGCGTATCTGGCAGGCCTGCTGAGCGCAAAGCTGCGCCAGGTTGGGGACCAGTTACAGGACACCAGCGGCGCGCTGGAAAATCTGCAGGTCCTGCACGAGAACATTGTGCACTCGATCAGCAGCGGGTTAGTCACTACTAGCATGGATGGACGAATCACTTTGGTCAATGCCGCGGCGCAAAGGCTGCTCGAGCGCACAGCGGCGGAACTCGTGGGTAAGCCGGTGAATGAGTTGTTCATGGATCCTCTGCCCACGATGGAGTCCCAACATTGTCACGGGGAGGTCCGGTTCGAGAATCCGGGAAAGTTCCGGAAGACTCTGCGCGTGCGAGTGACCGGGCTGACAGTTCCGGATCTTGCCGAGCAGGGGTACGTTTATGTGCTGGATGATTTGACGGAGATTCGTCGCCTGGAGCGGGAAGTACGTATGCAGGACCGGCTCGCTGCTGTAGGACGCCTGGCGGCGGCGATCGCACACGAAATCCGCAACCCGCTGACCTCCATTGCAGGGTCGGTGAGTATGCTTTCCGGCGTGCCGGAGATGAATGACGATCATCGCCGCTTGCTCGACATCGTCACGCGGGAGTCACAGCGGCTCAATTCCATCATCACCGACTTTCTGGCTTATTCCCGCACCAAGCAGTACCACTTCGAGAAGGTCGATCTCACTCAGTTGGTGGAAGACACCTTGACGTTGATGGATCACCGCATGAAGGCCGAGAAGACCGGCATCGCGATTCAACGCTGCTTTCCCCAGAGCGCGGCTTGGGCCCTCGCGGACGGTGACAAGTTGAAGCAGGTCTTTTGGAACTTGTGCGAAAACGCGGTACGCGCGATGAAAGATGGAGGCACTCTGACCGTCACGGTCGAGGCTGTAGGAGACGATTGGCAGGTGGGGTTCGCTGATACGGGTGCGGGTATGACCCCGCAACAAACGGAAAAGATCTTCGAACCGTTTCAATCAGACTTCAAAGGTGGAACCGGGCTGGGACTCGCAATCGTGTACCAGATCATGCAAGCGCATGAGGGCAAGGTATGGGCGCGCTCCAGGCCAGGGGTGGGTACCACATTCGTGCTTAGAGTGCATCGCTTCGGCGTGGAGCGGCTGGCAAGCAGCGAAAACCGACCTTCGGCGCAGAAGGGTACCGCTGTAGCTGCAGGAGGTTCGCATGGCTAACATCCTGGTTTGCGATGACGAACGCTCCATCTGCGAAATGCTTGACATCTCCTTGCGCCGCGAAGGCCACAAAGTGGAGACCGTGCAGTCAGGGCAGGCGGCGAAAAACAAGATTGACGGGGCGCTGTACGACGTCATCATCACCGATATCAAGATGCCGAATATCGACGGCATTGAAGTGCTGCGCCATGCTCACCGGGTTTCCCCGGATTCGGCCGTAATTCTGATCACGGCAGTCGACGATTACGAAGCCGCAGTGGAAGCAGTGAAAGCAGGCGGAGCTTCCGATTACATCCGCAAGAGTCCGGGACTGGTGGACGAGATCAAGCTGGCGATCAACCGCACATTGGAGAGGCTCAGTTTGAGCAAGCAGAACTTTGCCTTGCGGCGCGACGCGGCTACGCGAAATTCTCTGGACAACATCATTGGATCAAGCGCCGCGATGGAGAAGCTGAAGCACACGGTGCGAACCGTGGCGTCGACCGCCAGCACGGTCCTGATTCAGGGGGAAAGCGGAACGGGTAAAGAGCTGGTGGCGCGCGCGGTTCACGTATGTTCTCCGAGAGCCACGGACACATTTGTCTCTGTGAACTGCGGCGCGTTTCCGGAAACTCTGCTCGAGAGCGAACTTTTCGGGTACGTCAAGGGCGCCTTTACGGGAGCGAACCAGAATAAACGCGGTCTGTTTGAAGTGGCGGACGCCGGAACGATCTTCCTGGACGAGATCAGCGAAATGACGCTGGCGATGCAGGTGAAGCTGCTGCGCGTCTTGCAGGAACGAACCGTTCGGCCAGTCGGGGGTACCAGCGAAATCCCCATTGATGTGCGGGTGATCGCGGCTACCAACCGCGAGCTGGATAAGGCGGTCGCTGAAAATACGTTTCGCGAGGATTTGTATTATCGGCTGAATGTGATTCCTGTGCGAGTCCCTCCGCTACGGGAACGCACGGAAGACGTTCCTCTTCTAGCCAACCACTTCCTCAAGAAGTACGCGACAGCAGCCGGACGGAGTATTCTGCGCGTGCACGCGCCATCTTTGCAGGAGTTGTGCGGTTACGATTGGCCCGGCAACGTGCGCCAACTGGAAAATACAATAGAACGAGCCGTAGCTCTGGAGACCAGCGACGAACTTCATGTGGAACTCCCAGTGGAGCGTCCCAAGGCGCGTGCCGCGGCTGCTTCTGCTGGCGGTGCCTTCGCCGAGAACGGAGCAGACCTGAGATTACCGGAAGGAATGGGGATGGAAAATTACGTGGCAGGGATCGAACGTTCTCTGCTGCAGAACGCGCTGAACCAGAGCGGTGGAGTTCAGACGAAAGCTGCCGATGCGCTGGGCATCTCCTATCGATCTTTCCGTCACTTGATGAAGAAATATTCCCTCTAAAGGCGGCAGGATGTTGCGACGCCGCATTTGCCTTGAGATGACGGGACGTACGCCTCTGTGCCGCCTTCACGTGTCAGTCGCGTAGCCACGAAGGCCCTCAATGATATTCCAGACCCTACCAAGCCGCTTTGCTGTCGGAAAGTAGAAAAGCCTGTGGAAAACGTTATCTGGACTCTTGGAAAGGGATGCAAACCTCATGCAAATCGTGTAATTTGTGCCGCTGATAACTGCATGTTGTGAACTTTCGACTAAGGTATTCACCCGATAACGTAGCCTTTCAGGGTGTTTTTACCGGGTTCGAGCGCTGGCCAGGCGGATTTTTTCGGCTGCTTCCGGAAATGGTACTGCCTTATTCTCATGTCACGACTTGCAGCCCCCGCGTCCGATTGCGACAATACACGCGGTTTTAAGCGCGGTTTAACGCAATCTTCCAGCATCCAGAGCACAAGCCGCATCAATACGCATTTTCACCTGGCTTTTTTCCATTTCCGGAATAGCCCTTACTTCCCGCAAGTCTCTGTGGAAAATCATCTTCCGGGCGAAATATGCCAGGGAGGGGCCACAATGGCAACGTGGGTGCTATGAAGTTTGGAAACGTTCCGTGAGCTCATCGGGCCGCGGCAAAATAAATCTCAAAAGAGGGGGAAGTGATGAAGGATCAGACTGTTCGGCTGGGGCCTCGCGAACAGCAGATTGTCGAACTGCTTCTGCAGGGTTGCGACAATGCCGAGATCGCCAGTCAACTCCATATGGCGCGGCGCACCGTGAAGGCTCATTTTAACCGGTTGTTCTTACGTTTCGGAATTACTGGAGGTATCAAGCGAGTGAAACTCGCAACCCTACTTTATCGGAGGCAGACATGTCCGCAAGTGAACGTTATGGGAACCGTATCCCCAGTGAACGTGAGCACCGAGTCATCGAGCTCGTTGCCGAAGGCTTAAAGAACAAAGAGGTGGCTGATGCCATTGGAACGACTGAGCATGTTGTGAAGAATTACCTTCGGGTAATCTACGACAAACTTGGCCTCTGGAATCGAGTTGAACTCGCCCTTTGGTATGAATCCAGGCGAGGTGTGTCCGCACCTGCCTTAATGATGCAATGATTCATTCTTGTGGGGTCGTGGCCGAAGTGGCTGCGACCCTGACCTTCTCCACCACCTGAATCACAAGTAGAGCGCGATCTACTGACAGCCGAATGCCTGCAGATTGCGAAGTCGTTGGCCCGCGCCATTAACGCCCTTGCGCGCGGCCGAATCCAGCAAAACTCGCGCCTGATCGCAGTTCTTGGGGACTCCGTCGCCTCTCAAGTACATATCTGCCAGGAGCAGTGTCGCCTGGCCATTATGCTTTGCAATGGATCTCCACAGCCATTTGGCGGCCTCTGCCGGGTCGCGGCGCTGCCCGCTGGCGCCATTCAGGTAGCGTTGAGCCATTGAGAGTTCTTCGGCGCCCCACTTGTCCGCAGTGCTTTCCGGCTCCACTTCACTCTCATTTCCTGCGCTTGATCTCGGCACCGAGGGCCGCGTTGGTGGTACTTCGGGCTTGGCGGCGCTTGGCTCTTTGGCCGCCCGTTCCGATGGGGCCGTATTGCGTGTATCCGCAGCAGCGGCTTCCGGGTTTGCTTCAGGTGAAGCTGTAGGCTCCGGACGGTCCCCTTTCAGAGGAGGTGCTGCGGCTTCGTTCCCTGCGGAGGGCTGCGTAGTGGACGAAGGCGCCGATGCAGAAGGTGGAGGGGGGGCAGAAATGTCATGGGAAGATTGAGAATTTTGCATTCCCCGCCAGGCAAAGTATCCGAGTCCCAAGATCAGGATCGCGAGCACCGCCCCGATATAGCCTCGGTAAGAGGAGGACGGCGCCGGTTCGAAATTCCAATCTTGCTCGGCGTCATCGCTCTCGGTCTCACGATAGGCTTGGAACAACGACAATTCGTGACGGGACGCAACAGGCTCGTTATAGGAGCTCGAACGCTCGCTCCACGGCTCGGGTTCAGGTTCAGGTGGACTGATGCTGCGGCTATCCTGGAGAATAGGAGTCTTCGAATACCCAGAGGTCCCCGAGTCCTCAGAAGCTGTGTCCGCTCCGCACATTCCGCAGAATTTGTTGACTGCGGGGTTATCGTGACCACAGTTCCGGCAGCGAACCAACGGGGGCACGGCAGCCAATTCTGAAGCAAGCGTAGTTTCACGGCGAGACTTTTCAGCCTCGAGTTCGCGCAATAAATCGAGAACAGCCTGTTCGCGGTTTTCGGGTGGGCTGGTGAAATATACCTCTGCCCATCGACCCATGTTTTCCGCCAGCAGGGGGTTAATCAGAGGATTTAGCTCCGCTGGAGGCAACGTGTGAGGCTCGGATGTTTGTTCACTTGGACGAGGCAAAATGTCTCCGATAAAGCGGCGTTCTCCACCACGACTGGAAAATGGACGCCATCCGATAAGATTGCACTCCCATCGTTTCTGGTTGTCAATCCTAAACTCTTTAGGATGAGAAGGGTAAGTACACCAGGTTCATTCTACTTACAAGGCTGGCGATAGGCGGGTTCAAAGCGGTCGAGTTGTGCGTCTCGTTGCCCTGTGTACTTTCCCTTAGGGGTTTTCCCGTAGAGATCTGTGCCGGGACAGTAATAGAGTCCGGTTTGGAGGTCCACCCACACGGCTGTGGATGGATTACCCTTGTCCTCGGCTGGTTCCGGCGGGTCGGCCAATCCGACGCCTATCAAAAGCCGATCGAACAGCGAGATCTCTGGCACTGCAGGTTTGTGGGTGGCTGCCGGGGCGGTTGGCGGAGTGCTGGTCGCATCTACTGGATGACCACTCCAGAGGCCCCAGCGCATTGCGCAGACCACCAGAATGATAGCCATAGCCAAATAGAAATCGCCCCGGTGATCAGTCCAGATTTTTGCCAGACCTCGACGGCGGTTCCCCTCACCCATTTTCTGGAGGAACTCAAGAGCCGAGAGAGCCGAACCCCAATCCGGTGCAGAAGACGCATCATGATGTCGCGACAGTTCGAGCGCGGCGCTGTTTGGGACGAGGCTCGTCGATAAGTCGTCATCGCGCGAGGAATCCAGTTCCGGTTCCAGCGGCAAGGCGGCATATCCCTGCAGTGCACGACCGTCGACGGGCAGTTCAGGCGCGAGCGAAGAAGCATCGGCGTCGTCTGCTTTGCTGCTTGGACGATGCCTCCCAGAATCGCCTTCGCTTGTACGGTCGGCGAGACCCGCGTCAGTGGATTGCTGCAGCCGCCAAAGAGAAGCTACTTTGCTTTGTATGCCGATGCCGGCTGATTCGCGGTCCTCACTTCGCGCGGCTCCACACTGCCCGCAAAATTGCTCTTTTCCGACGAGTTCGTGGCCGCATTTGTAACACGGGACTGAAAAAGATTCCCTGATCGAAGCTGGATTTTCCTTTGCGTCCCAGTTTGGAGACTCACCTACGGATTTTTCTTCACGGCCAATAGCTTCTGTAATGACGCCGGCCATCAGTTGACAGGTTTGAACATCCTGGTCGCTAAAAGCGCCTGAACCGGAGTAGTAGACTTCGATCGCGCCGATGACGTCGTTATCCTGAAATACAGGCACCGCAATAAACGATCCGATGCCGCGCCGCCGGCACTCCTGCCTGTCAATCCTGGGTTCAGACCTGCAATCGTCGCAGCGAAATACCTGGCCGGTGCGCAGGCAAGGAGAGCAGAACGCTTTATCCAATGGTACGCAGGACGCCTGAGGTAAAGTTCTGGTGCCCGCAACTGCGGGATAGCACACCTGTTTGTCCTCATGGATCCCAACGGCTGCACCTGCGGCTCCGCAGAGGTCGATGAGGTGCTCCGCAATCACTGACATTGCCTGGTGCAATTTGAGATTGCGATTCTCGATCTGGCCCTGAAGTTCAAGAATTTGCTGAAGAGTGTTGTTGTCGTTATCGGCATCGCTGAAAGGCTCCGAGGAACTCTTTTTCGATCCGCTACTCGGTTGGATTTCCTGCTTTTTCAGCTGTTCGCGAAACAGTTCCGGCGTGGAAGTCTGTTCTGAATTATTTTCTCGGCCCGACTTTGCAGCGACTCCGAGCTGGTCTTCCAGCGCCCGCAATTGCTGGCTATGTTCCTGCAGCACGTAGGCGGCTTCAAGCAGCTTAGCCAGAGTTTGCTCGTCAAAGACGGGTTTATCTTTGTGCTCGGACACGGTTACGTCTTCCACTCCTGCCGTCCTTAGCGCACGCCCGTGCAGGACGGAATGCGCTCATTCTATTGCATGTCCCGCGTGAACGCTCATGCCATTGCCTCTCAAGCGACAGATAGCAGATTGATCGGGCACCCTGTTTCTCGGGGGATTTGCGGGAATTGTGCGCTGTGAATAGTGTACTGCTGAATTTGAAGGCTCGGTAACCTCTGCCATTCCCGCAAGCTCCGGAACCGCACCTCGGTAACCAGCAATCCGGGCCAATGCAGACCGCATGAGGCTGACAGTGCGGGGAGTTTAATCTATGACGAAGCCTTGCGGCTCATGTAGAAGTGCACTGCCGGAGTGATCACAAGTGAAAGAATCATGGAGATCAACACCCCGCCGATTACGGCGATCGCTAACGGTTGCAGCATCTGCGATCCTGCCCCCAGGGCGAATGCGAGCGGAAGCATCCCCGCGACGGTGGCGAGTGCGGTCATGACAATCGGACGCAGCCGCCTCCGGGCGGCTTGCAGCATTGCGTCTCCCACCGACAGACCGAGAGCACGCATCTTCTGGTCGGCATCCAACAGCAAGATTCCATTTTTAGCCACGATACCGATCACCATGATCATGCCCATGAAGGAGGAAATGTTGAAGGTGGTACGCGTAACCAGTAAGGCGATGAAAACGCCCGAGGTTGACAGCAAAGCAGAGCACAGAATGGCGATAGGTGCGGCGAAGCTTCCGAACTCAAACAGCAGAACGATGAACAGCAGCAACACGGCGAGCACCAAAACGATCGAGAGATCGTGAAAATTCTGGCGCTGTTCCTGGTATTGCCCGCCGTATTCCACGCGAATGCTGGACGGAATGTGCAGCCCGGCAACTGCTTTCTGGACGTCGGCCATGCCACTGCCCAGGCCGCGGCCTTCCAATCGAGCGGTGATGGCGACATCGCGTTGCAGGTTCTCGCGACGGATCTCAGTTTGCCCGGGGGTTTCGACAACGGAGGCGAGCGAGCCGAGAGTGGCGGTGTGTCCGGTGCTGCTGACCAGCAGGGTGTCGCGCATGGCCTGGAGGGAAGTGCGATTTTGCCCGGGAAAACGCACGCGGATGATGTAGCCACGGTCATTAGTGATCACTGGGGTGGGTGCGGGCTCGCCCTCCAGTATGGCCGACGCATCGAGCGCAACTTCTTCGGCGGTGAATCCCGCTCGGGCTGCAACACTGGGATCGACCTGGAAAGTAACGGCCGGGCCACTGATCGTGTTTTCAATTCCGTTGAGCACATCCACAACGCCCTCGACCTTGGCGATCGCATCTGCAACTTTGGGGGCCCATTGGTTCAGTTGCTTGGCCTCTTGAGAAAAGAGCTTGATCTGCACTGGTTCTGGGGCCGAGGTCAGGTCGCCGATCATGTCCTGGAGCACTTGTATGAATTCCACGCGTACCGCAGGCTCCTCGCGGGCTATACGAGCTCGGATATCGGCGATGATGTCCTGGATGTCACGATCCCGCTTACGCCTTAGTTTGGCGAGAAGGTCTCCTCGATTCGCTTCCGTCACCGCGGCTAAGCCGAGTTCCAGGCCAGTGCGGCGCGACGTGCTTTCGATTTCCGGAACTTCGCTCAGCATTTTCTCAAGGTGAGCGATGATGCGATTGGTTTCCGTCAGCGAGCTGCCTGCGGGTGTCCAGTAGTCGAGCACGAACCCGCCTTCGTCCATCTCGGGCAGCAGGTCGGTATCGGTGAGCATGAAAGATGCCGCGGAGACTACGATCAGCCCGGCGCTGAACAGCAGCAGCAGCAAAGGCCGCTCGAGGGCGCGACGCAGCCACCGTTCATGAAACTGGATGATGCGCAGAAAGAACCCGCTCAGGTGTTTCTCTTCCGCCGCCAGAAGCTTGGTGGCATCGATCTCAGCTGCGTTCGCAGCCGATGCTGTATCTCCTCCGTTGCCGCCGTTGGAGCGCTCTTGTTCGTGCTTTCTCCTGATGAAGTACTGGCTCAGGGTCGGGGTCCAGGTCAGCGCCAAAACCAGCGAAGCCGCCAGTGAAACCGTCATCGTGACTGCCAGGGCACGAAAGAACACTCCATACACCCCGGTGATCACAATCAGGGGAATGAAAACAACGATGGGGGTAACGGTCGAACCCAGCAGGGGAATGGTGATTTCGTTCAGGGCGCTGCGAATAGCGTCCAAGCGCGATTGGCCAAGGTCGCGGTGGAGCACGATGTTTTCGACTACCACAATGGCATCGTCGATAACCAGCCCGACCGCGGCCGCGAGACCGCCGAGCGTCATGAGATTGAACGTTTGGCCCATCAGCTTGAGAGCGATGAAGGTGACCATTACGGTCACCGGAATTACCAAACCGGCAACGAGGGATGTTCCCCAGTCGCGCAGAAAGACCACCAAAATGATCGAGGCAAGGATCAGCCCGATGAGAATGGCATCGCGCACGCTCTTGATGGAATCGGTGACCAGGATCGACTGATCATAAAACGGCTCGATTTTGATGCCTGGGGGAAGAGTCTGGCGGATCTTCTCGATCTCGTCGTGAACTTCCCGGGCGACCTCGACGGTATTGCCGTCGGGCTGGCGATTGATGTTCAACAGAACCGCTGGTTTGCCGTTTGCCGTGACCACCGTGTACACCGGTTTCACGCTCGGACTTACCGCAGCAATATCGCCGACGCGTACAGGAACTCCCGCCGGAGTGTTCTTGACGACGGTGTCGGCGATTTGCTCCGGCGTGCGGACTTGCCCATTCACCAATCCGAGATAGAGTTGGTGATTTTGCTCCAGCAACCCGGGAGAGTCGACCAGATTCGTCTTGCGCACCGCGTCAAGAATGTCAGTAACGGTGACGCCTGTGGCCAGCAACTTTGCCGGGTCGGGCATGATCTGGAACTCAGGCTGTTGGCCGCCCTGCACAATGACCGTAGAAACCCCGTCCAGACGATTGAGGCGGGGCTTCATCTCGTAGGTAGCCATTTCCCAAAGCCTGGTCTGCGGCATGGTATCGGAGGTGACGCTGTAGGCGATGATGGGGAAGGCCGCGAAGGTCAGCCGGTCGGCTCGAATCGCAGCCGTCGGAGGAAGCTCCGGTTGAATACGGGAAATGGCTGCATTGACGTACTGCAGCGTCTGGAACATATCCGCGTCCCAGCGGAAATAGAGATCGACTTCCGCCGAGCCGCGGCTGGTCACGGAGCGTACGGTCAGCAGGCCCGGCACGCTATTCACCGCTTCTTCCAGCGGGCGCGTGATGGTGACCATCATCTGGTCGATCGGCATCACGCCGTTGTCCACGCCGACCAAGACTCGCGGGAAGTTGGTTTGCGGAAATACGGACACTGGGATCGTGAAGGCGAGGTAAGCTCCCAGCACTCCCAGCGTCAGGATCAGGAAGATGACCGGGCGCGAGTGCTGGGCCACCCAATAGGGGCGCGGGCCCGTGGTGGTTGAGTTCTCGCGAACTCCCACTGCGTCACTTGTCATCCGATTCCCCGGTTGCTGTTGTTGCATCGCGGGCAGCAGGTTTCGCGTTTTCTCCTTCCGTGGGAGCTTCGGGTGTCTGGATCTTGATTCTTGTGTTGTCCGGAAGGCCGTAAGCGCCGTTCAATACAATCCTGTCGCTTTCGCTGAGACCTTCCAACACCTGGACATCTTCGCCGTTGCGGATACCGAGTTTTACGGCTTTCTGATGAGCACGGCTATCCGAGCCCGCCAGCACAACCGTGGTTGCGCCATCTGCCGCGGTGAGTACGGAATTCAGCGGAATCACCAGAGCATCCTTCACGGTTTGCGCTGTCAAAGAGAGCTGCACGCTCATCCCCGGTTTCAGCTCTTGTTTGGCATTCTTCGCTTCAAACCAGACTTCGACGGTGGTGCTGTTTGGATCGAGCGCCGGACTGACAACTGTGACTTTTCCATCAATGGGCCTCTCGATACCGGGAACGGTCATCGCTCCTTTGTCGCTTACCTTTAGGGCTGCCGCTTCGCTTTGCGGGATGTGCGCCTTGGCAATGACTGACGAGATGTCCATTACGGTGAGGAGAGCGCTTCCGGAAGAGGCCATTTCCCCTGCGTACAACGGGCGATCGGTGATCACCCCGTTGATCGGGCTGCGAATTTCGGAATAGCTAAGTTGTGCTGCGGCTCCCATGTACTTGCCTTTGGCGGACTCCAGTTGACCCGCCGCGGCCTTAAGTTCCTGTGGCTTGCCAATAGCCAGAAGAGCGTCGAGATGTTGCTTGGCGATGGCATACTGGTTTTTCGCTTGCGTAAAATCGACTCGGGACTGATCCAATTCCTTTCGGGGCAAGGCGCCCTGCTCGAAGAGTTGCTGCCTGCTTTGGAATACCTTCTCCTGAGCATCGAGGGCCTGCTGTGCCTGCTGCGCATCGGCCTCAGCCTTTTGAATTTCTTCGGGCAGGCTGGCCCCCGTGGTGGTTTCGTAACTCGCCTGAGCCTGGTCGTAAGCGCCTTTAGTGTCTTGTGCGGCGGCCGAGAGGTCGCGATTTTCCAGTACGGCCAGTAATTGTCCCTGGCGCACTGTGCTGCCGCGCTTTACCAGGAATTTCTGAACGGGAGCGCTGATCTTGGGCACAATGGCCGCTTGCTGTCTGGGAAAAAGAATGGCTTGGGTGTTGATGACGCGCTGAATGGCCTGTTTCTCAACCGCGGTGACCTGCACGGTCACGGTTGGTTCGTTATCTGCTTTCTCCGAAGAACAGCCGGCCGCAGTCAACAGCAGTGCGACTGCTGTCAAAGCAACCAGGGCACGGTAGCAGCCTGATGATGCCGAAAGCCTTCGGTTCCATCCTGCTAATGACGTGTTTTCGAAAGAAACCATCGCTGCCTAAAAGTTACCTGTCAAAGTCTGCACGTTAGCCAGTGCTACGCGATAGCGGGACTGGCCATCGTCATACGCATTGCGAGCTTGCGTCAACGTATTCTGCGCATCCACGACTTCCAACACAGTGGATTCTCCCGCCTGGTAGCGCAATGTAGTTAGACGCAAACTTTCAGCAGCCATGTCGGCGGTGCTCGCCAGCGATTCCATGGCCGAGCGCGCGATTTCCGCCTCGTCATAGAACTGGCGCAGATGGCTGAGCAACTGGCGCTGTGCGAAGTTCAGCTCGACGTGGGCCTGGTCGCGGCGAAGTTCCGCCTGCTTCAGCTTGCTGCGATCCGCTCCCCAACTGAAAATGGGGATCTGCAAGGTTGCGACAGTCGAGTAGCCCAGATTGCGTACTCCATCGGTGGATATGGCGAAGTGGGTCGCGTCGATTCCGTAGAAATAATCAAGGCTCAGCGAGGGCAGCAAACCGCCCCAGGCGGCCGTCACCTCGTGCCGTGATGCCTGATAAGCCGCCACTGCTGCGCGCAGGTCGGGATTATTCTTCTGCGCTGCCGCTGCGATCTCGGTGAGTGAGGGCAACGGCTGCGGATTTTGCAGGTCGTCAACGACAGTGAAGTTCTGATTGAAATCGGCGAACAGAATGACAGCCAGATCAAGGCGGCTGCGCTCCATGGCAATTTGTGCTTCCTGCAGGTCGCGCTGTTGCTGCCGGGCCTGAATGCTGGCCTTGATAACGTCGGCATGGGCGACTTCTCCGCCCTTTTCCAGCTTCTGGCTGATGTCGAGGAACCGAGCCGCTTCAGACGCGGCCCTCTGCTCGTTGGCGTACTTGCGCTGGGCGACGACGAGCCCGTAGTAAGCCTGAGTCAGAGTGAGTACCAGGCCGCGGGCAGCAATTTCGGCTCTGGCCCGCGCTTGAGCCAGTACGGCAGACGAGCGCCGGTAGTCGGCAAGGTTGGTCAGGGACACAGCTTCGTGAACATTGGCCTGACTGGCGTATTCATGGACAGCGTTGTTGGCGATAAAGCGGAAAGGGGGACATCCCACCACGGTCGCCTGGCAATTCGGGGCCAGCGGGCCGGTTCCCTGGCTGTAGATGTAAGAGGTGTTGTAATTCACATCCGGAAGCAGCGACGCGCGAGCCTGCACCCGGTCTTCACGTGCCAGCCCCAGATCAGTCAATGCGGATCGGTATTCGGGACTGTTCTGATGGGCGCGCTGCAGCGCATCTTGGAACGTAATGGTCAGGGGAGCCGTTGAGGCCTGCGCGGCGAGTGTTGCCTGTGCAAAACCTGACCCCTTAGCGCAGACTAGGACCAAAATGAAAAATGAGGCCCGAAGAGCAAAGCCAAAACGGGAGCGCGGAATACTTAGAACGAATGCATTCTGAAGGGACTTCATTGGTCACCTCGGGAGGCCAAGCGGCAGCTGGACAGCACCGAAAAAGATCTCAAAGCAAAGTACTTCCTGACGGGGTCGGCGATGGATGAATGCGCGTTTATTCTCTGAAAACACGGAGGGAAACGGGGGCGAGGGGACGTTTTTTTCGAGGTAACGTTGATCATGCCAGGTCGGTACGGACCGATTTGGAACTGGCACAGGCTACCATGTGGCGTCTGAAGGGGACCTGAAAACCCTCATCGCAGCCCAAAGTGATCGAGATTCAGTGCATTAGAGCAGATTGATCCAATGGGGCGAACAATTGGTGAAAGGGTTGCTCGAAGGGTCGTGGTAGACGCCATACCAAGGAGGCTTCCAATGATTCAACTCGAGCAAGTGAAAGTGACGCCGCGCGATCAGGACGTGTTAAATCTGTTGGTGCACGGCTGCAGCAATAAGGAAATTGCGGGACAGCTCAATATCAGTCCGCGCACAGTGAAACAGCATCTGCGCACCCTGTTTCTGCGAGCCGGCATTCGTGAGGGCCGCAAACGGGTAAAACTGGCGATCGCCATCTACAACAAAGAGGCGGCGCAATCATGACCCCGCGGGAATGCCTCACGCCAAAAGAAATCCAGATCGCCATCCTGGTATGGGAGGGTCTCACCAATCGCGAGATCAGCCGCATCGTGGGGACCACTGAACAAGTCATCAAGAACCACTTGCGAAGCGCGTTCGACAAGCTGGGCGTTTGGAGCCGCCTCGAACTTGCCATGTACGTGGCTAGCCACGGAGGGAAGAAATGGCCAGGGCAAGACAGCCTTGCCGAAGTGATGAGTGAGGCAATTTCAGCTGGTTAGGAACAACCTCGAGCAGGGACTCGTGAAGGAGTTTGTGGGAATCGCATAATTCTGCAAAAGGTTTCACGAGTAGATGATGTGTTGCTTGGCTTTATTCGCCTAAGTTGATCAAAAGAAACTGCCTTGTTAGCGGGCTTGGCGGCACCGGAATTGCACTAGCTTGCCCTTGGCGAAGTTTGATTGGAGTCCGCTTCGCGTCCCAGGCGACCGCAACAATGGCATACATCGAAACCTTCTGGATGGCTTGCGATTCCACTGAACAACTGCGGGCCGAATATGGCCCTTTCCGGACGCGCTCGGAGGCGGAGGTGGAAGCCCGCAAGCTTGGCTTCGGCTACCTGTTGCGATACGAACACCTGCTCGGCGGCAACGAGGAGATTGAAGAAGTCCGGTGCATTTTCGTAGAACTCCCTGGGGCGATGACGATCGGTACAGAGAGGACGCCGGTGACGCTCCACACCCGCTGTGCCACGTGCGGCGAGTCAGCCGCACACGAGAAGGGATGGCAAGCAGAGGTTTGGGCCGACATCCACGAGTTTGAACACTCGCGCCACCGGGTGCGGTTGTTCGAGCACGCCCGCGGCAAGGGATTGAAGGAAATCTGCGATTGGCGGGCATGACTTGCCACAAACGTTAGTTCTTGCTGGAGAGGGAGCTGGCAGCGGCGCGATCCAGGAACCAGATCACTTTTCCATTCTTCGGCTGGACCAGTCTTGCAGGATACTGCTCCCCTGGAACATTTTCTTCTAGAACAGATCGAAGCACGGCTGCCTTGTCAGTCCCGCTGACCAGAAAAGCCACACACCGGGCGGCGTTCAGAACGGGAAGAGTCAACGAAAGCCGGTTCGTTTTCAGCTTGTCGACCCAGTTCGCGACCGCGAGCCGTGTTTTTTCTTGAAGCGCGGCTGTGCCGGGGAACAGAGAAGCGGTATGTCCGTCGGGCCCCATGCCGAGCAGGATTAGATCGAAGCTGGGAACGGCATCGGGAGCAAGCTGGAAAAATTTGCGCAGGGTCTTCTCGTAATTATCAGCGACCTCTGCAGCATCCGGATTCTCGGTTGCGAAGCGAAACACATTTCCCGGGGCAACAGGAGCTTTCGACAGCATTGTCTCAGCGGCCATGCGGTAGTTGCTCTCGGGATCGTCCGGCAGAACGTGACGCTCATCTCCCCAGAAGAAAAACATTTTGTCCCAGGGGAGAGTGGTCCGCGCATTAGTGGCGAGCAGGTTGTAAAGACTCTTCGGAGTCGATCCGCCGGACAATGCTATCGTAAACCGGCCGCGCTCCTTCACGCTTTGGTCGGCAATTCTCACGACCTCTTCGGCGGCCGCGCTGAATAGTTCTTGTGGTGTGGTGAGTACGCGAATTTCGGCGGAATAGTTCAAGCGTGATACTCACCCGCGGCAGGCTTGGACTGCCGCACATCGTGCGGCTCCGAGGAGGCCTGCCTTTTCGTTTGTGACCACGTGTACAGGCATGGATTCAACCAGGCCACCCATCCGCCCTTTCTCAAGGAACGCTTGCATGAATGCCGGGCTCTGTAGTTTCGGCAAAATCTTTGGAGAGATGCCACCTGCGAGAAAGATGCCGCCAGTCGACATGACCTTGAGCGCAAGGTTGGATGCTTCCGCTCCATAAACAGCGATCCACAAATCAAGTGTCTTTTCCGCGAGAGAATCTGTAGCGTGGAGTGCAGCCTGAGAAATCGCAGCTGCCGGGTCGCCGGCCCGCATCGCCGTTGCAAGTTGCTCGGATTCTTTACCGCCCTCGGTCTCACGCAGGAACTCGTAAACATTTACCAGGCCGGGTCCGGAAAGAATGCGTTCATAACTGACGTGTCCGAAGCGTAAAGTCAGGAAACGCAGCAGTTCTATCTGCAGCTCTCCCTGGGGAGCAAAGTCTGTGTGGCCGCCTTCGCAAGCAAAAACGAGATGCCTCGTGCCGTCCCAAAACAGTCCAGCCTCCCCAAGACCGGTTCCTGGCGCAATGACGGCCTGGTTGCCCGTGACCGTTCCGCTACCTTGATTGATAACAACTAAATCGCCCTGGGATAGAGCCCCGATGCCCCATGCACTGGCTTCCAGATCATTGATGAGCAGGGTGGAAGGAAGATGAATCTGCCTGGCTAGACGGGACTGCTCGATGACCCAGGGAAGGTTCGAAGTTTCAACCCGGCCGTTGCGAACCGGGCCCGCGATTCCGAAACAGGCTGCCTCGGGGCGCGTGGCGGCATCGTCCAGGAAACGGCATACAATCTCTCCCAGTTCGCTATGTTCGCGACTGGGAAAGACGCGCTCGGACACCAGTTTGAAGTGCCCGTTCTGCGGTTCAAAATAAGCCAGTCTGGCATTGGTTCCACCAATATCGCCAGCCAGAATCATTTTTCGAAATTCCTCCACCGGCGCCCATCGCGCTCCAGCAATTCCTCAGCCTCCTTGGGTCCCCAGGTGCCTGACGCATAGTTGGGGAAATTGCGAGGCGGAAGTGCGTGCCACAGGTCCAGCACGGGATTGACTACCGACCACCCGGCCTCGACCATGTCGGCGCGCTGGAACAACGTCTGATCTCCAATCATGCAGTCGTGCAGCAGACGTTCGTAACCGGTGCTGGGCTGCTTGCCAAAGTATTCCTGATATTCGAAGTTCATGTCCACCGTGCCCAGCCGCATCACCGGACCGGGAACTTTGGCGGCAAACTGCAACGAGATGCCTTCCTCGGGCTGAATGTGCAAGACCAGCTGGTTGGGCATCAAGTGTTCGACCGGAGTATCCCGGAAGAGCACAAATGGAGCACGACGGAACTGTATCACGATGTGGGTATTGCGTACCGGCATACGTTTGCCAGTGCGGAGATAGAAGGGAACATCGGCCCATCGCCAGTTATCGATGGAAAGCTTCATGGCCACAAAAGTTTCGGTTCTCGTGTCCGGCGGTACATCTTCTTCCGCACGATAGGCGGTAACGCGTTTGCCCTCTTCGGTGCCATCGCCATATTGGCCGCGTACAGTACGGCTGAGCACTTCTTCATCCGACATCGGCTGAATGGCATGCAGGATCTTGGCCTGCTCATCGCGCACGGCGTTCGCGTCAAACGAGATCGGAGGTTCCATGGCGGTGAGGCTGATGAGCTGCATGATGTGGTTCGGCACCATATCGCGCAAGGTTCCAGCCTGATCGAAATAGCTGCCGCGGCCTTCCACCCCGACCGTCTCGGCCACTGAAATCTGTACATGATCGATGTAGCGGCGGTTCCAGACCGGCTCAAAGATTCCGTTGGCGAAGCGGAACGCCATGATGTTCTGGACGGTTTCTTTGCCCAGATAGTGGTCGATTCGGTAGATCTGCTTTTCTTCGGCGAGTCTAAGGAGTTGCTGGTTCAAGGCTTTGGCCGACTCGAGATCGTGGCCGAACGGTTTTTCGACAACGACACGACGCCAATGCCCATTGCTCTGGTCCATCAAGCCGTTGGCGGCCAATTTTTCTACAATCGGTCCGAAAAAGCTGGGAGCCACCGCCATGTAGAAGAAGAAGTTCTGATGGGTGGAGTGTTCCTGATCGAGCTTGCTGAGTGATTCCTTCAGTCTTCCGTACAGTCCATCGTCATTGAAGTTTCCCGGCAGATAATAAAAGCGGCTCGCGAACCAGGCCCACACATCGTTATCCACGCACTCACCACAATAGGTTTTTATGTCCTCAAAAACTCTCTTACGGAATTGCTCGTCAGAAAGCGGGGCACGGGCCACGCCGAGGACGGCGAATTCTCGGGAGAGCAAACCTGCGCGAGCCAGGTTATAAAGTGCGGGGATCAGCAACCGTCCCGTCAGGTCGCCGGCTGCGCCGAAGATGACCATTACGCAAGGGTCGCTTTGCTTGCCAATTCTGGGTAGCGCGGGTGCCGCTTTGGGTTCTTCTGTTGTCTGAGCCATCCGGACTCCTGGTGTTAAGCCGATTGCTTTTTCTTGGCGGAGTAGGCTTCGACGTGACCGCCGAACTTCTGCCGCATCGCCGAGAGCATCTTCTCTGCGAACGTGTGCTGCTGCCGGGAACGGAAGCGCACGTATAGCGCAGCGGTCAGGACATCAGCAGGTACGGCTTCTTCGATTGCCGCCTGGATTGTCCAACGGCCCTCGCCGGAATCTTGCACAAAGCCTTCGTATTCAGACAGCGTCGGATTTTCCGCGAGAGCCATGGCGGTGAGGTCCAGAAGCCAGGAACTGACTACACTGCCTCGCCGCCAAACTTCCGCGATATCCGGGAGAATGAGATCGTAGCGGAAATCCTCCGCTAGTTCCTTGCTGCTGGCGTTCTTGAAGATGTCGAAACCTTCGGCGTAGGCCTGCATGATGCCGTATTCGATGCCGTTGTGAACCATCTTGACGAAGTGGCCAGCGCCTGAGGGGCCGCAATAGAGGTAGCCCTCTTCCGCCGTGCCGCCGAGATTTTCGCGGCCGGGCGTTCGCGGGATATCACCGCGCCCGGGAGCCAGAGTCTTGAAGATCGGATCAAGCCGCTGCACTGTTTCTTTCGGGCCGCCAATCATCATGCAGTAGCCGCGGTCGATTCCCCAAACTCCGCCGCTGGTGCCGACGTCGATGTAATGGATGCCCTTGCCCCCAAATTGTTTCGCGCGGCGGACGTCATCTTTGAAGTACGAATTACCGCCGTCGATGATCGCATCTCCGGGTTGCAGATACTGCGCAACAGTTTGAACCGTGGTCTCGGTCGGAGCTCCGGCGGGAACCATGGCCCATACTGCGCGGGGAGCTTTGAGCTTGGATACGAGATCCTCGATCGAAGACGATCCGATCGCACCTTCACTACTGAGTCTTTTGACGGATTCCGTGCCCCGATCGGCAACGATTACAGAATGCCCGCCGCGCACCAGGCGCCGCGTCATGTTTCCACCCATGCGCCCGAGACCGATCATTCCCAATTGCATCTCTTGCTCCTTGCTGTTTAGTACCGGCACTAGCCGGCCGTTCGAGAGTCTCGTACAACGCTGACTGAGGCTATAACGCCTTTTGCACTACCGAGTGCAGGGTTGCCAGGCCCGACTTAAGATTGCTGCCGAGATGAACGCGAAGCGCCCGTCGTCCACGTTCCGCCAGGACCTGAAAGTCGCCACGCGCCTGGGCAGCTTTCACCACGCCAAACGTGTATTTCTGACCTGGCACTGGCAGTTGGACCGCGTCATCACACGTTACCTGCAGAAAAACACCAGTATTCGGTCCGCCCTTATAGGCTTGACCTGTCGAATGCAGGAAGCGTGGCCCAAAGCCCAAGCAGGTAGCAACGTGCTTTTTATAGCGCACCTCGTGACGGATCGCCTGTAGATCCTTTTCGTGCTCGGCATTCATTTGGATGTACCCGAGAACTGCGAAGTAATCGCCGGTCTTGATTCGAGACAGGTGGGCCTTCAAATAACTTAAGAGCGATTTATCTCCAGCTGCTTTCGCCAGTTCTGCCGCATTCTTTTCATCCGTAAACAGCTTTATTCCCGAGTCGTCGATTATTGGTTGCTCCGGAGGCAAGGAGCCAGTCTTCTCGTATTCAGAGGTGAGGGAGCGAGTGGCAAGCTTGCTGGCCTCTACATCAGGCTGATTGAACGCATTGATCCCGATAATCGCACCTGCAACCGCTGTGGCGATCTCCCAGCGAAAGAACTCTGCACCCAGATCGTAGATATCGGGCATCGTGATACGCACGACAGGTTGACCAGCCTTTTCCAGGGCCGATACTTTAGCTTCCTGATCTGCGTCAACGCCATTTTCCAGCCGTACATAGACGAAAACGCGGTCAGTCCCGTAAATCCCGGGAGATCCCAACGGTTCGCGATCGACGGGGATAATGCCCTTGCCAATCTTGCCCGTGGACTCGGCAAGCAGTTGCTCAAGCCATGCGCCCAGGTCGGAAATTCCGGGAGAAGTGATGATCGTGACCTTGTCGCGTCCCGCGCTGGCTGCTGCTCCGAGGATGCATCCAAGTGCGGCTCCCGCGTTCTCTTCAACCGCGACACTCGGGCCACAAGCGCGCACCATCTCAGCGGCACGAGCAAGAAAGTTTTTCGTGTCGAGCCCGATCACCGCGGCCGGAACCATGCCGAAGTTCGATAGGGCTGAGTAGCGTCCGCCGATCGACGCGCGGCCAAAGAATACGTGCAGGAATTTGTCAGCCTCGGCGACCTGCTGCATCTTCGAGCCCGGGTCGGTGATTGCGATGAAATGTTTGCCGACTTCATGGGCGCCAACGATCTGCTTGGCACGTTCGAAGAAATACTGCTTGAAGATATTCGGTTCGAGAGTGCTGCCCGACTTGCTGGAGACGATGAAAAGAGTCTTACGAATGTCGATCTGATGCTCGAAGGCTTTGACCTGGGCGGGATCTGTGGAGTCGAGTACGTGCAGAACGGGAAAATGGGGAATGTGGCCGAACGTCATTCGCAGGACTTCCGGGCAGAGACTCGATCCCCCCATGCCGAGGAGGAGCACGTGCTCAAAGCCACGCGCTTGAACTTCCTTTGCGATTTTCTGCAGTTGCTCTTGCTGCGCTGTCTGTTCTTCAACGATATCGAGCCAGCCCAGCCAATTAGATTCGTCCGTACCTGTCCAAAGGCTGCTGTCGCGATTCCACAGACGCATCATCTTCCTGCCCGATTGCCAGTCGGCCATCGTTGATTTCACGCCTGTGGCAAGGCTCTCGGGCAGGGAAGTCTTGAGTCGGCTCACGATCTTTCCTTCTAGCTTTTGGACTGCGTATTTTTCTCGACGGCTGCGAGCAGCTTGTCGAAGGCATCAGCAAACAGTTTCACACCATCGTCAGTCAGCTTGTCGGTCACTTCCTTGATGGAGATGCCGGCGCGCCCAAGATCATCCATCACCTTTTGTGCGCCTGGCAGATCTTCCGTAAGACTGTTGCGCACTTGACCATGGTCGCGGAATGCGTCGATCGTTGCGGGCGGCATGGTATTAACGGTGTCAGGCCCGATCAGTTCTTCGACGTAGATTACGTCGCGGTATTTTGGATTCTTGGTGCTGGTGCTGGCCCAGAGCACGCGCTGAGTCTGCGCGCCTTTGGCAGCCAGAGCTTCCCAACGGGGTCCGCTGAAAATTCGCTGGTAACGCTGATAGGTCAGCTTGCCATTGGCGACTGCGACTTTGCCCAGCAGACTTGAGAGCAATGCCTGCTGGCTGGCATCGGTGGTCTGTTTGAGCCGATCATTCAACAGTGAGTCAACCAGGCTATCGATGCGGCTGATGAAAAAGCTGGCGACACCGGCCATCTTCTTCAGATTACCGCCTCGTTTTGCGAGGTCTTCCACGCCTGCGACATAGGATTCGGCGACCCTTTTGTAGACTTCCTGGGCAAACAGAAGCGTCACGTTGATGTTGATCCCCTCACTGATCAATTGCCGGATTGCGGGGATGCCTTCGGCTGTCCCCGGGACCTTGATCATGACGTTCTCGCGATCGACTGCTTTCCAGAGGCGCCGGGCCTCGTCCATGGTCTCCCGGGTCTTGCGAGCGAGATAGGGAGAAACTTCCAAGCTGACGTAACCGTCTCGGAAATTCGACTCCTGGTAGACAGGGCGCAGTGTGTCAGCTGCATCCTGAATATCGCGGATCGCGAGCTGTTCGAACCGGCCGGTGGCGTCAAGATCGTTGCGAGAGGAAAGCGCCTTGAGCATGTCATCGTATAGCGAGCTATCAGCGATGGCTTTTTCGAAGATCGCCGGATTCGATGTCATTCCCCGCAATCCATCATTGGCGATCATCTGCTTCAACTTCCCGCTGGTGAACAGATCCCGGCGGATGTAGTCGAGCCACATCGACTGGCCGTAATCCAGCAATGTCTTGAGCGGATTTTTAGTCGCTTTTTCCAGAACCCCGGTGGGCTGCATATAGCCTCCTTGCTTGTTTGGATGATGCTCGTGGAATAAGGGTGCGTAGGAACCAACCTGACCTACCTGCCCAAAACTGCGTGCGCTTCTTGAACCACTTTGTCCACGGTGAATCCGAAATACTTCGAAAGATCTTTGAGCGGCGCGGATGCTCCAAAACGATGCATGCCGATATTTCGGCCTTTACTGCCGGTGTAACGCTCCCAACCGAAGGTGGCACCCATCTCGACGGAAACCCGGGCGGTCACATTTGGGGGGAGCACACTATCTTTGTATGCCGAATCCTGTTTGTCGAAGAGCTCCCAGGACGGCATGCTTACCACCCGGGCGTTAATGCCTTCCGACTTGAGCTTTTCGTAAGCTTCGACGCACAGCGACAGTTCGCTTCCCGTCCCTATCAGGATCACATCTGGCTTTCCACCTGGCGCGTCCGCCAAAACGTAAGCTCCCTTCGCGACACCAGACGATGCGGCGTATTTCGAGCGATCAAGAGTAGGCATTGCTTGCCGGCTAAGAACAAGCGTGGCAGGCGAGTGTTGCAGCTGCAGGATGACCCTCCAGGCCTCGACGACCTCATTGGCATCGCCAGGGCGCAAAACAATCATGTTCGGCATAGCCCGAAGCGATGCAAGCTGTTCGATCGGCTGATGGGTTGGTCCGTCTTCGCCCAGTCCGATGGAATCATGCGTGAATACGAATATGGACGGAATTTGCATCAGTGCGGCCAGCCGCATGCTGGGCCGCATGTAATCGCTGAAGTTAAAGAACGTTGCGCCAAACGCGCGGATGCTGGACAGCGTCATCCCGTTCACACTTGCCCCCATCGCGTGTTCGCGCACTCCGAAATGAAGATTGCGCCCGGAATAGTTGCCAGACTTGAACTCTCCCGCGCCATCGAATTTCAATGTTGTCTTATTCGAGGTAGCGAGATCCGCGGAACCACCAATGAGCCAGGGAATATTCTGCGCAAAAGCGTTCAGCACCTTACCGGAGCTCTCGCGTGTCGCCACACCCTTTGGATCCGGAGGGAAACTGGGGATGTTTTTATCCCAGCTTGCAGGAAGTTGATGGTGTTGCATCTCGTTTAAGCGCTCGGACAGGTCAGGAAATTTTTTCGAGTAGTCCGAAAACAGTTTCGACCATTGCGTGCGGAGTTCGCGGCCGCGCTTGCCAACGGTGTCGCGGAAATGCTCGCGCACGCCGTCAGGAACCAGGAACTTGGCATCCTCCGGCCAGCCGTAAAATTTTTTGACGAGGCGCACTTCCTCTTCACCCAGTGGTTCACCGTGGGAGGAGTTGGAATCCTGTTTGTTGGGGGATCCGTAACCGATGTGGCTATCGACGATAATCAATGTCGGCCGGTCGGTTGTTTTCTGGAAAATCTCGAAGGCGCGCGCGATCATTTCCAGATCGTTGGCGTCGGCTACTCGGGTAATATTCCACCCATATCCCACAAACCGAGTGGCGACATCTTCGCTGAAGGACCAGTTTGCTGGTCCATCCAGGGTGATGGAGTTGTGATCGTAGATCCAGCAGAGATTTGAGAGTTTCAGATGGCCCGCGAGCGATGCGGCTTCGCCGCCGATGCCTTCCATGAGGTCGCCATCGGAGCACATCGTGTACACGTTGTAATTAAAGATCTCGAAACCGGGCTTGTTGAAATTCGCCGCCTGCCATTTTCCGGCAATGGCCATGCCGACACTATTGCCAACGCCCTGGCCCAGCGGTCCGGTTGTGACTTCCACTCCGGTGGTGATGTGCGATTCCGGGTGGCCTGGTGTCCTGCTGCCGAGTTGCCGGAAGTGTTTGATGTCGTCCATCGACACGGATAAATTTTTGGTGAGTGTCCCGTTTTCATCCACTTGCCGAACTTCGGCCAGATGCAGCATCGCGTAAAGCAGCATCGAGGCATGGCCATTCGAAAGCACGAAACGATCGCGGTTGAGCCAGGTGGGATCGGCTGGGTCGTAGCGCAAAAACTGCTGCCACAGCGCGTAGGCGACCGGGGCTAGTCCCATCGGAGCGCCGGGATGCCCTGAGTTGGCCTGCTGCACGGCATCAATGGCGAGAGTCCGAATCGTGTTGATGCACAGCGTGTCCAGTTGTGCTCCGGTTACTAAGACTTGATCACTGGCTACCATGCGACTCTGCTCCTTCAATCTGAAATTGATGCCATATGGGATGGCTTACAGATGATTAGAGTTTTCGAGCTAACAAACGGGTGCAATAGTAAGGGCAAGGTACTGAACAGAGAGTGTATCAATTTCTACGGTGGGATGGATTGATGAGGACTCGCAATACGGCGAATGCTTTATTTCAGCATCTGGATGTAACTATTCTCGCTCTTCGAGGAGCGAATTGTGTCCTGCACGAACTTCAAAAACTGGCGGAGGTTTTCGCGCTCGGCGGGGCTCATTCCCGCAAACCGAACGCGAACGCCAGTAGCGGGTCCGCTTCGAGTAACGACCCCCGTCAGGGCAAATCCTTTTACCCAGATCTTGCCGTTCGGGAGCCAAAGTCCGATTTCGACCTCCGAGCCAGATTGTACGGCATTCGCGGTCTCAACCAGGCAGCCTCCAGCACTGGTGTTGGAAAGATTGCCCCAAATGGGGGAGGAGGAGCCGTCTACCCGCAGTTCCACCGCCACAAAGCACTTGATGCGGGGATGACGACGGCGATCGCTGCTCCAATTCGTGCTGAATAAATCAGCTTCGAAGGGAGGCGTTGTGGACACCGGTGCGGGTAAAGGTTGAGCTGAATGTGCTAATTTGACCGCAGGTACGGAACTCGGCGATGGGACAGATTTTATCTCGCGCATGGCCGCCAGCAGAGCTTCCTCGCGCTTCTCAACGGGCGCTTCGCGATAGGTCTGTAGCAATTTGCCGACGTGCCGGACAAGGTCCGGATCCGAGAGTATCTTCGTCCAGTCAGTTCCTGTGACCGCCGCGCTCATGCACCATTCCTTGGAGAAATAGACGCTCAAATAGCTTGAACCGACGGTCACTCCGCTTCAAGATGACCTAAGTCACCGCGTTCCCCAGTCCTTTAGCCATCCGGTGACCCATTCTTCTGGCGTGTTTGTTATGCGAAGCGCGAATCGTTTGCATCGTAAACTGTAGAAAATGAATCGAATCTGGCGAGTTATGCTATAGACGGAAAGAAGGGTTGGCCGCTACCTGCCGGTTTGCTGCCGAACTCCCCATATAAGCATGCAAGGCTCATTGAGAATTCTGCTGACTGCATTTTCTTGTTTCTTGTGCTGGTCAGTGCCGCCGCTGTTCGGTCAATCCATGGGCGGCGCCGCGACGACTCCGAGCGTTTCACTTCCAGCCACGCAAAGTCCATTTCAGGGGAGTGCACCCGAGGGTAATGCGACATCAGAGGTCCTGCAGATCGACTTTAAAGACGCGATCGATCGCGGGTTGCGAAACAATCTGGGGCTGCTCCTCGCCGGAGATCGGGCGCAAGCGGCTCGCGGCGAACGTTGGAAGCAACTCGCGGAACTATTGCCCAACATTGGAGCACGTGCTCAAGAAGCCGTTCAGACCGAGAGTCTTGCTGCTCTTGGATTGAAGCCCAGTGTGTTTCATGCTCCGCTTCCGCGGGTTCTCGGTCCCTTCAATTACTTTGATTTGCGGGCGAGTCTCTCACAGTCGCTGTTCAGCTTCAGGGCTCTTGAGAACGAACGCGCGGCCTCCGAGCGGCTTAAAGTGGCGCAGTTCAATGTCAAGGATGCTCGCGAACTGGTGGTGCTTGCGGTGGGAAATTCCTATTTGCAATCGATTGCTGCGGCTGCCAGGGTCGACACGGCGGAAGCACAGGTGAAAAGCGCCCAGGCACTCTTCGAAAAGGCCACTGATCAGCAGAAAGCGGGGCTGACGCCTGTAATAGATGCATTGCGTTCGCAGGTGGAACTGCAGGCTCGCCAGCAACAGCTCATTCTTGCCCGCAACCAGTTGGCGAAATCAACCCTGAGCGTAGCGCGGATCATCGGACTTCCACTTGGACAAAAGTTCGTGCTTACCGAGAAAGCTCCCTATCAGGCCCTCACTCCACTTGCGCTCGAAGTGTACTTGCAACACGCGTATAAAGAGCGAGGAGATTATCAGGCGGCACTGGCACAAGTGCGCTCCGCCGAATTAGCCAAGAGAGCGGCGCAGGCAGGCCGGTATCCTACTGTGGATCTGGACGCAAACATCGGTGATATTGGTGTGACACCTGCTCATTCCAATGGCACCTGGCAAGTGATCGGGGGTGTGAACATCCCTATCTTTGCAGGCAACCGGGTTCATGCCGACGTCCTCGAAGCCGATGCTCAACTGAAGCAGGCGCGGTCGCAATTAGGGGACCTGCAAGGCAGGATCGATTACGAAGTGCGATCCGCGCTGCTCGACCTCAACGCTTCGGCTGAACAAGTTGAAGTGGCACGCAGTTCGGTTGAATTGGCGGATCAGACGCTCGGGCAATCGCAAGATCGATTCGCGGCAGGAGTTGCGGACAACCTGGAAGTAGTGCAGGCGCAGGAATCAGTGGCCGCTGCCCACGAAAATTACATTCAGAGTCTTTATGCTCATAATCTGGCAAAGGTGGAACTCGCTTACGCGATCGGTGACGCCGAGCAGGGTGTCAAACGCTATCTGAAAGGCATGCAATAAATATGGAGCCCACAACGCAGAGCCCTCCTGCAACAGGCCCAGCCCCAGAAACCGCGGCCGAACGTCAGGAACGCACTAAGCCCTTGCCGGCGACCGAAAGGGACTATCACACTCGTCCTTCGCGCACGCAAAGTTCCGGCTTCCGCATTGCCATTGTGATAGCAATTATCGTTCTGCTGGTCATTGGTTTCTTCGCCTATCGCTACTTCACCAGCTACGAATCTACCGACGACGCCCAGGTCGACGGACACATCAATTCTGTCAGCGCTCGAATTTCTGGCCACGTAATCAAACTCAACGTGCAAGACAACCAGTATGTCTCCGCAGGGACGGTCTTGGTAGAGATCGACCCGGCGGATTACCAGCTTGCGTACGAGCGGGCGAAGGCCGATTACGCCGACGCACAGGCGTCCGCCCTGGCCGCGGGAGTGAATGTTCCGATTACGTCCGTGAGCACCAGCAGCCAGGTCTCTGCCACCGAAGCCGATGTGAACAGCGCCCGCGCCGGGATCGAGGTCGCGTTGCATCAATACCAGGCCGCGAAGGCCCAACTGCAACAGGCGGAAGCGAACGACGTGAAAGCGCAGAACGACCTCGGGCGCTATAAGCAGCTCGTTGCGAAACAAGAGATTTCTCACCAGCAATACGATCAGGCAGTAGCCTCGGCGCTGGCCAGCGCTGCCGGAGTGGAAGCGGCGCGGGCTAACGTGGACGCTGCCCAGCAGCAGGTCACGCAAGCGCAAGCCAAGCTGGTACAGGCTCAGGCGAACTGGGCAAACGCCAGGACCGCACCCAAGCAGATGCAGATCACACGTGCCCGGGCTACGTCGGCGCTGGCCGAGGTGCAGCGCATGAAGGCCAACCTGGACCAGGCGCAACTCAATTTGCAGTACACCAAGATCGTGGCTCCCGTAAATGGCATTGTTAGTGATCGTACGGTTGAAGTCGGTCAGAATGTCGCCCCAGGTCAGGAGTTGATGAAAGTCATCAATCTCGATGACATCTGGATCACCGCCAACTTTAAAGAAACGCAGCTTCGCGATATGAAGGTGGGGCAACTCGTCACTATTGAAGTTGACGCGAATGGCAGGAAATATAACGGAAAAGTCGACAGCATCGCTGGAGCCAGCGGGGCACGGTTTAGCTTGCTGCCGCCGGAGAATGCTACTGGTAATTACGTGAAGGTGGTGCAACGCATTCCGGTGAAAATTTTGCTTGACCCGGGATCCAATAAAGATCATCAGCTGCGTCCCGGGATGTCGGTGACGCCCAAGGTCCAAATCCGCTGATGGGTGCTGTAACGGCCACACTGGACCGGGCGGATTCCTGGCGGCCTGCTGTCAATCCGTGGGTGATCGCCATGGCGGTCACGCTGGCGACATTCATGGAGGTGCTGGATACTTCCATTGCCAACGTCGCGCTACCGCACATCGCCGGCAGCCTGTCAGCGGGACAGGACGAAAGCACCTGGGTTCTAACCTCTTATCTGGTCTCGAACGCCATTGTTCTTCCGCTAAGCGGCTGGCTCTCTTCCATCGTGGGGCGCAAGAATTTTTACATGGGCTGCGTGGCGCTGTTCACGATCAGCTCATTTCTCTGCGGGCTGGCGCCCAATCTCGCGGTTCTCATCATTTGCCGGGTCTTGCAGGGAGCAGGTGGCGGTGGCTTACAGCCAAGCGAGCAAGCTATTCTCGCTGACACATTTCCCCCCGCGAAGCGGGGTATGGCGTTTGCGGTTTACGGAGTTGCAGTCGTCACTGCTCCAGCAATTGGCCCAACACTGGGCGGATGGATCACGGATAACTTCAGCTGGCGCTGGATTTTCTTCATCAATCTTCCGGTCGGCATTTTGTCAATGCTGCTGACCTCGAGGTTGATTCAGGACCCCCCGTATTTTCGTCGCCGCAAAATCAGCGAGACCCATATTGACTATGTGGGTTTGGGGTTCGTGGCCCTCGGATTAGGAACCCTGCAAGTCGTGCTCGATAAGGGTCAGCGTGAGGACTGGTTCGAATCGCATTTCATTCTGGGCCTGGCGGTCATCTCCGCTGCAGCTTTGATTTTCGTTATCTACTGGGAATGGAAGCAGAAAGACCCCATTGTCGATTTGCATTTGTTTCGCGATCGCACGTTTGGCATCTCGAATCTGCTGATGTTTATGCTCGGATTCGCACTACTGGGAAGCACGCTGCTCCTGCCTTTGTTCATGCAGACAATGCTCGGATATACCGCCCAGCAGTCGGGCTTCGCGCTGATGCCCGGTGGATTCATGATCATGCTGCTGTTGCCGCTAGTCGGTTTCTTGCTCTCGCGGTATACACCGCGTTGGCTGTTGGCATTCGGCCTGGTTGTGCTCTCGGGCTCGTTGTTTTATATGACGCGATTTAATCTGGGAATCGATTTCCGGACAGTCGCCCTTGCGCGCCTTATGCAAGCAGTCGGCATGGCATTCCTCTTCGTTCCAATCAATACGGCAGCCTACTCCTTTCTGCCGCGGGATAAGAATAATGCGGCTTCAGGATTGATGAACTTGGCTCGAAACATCGGGGGAAGTGTAGGAATCTCCGTGGTGACGACGATGTTGGACCGGCGGGCCCAGTTGCACCTGACCAACCTGGCCGGCAACCTGAGTGGGGGGAACCCGGCCCTGTTGAGGATGCTGAATGGAGCGTCCCAAGCCATGCGGGCGCATGGCAATAGTGCGGCGGGAGCAACCCAACAGGCATATGCGTTACTCCAAAGTACAGTTCAGCGTCAGGCAACCATGCTGTCGTACATCGACTGTTTCTGGTTCCTGGGTGTTGTCATCATGCTCATGATCCCCGCCGTTTTCTTGATAAAAAAGACGAAGCCCGGCGGTGGAATGGCAGTACACTAACACCCCATGTTTCGCCTCATCACCATCGAGCGCGAGTACGGGTCGGGCGCGGGCGCAATTGCGGCCACACTGGCGGAGCGCCTGGGCTGGAAGCTCTGGGACCATCTCCTGACCGAAGAAATTGCCCGGATCGCCCAGGTAGATCCTTCCGCGGTTATGCGCTGCGATGAGCGGCGTGACAGTCGTCTGCACCGACTGGCAAAAGTCTTCTGGCGCGGAAGCTACGAACGCAGCACTCCTCTGAGCAGCCAGATCTTCGATACGGATCGCATGGTAGCGATGATGCAGGACATCATGGAGCGGATCGCAACCGAAGGGAATGCCGTCCTGGTCGGCCGGGGAGCGCCCTATTTTCTTCGCGAGCATGCAGACGCATTTCACGTTTTCCTGTACGCGCCACGGGCCGAAAAAATACGCCGCACCATAGCGGATGGCCACTCGCAGCAAGAAGCCGAAGAACTCGTAGATTCCGTGGACCGGGAGCGCATTGCGTACGTGAAACATTACTTCAACGCCGACTGGCCGACCCGCTCGCTCTACCACATGATGCTGAACACCGCGGTCGGGAACGAACCCGTGATCAAGACGATACTGGAAACCATGCATTTGGTTGAGGGCCGACCGAAAGCTACCGGCTACGAGCAGCCCAGCGCGCAAACCGTGCCCAGATAGTCCTCTGCTTATTCTTTATGGGAAGGGATCCCGATTTGTGGTCGGATGGGGCGCACCGGCGCGGGGCAACAGTCGTCTGCGCAAACATCTTGTCGCGAGCCCATCGATCCTAATGCCCGGCGTTCCGCGCCGCTCGTCCGCTCTGAGATTAATTCCCGAATCATGGCGATGAACTTGGGGTTCACGCCAACCGTCTTCGCCCGCACCATGCGCAGGCCGATGGAATCACAGAGTTGTCGTGCTTCTATGTCGAGGTCATAAAGCACTTCCATGTGATCGGAAATGAAGCTGATGGGCGCGACAACCAAAGCGCTTGCCAGATTCCGTCCTTTTACCTCGCGCAAATAATCCAGAATGTCGGGCTCTAACCACGGCTGCCCGGGCACTCCGCTACGGCTCTGATAGACGAGAGCATCCTTGGAAATGTGCAAGCGCGTGGAGACTAGTTTCCGTACTTCCTCTAATTGCTGAACATAGTCCGAAGTGTTTGCCATGGACACTGGAATGCTGTGCGCCACATAAACCAGCTGAACATCGCGCTTTGACTCGGCCGGAAGTTCGCTCAACGCCTCCTTCAGTCTGTCCTCCGTGGCTTCAATGAAACCAGGGTGATTGAAGAACACTCGGAGTTTATCGATCTCCGGCGAGCCGGCTCCGACCTGGCTTTGTGCTCGAGCAATATCTTCCCGGTATTGGCGGCATCCGGAGTAGGAACTGTAGGCGGAGGTCACAAAAGCCAGCGCCCGCTTGATTCCCTCCTGCTTCATTTGCCGGAGCGTGTCGGGCAGCATGGGATGCCAGTTGCGGTTTCCCCAATACACCGGGAGATTCGGCCCATGCTGAGCGAGTTCGTCCTTCAGGGCTGCAATCAACTCGCGAGTTTGTTGGTTAATGGGACTCTTGCCCTCGAAGTGGTAATAGTGCTCGGCGACGGCAAGCATCCGCTCGCGAGATACATTTCTGCCCCTCAGCACGTTTTCAAGAAACGGGATTACATCTGCCCGAGATTCGGGTCCGCCGAAGGAGACAATCAGGATGGCGTCGTAATTTGCAGTCTGCAAAGTCAATGTTCTGCAATCCAGCGCTGTTGACGCGGGATACGAGATTCTAGCGCACATTATTAAGAACGGAACTAAGACGTTACGAGCTAATGCGCGTGTAAGAAATCAAGAACAGGAAAGTGATAGCGAGGTTGTGGTGCGCCCGGAGAGATTCGAACTCCCGACCTGTTGCTCCGGAGGCAACCGCTCTATCCAGCTGAGCTACGGGCGCGCAGTGACTACAGTTTACATGGGCGGACGGACGGGCGGCAACGCGGGAGCAGTTCTCGCCGTTTTTGATCTCTGTCTTGCGCCCTACCAGCGGTCGCGCTGGCGCCCCGAACTGCGGCCGCCCCGATCCCGGCCGCCACCGCCTCCCCCACTGCGCTCAGTTTTCGGACGAGCCTCATTGACGTTAATGGTCCGGCCGCCGATCTGCGATCCGTTCAGCGCCGTGATTGCCTTCTCGCCGTCTTCGTTACTGTTCATTTCGACGAAGCCGAAACCGCGCGATCTCCCAGTGTCACGGTCGGTCATGATGCTGACACGATCGACTTGGCCGTATGCTTCAAAGAGTTGCCGCAGTTCATCTTCGCCTGTATTGAAACTCAGGTTGCCCACAAAGATATTCTTCACGCGTCTGCCCCTGCATTGAGCTGTCGGAATGCAAGCTCAGTTCGGCGGACTGGCAGGTTGGAAAGGCCTTCCTGGAAATCGAGACCGGAGCCGGCAACAGTCAAGTGCGGGCGAAAGTATAGCAGGTTTTTGGGAAATGACTGTCAACATCAATTGGGGCTTAGTCGAGCGAGAGTGCTTGTCGTAGACACTGCTTAGCCTCGTACAGCTAGCACTCATCCACCTTCCAATAACCTTCGCGATGGAATCCCATCTGCAGCAGACGGTTCTTCGGATCGTGGCGCTTGCCGCAACCAGGGCAGACCATGTAACGGCTCCAGGCAGTTCCCTGATGATCATAGTTTTCCGCGACGGCGAAGGTGCTCCCGCAACTGCAAGGGACGAGGAACATGCGAAAGTGCAGGTTCTTTTTGGGGTTCTTGTTAGATTTGACGGCCCGCTTCACGACTCTTCGACCGTCACGAATGAACTCTTCTTACGCTTGTTCGCCTGCAAGACCTTTTTTCGGAGCCGCAATGATTTGGGAGTCACTTCCACGAACTCGTCGTCCGTGATGAACTCAATCGCTTGCTCGAGGTTCAGTGGCTTGAACGGCACCAGGCGGATAGCTTCGTCAGCGGTCGACGCGCGCATGTTGGTCAACTTCTTCTCGCGCACGGCGTTGACGTCCAAATCCGTGTCCTTCGCATTTTCGCCGATGATCATGCCTTCATAGAGCTCGACGCCAGGCCCAACGAACAGTTCACCGCGTTCCTGCAGTCCCCACAGCGCGTACGCGGTCGACAATCCGGCACGGTCGGCAATGAGCGCCCCGGTGAGGCGATGAGGGATTTCACCCTGCCATTCGGTGTAGCCGTCAAACAGCGAGTTCATGACGATCGTCCCACGCGTGTCGGTGAGCAACTGGCTGCGCAGGCCGATGAGACCCCGGCTCGGCACGCGGAACTCAATACGCACACGCCCGTAACCATGATTGTGCATGTTCGTGACTTCGCCTTTGCGCGACCCCAGTTGTTCCATGACTACACCCACGAAGTCTTCAGGAACATCAACGGTGAGGTGTTCGACGGGCTCCATGAGCTTTCCATCAATGCGTTTGGTGACGATCTCCGGCTTGCCTACCATCAGCTCGTAACCCTCGCGCCGCATCATCTCGATCAAGATTGAGAGTTGCAGTTCTCCGCGCCCCAGCACCTTGAATGAATCAGTTGAGCCGGTGTCTTCGACGCGCAAGGAAACGTTCGTCAGCAGCTCTTTTTCCAGGCGTTCGCGAAGATTACGCGAGGTCACATAGTTTCCGTCTTTTCCGGCGAATGGGGAAGTGTTGACGGTGAACAACATGGCGATCGTGGGCTCGTCAATGGCAATGTGCGGGAGCGGAGCGGGATTTTCCACATTCGTAATAGTTTCCCCGATCGTGATCCCTTCGACGCCGGCGACAGCAATAATGTCTCCGAGCTCAGTTTGTGTAATGTCAGTGCGCTTCAGGCCGGAAAAGGAGAAGAGCTTAGTAATCTTGGTTTTGTGTATCGATCCATCGAGCTTGGCGATCGCGACTTCCTCTCCGGTAAACATCTTGCCGTTAAACACTCGGGCGATCGCCAGGCGGCCCAGGTAGTCGCTGTAATCCAGGTTTGCCACGAGTATTTGTAAAGGCCCGTCGGCATCGCCTTTTGGCGGCGGAATTGTTTTCAGGATTGCATCGAACAGGGGCCGAAGATCTTGGCTGTCGCCCCCGATATCTGTGTTCGCCGTCCCCGTTTTTGCGTTGGTATAGAGCACGGGGAAATCGATCTGTTCTTCTTTGGCGTCCAGATCAATGAACAAATCGTAGATTTCGTTCAGCACTTCCTGGGGACGCGCGTCGGCCCGGTCGATTTTGTTAATGACGACAATGGGCGGCAATTTGGCTTCGAGCGCCTTGCTGAGAACGTAGCGTGTCTGGGGCAACGGGCCTTCGCTGGCGTCCACCAGCAGCATGACGCCATCCACCATTTTCAGTGCGCGTTCGACTTCGCCGCCGAAGTCACTGTGGCCGGGCGTGTCGACAATGTTGACCTTCACATCGTGGTAAAAGATCGCAGTATTTTTTGCCAGAATTGTGATGCCACGCTCGCGCTCCAGTTCATTCGAGTCCATCACGCGTTCGACGTGGTGTTCATTGGAGCGAAAAGTGCCGCTCTGCTGCAGCATGGCATCGACCAGAGTAGTCTTACCATGGTCAACGTGCGCAATAATGGCGATGTTGCGAATCCCTGAACTCAATCGTAATCCTTCCTGATTTGGCCTCTCTACCACTTTACTATGAGGTGAGGGAATTGCTGCGGATTCTCAGCGGGAAATCGATGCTGTTGTTGGGTCAACCGTGTGATGCATGCGATACAACCGGAAGTGCGCATTCCGGTACGTGAGCTTCATCTCTTCAGGATGCGCGTCAACATATCGAGCAAGGAACCCGCTATCTTCATGGAAGGCGTTTGTCGTGATGAGATAGGTGGCGTGAATTTTCCGCGAGTACTCCCATAGTTCCGCTTGTGTGCCGTGCAGGTTGTAAGTGGAAGCTCTTCGATTGGTGTATAGCGTGAGAGCACGTGCGCGATAGTAGATGAAGATGTCCTCAGGGCCGGTCGTGTTGCGCACCGTCTTGCAAAGGTCATTAAATTCGGGAAGGCCGGTGTTCTCGCGAATTGTTCCGAAGTCGCTCGCGTGGTAGGCCTGAGATGCCGGAATGGCAAGAAGCAGCAAAAATCCGCAAGGCGCGGCTGCCGGGTAGCGCAGCTTAAACCGGGAGCTGAGTTCGTGCAGTCCGCTCAGAGCCAGAAATGTGATCCAGGGCACGAATGGAAGCGCATATCGAATGCCCGCTCCGAATGGCCAGAGCACCATCAGTATGAGATAAGGAACGAGCAAACACTCGATCGCTGCAACTCCGTTACGGCGCTGAGAACGGAAGCCCACCAAAGTCAGGACACCAATCACGGCCAGCAGGAAATACGAAAAAGGATTTCGCACCCAGCCCACCCAGGAACCGGCGAGAGCCCGGGAGTATCGAAGCACATTGAACAAGATGGTTTTGGGAGTCGTGGAATGAAGTTGCTCCAGGTAACCACCCGGCACCGTTCCCACCACCCAATTCTGCGCAATGAGAGCGGCTGCGCAGAGGACGAGCGCGATCCACGTGAACCGATTGATCCGCCTGGTTCGCAACCATTGATAGAGCAGAACCCCCGGGACCAATGTGAGTCCAGCGGTTCGGGTACCTATCGCCAGGTATAAAGTCAGGCCCAGGAACACACTCCAAGCCCAGCGCTGCTTCTGGCTTTGAGGTTTCCAGCGCAGCAAAAGCACGGCCACATAAAAAAAGAACAGAAAAGGCAAATCGGACAGAATGCTGTCTTTTGCCGTCCAGAAGTTCAGACTAAAGCCAAGAATGGCGACTAGCGCAAGCGAGTAGCCTGTGCCTAGCTCGTGATGCCACATGACAAATACGGTGGCCAGCATCAAGACGATGAAGAACACTTGCTCCACTTTCATTGGAAACAAGCTGAGGCCAAACACTTTGTACAAAGGCGCCAGCAGAAGTGGGAACACGGGCGGGTACATTCTGGGACCGTAGACGGGAACTGCAGGATTGTAGACATACCCTGTATCCGCATATGGACGCCCCTCCGCGATATTCTGCGCATGGAGGATATACATAGCGAAGTCGTCGCCCCATAAATGACCGTCCCGCAATGTGGCCACATGGAAAGCCATAATGGCTGCGAGAAGAAAACCTAAATAGAGATAGGTGCGCCGGCGGAACTGATAGGAGGTGTGTTCGAACGTAAGGTGCGCCTCAAGGTTCTGCACAGAAAATGCTACAGAAGTTACGAGGCGATTTTTTCGCGGAGGCGATTTTTTCGCGGAGGCGATTATTTTTGAGATAGGGTTCCATTTTGGACTGAACGCGTCGCTCGTCCTGGTTACGCTGCCGCTTCCGAAGTCTCCATCAATTCCGCCCCAATCTCAGCCCGACCTTGGGCCCTTACCCGCAGGCGATACCAAATGACGATCGCGACAAGTGAGAATAAGAAAATAATTGTAGAAACGGCGTTGATTTCCGGCGTGATGCCACGGCGCAGCCTTCCCCAGATTTCCAGCGGCAAGGTGTTGTCGCGACCGATCAGGAAAAAGCTGACGGCGATCTCGTCCATGGAAAGCGTGAAGATCAGCAGCGCTGCTC
>JBKOUZ010000026.1:0-29100 GCA_046723715.1 Acidobacteriota bacterium | reverse complement strand
CTCCCAATGCAACTAGGTGAAAGGTGGTCTTTCCGAGATCGATGCCAATGGATGCGATGTGCATGACGATGATCCTCCAAATGAAACTGCCGAGTTATGCTACTCGGCGGCGGACCATCTCATTAATGCTCGTGCGGTCATCGTGCCTGAACGATCTTGACGGGTTTGTCGAACTGGAACGTCAACACGGTTTCCGCCGGCACTTTGATCGTGCCGCCCTTAGTCAGAACCTGGGTCAAAGCGCCACCTCCCGCGCCCGCGCCGGCGCCGATGGCTGCACCTTTCCCGCCTCCCGCAATGGCACCGATGATTGCGCCCACCGCAGCGCCGCCACCGGTATATTCGGCGGTCCGCTTATTCGCTCCGAGTCCCTGCTTGCCGCTTTGTTGCAGGTCCGTCGTGCTCACGATGTATTGCTGCCCCTCAACCGACACCGATTGCAGGTCCAGTACAAGATCCGAAGCGCCACGGAAGCGTCCGCCTTTCGACGCCGAGCGAATCACAATCTGCGCATTCGAACCATGCGGGATCACGACATCGCCATTCGCATCAAGTACATCGTCGGTGACTTCGGCCGCGTAGGTTTGCCCTTCGGTAGCGGTTGCAGAGTTGATCGCGTCATCGGTCCGGACAGAAACTTTCGTCCCCACAGGCACAACGTAGGTCTTCGTGCGAATCTCGGCTTGCGAAGGATGGTGGCGTTCGTTTGCCGAACGCGAGGCCCTGCCCGAAGGCGACTGGCCTGGTGCCGCCGCAGGCTGCGTCGACGAATTTTGCGCCGCCTGGGCATCGTCGTACTCAATCGATTTCACCTGCGTCATTGGGATCTGGCGTGTCGTGTTGTCATCCGTCGCCAAAGTGATTTCCGAAGGAGAGGTCGCTGTCACCGTGCCGGTAAGCGTCGACCCGTCCCGCATCAGGATTGTGGCATGTTGCCCTGCGCCCTGCTTCCCGGAGCACGCAGTCAGGACCAGAAGAATGCAAACCGCGGCGCTTGCCAAAACGATTCGTCCTGTTTGATTCGATGCGTACGGCCTTTCGATTGAACTGTGAACCGCTGCGTGATTCATCGGAAACCTCCCGAGATAAGGTTATGGTTCAGAGGATCCTAAATCAACGCGAATTCCAGCGGCAAACGAGCACTAAAGCAGATCGGGGCTCCGGCAGAATCGAAGCTGGTCGAGGTTACGATTGGCATTAAGCAGCGCGTAGAATCGACGTGCTTCCATCGTCGAGGTACATTGCCTTTACACTCATTGTGCATGGAAACCATCCTCAGGAGTATCGTTCCGGCGGCCCTACCATTCCTTTGTAGTTGCACTAGGGATGGGCCAGTTCGGTTTGGGAAAGGACTCTCAAGGCTTCGTGGTATCCGTGGAGAGTGCCAACATCGACATAGAGTTCGCCTCGCTTCACGGCATTGACTACGCCTCCCCGGTTTATGTATTCGTTGACGAGCGTGCCCATGTATTCGTCTTTGCGGCGGCGTTCGCACCACAATTGCTGAAGCCCTGACAAGGTTTGGCCGGGCATGCGGAAGGCGCCCCAGACCCAGTTTGTATCGGGGTACGGAGTCTTGACTTGAACTTGTGTGACTCGTTCCTGGTCGTCACAGCAGACTGCGTCAAAGAGATGCGGGCTCTGGACTTCGAAAAGCAGAAACGAAAAACGCCGCGCGGGCAGTTGCTGGAAACCATCCACCGGGAACCAGATCGTATCGGGAAGTCCAATCAGGACGTCGCTATCGGGAGAAATAAACGGAAGTGCGGTGAAGAGCGCGTCGCACAAACCCTTCGGGTCCTGCTGAACCGCGTAGCAAATTGACGTATCGCCCAGGCGCCCGCCGAAATATTCCATGATGTCACTCTTGCCGGGAGAGACTACGAAGCAGATCCTGGTTGCCCCGGCCGTGATCATGCGCTCGATCAGATACTCGCTGACGGCCCGGGGACGCTGCCGTTCCTCTTCCACGCGACAGCCGACCGGCAATAATTCCTTGGAGAAGGCGAGCGGTTGAATGCGGCTGCCCAATCCGGCGGCGGGAACAATTCCCCATATTTCGCTCATGCGCTAGCCTCAATTAAGGAAATCAGTTCAGCGGCCCGATGCGAAGCAGTGTGCTCGGCGAGGGTCCGGGCTTGAGATGCGCGGGAGACGGTTTCGAGTTCGCCCAGATCGAGGTTCAAAGCCTGAACTGCCTCCGCGGCGGTTTTGGCAACCAGAATCTCCTTGCCCGGCTCGAAGAAGTGGTCTAGCCCTTCCCACGAGTCACTCACAATGGGCGTGCCACAGGCGGCAGCTTCGAAGAGGCGTCCGGAAGGACAGTAGCCCATCTCGGCCATAGCTGCGCGGGTGACATTCAGGGTCAACTTCGAAGAGGAATAGAACGCGGAATGTTCTGGAGGAGCGACGTGGCGCACAAAGTACGTGTTTCCCGTCCACGGGAAATCAGGAGGATACAGTGCGCCCCCGATGCAGAATTTCTTTTCAGGAAACTGGTTCGCGGGTTTTAGGAAGAGTTCTTCGAGTTGCTGCTGCCGATCGGCCGCGTAGGTCCCAAGGTAAGAAAAATCAGAAGAGAAACGGTCATCCGCTTGGACGCGATGGTGAGTGCGAGGGTCTACGCTTCCATATAAAGGGGCTACCCGCTTTGCGCCCAGTCGAGACCCAAGTTCGCACAGTGCTTTTCCGCCGGTGTAGCTCAACACGAGATTGAAGGGTTCGAGGCCATAAGCAGGGATGTAGTCGACTGTGCCGTTGCGGCCGAGGGCATTCAATGTGACAGGAGTATCAAGGTCGTAGAAGATGCTGAAAACTATGGGATTTGCCAGAACGAGATCAGAGGCGGAGCGGGCATCAGGGCAGTAAGAGGTCACGACAGCGCAGTCGCATTCTGAGAGTGCCTTCTGAGCCTGTGGTTGAATTTCGTCCCAGTCCGAATAGAGTTGCAGCGCATATCCGCTGGGCTCGCCCAAGTCGCGATGCGACCGGTAGTAGGGAACATCTTTTTCGAAGAAGGTGACACCGTGACCGGATTCAGCCAGCGCGTGGCACAGACCGCGCCAGATTGTCGCGTGACCGTTTCCCCAGGAGGAACTCACGGTCAGTCCAAAGATGAGTATGCGCATACCTGCTGCATCAGAGATGCAGAGTACGTGGAGGATGCTGCACGGGAAATTCGATCAGGAGACAGCGGCTTCAGACAGTTCGGCTACAGACTGCGTAACTTCTACAATTTGCCCGTGTTCCAGGACCAGAATCATATTGCAGTGACGCAGCGTATGGAGGTGGTGGGAGATCATGAAGGTGGTCCGGCCCTGCATCAGCATGGCGCTCGCGTTCATGATGGAAGCTTCGGTAGTTATGTCCACCGAACTGGTAGGTTCATCGAGGATCAGGATGGGGGCATCGCGCAGGAAAGCCCGGGCCAGGGAAATACGCTGACGCTCCCCTCCGGAGAGGTTTGCCCCTCGCTCGCCGGTGTTTGTCTCGTACCCGCGGCTCAATTTGGAAATGAAATCGTGCGCCGAAGCAGCCTTAGCCGCGGCGACGATTTCATGGTCTGTAGCATTGCGCTTTCCGTAAGCGATGTTTTCAGCGATGCTGGCGTCGAACAGTACAGGCTCCTGGAGAACCACAGCAAACTGGCGTCGCAGGTCGGCAATCCGATACTGCCGGAGATCGATGCCATCAAGCAGCACCTCGCCTTCGGTCGGGTCGTAGAAACGCATGATGAGATTCAGAAGGGTCGTTTTCCCCGCTCCGGTGGTGCCTACAATTCCGACCCTCGATCCGGCGGGAATTTTGAATGAGAGATTATGCAGACCTCTACCGCTGGAACCGTATTCGAAAGAGACATTGCGGAATTCGAATTCGCCCACTGCTTTGTCCAGCGGCAAGGCACGCGGGCTCTCCTCAATTTCCGGTTCACTATCGAGAATTGTGAAGCAGCGCTGCAGGCTGATCATCCAGGCTTGCAGATCGCTGGTTTTGTTGGTAAGAGCCTGTAGTGGTTGGTACAGCTGGGCAATGTAGGCCATCACTACCAGGAGTGATCCGACCGTGAGCACACCGGCGCGCACGTGAAGAACCCCGAGATACAGGGACGCCGCGGTGCCGCCGGCGATGGTAAGGCCGATCAACATGTTGTACACAGCCTGAGACATGGCGAGTCTCACTTGCCCGGAGCGGCGCTGGGTGGATCTACGGACGAAGCGTTCGTGCTCGGCGTCTTCCTGGGCAAAGGCCTTGATGACTCGAATGCAGCCCATCACCTCCTGGATGATCGACATTGCGCGGGTATCAAGCACCTTTACAGCTTCGGATTGCCTGCGTGCTCGATGACTGGAGGCGACGGTCAGAACCAATAGCAGTGGAGTTATGCCGAGCGCGACCAGGGCCAGGGAAAGATCGATCCGGATTGTCACGAAGATCATACCAACCAGGGTGAGGAGCGCGGTCCCGAGCGGGATGAGTCCCTGGATGACGACGTACTGGACGGCGGGAGCGTCATGCTGAATGCGGTAAACCGAGTCAGTCGCGCCATATCGATCGTGAAAAGAGAGGGGGAGGCGCTGTACGTGATTGAGGAGCTTGGCGCGGAAATCCCAAACCAGTTTTTCACCAACATAGGTTTGGAGCCACCACGACGCTAAACCTTGCAGGTTGACCACTACTGCAATGCCGAGCACAAGGGCGATGGCGACGAATTCTGCCGAATGCAAGGGGAACATGTTGGCGAGAAACCGGGGGAGGGGACTGTGGCCTAGTACATTGTCCACCACCAGGCGGAGGGGCAGAGGGTATAGCAAAGTAAGCGGCAGGGAGAGCAAGCTTAACGCCGCAATCAGAAGCAGAGCTCCCGAGGAGTTGCGCGACTCAGATAAGACGCGCATCAACACTGGGAATCTTTTGAATAATACAGAAAACACTGTAGACGCCGACTCCGTTTCGAAGCCTACGTGATGTACTTAGCTGGGGCAAGAGGCCAGGCCGGATGGGCAGCACGATAGTCACTGCAGGCGGCCCATGACCTCATCGCAAGATCTGCAGCACAGGTCCGGATTGAACGTTGCCAGCTCAGCAAGAGGGAATATGCCAGTGGCTACGGCGACGACTTGGGCGTTAACCTTGCGGGCGGCCTGTATGTCATCGGGCGTATCGCCGACGAAGCAAACCGAGGCCGATTGACCCAATTCGCTCCTAGCAACGGAGACGGCGTGATCGAAAATTTCCGTGCGAAGCTCGAATTCATCGCCAAAGCTTCCGCAGGTGAAGAAATCGCGAATACCGGCCGCGCTCAGTTTGTTCCAGCCAACACTTTCGAGATTGCCAGAGGCGACTCCGATGAGCTTGTAAAAACTGCGAATTTCGGCCAGGACCTTGGGAATCGATGGACATACGTGAGGCCTGAAGCCTTTTACATTTGCGGAGACGTCGCTTCGTATGACTGCAAGCGCCTGGGGTAGCTTTTCGTAGAACAGAGGATCAGAGATCCCTCGTCGATTCAAGGCCATGCGAAGAATTGCCACATCCGTCTTGCCGTGGTATGGAATACCGTCGAGGTTGGCGTCCAGACCGTAAACCTCGAGCATGGCTCGGTGCATGGCGTTCCAATGCACCAGATCGCGGCTGACCAGCAAAGTGCCATCTATATCAAAGAAATAAGCGTCGGCCTTGAGCACGGGAATTTGGATGTTCATTCTGGTCAAAACACTTAGCCCCACCGAACTTTGATATGCCCCGGTTGCAATGGAGCCGGGGCGAGTTCCCGCAATGCTTCCGGCGCGTGCCCAGGTTCGATTGTCATACATAAAACTGCTGATTGAGAAGGTCGAAGGCCAGCATGGAGAATACTACTAGGGATCTCCCCCGTAAGTTTGGCATGGGTTTGCACGACCTGATCGCGAATTCAGTTCAGCAGGAAGTCAACTCCCTTCGCTGCATTCAGTTTCTTGAGGAGATACTCTCCGATTATCGTAACAATGGTTTACAGATTCGACTTTGGGATGGGCGTATCTGGGGGGCAACGCAGCCCCGGTGTACGCTGATTCTGAATTACCCAGGGACACTTCGTCGGCTGTGCACCGATCCAAGTGAGCTGGCTTTAGGGCAAGCTTATATCTACGATGACGTTGACATTGAGGGCGACATCGAGGCTGTCTTCGCGCTGGCGGATCATTTGCTTGGGTCTGGACTGTCGGGAGTGCCCAGTCTGCAATTGCTGCGAAGTTATCGCGAGCTACCCCACGACGACGATCGGCTTCCTCCGGATCGCCAGGCGCGGACGTTGGCAGGACCGCTGCATTCCAAAAGGCGAGATAGCCAGGCAGTGAGGTATCACTATGACCTGCCGCTGGATTTCTTTGCTCTTTTCCTCGACGACGCCATGCAGTATTCCAGCGCCTATTTTAAGAGTAGGGATGAAACAGATCTCGACGCCGCGCAGCAACGGAAAATGGATTACATTTGCAGAAAACTGCAACTGCGCAGGGGCGACAGACTTCTGGATTTTGGATGTGGATGGGGCGGGCTGCTGGCTTACGCTGCTGCTCACTATGGCGTACGGGGGCTGGGGATTACGTTGAGCGTTCCACAGGCGGAAGCGGCGCATGAGCGCATTCGCGAGGCGGGCTTGAACCAGCAATGCCGGGTAGAGGTGTGCGACTACCGCGATCTGGAAGGAACGCAGTTGTTCGACAGGATCGTCAGTGTAGGTATGTTTGAGCACGTTGGCGAAAAGATGCTCCCCGAGTTCTTTTCCGCAGCTTGGCTGCGGCTCAAGCGTGGAGGGCTGTTTCTGAATTCGGGAATTTCGACGAACGCCAGCGAGCAGCGGCGCGGAGCTTCATTCATTGACCGCTACGTTTTTCCGGATGGCGACCTTGTTCCGCTTAATACCGCTCTTAAGGCCGCGGAAGGGGCCGGGTTTGAAGTGCGCGACGTGGAAAACCTGCGCGAGCACTATGGCCTCACGCTGCGGCAATGGGTGCGACGGCAGGAGCAACGGGCCGATGAAGCGCGCAAGCTGGGGGATGAGACAACGTATCGCATCTGGCGCCTGTACATGGCGGGCTCGGCGCAGCGTTTTCTCTCAGGCCGGCTAAACATGTATCACACGTTACTGATGAAAGGGTTGTGTGAGGATGGCCTCCCGCTGACGCGGGATGCCTGGTATCGCAACTGATCACAAACGTCCATCGCGAAGCACGAGAGCTGTCCCGAAGGCTGGCATTGACCGCATGCGTGGCCTTGCTGTTTTGTCCGCATCCTGGTCTCAAGGCGCAGTCCAGCCTTTCTGCCAACGACCTCGCGCGTCGCGTCGTGGAGAATGAATTACGAGCCGAGGAGCACGACGACAGTCACTGGCTATTCCAGATCGAAACGAAAAAGCCCGACTCCGGCAGCGAGGTGGATGCAGTGATTCAGTGTCCCAGCGGAGAACTGCAGCGGCCGCTACTGATCAATGGACGCCCACCAACGCCCGCCGAACAACAGGATGCGGAACGGCGGATTCAACAACTCATCAAGAATGCAAATGCAGCCCAGAAATCACGGAAAGAAAAGTCGGAAGACTTCAATCGCAGTAAGCGCATGTTGAAAATGCTTCCCGATGCGTTCATCTATACATATGGAGAGCGCCAGGGGGACCGCGTGCAGCTCCATTTCAAACCGAACCTTCGCTTCCGAACCCATGGTTTCGAAGAAGAAGTTTTTCACGCGATGGACGGGAGCTTATGGGTCGACGAGAAGCAGAATCGGTTGGCGGAAATAAGCGGACGCTTGACCAATGGCGTGAAGTTTTTGGGAGGATTGCTGGGGCATCTGGACAAAGGCGGCAGCTTCGACGTGAAACAGGAGCCGGTTGCTCCCGGATATTGGGAGCTGACGGTACTCAATGTGCACATGACCGGCAAGGCACTATTCTTCAAGAGCATCAGCGAACAGCAGCAACTTTATCGCAAGGAGTTTAAGCGCGTGCCAGACCATCTGACTCTGGCGCAGGCGGACGAGATGTTGAAGAAAGAGGTGGCCTCTCACCGGACATCGCCCGCGCAGAAGCAAGGCTTCTGAAGAGCGTACAAACACATCTTCAGGCTACTTTGCGGAGCGCTCGCTCAAGCGGAGTTCTTTTCAATTTCCGGCCCGCGGATTTTGATCCAGCCAGCAGTGCTGAAGCGGCTCCGATGCCGAACCCGATGCCCAGCCAGAGCCGGTTCAGACTGGCCCGGAGTTCCCAGCTTTTTTCTTTGGCGCGCGAGTCGAAAACGCCGTGTGCGCCGTGATCGCCGGGCACAGGTTTCCATAAATTATTTGGACGGTTCGGATCCTCTGGCTCGGACGTCTGCTGCGAGTCGTACCCGGTTTTTCCCAGATAATAATCCAACAGTTCCGGGGCAATTTTATTGCCCACGATTGCCTCGACCGTAGACATACCTACGTACAGCTCTCGCCGGCTATGATGAGCAGCCCAGTAGACCGCTTTGGCGCCGACTTCGGGCTGGAAGATTGGCGGGACAGGTTGCGCCTTGTAATGCAAGCGGCTCTTGACCCAGCCGAACTGCGGAGTATTCAGGGCGGGCATGTGCACCATGGTTACGTGGACACTGCTCTTGTCATGAATCAATTCGCAACGCAGGGAGTCTGTGAATCCTGCAATCGCATGCTTCGCGGCGCAATAAGCGCTTTGCAGAGGGATGCTGCGATAGGCCAAGGCTGATCCAACCTGGACTATGGTTCCGCGGTCGCGCGGAAGCATGCGTTTGAGGGCAGCGAGCGTGCCATAGACAACACCTAGGTACGTGACCTCGGTGACACGTTTGTATTCCTCGGGCAGCATTTCTTTTACCGGCGAGAACACGGACAGCATTGCGTTGTTGATCCAGATATCGATAGGACCGAATTGATCTTCGACGCTCGAGGCGGACTGCTCGACCGCATTGGGATCCCCGACATCGACGGGCAGAACCAGAGCTCGTCCGCCGGCCTGCTCGATCTCGCGCCGTGCGCCGTTAAGACCATCAAGGCCGCGTGCGAGCAGGCCCACACTCGCACCGCGCTTTCCTAATTCGCGAGCGATAGCTCTGCCCAGACCGGCAGACGCGCCGGTGACTACCACAGTTTCTTTTTTCACCGCTCTATTCCGTCCTTCGTGCAAAAGCGAATTTCACGCCATCGCTTCGCTTCAAATCGTCATCTCTAATTTGTAGGTTCGAACACTGATAGCGGTGAGATCAATACAGGTTTCGCTGCATCGCGGGCAATCATGCCAAAAAGATCGTTCCATGTAGCCTCTGGCGGGGTGGCGATCGAAAAGATTGCGGTCGAAATATATCGTATCCCGACAGATCTTCCGGAATCGGATGGAACCCTGAAATGGGATAGCACGACCTTGGTGCTGGTCCGGGTTACCGCGGCGTGCCTGACCGGGCTGGGGTACACCTATGCGGATGCCGCCACGGGAAAGTTGATCCAGGACTTGTTGGCCAAGCTGGTACAGGGCCGCGACGCAATGGGCATCCCCGCCTGCTGGGAAGCCATGGTGGCGGGGACGCGCAACCTGGGACGCCCGGGGATCGTCTCAATGGCAATCTCCGCGGTGGATACCGCGCTTTGGGACCTCAAAGCCAGGTTGCTCAACGTCCCCCTGGTCACACTGCTTGGCGCTGCGAGGGGCGGCGTCCCCATCTACGGCAGCGGAGGATTCACTTCGTACTCAGATGTGCAACTCCAGAGGCAATTATCAGGGTGGGTGGAACAAGGCATTCCGCGGGTCAAGATGAAAATCGGCCGAGACGCTGAGGCGGATATCCGAAGAGTGCGATTGGCCCGGGAGGCAATTGGAGTCGACGCAGAACTATTCGTGGATGCGAATGGCGCCTATAGCCGAAAGCAGGCGTTAGAGCAGGCAGAGAGCTTCGCGGACTTCAAAGTCAGCTGGTTTGAAGAACCTGTTTCGTCTGACGACCTGGCCGGATTGCGACTGATGCGCGATGGCGGGCCAGCAGGGATGGACATTGCAGCGGGGGAGTACGGATACGACTCCGGTTACTTCCGACGAATGCTGGAAGCCGACGCTGTCGATGTGCTGCAGGCGGATGCCACACGATGCGGCGGCATTACAGGTTTTCTTCAAGTGTCAGCACTTTGCGCGGCCTTTCATATGCATCTTTCAGCGCACACGGCTCCGGCCATTCACGCTCACCTCGGATGTGCCGCTCAACCGCTGCGCAACCTCGAATACTTTCACGATCACGTTCGGATCGAAAACATGTTTTTCGACGGCGTACTGCAGCCGGTCAATGGCGAATTGCGGCCGGATCTTTCGCGGCCGGGTGTGGGAATTGAACTGAAGCAAGCTGATCTGCAACGTTTCGCTGCTTAGGGGAGGAATGATGTCTGCGAGTCGAATCCCGCTAGTTTCCACCGAAATGTTGCACCGTTCATGGCAGACACAATTGCACGAGATTGATGCCAAGGGGCTGGAATCGGAACTGCGAAGGAATATTGATGGCGAGGTGCGTTTCGATGCGGGCACTAAGGCGCTCTACGCGGCGGATGCCTCCAATTACCGGCAGATTCCGATTGGAGTCGTGATACCGAAGTCCAGAGAGGATGTCATCCAGACAATAGCGGCCTCGCGCAAGTTCGGCGCTCCAGTCCTTTCCCGCGGAGGAGGAACCAGCCTCGCCGGGCAATGCTGCAATGTGGCCGTGGTCATCGATTGGACGAAGTATCTTCACAACATTCTCGAGATTAATCCGGGACAGAAATACGCCCGCGTGCAGCCAGGGACAATCTGCGACACGCTGCGCCATGCGGCAAAGCCCTACACGCTGACCTGGGGCCCGGATCCTGCTACCCACAATCACTGCACGTTTGGCGGCATGCTGGGTAACAATTCCTGCGGTGCGCACGCACAGATGGCGGGGAAAGCGGCGAACAACGTGGAGGAGATGGACATCCTGCTGTACGACGGCACAGAAATGACCGTCGGATGGATGGATGACCAAAAATTGTATGAGGAGATCCGCCGGGGTGGCCGGCGAGCCGAGATTTACGCGCGTTTGAGGAATCTTCGGGACAAGTACGCCAAGTTGGTAGAAGAAAGATATCCCCTTATTCCTCGGCGTGTTTCTGGATACAACCTCGACCAGTTGATTCCCGGTAAAGACGGCCGCTTTAACGTGGCCCGCGCCTTGGTGGGCAGCGAAAGTACGCTGGTGACGATCCTTGAAGCCAAAGTGCGATTGATGTTCAGTTATCCGGAACGCGTGCTGCTGGTGCTGGGATATCCGAGTGTTTATGAATCGGGAGATCACGTTCCTGAAATCGTCAAGTTTGGCCCGATTGCGCTCGAGGGGCTGGATGACCGGCTCATCGAAAACGTAAAGAAGAAAAACATGAGGCAAATTGAAGATCTCTCTGAACTCCCAGAGGGAAAGGGCTGGCTGGTAGCGGAGTTCGGAGCCGGCACGAAGGAAGAAGCCGAGGAGAGAGCGCGGGAGGCGATGAAGGCCCTGCACGGCCACCCAAGCATCAAGCTTTACACGGACAAGGCCGATCAACAACGCATTTGGGATGTGCGCGAGTCAGGATTGGGCGCGACGGCATTCGTTCCTGGCGAGCCGCTATCCTGGCCGGGATGGGAAGACTCGGCAGTCGCGCCGGACAAAGTAGGCGCTTATCTGCGAGATCTGCGGAAGCTTTACGACAAGTATCAATACAATCCTGCGCTCTATGGGCACTTCGGGCAGGGCTGCATCCATTGCCGCGTCGATTTTGATTTGTTCAGCGAGGCAGGCATTCGAAAGTGGCGCTCGTTTATGGAGGAAGCGACCGATCTGGTCACAAGTTATGACGGATCGCTCTCGGGTGAGCACGGCGACGGTCAGGCCAGGGCTGAGTTCCTGTACAAAATGTTCGGCAACGAGTTGATAGCGGCATTCCGTGAGTTCAAATCAATCTGGGATCCGGATTGGAAAATGAATCCAGGGAAGCTAGTGGATCCGTACCGGATGGATGAGAATTTACGGCTGGGAGCCGGGTACCACCCGTGGAATCCGCGGACGTATTTCAAGTATCCCGACGATGAAGGTCAGTTTTCGCGAGCAGCCTTGCGCTGCGTGGGAATTGGAAAATGCCGGCGAGAGAGTGGGCAGGGTGAGCAGGACACGATGTGTCCGAGTTACATGGTGACGCGCGAGGAGATGCATTCTACGCGAGGCCGCACCCACCTGCTGTTCGAGATGATGCATGGAGAGGTCATCACAGATCAATGGCGGGATGAACACATCAAGGAAGCGTTGGATTTGTGCTTATCCTGCAAGGGTTGCAAGGGCGATTGCCCGGTGAATGTCGATGTCGCGACTTACAAGGCGGAGTTCCTGGCGCACTACTGGGAAGGCCGGCTTCGTCCGAAATACGCGTACGCGTTTGGATGGGTGGATAAATGGGCTCGGCTGGCGTCGATCGCTCCCGGCTTCGTGAATTTGTTTACCCAGTTACCGGGTTTATCCACGCTGACCAAACTGGTCGGTGGAGTTCCGCTCAAGCGAAAGATTCCTGCATTCGCCGCCGAGACTTTTCAGACGTGGTTCCAGGAACGCAAGGCTCGGCGCGCCACCGGGCACAAGGTGCTGCTATGGGCAGACACCTTCAACAACTACTTCATGCCCGAGACTGCCCGCGCTGCAGTTGAAGTGCTCGAGCATGCGGGATGCCAGGTGGAGGTACTGCAGGGGCATCACTGCTGCGGCCGGCCCCTGTACGACTATGGATTTCTCGATATGGCGAAATCGTACTTGCAGCGTGAGTTGAGGATGCTGGAGCCTTATGTCGCAACTGGAACGCCCATGGTGGTGCTGGAGCCGAGTTGCTGTTCCGTATTTCGTGACGAGATGCATAGCTGGTTTCCTGAATCGGACCAAGCGCGTCGTCTGGCCGACAATACCTTCACTTTGTCAGAGTTTCTCGACAAGAAAGTGCCCGGTTATCAGCCTCCGGAGCTCCACCGCAAGGCAATCGTACAAGGGCACTGTCATCACAAAGCAATCTTGCGTTTTAAAGAAGAAGAAATGCTGATGCGCAAGATAGGGCTGGATAGCGACGTGCTGGACTCGGGTTGCTGCGGGATGGCGGGCTCCTTCGGGTACGAAAAAGACAAATACGACGTTTCGGTGGCATGCGGAGAGCGCGTCTTGCTTCCGGCGGTACGAAAGGCAGGGCTGTCAACCATCGTTCTGGCGGACGGATTCAGCTGCAAGGAGCAGATTGCGCAAGAGACCAACCGTCACGCGTTGCATCTGGCAGAAGTCCTCAACATGGGATTGCAGGATGGAAACGGTTCTCAGGATGTGATGTACCCGGAAAAGCAGTTTGTGGCGCCGCGGAAACGGGCGCAGAGAGAGTCGATGGTTCGTGCCGGGATGGTCACGCTGGGTGCTCTGGCGTTGGTGACTGCGGGCGCGATATGGGCGAATAGGAGAAGAGCATAAGGCTTTCAGTTCAAGGATGAGCGAGTTCGATTTGCGCAGTGAGCCGGAAGGTATGAAAGAGCAACATTACAGGTCGCTGGCGAAAATCGAGCCGCGCCCGAAGACGATTTACTGCAGCCAAGGGCGAGTCGTGCTCGCGACCGATCTTGACGGTCTGATTGGTACGCATCCGCGGCACGGTTTGTTTGCGTACGAAACTCGGGTGCTGTCGCGATACCGGTATTTCGTGAATGGGCGGGAGCCACACCGGGTGGTGGTGTCCAACGTAGAGCAACATTCGTGGCTGGGATATTACATCACCACCCCGCCCGGAATCAGGTGGCGGAAAGATACTGGCTCAGGTGAGATGGAGCCCCAGTCGGAGGAGACTCTTGAACTAAAGGTTTCGCGCACAGTCGGGCTAGGGGTGCATGAAGACATCGATCTCACAAACTTCACGCAAACAGCCACAAAGTTTATTTTTGAAATTGAATTGGACAGCGACTTCGCCGATCAAGCAGAGACTTTTGAACGAACGCAGCGCGGCAAGTTGAGAGCCTCTTGGCGGTCACTGTCCGCGGGACGCGCCGAACTCGCCTACGACTACCAGGCGACGCATCGGTATTCTCACCAAGGCAACACCGGGACAGCTCGAATTCAACGCGGGTTGATCGTGAAGATCGAGAACTCGGATTCCCCCGTTCGATACCGTGACTCGCGGCTGCGATTTGAAGTCAAGCTCAAGCCTGGCAAATCGTGGCACACCTGCATCAAGTTCATTCCCGTGTTCGAGGGCAAGATGCTGCGGCCATTGTACGAGTGCCGTCAATTTTTCGGGACGCGAAACGATCTTGACCGCAAACGGCACATTTTCCTGAACGAGAGCACTCAATTCGAGGCCAAGACTGAGCCCACGCTGGCTGGCGTCGTAGAAGCGGCGCTCTTTCAGGCCAAACATGATCTGGCCGACTTGCGGCTGCCCGATATGGATGATGGAGACCGATCCTGGGTGATGGCTGCTGGGTTGCCCATTTACATTGCGCTGTTTGGAAGAGACGCCCTGACTGCGAGTTGGCAGATGGCCATTGCTTCAAACCAGTTAATGCGGGGCGCCTTGTACGAGATGCCGAAATGGCAAGGGCGGGTGGAAAACGATTGGCGTGATGAGCAGCCGGGACGCATGCTGCATGAAGCGCACACCGGGCCATTGGCGTCTCTCTGCTACAACCCGCGAACCCGCTACTACGGCGCGGCCACTACCTCGTCCTTTTATCCCGTGGTGCTATCCGAACTCTGGCATTGGGCCGGAAATAAAAATCTGATCCAGCCTTTGATCGAGCCCGCCCTGCGCGCTCTGCGATGGAAAGATCAGTACACCGATTTATTCAAGGACGGGTTCTATGCCTACAAATCGCGCAGCGAGCATGGAAATCAGAATCAGGGGTGGAAAGACTCCGGAGATGCGATTGTTTACGAGGACGGCCGGATGGTGCTGCCGCCGATCTCGACCTGCGAAGAGCAGGCCTTTGTCTACGTCGCGAAGCTACGCATGTCTGAACTGCTTTGGTTTATGGGCGATCACGATCTCGCGCGCCGGATGTTCGATGAGGCTTCCGAACTCAAGAAAAGATTCAATGACCGCTTTTGGATGCCAGAGAAGAATTTTTTCGCTCTTGGTCTTGATTCCAAGCGGCGGCAGATTAAGTCGATTGCCTCCAATCCCGGACACTTGCTGGCGTGCGGCATCGTGCACAAGGATGCGGCGCGGCTGGTGGCGCGAAGACTCCTGCAGGATGACATGTTCTCCGGCTGGGGTGTGCGTACACTCTCAGCGGACCATCCGGCGTACGACCCCTACAGTTATCATCGCGGGGCTGTGTGGCCGGTGGAGCATGGCAGCTTTGCAATGGGCATGATGCGCTTCGGCCTCATCGACGAGCTTCATACCATTGCGCGTGCAATGTTTGAGGCCAGCATGCTCTTCGATTACAACCGCCTTCCGGAGTGTTTCAGCGGGCATGCGCGGGATGCGGTGCATCCGTTCCCCGCGCTGTACCCCAAAACGAATTGGCCGCAGGCATGGTCGGCTTCCAGTTTGTTCTCGATTGTGCAAGCGATGCTGGGCGTATATCCGTTCGCTCCCATGAAGACTCTGCTGCTTGACCCGGAATTGCCTGACTGGCTTCCCCAAATTACGCTGCGGAATCTCCATGTAGGCAAGGCGGTGGCCAGCATCCGTTTTTACCGAAAGGGCAAGCGAACGCATTTTGATGTGCTGGACAAACGTGGAAGTCTGCATGTTCTCCGGCAGCCGAGTCCATGGTCCCTGACGGCGAGCTTTGGCGAACGCATCGAGGATCTGATGGAGAGTTTGGTTGCCTGAGAGATCAGTGGTGTTTGTCTAATCAACATTGACAATTAATTCGAGGGCTGGAAATGAAGCGCCAAATTGGACAGAAATATTGGGCAATAGCAGAAGGTTACATTCCGAAGACGAGTCATGGGCCTGAGCCGGCGATGACGAGCCATGAGACGGCGTGCCTGCTGAACGCAGGCGATCAGGATGCGCATGTCGACATCACAATCTATTTTTCGAATCGCGACCCGGCCGGTCCGTACTCTGTGCTAGTTCCGGCAAGACGCACGAAACATCTTCGCTTCAACGACCTGAACGAACCCGAGCCCATTCCGCGGGGAACCGATTACGCTAGCGTGATTGAGTCGGATGTTCCCATCGTGGTGCAGCACACGCGGCTGGACTCGCGTCAGGACGCGAATGCACTGCTAAGCACGATTGCCTACAGTCAGGCCGCTTAACAGAACTGTTGAGCGGGCCTTGATCTGACTGGCTTGGCCGCGCCCGCGATGCTTCTGGCCAGAGATGTCGGCGCAGTCGGCCCCTTCTTACAGAGGCGAGGGCTCGTCTTCTCTTTCCATCTTCTTGTCGCGAGAAAAGCGGTTCTCAAGAAATTGCTGAGCCAAATCCTTCCCTCCAATCCCAAATGCTATGGCGAGGCCCAGCATCACCGCGCCGAATGCAATGCCAAACGCGAGGAGCATGGTTTGATCCGCGACTCCCAATTCTTCGAATACCATGGACAATACGAAAATGATGATGATGCTGCGCACGGAAATGCTCAACAAGCGTGGCGAGGGCAGATTGGCGTTCACGGAGGCGAGCAATATTGCGCGGGCGAAGAAACTCGCGATTAACAATCCGAAGAACAGGATCAGCAGCGAAACGAAAAGGCGGGGCAGGAAAAGGAAGAACCGTTCGACGTGTTCCTGCAATCCACCGATTCCAAGAACACTGACTCCTAACATAATGAAGCCAATCCAGGCCACCCAAAAAACGAAGCGGCTGACCAGTTCGGTGGGGGTGGGGAGCGCTGCATGGGTCAGCAGTTGGGATGCGCCAGCCCGTTCGGAAAGCCGGTCGAATTTGGCGAAGCGCAGGATACTGCGCAGAATCTCGCGAATGATGTAAGCGACCAACCATCCGACGAAGACAATGACGAGCATGACGATGAGCCGAGGCAACAGGTGAGCAAAGTCCCGGAATATTTCGTGCGCGGCCTGCGTCAGTTCTCCTATGATGATGTCCCGCATCGTTGTCTCACTTTCTCCCATTCCAGAGTTCGAGCAGGTAGGGTTTCAAGCGTTCAAATTCCAGGCAAAGGTTTTCGATGTTGTTGCCCACTTCCGCCGCTGAAGACGTGCGGTTCTCAACGAGGAAGGTAAACATGCGGCCCCGGTACAGCGGTACCAGAGCCTGAAGGATGTGGTCACGGCTCATGACGGATTTGTAATACGAAGCGGCGAATTCATAGACAGCTTTTACCCAGAGTTCCGGGTGGAATCGAAACTCGTCTTCGGGCAAGGCGGCGATCTGCTGCAGTTGCGCGAGGGTTGACGAAGAGAGAATGGATCTCAGCACTGACTCCAAATCGAGCACCCCGGCGGAAAACATTTCCTTCAATTGCTTGCGATTGATCCGCATCGGGTCCGTGGAGACGTCAAATTCAGGTCCGAGTGTAGGGACGGGTTGCGACGCCTGCTTGCTGCTCCATACCTGGAACGTCGACTCCAGGGATGAGAAGAGAACTCCGACTGTCTGGCGCATGGCGTGCACGAGATCGCGGGACTGGCGCTTGGCCGGAGGGCGCGTGCCCAGGAATGCCTGACAGACACGGCAGCCGTCGCTCAGTGCTGAGATGGTGAGACCAAGTTCAGGGTCGTAGTCCTGGGACTCTTCACTCCATTTATTTTGGCTCAAAAACTGGCTCGCTAAGCGTCCGGAGAAGGCGAACTCGGAGGCATAGGGTTCGCGGATCCTCTGGCCAAAGAGCGCGCGGGTCATGGGGTAGAGCAGATTGCTCAGAAGCACGCCTTCGAACTTATGGCGGCGGTAAATGGGAGCTACGAAATCGAACTGGTCGCGGTAAACGGGACGAAGCAGATTGGCGACTGCCTCCGCCTTGATGTTGTCAGATTCGGGGCAGATTACGGTGCAAGCCCTGGCGCGGAGCAGTTCAGCGGCGGCCAAAATTGTGCGGAGTGCGGTTGCACTCGACGGGCTGTTTGCGTAACGCGTGCTGATGGCGTGCAGGGTGCGAAGCGTATAGCCATTGAAACTGCGATGGAGATCGTCGATGGATGCGCCCATGATGACGTCGGGAGTCCCGTCACTGGAGCCTCCGTCCGCGTTGATGATAACCGCCCGCTCTCGCGGAAAGGTTTTGACAATACCAGCTTGAATGGCGCGAATCGCCGGTTCGACCGTCTTGGCGTCGTTATGGGTGGGTACACCGACGAGAATATCCACTTCGCCCACATCGATCAGCTGGCGAATGAAATCGTCGGTGAGTATGCTCTCGTCTGCCATGGTCGTGGCCGAAATGATCCCCAATCAGATTCGACGGAGCTTAAACCAGTAGAACTGGTACGGCCCCAAAGTTAGCAGGTAAGGTGTGTCCCCAATGCGCGGGAAAAGATTGCCGCCAAACATCTCAATCAATATTTTGCCTTTGTATCGCCGCAGGTCGAGTTCGACCGCCTGGGCAGAGCTGGAAAGATTATTCACAATCAGGATCGCCTGGTCGCCTTGCTCACGAACATACGCGAGGACACGATGGTTCTTGGGATACAGAAACTCAATTGAACCGGAGCCGAACAGGGGAGTGGAGCGCCGCAGGCGAATTACATGCTGCATCCAGGAGAGCAGGGAATGCTCGCTACGCTTCTGCGATAAAACATTCACGGCCTGATAGCCATAAACCGGGTTTTGCAGCAGAGGTGAATACAAGCTCTCCGGGTCGGCGTTCGAAAAGCCTCCATTCCACCCGCCGTTCCACTGCATGGGCGTCCGCACTCCGTTGCGGTCTCCAAGATTCACATTGTCTCCCATGCCAATCTCGTCCCCGTAATAAAGGATGGGTGTTCCGGGCAGGGACATCAGCATCCCGTTCATCAGTTCGATGCGCCGGCGATCGTGCTCGAGCAGAGGAGCCAGGCGGCGCCGGATCCCGAGATTCAAGCGCATCGTCTTATCGCGCGCGTAAGAATCGTACATGTAGTCGCGTTCCATGTCCGTGACCATTTCGAGGGTCAGTTCGTCATGGTTGCGAAGAAACAGCCCCCATTGGCAGGACGGTGGAATTTCAGGAGTCTGTTTCAGGATTTCAGTGATCGGCTTGCGGTCTTCCAGCTTCAGGCCCATGAACATGCGCGGCATGAGCGGAAAATGGAATGCCATGTGGAACTCATCGCCATTGCCAAAATACGGACGCAGATCGGCCGGCCACTGGTTGGCTTCGGCAAGCAGCATGCGACCAGGGTATTCGCGATCCAGCCGGGCGCGGAGTTCCTTAATGACAATGTGCGTTTCGGGAAGATTCTCGCAAGATGTGCCTTCGCGCTCTATCAAGTAGGGCACGGCGTCCAGGCGGAATCCGTCCACGCCGATATCCAACCAGAACTTCATGATGTCCCACATCTCTTCACGGACAGCAGGGTTGTCGTAGTTGAGATCGGGCTGATGGCTGAAAAAGCGGTGCCAATAGTAGGACTTGGAGATGGGATCCCACGCCCAGTTGGACATCTCGGTATCGATAAAAATTATGCGGGCGGTGCGGTAAGGAGTGTCGCTGTCACTCCAGACGTACCAGTCGCGACGTGGATTGCCGCGGGAACTGCGCGACTCCTGGAACCAGGCGTGCTGGTCTGAAGTGTGGTTAAGAACCATCTCCACGATTACGCGCAGCTGGCGTTCGTGAGCGGCGTTAAGAAAATTCTTGAAATCCTGAAGGGTGCCGTACAGGGGATGAACCGATCTGTAATCGGCGATGTCATATCCATCATCGCGCAGCGGCGAAGGGAAAAAGGGCATCAGCCAGATCGCATTGACTCCCAGATCGCGAAGGTAATCCAGCTTCTGAGCCAGGCCCTGGAAGTCGCCGACACCGTCCCCAGTGCTGTCGTAGAACGCGCGGACGTGCACCTGATAAAAAACGGCGTTTTTGTACCAAAGCGCGTCCGACGATTGCGGCAAAAAGCTCCCTCCCGAGGGGGTTCTTCGTTAGGGTAATCGAAGTTGTGGGGCGGTGCCAGCGGGGAGGAAGCATCATGTTCACCACATAGGAACACAGGCAAGAACACCAGCACCTCGGCAACCGCGCAGCAATTGCCCTATGAAAATTTTCTGCCTGATAACTTTCCTCAGGAATTGCTTCCGAAATGTAAGTGCGCGGAGAACGCAAGCCCTCACACGGCACCCTTAAAAAGGCCGTGTCACAAATCACAGACTTCTGCACTGATTCGTGTTCCATTGAATCGAGGGCAGTGCAGGAGGCCATCGTGATTTCCGCACAAGTTAAGCTCACACAAGTTTTTAAGCACAAACGGCAATTCGTCGCACAAAGCGGAAGCGGACACCATTTTTTGCTGGATGACGCATCGGGTGGCACCGGAGCGAAACCGATTGAACTGGTCGCGATCGGGCTGGCCGGATGCACGGCGTTTGATGTGATCACCGTGCTGCGGCAGAAGTATCACCAGAAAATTACGGGATACGAGGTGAAGGTGGAAGCAGAGCAGGCGGAGCGTCCCCCACAGGTGTTCATCGCGGTGCGTATTCATCATGTTGTGACCGGCATTGATATTGATGAAGCGGCCCTGAAGGAAGCCATTCGCCTGTCGGAGGAGAAGTATTGCTCTGTCGGAGCGATGGTGCAGAAGACCGCGAGCTTTCATACAACCTACGAGATCGTGAATGAAACGACGGGATGGATGCAGTCGGGGGTCGAAGTCGCCGGGGCGGTGCGCTGAAACCGGCTTAACCGGAGAACATTGAGGCCCCAGTCGACAGTGGGTCAATGATTCGTATCTGTGAACACCTCAGGAAGGACTGAACTTGTTTTAGTCTCCTGATCGGGTCCGGTGCGCGATGATGGCTTTTTTCGGCAATGCTCAGCGAAGCGAAGGATCTACGGAATTTGCTTGCGGCGCGAAGATGCAAAGACCCTTGGCTTCGCGAAGATGACAACGCTATTGCGTGCTTATATCGGAACGGCTACGTTCTCGATAATGTCCTTGAGGACTTGGTCAGACTGCTCTGATTTCTTCAGAGTTGAGGCGTACAGGCCATTCACGACTACACGGTGCGCGAAGACTGGAACGACCAGGGGTTTGATGTCTTCGGGTGTGCAGAAGGTGCGGCCTTCGAGGAACGCCATGGCTTGGGCCGCGCGATAGAGCGCTTGCGAGCCACGCGGTGAAACTCCTAGAGACAGAAATTCGGATTCGCGCGTCTGGCGGACGATCTCGAGGGCATAGTTGACCAGCGAATCATCCACTCGGACCTGCTTGACCGCTTGCTGCATTTCGAGCACATCTGCTCCGGCAAGGATTGGGCGGAGGTCGTCGAGATGCGCGATGCCCGCCTCGGAGCGCAGGATTTGGCGTTCCGCCTGAGCATCGGGATATCCCATGCGGACACGCATCAGGAAGCGGTCGAGTTGCGATTCTGGTAGCGGATAAGTTCCGTGATGTTCAATCGGATTCTGGGTCGCGATCACCAGGAATGGCTGCGGCAATTCGTAGGAGTGCGCATCGACTGTGACTTGGCCTTCGTTCATGGCCTCCAGCAGCGCCGATTGCGTCTTGGGCGTGGTGCGATTGATTTCGTCAGCCAAAAGCACGTTGGTGAATACCGGGCCGCGTTTGAACTCGAATGTCTGCTCGGCCGCTGAGTACACCGAAATCCCCAGAACATCCGAGGGCAGCATGTCGCTGGTGAACTGCACGCGCTGGAACTTGCAGTCGATGGCGCGGGCGAGGGCCTGTCCTAAAGTGGTTTTTCCGACGCCGGGAACGCCTTCGATCAGGAGGTGTCCGCGGGCGAAGATGCTGACCAGCGCCAGGCGGACGACATCATCTTTGCCGCGGATCACGCGGCGGATGGCCTTTTCCAGTTCGGCGGCTTTATGAGATACGGCGATGGCGGTTTCCGGAGACATCTTTTGGATTCTACTAGGCAGCGGCGAGTTCGGCGGAGTTACGGGAGTCACTGTTTAGACGAGCTATGAGCAAAACGAAGTCTTCGATTCTTGAGGAACGCTAGAACAACCGCCGCTTGCGATCATCAATTCGATTTTTCTCTGCTCATCGCTCATCGCCGCTCATTGCTCATCGCCCGCTACTGAATGAACTCCGCGGCCCTTCCGGTGAGGCGTTCGATTCGCTTGGCGATCGGAGGGTGCGTCGAGAACAGGTTGGCAAACATGCCTGCGTTCATTCCCAAGAAGGGCTGAATGATGAAAAGGTGCGCAGTCGATGGAGTGGCTTGCAGGGGCAAGCGGCGCGAGTAGGCGTCGAGTTTCTGCAGCGCGCTGGCTAGCGCATACGGATTGCCGGTGAAATGCGCGCCCGTGGCATCGGCCTGATACTCGCGAGAACGTGAAACTGCAAGCTGGATCAGGCTTGCCGCGATAGGGGCTACGATCAGCATGAAGAGCGCGGCGAATCCTCCGCCGCGATTGTCGCGATCGTTGCGCTCATAGCCTCCAAAAATCATGGCCCAGCGTCCCATGCTGGCGAGCATGGTGACTGCACCTGCGATGGTGGCGGCCACGGAGCTGATCAGGATGTCACGGTTATTGACGTGTCCGAGTTCGTGCGCCAGAACTCCTTCCAGTTCTTCATCATTCAGCAGTTGCAGAATTCCATGGGTCACCGCGACCGAGGCATGGCTTGGATTGCGTCCGGTGGCAAAGGCATTCGGTGATTCGGTGGGGATCACATACATCTTCGGCATGGGAATGCCGATTTTCTGCGTGAGGCGTTCGACGGCGGCGAATGCACGGGGAAGCTCCTCGCGGGTTACGGGCTGAGCGCGATACATGGCCAGGGCAATCTTGTCAGAGTAGAAATACGAGACGAAGTTCATGACGGCGGCGAAAGCCAGCGCCAGGAACATTCCGTTTTGACCGCCGAAGTAGCGTCCAAAAAACATCAGGAGCAGCGTGAGGGCGGTCAGCAGGAACGCGGTCTTGAAAGTGTTTCCCATATTTTTGTGTAGCTATACCATTGGATGTTACGTGGAAAGGGTTGATGCAAGTTCCAATTTTAGGAATTACCTGCCTTGAGAGGGGTACCCCTCCCCCCTCCGGTCTACTGGAATGTTGAAGTTAGGGGCAAATTTGAAAATAATCTCTGGCGCTCAGTCAGTTACGGGCAAAATCTTCAAAAGGAAAGAGTTAGGAGCCGGCCTAAGGTTCCGGCGAGTCCGCCTCACCCGAGTGGATGGTTTCAGGCGGGGGCTGTGGATGTCAAGGTCAGATGTCACATTGCGGAACCGGAGCACGGACGCAAACCGTCGAGCTTTGCTCGACGGGACAGCCGAGTACGGCTATCCCTACATGGCCTGTGGCGCCAGCTACGCTTTTTGGCTTTCACGTTTCAGAGCGCGTTGCAACGTTTGGTCAAGCGCGGCTTTGGTTTTGTCATACTCCTGCTGGCTGATCCGGCCTTGTTTGTGTTCAACTTCCAGTTCGAAGAGTTCGTCTTTCAAGCCCTCGAGTAGCATGGAACTTCGAGTTGCGGGTGCCGCTGGTGGCGCTGCGGCCGCTTGTACTGCGGGGCGCACTGGGCGGCTTTCGCGGGCTGCTGCGACCGGGGCCGGTTCATAGATTTCGTCCTCCTCGTACGTGGCGAGGGGCTTGCCCCGGGCCGTACGATTTGCGGATTGCTGGCGGTAGGCGATGAAGATTCCGCCCAGGATCAAGGCTGCGGCGAATCCGCCGAGAATCCACCACTGGTACTGACGCAAGGGGGGTGGAGCGTCGATAGGCGGACCCAGACCTCCACCCGGGCGGTTTGCCGCCTGAGCCTGCCCGCCTTGCCCGTTTTCATCGGCGGGAGGGGCCAGCACGCCTTCTCCGCTCAGCTTGAACGCCAACGGCTTGCCCAGTTCTGCATTAGAGGCTACTTCTACGTTGGCATCGGGCTGTCCCGGGAAGTTAGTGGGAGAGTAACTGGTTCCGGGCCCGGGCTCGAAGGTGATCGACTTGGGAGCGATAGCAACGAAATGCTGCAGGGGATAGACGCTCTTGGGATCGATATTGATGCTGCCGGTGTAGGGCAGCGTGTAGATCACTTCGAAGCGGGTTTCTCCCGGGCGTAGCGGAAACAAAAATGAATATTTATTCTTTGCGTTCTGGCCTTCGGGGACAGGGGCCGATTTTACCGGCTGTCCTCCGGCGGTCATAGCCTGAGCCTCGGTGATGCTGGCGCCTTCGGGCACATAGAACTCGAGGTTGTGCTCGTTCATCTGTGTACGAGGCGGCTTGGAATTGTTCTGAACCGCGAAGGTGCGCTCGATTTGTAGTTGTCCCTGCTGTGCCTGGAAACGCATGATGTCGGCAACCACCTCAATGCCTTCCACGCGCTTTCCGACATCGTAGACTTCGACCTCGACCGAGGTCGTCCCTGGAGGGGCCATGCGGTGATAGGTGACTTCCTGGTGGATGACGCGGACGAGGTGCGGGCCTTGCTGGGCGAGTTTAAAGGAGAAGTTGCCCTTGGCATCGGCTTTGGTTCGCCCGGCTTCCTCCATGCCGTTGCCGAGCGTGATCAGGATGACTTCGTCTCCTGCGGCGGGCTTGCCTGTCGTGAAGTTCTTTACGGTTCCGGTGAGGGTTTGGGCGGATGCTGAGAGCGACGCAAGAAGCACAAATAGTAACGAGAGAGCACAGAATGCGTTGCGGAGCTTGATGACTGAGTCGGTGGGCATGAGATCCTTCGCTTGGCTCAGGATGCGGGTTGGGACAGGGGGATGAATTTGGGTCATGATCTCGCTTTTCGTGGCGCTGGTCCGGCGCCAGATTCCAATTGCGCGATTTCGGCCAGCAGTGCCGCGGCTTCGCCCTGCAGGGTGGCTTTGAGCGACTGATAGTCGGCATCGGGCACTTTGCCGGCGCGGTATTCGAAATTCAAGTCGCGCAAGTTTTCGTAAACCGCATCCTTGCGTTCGCGGAGATAAGAGGCACGCGTTTTCCGGGGTCCGAGATACAGTTCGCCGGGCAGATAGAAAATGTAAAAGAGCGAAGCTCCCGTGACGAGCAAGGCGCAGACCAAAGGCAGAATCATAGCTCGGTCTCCTCATCAGCCTGGCGGCGGTATCGATCCATGTCTTCGTTGGGGATGGGTGGCCCAGCGGCGGTGGCTGGAGACGGCCGGTTCTTCCAGGCACGCACTACGAAGCTGACAGCGACAATCCCGACCGCGAAAGCGACCATGGGAAAGATCCAGGCGGTGCGATCGAAGCCTCGTGTCGTAGGCGCAGCTAGCACCGTGGGACCGTATTTCTGGACGAACGATTGCTGCACCAGGCTGTCGCTATCGCCGCGGGTAACGGCGGCCACGAGTTCGTTGCGCATGCCATCGGAAGAAGGGCAGCCGACGTGGTTGCATTCGAGCAGGATTTGCCCGCACGAGCAGATGCACATGAGCTGATGGCCGATCTCGTTGAAGCGGGTGGAGGGATCGGAGGCGCCGGAGAACAGGAAGATCGCCAGCGAGAGGAGAGCGCAGTGGAGCCCTCGGCGTGGAATCGTGTTTGATTTGACTGTCGTAAACATGTTGCGCGCTAAGCTTGCGTGCGCCCCCAATGGCTGAAGTCGTAGTTGATTACCATTCCTTGGGGCACGACTGAACTCGTGCCTTTGCTTTGGTTCAAAAAGAATTAGTCCCCGGTTACGGGCGCTGCGTGTCCGATCATTTTTGGAACTCGGACTGTGACAGGAGCCGGTGCGGGTTCCACCAGCGCTAAGCCGGTGCCGATGATCATGACCCAGGCGCCGATCCAGATCCAGATAACCATGGGGTTCAGGTGCGCTTTGATGACGGGCTGGCCCTTGTCATTCTGGCCTTCGTAGACCAGGTACAGATCTTCTTTGAAGCCTTGATCGATGTCGGGCTTGGTCGAGGCCTGCTGGCTGGCCTTATAAAAGATGCGCTGTGGCGTCATGGTGCGCACGAGTTGGCCGTTCTGGTAAACGTCCATCAATGCCCACTCTGTTTCCTGATTGGCATTGTCGTCCTGCGTGTAGGAGCGGCAAACCAGATCGTAGCTGCCGATCTGCATATGGTCGCCGTATCCAAGTTCGGCTTCCTTGTCCTGGTTGAGTGCGGCGCCGGAGAATCCGATCATGACCAACACAACGCCGAAGTGGACGACGTATCCACCGTAGCGGCGTGTGTTGCGATGCGTGAGCTGGACCATGGAGGCGAACATACCCTGTCCGGTCTTGTCGGCGATAACGCGACCGCCGCGATAGAACTCGCTGGCAACGGTGAAGGCGATGAGAGCGGCGAGAAAGATTGTCATCAGCGAGTAGAAGTAGCTGATGTCATGCCAGGGCTTCAGGCCGAAGATGCTTCCCCAGCTTGCGGGGGTGAGCATCACGAACAGAGCGACGACCAGCGCCGCGACTGTTGGCCAGGTGAAGTTGCGTTTCAGACTCTCGAAGGAGGTTTTGCGCCAGGCGAGAAGGGGGCCGATGGCGGTTAATAATAACAACACCAGTGCAACTGGAATGGCGACGCGGTTGTAGAAGGGGGCACCCACGGTGACTTTGTTTCCCTGCACAAGCTCGGAGATCTTCGGAAACCATGTTCCCCACAGCACGTCAAGCGTGAGCAGCAGAAACAAGAGATTGTTGAAGAGGAAACTTGATTCGCGCGAAATCATACCTTCGAGCTTGTTCTCACTGCGCAGGTGAGATTTGTTCTTCACGAAGAAGAAGACGAATACCGCGAAGGTAATGGCGAGGAACCAGGCGAACCAATTCCCGATGGAAGATTGGGCGAAGGCGTGGACGGAACTGATGATGCCGCTGCGCGTGAGGAAAGTGCCCAAAATTGCGAGCCAGAAGCTGGCGAAGACGAGCCACATATTCCAGATTTTCAGCATGCCGCGCTTTTCCTGCATCATGACCGAGTGCAGGAAGGCGGTGCCGACGAGCCATGGCATCAGCGAGGCGTTCTCGACGGGATCCCATCCCCAGTAGCCTCCCCAGCCGAGGACCGAGTAGGCCCAGTGGGAACCGAGAAAGATTCCGCAGGTGAGAAATCCCCATGTGACCATGGTCCAGCGGCGAGTGATGTGAATCCATTTCTCGCCGGGATACTTCATGATGAGCGCGCCGAGCGCAAAGGCAAAGGGAACGGTGAAGCCGACATACCCGAGATACAGCATCGGCGGATGAATGACCATCTCGGGATATTGCAGGAGCGGGTTGAGTCCGCTGCCATCGGGGCGAAGCGGGCCCTCGAGCAGGCCGAAAGGATTCGCGGCGAAATTCACGATTGCCAGAAAGAAAATCTGGACGGCCGCGAGGACGACAGAGGCATAGGCAAAAAGGCGAGGATCCGTCTTGTAACGCAGCCGGAGAACGAAGCCGTAAGCCGAGAGCAGCAATGACCAGAACACCAAGGAGCCTTCTTGCCCGGACCAGAGCGTGGCGAACTTGTAGGGAGCAGGAAGATCGCGGTTGCTGTGGTGAAAGATGTAGGCGATAGAGAAGTCGTCGCGAAAGGCGGAGACGACGAGAGCAATGGCGGCAAGGAGCACGGCTCCAAAAACCACAACGCCCGCCCGACGGGCTGTTTCCGAGAGGCGTTGCGAGTTGGGTTCATCCGGCGTCAGCAGCGCCAGCAGGCCTGCGCCAAAGCAATAGACGCTCAACGCAAAGGCGAGAAGCAGGGCAAAATTGCCAATGAATGCCATGTGGAGGAGTCCTTAAGCTATTTTTTCAGAATCTAGGGGGGACGGCAACCACTAGAAAAGACAAGGGGTGGTATCGAGAGGACAAGGGCAGCCCTAGTGACCGGAAGGCATTTGAAGGGGGGCGTAAACGTTTCCGCCGCGAGAGGGCGGCCGGGACTCGGCCGCCAGGCGGATGGATGCTCTAGGCGCTCTGCTGATGATAACGCTGACGGATTTCGCGCTCGGCCGCGATCCAGTCCTCGGCTTCGTGGCCGGGTTCGAATCCGCGACGCTCGGCTAGCAGGTACGCCAGACGACGGACTTCCTCTTCCAGATTGATGGGGAGAACATTCGAGCGCTGCTCGCCCTTGACGATCGCCGGTTTTCTGACCGACTTCGTGGGTTCGGCAGTCACAGTATCGGTGACATCGGTGGGAACAGCGGCAGGAGACGCTTGAACCGTCGCGACTCCGGCTTCACCGTTCTGCTTCTTGGGACTTCTGGGTTTTGCCATGGTGGTGTACTCCTTACAAACTCCTAAGTTTAGGAAGAATTGAATTGGCTGATGAAGGAACAACATACACGTCGCCCCTTAGTGATTATGAGTTAAGAGCAAATATGGTTTCGATGTTAGTTTCCACTATATCGCCAGTGGGGCTGTGAATGGGTGGGAACGGGACAAAAAATTTCGATGAATAGATGCACAATTCCGAGATGACATCTCATGGAGAGAGGCTGTGGGGAACAAACCAGAGGATGGAACGAGTGGGACACGATTCGGCGATTCACGATGCATTTTGAGCTGTTTTTCTGGCGCGGGGGGCGGAGAACGTCCGCAAGAGCTTTGTTATAATCGAGGCTCACCTGAGGCGCTATCGTCTAGGGGTTAGGACGGAAGATTCTCAATCTTCAAACCCGGGTTCGATTCCCGGTAGCGCTACCAATAAAATCGCGGATTCCAGCGTTTTAGCTCCCCTAATCAAAATCTCATGTACGTTTGGTGTACGGTTGGCGAGCATGCAAAAAGATGAACGCGCCAGCAGAGTCACATGGGGTTGACATGTGCTCGAAATGTCATTTAATGTGCTTTCTAGTCTGAAACGGCAGACGTGGCTCCGTTCGCCCTTGTCACCACTACGGGGCTTCTGGAATTGCAGCGGGATCGAGCACTGATGTGATTTGCTCGTGGCTGGTCCAGAAGAAGATCCGAAGGTTGAGGGAATCCTTGGAAGGATTCTGTCTCAACCATGCCTCGACGAAAATCTGCAGCAAGCGCTCCCACACACAACCCTGAACCTGTAACTGCACCGTCCGTGCTTCTGGATTTCATGTCAGAAGAAGAACTGTGCAGGCTCACCG
>JBKOUZ010000080.1:0-17162 GCA_046723715.1 Acidobacteriota bacterium | reverse complement strand
GGGCAACCACTTGCGTTAGCTTGGCTTAACGCGGGGCGGACCTTTCGGCTTCGCTCAGGGCAAGCCAGGTCCGCCCAACGTATTCGAAGGGAACGCCGGAGCGTCCCGCTTACTTACTTCTGATAGACGAGGTGGCCACGGCGGTTCTGCTGCCAGCATGCTTCATTGCTTTCCGTGCAGAACGGTTTTTCTTTGCCGTAGCTGATGGTTTTAATGCGACTAGCGCTGACCCCGGCTGAAGTCAAGGCGTTCTTCACCGCACTGGCACGCTGGTCGCCCAGAGCCAGGTTGTACTCGGTGGAGCCGCGCTCGTCACAGTGTCCTTCAACGGTGAAATTCATATTGCTGTGCTGGTTGAAGAACTGCGCGTCCGCCTGGACCGAGGACCGCTGGTCGCCACGAACATCGGACTTGTCATAGTCGAAATAGACATCCTTCACGTTCTGACTGAACAAGTCCTCATCGGTGACGTTGGAGGTTGGGGGCGGGGGAGGCGCGGCCGCGGGAGTTACGGTCAGCCGTGCCGTGGCTTCCTGCGTACCGCCTGAGCCTTTGGCGGTCAGGTGATACGTTGTGGATTCAGATGGCGAAACGCTTTGTGAGCCGTTCGGCTGAACGGCTCCGATGCCATCGATCGAGACATCCGTCGCATTGCTGGTCTGCCAGGTGAGCGAAGCGGACTGGCCGGCCTGAATCGAGTTAGGATTCACGGAGATGGAAGCTGTCGGCGCCGGCGGCGGCGGTGGAGGCGGTGGCGGTGGGGGAGTCGCTTTCTTACCGCAGGCGCCCAATGTCAACAGTGCGCTTAGGGCAAGGATTAAGTAAAACCACTTCAGGTTTATGTGCTTCACTTTTTTTATTCCTCCCGCGATCCCGAAAACAGCTCGGAATCAGACGAAGTCGATTTATTTATTTATTGCGATTTACTATTTCCAACTCCAATTCGGTTGCGAGTTGCGTCCCGTAAAAGTCAGTTGCTGCACCTTGGAACCATCGGCCAGCATGGACCAGATCTGCAGAGTTCCGGAACGGTTGGATTGGAACACGATGTGACGACCGTCCGGCGACCACGACGGAAAGTCATTGCGTCCACCGTCGTGCGTGAGCTGCACCCACTGCTTGCTGGCCACGTCCATCAGGTAAATGTCAGAGGCGCCCGGCTCTCCGGGGCCGTATTTGCGAACCCAAGCAAATGCAAGAAACTGGCCACTGGGCAACCAACTCGGCGAGACGGCATAACCTTGATCCGTCATGCGCTGCTGGTTGGTGCCATCTGCCTCCATCGTCCAAATCTGGGGGAGTCCGGTACGTCCGCTGACGAAGGCGATCTGCGCGTTGGTCTTGCGATTCCAGACAGGAGAAACGTCGGGTCCTTTGTCGGCGGTCATGCGATGAAGGTTTCCGCCGGAGGCATCGGAGACATAGATCTCAGACTCTCCGCTGCGAGATGACGAGAACGCCAGCTTCGTCCCGTCGCCTGACCATGCGGGCGAAAGATTGGTTCCGCCGAGGCGCGGAAAACTGACCGCGCGGTTCAATTCGAGGGAGTACATCATGATCTCCCAGCCACTCTTTGTGAGGGCGCTGAAGGCAACGCGCGTACCATCGGGAGAAATGCGCGGCGAGAGAGCGATGGAACCCAGACGCGTGACCTGGTGCTGGTTCGAGCCATCGTAATCCATGGCCCAGATTTCTTTGTGGCCGGTGCGATCGCTGACGAAAACTATCTGGGTTTCGGCGATCCCCTGAATACCTCCGCCAAGTCGGTAAATGATCTCGTCGGCGAACTTGTGGGCCATCATGCGCGCCGCGGCGTCGGTCGCATTGTCGGAATACTGTTTACCCAACACTTGCGGCGACTGGATATTCTTCACGTCATAGAGCCAGCCTTGAGCCGTCAGCTTTCCAGCGGACACTCCTAAGTTTCCGAACGCCAGCATGGCGGCATTGGGCGGAGGAGAGTTCCAAGCGATGAAATTAACCTCCGCTGGCTGGGCAGGGACCTGAAGCGGATAGAAGCTCTTCGAGACCAATTCGACGACTCCGGAGACGTCGAGGTCATTCCAGAGGGTCTCGTTAAAAGTCTTCAGCAGCGCGGTGTTTTGGGGATCAGCGCTACCCGGCTTGAAGTCCGAAACGGCGAGCCGAACCTTTTCCACACCCAGCGCGGTACCGGTCTTGACCCAATCCTGGGCCTGGGCAGCCGTGAGCAGCAGGCAGCAAGCAACGATCAATGCGAAGGCATTGAACCCAAGCTGAGAGACCCTCGAACGTCGTCGACAATGTGACCTGGCGGACTGGTCCATCCGTTTGAAAATACAGAATTGTCTGTATGGCACTATCCTATTTCGATATGAGGCAATTCGCAACATTTTCTCCATCTTTATAGCTACTCGCTGACCTGAGATTCCCATTTTGCACTTCTTGCGCCCACTTCTCTTGTGTGCGTACCAGAAGAATTACGGGCCAGAAGTACGTAATCCTACTTCTTGTAATCGAACCAGAATTCGACAGACACCTTGCTGCCGGAATAATCCGGCGGCAAGGAGCCGAACGTGTCAATGCGCTGGATGGCTCGCGAGGCTGAAATATCGAGCGAGGGCACGCCGCTGGATTGCTCGATCCGTACGTTGCCCGGGTGACCGTCGCGCGCGATATCGAAGGTGATGTAAACGCGGTTTGCGCTGGTGATACGCGGATCGATTTCATACTTGAGCCAGTTTTGCGAGACTACGCGCTGAACATTCTGCACGTACCAGGCGAAACGGCTCCCGAAATCTCCCCCGCCTCCAGTGAAACCGAACCCTCCCTTTGCGCCGGCAGCATTGAATGTTCCATAGGGACCGCTGACCGGGCCACCTTCGCCAAATGCCACCTGATTGGTCTCAGGCTCAGGTTCCGGCTGCGGAACGGACTTTTTGGCAAGCGTCTCCTGCTTCTTCTTGGGCTTAATCTTGGTGTTCTTACCCTGAATGTCGATGGCTTCGGGTTCGGGTTTCTCTTCAATTTTCGGCTGCGACTGTGTGACGCCCTTGGATTCATTGGCCAGCACGTTCTGCGTCGGCGATGGCGGAACAGGTAACGGGACACTGCTGACGAGGGTGGCACCGATGGCTTCGCCACCTCCGCCGGATCCCCAGGTATCACCGCTGGTGCGATAAAAGATGGCAGAATAGCCGAACAGCAGAAGGGTCACTCCGATGTGCAGACCCACAGACCAACTCAGTGCGCGTCCCCATCGGGCGTGTTCGAAATAGATTTCAGCGCTTGCTGCCATTTTGGTCCATGGGCTGAGTGACGATGCTGACGTTGTTGAAGCCCGCCTGCTTGACCGAGTCCATAACCGTGGCAAATGCGCCGAAGGGGACGTTTTCGTCAGCGCGCACGAAGATGGATTGACTGCGCGGGTCGCGGATCTTCTGGCGCAGCTTAGCGCCAATCTCGTTGATGTTGATGGGATCGTTCCCCAGAAATACGCGCTGATCTTTGTTGATCGTAAGTACGAGGCGTTCTTCCGTGATCTGCTTCACGGTGCGCGTCTTGGGAACAGCCACGTCAATGCCCGACTGCAGAACGGGAGCGGTGACCATGAAGATGATCAGCAGCACGAGCACCACATCAACAAGGGGAGTGATATTGATGTCGGCGATTGAGGTTTGCGTGCGCCCGTTGGAAGCGGTGAACGCCATTAACGCCTCACTTCCACGGGAGCCTGCGCAGAACTGTGCTCGACGGCGTTAAGGACCTCGAGTGCAAAATCGTCACTGCGAGCAGCGAACTCGCGGATGGAAGCGCCGATCAGGTTATAGGCGATTACTGCTGGAATAGCGGCAGCCAAACCTGCGGCTGTGGTGATGAGGGCTTCCGAAATGCCGGGAGCGACGGCGCGCAGCGTAGCGGCACCAGCCGTTCCTAATCCGTGGAAGGCATCGATGATGCCCCATACGGTACCGAACAAACCTACGAAAGGCGTGACGGCAGCCGTAATTGCGAGCCAGGGCAAGTTGCGCTCCAGGCGGGTGATTTCTTCCGATGCTCCGATCTGCATGCCGCGTTGAATCGAGATCGGATTGCGCAGACCCCCAGTGGCTGCGAACTGGCGCCGGTATTCTTCGTATCCGCCTTCGAATACACCGACCAGAGGGCTGGGCTTGAATTGATCGGCGACCGCCGCAATGTCCTGCAAGCGTTGCGCCTTGCGAAAGGCCCGCACGAAACGGCCGCTCTGGGTGCGTGCTCGCCGCAGCAGGTTCCATTTGGTGAGAATGATCGCCCAGGAAATCAGACTGAAGGCGAGCAGCGCAAGCAAAACCAGCTTGGCCACCGCGCCAGTGTTGGAAATCATGTCGGCGATTTCACCGCCGACGAACACTGCCAGCAAGAGGGACAAATGCATCGGTTTTAAGGAGAACGCCTGTTTTGATTATAGATGAATTAATCGCGCAGTTTCCCACATGTACCCGGTCTGCCAATGGGTTAGGGCCCTAAGTGTCAGCATTACGGGGCTGCTTGCCGCGGATCGCTATTAGTGAGTTCCAAGTGGGTGGTCATGAACTCCAGATAGGGCGTGGGTGGAGTAATGCGGTAATCCGTTACTTCCGCCACAAAGTAAAACCCGTGAAGTCTGATGATTCGCTTTGAACGGATCGGCACGGGAGCCGTGGGCAAGGGGTTGAGCCAATATAGATTGTCCCTGGGGTTTTCGGAAAGTTCCCGATCAAACTGTAGCAGGTTGCCATAAACGGGATAGCGCAGGTCCACCAGGCTCATTTGCCAGGACGTGATCTGGTTGCCGGCGCCTCCTTCGGGGCGTTTGGGGGTGATCGTCAGTTCAAAGCGTTCTGTGCCACTGGAATCACGAAGACGTTGTTTGTAGCTGGGATTGTCGATGGTCAGCTTGACGTCAAACTTGTCTTCCGTGATCCGGATCGGAGTCCTGCGAAAACTCTCCGCATAGAATGCAGGTGCAGGATTCTGCGCCGCCATGGAAAGAGGAAAGAGCAGGACGGCAAAAATAAAAGCAATCCACTTCATAATCAGAAAGTCCTTAGTGTCGCCCAGCGACGTGCGCAGAACGATCGACTGCAATCTCCTCCGCTAACATTTTCTGCAACTCGGCGCATAAGTTACGAGTTGCACGCGCGCTGTTCCTTGCTAATTGAGCTACTCGCGCCCATAGCCAGGGACGGAGCGCGACGAAGACCGCGAATCGCGTTTGCTGAAAGCGCCCTTGAGTGTCCACGAATTGCTCAGTCGCGGGAAGTTCGAAATTGTATTCGTCAGAGATGGACTTGACGGCTGCGAAGGCAATGCCTCGCGCCTCGGCTGCGCGCGCGACTGCGGAGGCCTCCATGTCTACTGCCTGGGCGTTGTAGGACTCCCGTAGTTTGGCTTTGTGCCCGACGCTCGCAATTAAAGCATGACTGACCAAGGTGCCGTGTCCGCCGACAATCGATGCGCTGCTGCCATCTTTCGTATTGACTACGCGTGCTGGTTGGAGGATATCTCCGGTCCTGAGCGTGGGATCGAGCGCCCCTGCGTAACCTACGGAGTAGACACAGTTCGGGCTGTAGAGTGCGAGGATAGCTTCGGCGGCGCGTCGCGCCGGTTCGGCACCGATGCCCGCACAGACCAGAACTGTTCCGCCATTTTCGTAAAAGCGAAATCGACGGCCCGAGTGCTCGCGGTCATGGACGCGCCAGCGCTTGACCAGAGGACGCACTTCACGTTCCAGTGCGGCCACGATGGCGAGCCTAGACATATCCGTTGTCCCGAAACCACACCACTGCCCGGCGCAATGCGTCATCGACGGGAACAATCTTCCATCCCAGCTCACGCTCAGCTTTTGCAGAAGTGGCGAACATCATCTTCTTTCCCATACGCACTGCGTCCACCGTGGCGCGAGGCTCTTTATTGAGCATTCTGCCGGTGATAGTTTCGTCGATGACGCCGGTGGCGAAGGCGAAGATGTAGGGCAGCTTCACCTTTGGCGAGGGCAATCCGGTGATAGCCGCCAATTTATCGAGAATCTGTTTGAGCGTGAGATTCTCTCCGCCAAGAATGTATCGTTCGCCAGACTTGCCGTGCTCCAGTGCGGAGACGTGTCCGCGCGCGCATTGGCGTACGTCGACGAGGTTGAGACCAGTTTCCACGTAGGCAGGAAATTTGCGCTTCAGAAAATCGAGCACGATGCGGCCGGTGGGAGTCGGCTTGACGTCCTGCTCACCGACCGGAGTTGTAGGATTTACGGTGACCACATGCATGCCGCTGCGGCCGGCGTCGAGCGCAATCTGTTCGGCCATGAATTTGGAGCGCTTGTAGTGGCCAATCATATCGTCGAGCGAGACCGGCGAGTCCTCGTCCGCAGTGTGGCCATTGCTGGTAAATCCGATGGTCGCGACGCTTGAAGTGTACACAACACGCCGCACTGCATTCTTGCTCGCGGCGTCGAGAAGCGCTCGCGTGCCGTCGACGTTGGCTCGATACATCTGCTGCGGATCGCGCACCCAGAGCCGATAATCGGCGGCGACGTGAAAGACAGTGTCACATCCGGCCAGGGCTTTTTCCAGAGAAGCGGGATCACGGAGATCGCCGGTAACGGTTTCAGCGTCGAGTCCTTGAAGATTCTTTAGATTGCTGCTGGCTCGCACCAACAATCGCAGTCTCGCTCCTTGCTCGCCTAGTACTCTGGCAACATGCGAACCCAGAAAGCCGGTAGCACCTGTAACGAAAGCGAGCATTCAGCCCTTCAGATTGAGTAGCGAGCGAATCGTTGTCCGCGAGGATTCGATTGAGACCATTATGCTACCGGGTAGCGTAATGGTCTGCGCCGAGGAAGTGAAGCGAGACGTAGGGCTCATTTCCCACGACCCAGCTATCGTGACCGGGAGGCCCGGCGGGTATATGAAAGAGAATACCGGTTCGCAGTTCGTGAATTGTGCCATCCTCCATCGCAGCCGTAGCACACCCGGAGAGCACCAAACCCACGTGCTCCACGTTACAGCGGGCAGCCCCTAGTGTGGGTCCTACATGGACCGACCACTTCCATCCAGGCTCGTAGGTGGCACGGCCAATGGTCATGCCGCCGATATGCACGATTTCGAATTTCCCTTTTTCGAAGGTGCGCACTTCATCGGGATTCTCGAAGCACTTCAGGACTGCATCGAGTTGAGACATCGCTGAGAGTCTTAACCTTATCGAGGAACGCTCGAACGCACGTCCTGCGCGATCTCGTTCCGTGACTTCTCCATCACCTTGGCATAGGTCGTCAAAGCGAGAAGCGGGAAATAATCGCGATACAAGTGGTAAATCAGATAGAAGACCCGGGGGAACCCCGTTCCGGTGTAGAACTGCTCATCCCAGGAACCATCATTCCTCTGGGTACGCATGAGATAGGCGATGCCACGGGCAACTGAATCGCTGCGGGTATCCCCGGCGGCCAGAAGCCCCAGAATGGCCCATGCAGTCTGCGAAGGGGTGCTGTCTCCCTGGCCGCGCAGGGTGGGATCATCGTAGGAGCCAACAGTCTCGCCCCAACCTCCATCGGCGTTCTGGACCATGCGGAGCCATTCTGCGCCTTGCTGGATACAGGGCTCGTGCAAGTCCATGCCGATGGCTTCCAGTCCTCGCAAGACCAGAGCAGTGCCGTAAATGTAATTGACGCCCCACCGCCCGAACCAACTGCCGTCCGGTTCTTGTTCTTTGCGAAGGAACTTAATTGCCTTCTTCACCGCCGGATGATCCTTGCTATAGCCGTAGGTTGCAAGCATCTCAAGAATGCGGCCGGTGATATCGACGGTGGGGGGGTCGAGCATGGCATTGTGATCCGCGAAGGGGACGTACTGGAAGACCATGCGATCGTTGTTTTTGTCGAACGATGCCCAGCCGCCGCTTTTGCACTGCATCGAGAGAATCCAGTCGATAGCGCGCTGTACGGATTCGCGCTGGTAGCGCCCGTTGGGATGCTCGACGCGGCTCAGAGCGAGACAAACCATGGCGCTGTCGTCCACATCGGGATAGAACTCGTTGTTGAACTCGAAATACCATCCACCCGGTTGCCCCCCTTTGTTCTTCACCTTCCAATCGCCGACCGTGCGCACCTGTTTTTGCAGGATCCAGTCGGCGCATTTGACCATGCGCGGATCGTTGCCAGGAACTCCGGCTTCACCCAGGGCAAACAATGCGTACGCTGTGTCCCACACCGGGGACATGCAGGGCTGCATGCGGAAGGTATCTTGCTCCTCGATGCCGAGCTTCTCGAACTCATCCATGGCGCGGATGACCTGGGGATCGTCGAGGGAATAGCCCAGGCAGCGCAGGGCGATGATTGAGTTCATGACCGAGGGGTAAATGGCGCCCAGTCCGTCACTCATCTCAAAGCGTTCGAGCATCCATTTTTCTGCGCTCTTGAGAGCGATGGAACGCAGCGGTCGCACGTGCACGCGCTCCAGCCAATGGGTCATCCGATCCAGCACCAGAAAGAAATTGCGCCAGGACACGATCTTCCTGGCCCAATGCAGGTGCATCCGTGACTTATGCATGCCGCCGACAAAGAGTTCCTCAACTCCCATTTCCCGCGGAATTTTTTTAAAGGGCTTCTTCGCGTAGCAGATGGAGAGCGGCACCAGGATGGCGCGCGACCATGAGGAGATTTCGTAGATATTGAACCAGAACCAGTTGGGGAACAGCACGATCTCCGGCGGAATCGCCGGAACGGCGTCGTAGTCATACTGTCCGAAGAAACAAAGATAGATCTTGGTGAATGTATTGACTTCGGTAACGCCGCCCAACTCCAGGATCTTTTTCCACGCCTTCTGCAGTGCCGGATGATCGGCGGGAAATCCGGCGAGTTTCAATCCGAAATAAGCTTTGACGGAAGCGCTGATGTTCGAGGGTCCGCCGGCGTATATGCTCCAGCCACCGTCCTCGTTCTGATGCCGCAAGATCCAATTCGCGGCTTTCAGAAAACGTTCCTGATTTCCCGTACCGAGAAGTGTATGCAGCAGGATGTAATCCGATTCCAGGGTGGTGTCAGCCTCAAGCTCGCCGCACCAATATCCTTCATCGTGCTGCTGGGAAAAAAGATACTTCTTCGCTGCGTCGATTGTAGCCTTGACGCGGCTTCGGAAATCCTCGATCTTTCCGAAACGGAGTTGCGGTTCAGAACCGATGACGGTTGGAGTTTGATCTGGGGAGTTGATGTCCATCTTTCTCAGCGCCTTGTTAGAGACATGACGTGTCACGTCTCTGGTTACGACGGCAAGACGTTGCAAGCAACGTCTCTACGAGAACTTAGCCGCTCACGCCGGTGGGTGCCGCGGCGATTGCTTCGACAATCTCCGGAGGTAGCCCGAAGCGTACATTCTCCGGCATGACCTCGAGTTCCTGCACGTTGGCAAATCCTTTGTTGCGGAGGAACGATACTGTTTCTTCGACCAGATGCTCGGGTGCGGACGCTCCCGCAGTCAGAGCAATCGTCCTGACGCTCTTCAGCCACTCCGGTTCGATGTCGTTGCAACTATCGATCAGGTGCGCTGTGGTACCGAGGTTCCGAGCAACTTCGACCAGGCGATTGGAGTTTGAACTGTTTTCAGAGCCTACGACCAATAACAAGTCAGACTCGGAAGCGATCTGCTTCACTGCCACCTGGCGGTTTTCGGTGGCGTAGCAGATATCTTGTGCGGCGGGTCCTTTGATATTGGGAAATTTCGCTTTGAGAGCGGCAATAATGTCTTTGGTTTCGTCCAGACTCAAGGTGGTCTGGGTGAGATAGGCAACGCGGTCGGGATCGGGCACGGTTAGATCCTTTACCTGCTCTGGAGATCCAACCACCTGGGTAACGAGGGGGGCCTCGCCGAGCGTCCCAATGACTTCGTCGTGATCTTTGTGTCCAATCAGGATGAGGGAATATCCCTCTTTGGCGAACTTGACGGCCTCAACGTGCACCTTAGTGACCAGCGGGCAGGTCGCATCAATGACACGCAAGCCGCGCTTGGTGCTGTGCTCGCGCACTTCCGGAGAGACCCCATGAGCGCTGTAGATAATGCGCTCGCCGTTGGGGACCTCGTCTTCGCTGTCGACAAAAATTGCGCCCTTGCCCCGCAGTTCTTCGACCACGAAGCTGTTGTGCACAATCTCTTTGCGGACGTAGATCGGCGGGCCAAAGGCCTCCAATGCGATCCGCACTACGTCAATCGCCCGGACCACGCCAGCGCAAAACCCGCGCGGCTTGAGCAACAATAAAGTCTTTGCTTCGGTCTTCGTTCCTGCCACGATAAAACCCGCTCCTTTCGCTTCCTCAGTGTTAAGAGCTTAAAACCGTTGAGAACGGAAGAGCCTACCTGAGGACCCTGCTTGATTCGCTGGATGCAAAACGCCCTAAAAGAATACCTTCAGGGTACACGATTTCGGCTGCGGCGTTAGCATTAAAGTAGCGGAAAGTGCCGGGATGGTCAACGTAAGCTAAAGAAAGTGCTGCAATTAGCAGCGAAACCCAGAAAATCAACAGGGAACGGGGATTCGCCTACGAACGAACCGGCCATACTGATAAAGCAGACATGGTCCTCAAGTAAATTTCGTCCGCCGTCCCGCTCGCAGGCACCGGAATTAGTAATCTGAGCTTCTGATAAAAGTCGATTAGCGGCGCGGTACTTCGTTTGTAAGTCTCAAGGCGCACTCGAACGGATTGGGGTTCATCATCTTCCCGCTGGATCAAGGTCCCCTGGCATAAATCGCAACGTCCAGTCGCGTGAGGGGGCCGTTCCGTGACGTGGTAAACGGCTTTGCACTGGGAACATGTGCGACGGCCAGCGAGACGTTCGACGATCTCCGCCACTGGGAGGTCATAGTTGATGACGGCGGTCAATTGCAAACGCTCTTCGTCCAGCAATCTTTGCAAGGACTCCGCCTGGACGACTGTGCGGGGAAAGCCGTCCAGGATGAATCCTCCCCGGCAATGCAAACATGCTCGACGCTCGCGAACCGTCTCCAGAACGGTCGCATCGGGGACCAGTTCACCGCGTCGCATGTAGGCCAAGGCCTCCCTGATGGCCGGGGTCTGCCGACCGTCGGGCAGGCTACCCGCGTTGCGGAAGACATCGCCGGTTGAGAGGTGACAAGCGCCGAGGCGGTCATGGAGGAGGGCGGCTTGGGTCCCCTTGCCAACTCCGGGTGGACCTAGCAAAACGACCCGAGTGATCACGGTCTGGGACTTGGGCAGGACGTTGCATTCTGCCGAGGCGCCGTGGAGCCAGGCGGGACGATCCTGGTTCATAGGAGGTGTCATTGCAACAATTTAGGCCGCTCGTAGAGGGCTTGCTGTGACCGAAATCACGGAACAATGCCGGCCGCCGCACATGATGCAGCTGCAGACTACGAGAATCAAGCCCATCACCTCTATAGCACCCTCGTGCCTCCATCTCCCCACCCCGTGCCATTGTCATTGCACCCAGGCGGGAGCAATCTAATTGCGAGTTCCCGCAGACTCCCAGGTCAGCGAACAAAATGCTGGAAGTGAGCCAAAGACGAGAGATGGTCGCCCCGCAAACGCGGGTGGCTGGACAGAGCCAACAGCCGCGCAAGCTGATGATCGCGCTGGTGCTGCTGCTGGTGGCCCTCGTCGCCGTTCTGGTGAAAGATCGCCAGTTCTGGTTTGGCTCTGAGCAAGCCACCATCGAGTCGGATCTGCCGGCGGCTCCGGCGGCCGTGCTTCCGACTAATACGGTGCCCGCTCCGACCCCGTCTGCACCCACGCACAGCGCCACGAAACCCGTTGCTACCGCCAAAACTTCGTCCCAGCCAGTAGCTCCTCAGGCCCCAGCAGTCAGCACCACCCGCACGGTACTGCCTCCGCTTGATATTGTGGTCACTGGCGGAGACGATTACCGGACGGTACGGCCCAGCAGCACAACTCGAACTGAAGCTGCCAAGGCACCGGCACTCCAGCCCGAACAGTCCGCAGCCAGTCTTACGGCTCCGGCGGCCGAGCGAACACCGGTTCCGGTCGCTGCTACCCATCTGCCCCAGACCAATCTTCATGCGACCTACCCCGTTCTTTCCCAGCACATGAACGTGCAGGGGTCGGTGGTATTGGAAGCGGTGATCAGCGCGGACGGCGTGATTCAGAATGTGAAAGTATTGAGTGGCCCCGCGATCCTGAGCTCTGCGGCCGAGCGCGCTGTACGCGAGTGGCACTTCAAGCCCATCTACCAGAATGGCCAGGCTGTTGAGAGCAAGGCCAAGATCACGGTCAACTTCAGCATCCGGGTCGGCGACAGCGCTCCCAGCAGCACTCTGGCGCAGAGCACACCCGCCGACGATCCCAGCGTCAGCCGTTAGCTCGAATCATCTGCTCGGCATGTTTCCTTGAAGTCTCTGTTAATCGGGCTCCACTCAGCATGCGTGCGACTTCTTCGGTGCGCTGTTCTCCGGTAACCTCGCAGATGCTGGTGCGGGTTCGACCAGCGGACTCCTTCTTCTCGATCACGTAATGATGATCTCCGAAGGTGGCGATCTGGGGCAGGTGGGTCACGCACAGGACCTGGTTGGCACGCGCCAGCGATTTCAGCTTCCTGCCGACAGCTTCCGCTGCGCGGCCGCCAATACCGGTATCGATCTCATCGAAAACCAGTGTCTTCTGAGCGCCCGACTTTTCTCGCTTCTTCCGCGAAGCAGCGGGTTGCGATTCACGTTTCGCGGGGTTTCGTGACTCGGGAGTTGACTCGACGGTCGCCTTCAACGCCAGGATGACGCGCGAAAGTTCGCCGCCAGAAGCGATGTGCTCCAGTTGCCGCAACGGCTCGCCGGGATTGGTCGAGATCATGTAGAGAACCTGATCAAATCCAGATGGCGTCCAATTTGATTGTTCAGCGGAGTGCGTCATCTGCACACGGAAAACTGATTTCATCGCGAGATCGTTGATCTCGGCCTCAACCAGTTTTTCAAGCCTCTGTGCGCACTCTTTGCGCGCCTTTGACAGCAGCTTTGCAGTCCGCAAATATTCCTCGGCGGCTTGAGCTAATTCGGCCCGCAGCTGGCGCAGGATCTCGTCCTTGTTCTCGATTTCCGAGAGCTTCCGGGAAACTTCGGCTCCGAACTGAATGACTTCGTCCAGCGTCGGCCCGTATTTTCTCTTCAGCCGGTCCAGCAACGCGAGGCGATCTTCCACCTTGGACAGATGCTCTGGCGAAGCCTGAATTCCTCCCGCATAATCCCGCAACGTGGCGCCTACGTCTTCCACGCTGATGCGAGCCGCTTGCAGGGCGGCGACGGCTTCACCGAATTTAGGCTCGTAGCGCGCCAACTCTTCTACCTGTTTTTGGGCTGCGCGCAAGGAGGATGCAGTGGACCCGCTGCCCTGGTAGAGGAGATCAAAGGCATTTATGGCGGCGTTATAGATCTTCTCGGCGTTGGCGAGCACGCGCTTTTCTGTTTCCAAGCGCTCGTCTTCCCCGCTCTGCAGGCGAGCCTCTTCGATTTCGCGCTTCTGAAAAATCCAGAGATCCACCAGGCGCAACCGGTCTTGCTCGTCACGCTCGAGTTCGTCGATTCGACTGCGGACCTGTTTCCACGCCGAATAGCTTGCGCTTACCCCTCCGAGTTGGCTGCCGGCAAAGCTATCGAGCAATTCCAGCCGAGCCGGACCATCAAACGACAGAATGGACTCGTTCTGAGCGTGGATGATGGCTAGATGAGGCGCCAGTTGCCGCAGGACGGCGACCGTGGCGGGCTGATTATTGACGAAGACTCGCCCTTTGCCGCTGGCGGAAATTTCTCGGCGAAAGATGAGGGAAGCGTCTTCGGACTGGTCAAGCCCGTTGGCTTCAAGAATCTTGGTCAGAGCCTCCTTGGAGGTTCCGTCCGCCTCGAAGACTGCTGATATAACCGCCCGGTCGGCCCCGGCGCGGATGACGTCGGAGGAGGCCTTTTCTCCGAGAAGGAGGGCCAAGGCGTCGATCAGGATCGACTTCCCTGCTCCCGTTTCTCCGGTCAGAAGATTCAGACCATGACCGAACTCCACCACCATGTTGTCGATCACGGCGTAGTTCTCGAGACGCAGTTCGGTGAGCACTAGTAGTCCTGTAGAGTTTTGCGCAGCATAGCATGAAAAACGGCGGCCAGACGCGACGGATTCGGGCCGGGCGGCTGGGGTGCTAAATCATTGATGCCGGATGCCGAAGGGGCGCTCCTCACGCGCCGGGGCACCGCATCTGCGGCACGGTCCAATTCCGGGCTCACGCTTCGCCTTGAAGCTGGGCTGCTGGTATGATCATCTAACATTTGCCCATGGGTATAGCCGGACAGTACGCGGTCGAGGACCCTCCACATTCGATTCCATCCACGATGCAGGCTGCGGTGTACCGCGGCGTCAATGATGTGCGTGTGGAAACCGTTCCGGTCCCGAAGATCGGGCCCCGCGAATTATTGATCCGGGTACACTCCTGCGGGGTTTGCGGCACTGACTTGAAGAAGATCGCCACTGGTTCCCACTCCGCCCCGCGTATTTTCGGTCATGAGACCTCAGGAGTCGTTGCCGCGACCGGCGCCCAAGTAGACAAATTCCGGCCTGGGGACCGGGCAATCGCGTTCCATCACATCCCTTGCGGGGAGTGCTTTTACTGTCGGCACAAGACCTTCGCACAATGCGCAACATATAAGAAAGTGGGCTGCACCGCTGGCTTTGAGCCTTCCGGGGGAGGTTTTGCCGAATACGTACGGGTTATGGATTGGATCGTGGATCATGGGACGCTGCGCATTCCGGAGGGCGTGTCGTTTGAACAGGCCTGTTTTGTCGAGCCCGTAAATACTTGCATGAAGGGAATTGAGGCGCTCCGAGTCCAACCGGAAGAGACCGTACTGGCCATCGGACAAGGCCCTATCGGCATCATATTGAGCGTATTAGCTCGCCGGGCGGGGGCCAGCGTAATCACTTCCGATTTGTACTCAGAGAGGCTTAGAATAGGAGCAAGTTTCGGACTGGACAATTCAATAGACGCTTCGCGGGCAAACGTGGTCGAGAAAGTCCGTGAACTCACCGAGGGGCGTGGCGCCGACGCCGTGATTCTGGCGGTCGGTGGCAATTCCCTGATTCGCACCGCGATGGATGCCGCGCGTCCAGGCGGGCGTGTTTTGCTGTTTGCGCAAACGCAGCACGGGGAGGCCGTGATCGATCCTGCAGCCATCTGCGTGGATGAAAAGACATTAGTGGGGTCCTATAGTGCCTCGGTCGATCTGCAAGAAGAGTCAATCCGATTTGTCATGAATCGCGAGATGGATCTAGAACGGCTCGTGAGCCACCGCTTTCCACTGGAACAGAGCACAAAAGCGCTGGAGTTAGCCGCTCACCCGCAACCATCGTCGATGAAGATCATGATTCAGCCTGGCAATAGGTGGGCTGGCAGTATCCGGGAAGGAAACCCGCAGTGAACGGAAAAATGACCGCTGCCGTCCTGTACGGCAAAGAAGATGTAAAAATTGAAAAGGTTCCAATACCTCGAGTCGGCGAAGGCGAGGTACTCGTCAAAGTTCAGGTCGCCCTGACCTGCGGCACAGACCTAAAAGTTTACCTGCGCGGCTATCACGCCCGAATGATTGTCCCTCCTGCCTTGTTCGGCCATGAACTGGCCGGAGTGATCGAAGAGGTCGGAGCCGGAGTTCACGGTTTCAAAAAAGGCATGCGCGTGGTGGCGCTGAACTCCGCACCTTGCCAGATGTGCTTCTACTGCTCCAAGCATCAGGAAAACCTCTGCGAAGATCTCCTCTTCAACAATGGGGCTTATGCGGAATACATTCGCGTACCGCGGCGCATCGTCGAAGCCAACATGCTGGTCATTCCGCCGAACGTAAGCTTCGAAGACGCTGCCATGACGGAGCCTCTGGCTTGCGTGCTGCGTGGATTGCACGAGACCGGCGTAGAGATTGGGGACACAGTAACCATCCTTGGCGGCGGACCGATTGGGCTTATGTTCGTCCAGGTGGCCCGCGCCATTGGCTGCAATGTGGTCGCGGTGGTTAAGCGCGATGGACAAGTGGAAGCGGCCCGGCAGATGGGCGCGCACGAGATTATCCAGACCAGCAAGGTGAGCAACGTGGTGGATGCGGTGCGCGCTCTATCGCCACAGAAACGCGGCAGCGACGTGGTCATTGAAGCTGTGGGCAAGCCCGAAGGATGGGAGTGGGCCGTGGACATGGTTCGCAAAGGCGGGACGGTGAATTTCTTTGGCGGATGTGCCAGCGGAACAAAAGTACAGTTGGAAACGAATCGCCTGCACTATTCGGAAATCACGTTGAAGGCAACGTTCCACCATACGCCGGAAACGGTTCGACGCGCCTTTGGCCTGATCGCAGCCAAGAAGATTCGGCCGACCGACTACATCACGGGTGAGGCGCCCTTGTCGCGGCTGCAACAGGTGCTGCGCCACATGCTGAATCGCACCGGTGAAATCAAGACGGCCATCATCCCCGGACACTGACGAATTTTTGGACTTGAGTGCGATTGTTGATTGAAGGACGGACCGGCGGAGGACCGGATTCTTGTTCAACAATCAATCAGAGGTAACCTTTGAACCGTGACTCCAGCCTTGCAAAATCAGAGTTCTGTTGCCCTGGGCTGGAGCCGCCTCCCGTCCAGCTACGCGATTCCGGCAACTGCCCCATCGCTGGACGAAGCTCGCCAATACTGCGCGCATCTGGCACGCACGCATTACGAAAATTTCTCCGTAGCCACCTGGTTCTTGCCCGGCGGACTGCGACAGCATTTTTTTAACGTCTACGCATACTGCCGTATTTCCGATGACCTGGGCGATGAGGTTGGCGACACGGCCGCGTCTCTTGCGCTGCTCGACGAATGGGCGCGCGAACTTGATGCCTGCTACGAGGGGAGTCCCAGGCATCCGGTATTCGTGGCCCTGGCTGAGACGGTGCGGCGATTTGAAATTCCGAAGCACGAGTTTTCGGATCTATTGACTGCCTTCCGCCAGGATCAGTCAGTCACACGTTTCGAGACCTTCAATGACGTTCTGGGCTACTGCCACTACTCCGCCAACCCGGTGGGTCATCTTGTGCTTTACCTCTGCGGCTACCGCGACGCCGAAAGGCAACAGCTTTCCAATTTCACCTGCACCGCCCTGCAGTTGGCGAATTTCTGGCAGGATATCAGCGTGGAT
>JBKOUZ010000057.1:0-8057 GCA_046723715.1 Acidobacteriota bacterium | reverse complement strand
GCCCTCTGGGGGAGCAATGCCTTGTGGGGCAGCAGTAGCATGGACGCTTTCAATGCTCTCTGGGGCAGCAATGCGTTATGGGGAAGCACGATGAGCAACACGACTCAGTCCCTTTCAGTGGATGTAAACGGAGAAAACTGAGTTCACCAACACTTAGTCGTTGGTAAAACTGAGCTCAGCCTGCTTAGTCATTGGTAGACTGACGCAGAAGTGATGCGGGCCGCTCAAAGAACCGCTCGATTTCAAAGCCATGATTTATGACTGTGTCGCATGCATTTTGTTTCCCAACCGGTGCCCACGGGCCCAGTCCTCAATTCGGCGCGTTGTTCGCTTCGCACACCCAGTACCCCGAAGCTCGGTCACTCCGTCTCACTTAAGATTTGTGGAATCTTCTTTGGAAATCGATTCGACTTCGGGGTAGTGAGGATTTTAAGGCAGAGAAATACAGGATTTTCCAGCGCGACAAAAGCTTCCGAGACGTGTTGGCACTACTAGCCACTCGCAAATCCCAACGCTCGGAGGAAAGAGTGAAAAGACGTGTTACGCGAACAGTTCTCATCATAGCTCTATCCGCCACAGCCATGGCGTTCAGCGGCTGTGCTTCTGCACGATACAGGTACCATGACAACTATTACGACCGTGGCAGTTCACACCAGGCCCACGCATACGGAATTCAGAATGGGTATAGCGACGGGTACCGCAAAGGTCAGCACGAAGGAAGGGAAAATGATCCCGGGGACATAGATGTGAGAGCTTTGGAGCAGGCCACTCACGGTTATCGATCCTGGATGGGACCAATTGAATCCTTTCAGGACGGCTATCGGGACGGGTACCGTCGCGGCTTCCGGGAGGGATACGAAGCGACGAATCGCAGGTGGAGAGATCGTGACTATTACGATCAGTCTAGATATTGATCGTCTTGCGATTCTTCACCGAGCAGCGGATCTCCAGGTCTGTTGCTTGTTCATTAAGAATGCTTCTACATCGTCGCGGGAGAAGGGAACTGCCGGTGGTCTCGCGTCAGCCCTTCACCGGTGCGCGGAAGGGCCATTGCGGGGCAGCGCCATAGCCATCAAGCTCTGAGGGAAACAATTTGAGCCTCTGGATTATGTATATAATCCAATAAGCTGATATGCGTTATGAACCTGAACACAAGACGCGCACCCGCGATCGTATCGTGCGAAACGCTGCGCGCAAGCTCCGGGGTGAGGGGTTGAGTGGTCCCGGCGTCGCAAGCGTTATGGAGGCGTCGGGCCTCACCGTCGGCGGCTTTTACAAACACTTTCGGAACAAGGAGGAGCTTCTCGCCGAAGCTATTGCGGAAGGTTTCTCGGAATCTGGCGAGAAGATCTATTCCTCCCTGCAAAATGTACGGCGCGAGGACAGGTGGAAAGAGTTCGTACGGTTGTATCTCTCACCGGAGCACTGTGATCATCCTGATTCAGGCTGTCCCGTGGCGGCTTTAGCGCCGGAAATGGCGCGCGCCAAAATCGGTGTCAGAAAACGAATCTCCGGCTTGATCAACGACCGCGCGGAGCGGTGGGTGGAGTTTATGCCGGGACGGACGGCAGCAGAAAGGGAGCGGAACTTCGTCCTCATCTTTACTGCGATGGTCGGTGCCGTGTCTGTAGCCCGCATCCTTATTGACCCTGCCGACAGGCAGAAGGTCCTGGCCGAAATGAGAGATCATCTTTTGCGGAGCTTTTGATTTTTTTTGCATCGATTGGATTATGATCATAATCCTATCTAGCCAGTTGCGAAAGGACCTTATGAAACTCACTGGTCGCACGATCCTGATTACCGGAGGCTCAGCCGGCATCGGCCTTGCTTTCGCCCGCAAGTTCCTAAAACTAGGCAATGAAGTCATCGTCACTGGTCGGCGTCAGTCCGTGCTCGATCAAGTGAAGGCGAAGTATCCAAAACTTCACACGATGCAGAGCGATGTCGCAGACCCGGCACAAATCGCCGCACTCGCGGCGCGCGTGAAATCGGATTTCCCCAAGCTCGACGTGCTGATGAACAATGCGGGCATCCTCCTTTACAAGAACCTCAAGTCCCCGGCCCCCGACCTGACCGGGTTAATGGCGGAGATGAACGTCAACGTGGGCGGTGTCATTGGAACGACCTCCGCGTTCATCGACGTCCTCACCAGCAATAAGGGCACAGTGATCAATGTGTCCTCCGGGCTTGCCTTTGTGCCGCTGCCGGCAGCGCCAATCTACTCCGCTACGAAGGCCGCGATTCACTCCTACACTCAGTCCCTGCGGTTCCAATTGGAAGAAACCGGAGTGGAAGTCATCGAGCTCATGCCTCCTGCGGTGAAGACCGACATGACGACGGAGCTTGCCGAGGGAGGCGGCACCGTGATCAGCACCGATGAACTGGTGAAGCAATGCTTTGCGTTGATGAAGACCGGGACCCTCGAGATCCGGCCAGGACAGTCCAAACAGCTCGCCTTCATGCGGCGCCTCGCCCCCGATTTCATCAACAGGCAACTCTGGAAGGCGTCGAAGAAGCTGGTGCCGGTCAGCGCATAGAGCCGGTTGCAGCTGACGAATTTGCACGCCGCTGCCAGTTGGGACAAAGGAGATATTCGTGGCGCAATTGTCTGAACACCCAAGCGTGAAACATTTTTACCAATCAAGGGCAAACCGGGGTGAAATCCCACAGAATCAGGTGCTTGATTCAGCTTGGCTCCGGCAATTGTGCCTGGATGCTGGTGCCGACGATGTGGGTTTTGTTGAACGCGATCGGCCAGAAATTGCCGATCAGAAGGCCGACATTGACAACGTTTTTCCCAGAACGAGGACGCTCATCAGCGTTGTCTGCCGGATGAACCGGGAAAACATCCGCACCCCGGCCCGCTCAATCTCCAATCTCGAATTCCACCACACCACGGACGAAACCAATGAAGTGGCCCGCCGAATCGTCTCGGAACTGGAAAAAGTTGGGATTGGCGCGATCAATGGCGGAGCCGTTGGGTTTCCGATGGAAGCTGATCGTTGGGGATCAAAGATGTGGGTGATTTCCCACAAGCCTGTAGCGGTGGCGGCGGGCCTGGGGCAGATGGGGATTCATCGCAACGTGATTCATCCCAAGTTCGGGAATTTCATTCTCCTGGGAACGGTGCTGGTGGATGCAGAAGTCTCCGAATATTCCCACCCGATCGTCTTCAACCCCTGCCTCGAATGCAAGCTGTGCGTTGCTGCTTGCCCGACAGGCGCGATTAGCCCAGACGGTCAGTTCAAATTCTCCGCGTGCTACACCCATAATTACCGCGAGTTCATGGGGGGATTCAACGACTGGGTGGAGAAGATCGCGGATAGCAAAAGCGCGCACGATTATCGTAAGAGTGTCTCAGGGGCTGAGACGGTCTCGATGTGGCAAAGCTTGTCGTTCGGCGCCAACTACAAGGCGGCTTATTGCATGGCTGTGTGCCCGGCGGGTGAGGACGTAATCGCCCCCTTCCTGACAAACCGCAAGCAGTTTCTGGAGGATGTCGTTCGCCCGCTGCAGAACAAACCCGAGACGATCTATGTTGTTCCCAATTCTGACGCCGAAGATTTCGTCGCGCGGCGCTTTCCGCACAAGAAGACCAAGCGTGTTTCGAACGGCCTGGCCGGCCAGGGGACCATCCGCGCCTTCCTGAGAGGCTTGAATTTCGTTTTTCAGAAAGGTCAGTCAAAAGGGCTGAACGCTGTCTATCACTTCACATTCACTGGTCATGAAGAACTGAAAGCAACCGTGACGATTCGAGATGAAAAGTTGCAGGTTTCCGAAGGCCACAATGGGCAGGCCGATCTCCGACTTATTGCCGATACCGAGACCTGGCTGCGTTTTCTGCGCAAAGAAGCCAATCTCGTGTGGGCGCTCCTCTGGAGGAAGATTCGCATCTCAGGATCACCGAGGTTGCTGCTTGCATTCGGGCGCTGCTTTCCATCGTGAACAGGTACAGAGCTCTGTGACGCCTAGCGCTCGCGACCGCTCGTTTTACGGAGTGCCAACTCGAAAAAGGGGTGGACATCGGCAATTTGCGACCAAGCCAAACCGTTAGGCCGTTAAGGGCAGATCCATTTGCCCTTCTGGTGCGGCACTTGCGAACACGTTTTTTATGCGAGGAACTGCTAATGTAGGCGTGCAATTTCAGGGAAATTTGGTCATCTTGTTCACGATGAAGGGTTCCGGCCTGGTGGCTTCCGGCGGTTTCCGCCCCGAAACCGGTTCGGCCTCAGCCAAAAGAATCTTGGCCTTTTCTTGTGCCAAGTCCATGAGAGCGCGAACTTGCTGTTCGTCGGAATCAAGAGTTCTGCGAATTTCATCGCTCGCTGCCCTAAGTTTCTCATAGGCCTGCCGGGCCTCAGATAGCAGCGAGGCACAGCGAATAAACTCACTAGCGCTTCTTGTACATTTTTCCACGCCCTCCTCGTATTGCACGAACATGGGGCCGTAGGAGCGATGTTCAACTTCAGCCAACTTCGGCTCGTGCTCTTTTATTGGCTGATCTTTTGCGTGGCTGGTTTCGCGAATTGCGCTCATCAACATCTCAGCAATCGATTCATTCTCGGGTTGTTTTATGGATGCATCAGGTGGAATTGACTTCGCATCAGATTTTGACCACATATAAAACCTCACGGCATGCGCAGTTGTACTTGAGAGGTGCTGGATAACTAACGAAAGTCCTGCGTTGAAAGGGTTAACGTCATTTTCTCAGACGCGATTCAGTGGGCAAGCGCCAAATTACGCCATTTTCATTTAAGATGCGGATGCTGGCTGGATCATTTGTGAACTATATTCACTTCTTTAGCGGAATAGGGATGACTCTTAAGTGCGTCATCCCGAGCCTGTCCCCCACCCGAATTGACTCGCTCGCGTAGGACTTCGCCGTTGCTTATGGTCCAGGTCTGGGTGCGGCGTGGGGGAGGAGTGATAGCAGACTGCTTAGTATCAGTAACCACAGCTGCATATACCCTTTTGCACATTCGTTTAGATCCGACAGGAGGCAGTTTCTTACGGCGCGTTTTGCCTCCTCATTAAACCAAAGCATGCCGAAAGAACTCGCTGCTGGCCTTGCCGTCCTTCTCGAAAGTGCCTTGACCTTCGATCGAAATTCCCCCCGAGTAGCCGGCTTTCTTCACATACCCAAAGAACGCGGCATAGTGATCGTCTTCAGCTAGATCGTGCGGCCACACGCGGCCATGGGGATTTGCGAAGTGCAAATGCACTATCTCGCGTCTTCCAATCTCAATGATCCGCGGGTCTTCGTTCTCTTCCCGGAGGTGGAAGTAGTCGATGATCATCTGGATATTGGGGTGCTTCACCCGGCGCACCATCTCCAGAGCCTCAGCACCGGTGTTAAGGATGTTGCTCTCCTGGCGTCTTAAAGGTTCGATGGCAACGATGATGTGAGAGCGGCTTGCCACTTCACCCGCCATCTTGAGGAAGGCGGCAATCTGATCCCGCGCCTGCTCACGAGAAAATCCCTCCGGCACATGGCGGGAACCGGCGCTGCCCCATACCACGATGGCAGCCCCGAGACGCCGGCAGCGGGGCAGACAGCCCTCGAGATATCCCTTCAAGGCAGAGGTCGGGACTTCGGGCCCAACCACTTTCAAGTCAGCACGACGGATAAAACTATTGAAGGCATAGCAGCGGAGCGGCGAGGCAAGCACGGTATCGGAGAATTCGCGAAACTGGTCTTGGCTCATGGCCGCGATGTCAGACGCGGCTGGTTCTACGTAGTCGAACCCATACTTCGCCGCGCCCGCGACGTCGCGGGTACAGACTCCGACCTTTACCGGGCGCGCCCGGCCCCAGGCGGCGGGACATACGAAAGCGGCTGCGGCCGAAGCCAGAAATGTTCGGCGTGTCACCATGAGCAGTGCAAAGAGCTACACTTCTTCCGGCACTACATACGGCGCGCGATAGGTGCCGTGCAGCATCTTGGTGGCTTCCTCATCGCCGATGACCTGCTCGCGCTCCGGATCGAATTTCAAAGTGCGACCCAGACGGTAGGAGGTGTTGGCCAGGTGCACCAGAGTGGAAGAGATGTGACCTTCCTCAATCGGACAGTGGAGATCTTCGGCGCGCCGGCTGCGAACGCAATCGATGAAGTTTGCCCAGTGGTCGCCGGATGCTTTGCCGGACGGTCCAGGCTCGACCTGATCCGTGAGCCAGGTCTTGTAGGCATCGTACCCATCCATTGCCAGGTAACCGTTTGATCCATAGAAGATATTGCCGATTGTGTTGGTTTTAGCGTCCTTCGGTCCCAGAACTTGCTTATCGTCGGGTTTCTTGGTCAGCCGCGCGGTTGGAATGCCACTGGCGCCAAAAGCGTTGGTGCCGATCTCGGCCTCGTGATTGGTGATCCAATGCCGTACTTCGATCTCCATCATCTTGCGTTTACCCTGCGGTTCCTCGAAGACGAATGTGGCGTTCAGCGTGTTGGGTGTCTCCTGGTCATCGTCAAACATGAAATGCCCGCCCATGGCGGAAACCTGAACCGGGAAACGCACCCCCAATCCCCAGCGGGCAATATCGATTTCGTGTATGGCCTGATTGCCGATGTCACCGTTGCCGGTATCCCAGATCCAATGCCAGTTGTAGTGAAAGCGATTGCGGGTGAAGGGCTTCATGGGCGCGGGACCGGTCCACAAGTCGTAGTTGACCCCGGCCGGCACCGCTTCCGGCTGCGCATGTCCAATGCTGGGCCGCCATTTGTAGCAGAGTGCGCGGGCCAGATAGGTATCGCCGATAGTGCCGTCGTTTACCCGCTTGATGGCTTCGATCATGCCTGGATTGGAGCGCGACTGGCTCCCATGTTGGCATATGCGGTTGTACTTCTTCACCGCCCGCACCAGTTGACGCCCTTCAAACCAGTTGTGCGAGCATGGCTTCTCCACGTAAACATCTTTGCCGGCCTGGCAGGCCCAGATCGCCATCAGCGAGTGCCAGTGATTGGGCGTGGCGATGGAAATGGCGTCAATATCTTTGTCCTCAAGCAGCCTTCGAATGTCGCCGTATGATTTTGGCCTGGCCACCCCCATTTTTTCCGCGTCACCAAGACGCTGGTTCAATACGCTTTCGTCGACATCGCACATGGCAGCGATTTCGGTCCCAGGAACGTTGGCGAAGCCCTTGAGATGATCGTTGCCGCGACCGCGGAGTCCACAAATTGCCAGCCGCACCCGGTCGTTGGCGCCAAATATTCTGCCTCCCATGGCAAGAGTCGCCGCGCCCACAGTCATGGCTCTTCCTGTCGTCTTCAGAAAATCGCGTCGATCAATTTCCATATTGCCGCCTTCGTACAAGGATGATTTCCGCATGCCGCATGATATCGCTTTTCCACGAATAGACAGCGTTGCAACGTACGCAGGCGGCTTGCCGGATCTGCATTGCTGCAGCGACATTGAAGGTAGAATGACAACCAACAGCAGTGAACCGGGAAACGAGACAGCAACTTCCCGGTCGGCGAGACTCCATCGACTTACAGTGCGTTATTGACGCTATCTCTCCCTGCGGACGGTAACAAATCATCTCAATTAGCGCCAAAGTGTACTTCCCAAGCAACGTTCGTTTTTTGTCCGGAAAACGTGGCCTGCAAAAGATCTCCGTCAGTTTTCATCTCGATGGGCACCACACTCTTGTCCCCAGCGAACGCCTTCACATCCATCGGCTTCGAACCTTCGGAGATATGAAACCACAGCGAATATGGCACTCCCGGCACGCTCGCCGATACACCTCTGAGGATTTTCCTCGATGGATCCCAATTCTGGGACAGCAGCGAGTAGCTCCCCGAGATATGCCGGGACAAGCCAACAAGCTGCGGTCGCTCCATTACTGGGTGAATCAGCAAAACCCGTGTGTCGTGTGCCGCTATAGGGATATCTACATGATCGGTGAAGGTACCTAGTAGTTTGTGATTCCAAAAATCGAACACAACATACTTGGATTTCCCATCCAAGCCGAGCTTGTCAGCAAAGCTAACCGTCTTGTCAGTCTCGTTACTGTGCCAGTTTGTGACTCCGACCACATCGTAGCTCCCGGCCGCTGTATTAACT
>JBKOUZ010000198.1:0-13331 GCA_046723715.1 Acidobacteriota bacterium | reverse complement strand
GCATTAATGAGATGGTCCGCCGCCGAGTAGCATAACTCGGCAGTTTCATTTGGAGGATCATCGTCATGCACATCGCATCCATTGGCATCGATCTCGGAAAGACCACCTTTCACCTAGTTGCATTGGGAGAACGGAGCAGGGTTCTAGTGCGCAAGAAGTTTTCACGCGCGCAACTGCTGGCTTATACGGCGAACCTGCCGCCCTCGCTAATCGGGCTTGAGGCATGTTCCGGAGCACATTTTCTGGGGGACGCCCTACGAAAACAAGGTCACGAAGCGCGGCTCATCCCCGCCCAGTTCGTAAAGCCTTACCGCAAGTCGAACAAGAACGACTTCATCGATGCGGAAGCGATCGCCGAAGCCGTGACCAAACAGAACATGCGGTTTGTGCAAATCAAGACGCAGGAGCAACTCGATGTGCAAGCCATGCACCGAGTTCGGGATCGACTGGTGCAACGTCGCACGGCACTGATTAACGAGATCCGCGGTTTTCTGTTGGAGCGCGGCATCACCTTTCGGGCACAGCCCATTCACCTTCGCAAGAACCTCCCCAGCGTGGTGGAAGATGCCCAGCAGAACCTGAGCCCTCGTCTACGCTGGCTGCTGGATCAGTTGTGGCAAGAGTGGAAGCAGACGGAGATCGATATCAAGACGATTAGCGACGAGATTGAGCGCATTAGTAACCAGGATGAGCGCTGCCAGCGTCTACTCCAGATTCCCGGCTTTGGCCCGTTAGTCTCCACCGCCATGGTGGCCGCCATCGGCAACGGGACAGCGTTTCGCCGGGGACGCGATCTCGCAGCCTGGCTTGGTGTCGTGCCTCGGCAGTACTCCACTGGAGGCAAGCAGAAGCTGTTCGGCATGAGTAAACGCGGCAACATCTATCTGCGTCGCATGCTGATCCACGGTGCCCGCGCTGTGCTATTTCGCGTCAAGTACGACACTGCAGGATTGGGACAGTGGGTTCACCGGCTGAGTCAGCGAGCTCCGCGCAACAAAGTGATTGTCGCCATCGCCAACAAACTAGCTCGCATCGCCTGGGCCGTGCTGTCCAGCGGCAAAGACTATCGTCATCAGGCTCTGCAACCGGCGGCAGCCTGATGGCCGTGGAAAAGACGCTGCGCTTGGAAAGCACAGAACGCTTTCCACTTTCCCACCGCCACGACGACCGGTCTTTAGACTAATTCCAACGGTCTGCTGAGGAGAGAAGAAGACGAAAGAACAGTCCAACGGCGTGCCGGAAAACCTGGACACTCAAATGCGTCCTAGTGACCGAGGCATTTAAAAGGACCGACACGCGCGGATCATCATCAAGTGCCCGGAGAAGTCATTCTCCACAAAGAGGCCGGATACATTTACGCGGACTATTCCTTCACGCAACTTCAAACCTCTTGCAGTCCGGCGGCGGACCATACATTTGAGTGTTGAAGATATAGTTCGCCAGCTACGCCGCCTCTTTACTAATCTCTGCCGCTTAGCGATTGAAAATCTTGGCAGGCATGATCAGGGGTGCAATTTGTGGAACCAGGCGATTGAGCGGTGCAACTTCATACATACTGGCGACTTGAACAACACCGATCCGATGTACGAGGGTTCTCTACGGGCGGGGTTCTGGGACCACCGGGGAGCTTGGATGTCAATATACCGCCGGAAGATTTCGCGCCAACAACACTGTCAGAGTTGACAGTCTTCAAAAAAGCCCTACACCGACTGCCTGGAGGTCAGCGGCATTAACGAGGGTTGCTTTCCACACGCAACACATCGTGGCATGCGATGGCGCAATCCTTTCTAAGGAGTTCGCCGGAGTGCGGTTTTTAGGTTTTCTGCTAGTATTTTGCCGCTCGACAAGCACACCAAATTTTCTTCCCCCGCTCCGACCCGCGAAGGTCGGAGCTTCTTTCTTCTTCTTCGAAAGTCCTAGATCGTCGTGCGCGCCGCGAGGCACGCTGATACTCCAGGTGACAGGACTGAGCCATAGTCTCGGTTGAGTGGTGAAATATCGGTGATACTCACTGGGTTTAGAGATTCTTAGTGCCAGTGCGTGTTTACAACTGTTTGGCAACGGCAAACCAGAAGGCACTTCAGCAGTTTACGTAAGGCGCGATGCCGCGTGAAAGTATGGAGACTAACTGTCGAACAATCGCTCCCATAAACCTTGGGGCGAATGCCCTGCCGTGCTATTGACCGCCAACAAGTGCATGATAAGCTGAATCCGCTGAAAACATGTTTACTGACGACGAAAACGTTCTACTGGAGCACGCATTTCAGCTTCGTGAACGTCAGACGGAGGAGGAACGTGCCACAATGCGTGCTGAGTTTGAGATAAATTGGCCAGCGTTAGTTGCGTACATCAAAAACGCCGAAGCGCAGGGCAAAACTATGAAGGGTGACGTACTCTTCGCGTTAGGCGAGACGCGAGGTGGTGCCTCTATCGAAAAGATCGTATGGTACTTACTCGACCGTGCCGTCCTGATGAGCACCAAACGCGCTGCTTGACATCGACATCTGCCCACGTTTAACAATAGCGGTACAACTCTCCATTATCCCGCGCAGTAGGTTCCTGAGGTCGACGACTATTCTGGCCGCTTATGTCATGCCACACGAGAATTCATTCTTATTTCTTTGCTCCGCATTGACACTGCAATAACGTTTATGCGATCCGAAAAGCAAGAGAAACGAAGAAAAAAGATTATTGACTAAGCTGACGTTCACGGACTAACATCCCGCACTGTTCTGGGGAGAAGGTAAGACGGCTTCTCAAACGCTCGTCGACACTCGGGGGAGGGCTCGACGGGCGTTTTTGTTTACCACCTCTGATTCACGCCCCGAACCCCTAGGGACTCAGCCAGGTGGACAGCCGACCTCGCCTCGCTGCGGTGCATTGGTCCAAATGCCTTTAGGCTATGCTCGCTGCTCCAGCACCCGGTCATTTCCAGTAGGGAGCATCGTAGGGTCACCCGAACTCTCGATTCGGCCGAGGGTCATCAGATGCTTTCTCCTTGCGAGTCGCAGGAGAATGGATTCATGTTAACTCCGCTGTAGAGTCGGCAAGCGGAGCGAAACCGTCGACCGACTTCTCGCCCTATCCCCCTGTTCGTTCCAGGGCGCGTCACTCGTTCGTATTGCCCAGTGGCAGGCGGGACAATCCTTCAGGCAACTGCCATCACTGCTCAATTCATGCTGATAGGGTGCAACAGTTGCCTTCAATTCCAATGAAGTTGGGGTTGTGTTAGGAACGGCCATTATCTACTCCAGAGCAGAGAATTGCGCGGCAGATTGCGCTTTGTCTCGCCACGTTATGCCTAGCGGTGAGCATGGTAGTCGATAAATGCCCGTGCGACACTGGCACATTCGTGCAAGGAACGGCACGATGAGGCTATGGTTTGCGGGTGAAGGACGAACAACGCAAGCCGCACAAGCGCGGCGTCCATGCGTTCACGATAGGACCAAATCCATGCGCAACGCGGAGAGCGTTCACCCCGATCGGCGCAAGCAGCTATGCGTCACGGCAGGCACGATTGCCGTGCGAGTCGAAGAGAGTCGATCTCATGCTGCCTTAATAGTTGTGGTTTCCTCGCGCCTCTTTGCGGATTGCTTGTCAGCGGGAAGTGTCTTTTTTAAACGGGCATGAATCTTGCTCAGTTCCCAGAAGATCGAAATGAGCAGAATTGCCATCAGGAACAACAAGAATTGGGTCATCAATTTAGTCTCTTTCGAGTTTGGCAAGAAACAACAGGCGAACAATTGTGCGTTCCATTACCGTCTACCCGCAGGGCCTCCAAATCAGTTCCTCAGCGAGCAGCATTCACGGCGATGTAGGCGAAACCTGAAACCGAAATAGCCAGGAACACATAAGGCCACAGCGCGACAGCACGTCTCAAGAGCGCAGCCGATAAGTGTGTTGGGGCGTGCATTCGCGTCATCAGCAAAGCGACCTCGAATTGCTACTTAAGCTATCGTGCTCAGCTGTCCTAAAGAGCTGGCATTTCTCTGCATAAACGAGCGAGGCGAAGTGGGTGCAAATACTATATCCTGAGGTGCTTGCCTGCAGAATCCCGGAGTCCCGTCTGTTCGGAATTCGTAACAGAAATTTGTGGCGCGCTAATTCGTTGCGGCAACTGCGCGGTGTTCAACCGCGATATCTCCCCTGCCCCAGGCCACGGCCCAAAGGAGTTATAGGCGCTATTGAAGCGCGCTCGCCACATTGGAGAACGCATTATTCGCATTGCTTCCAACGAGGCGAATTGTGCCGACCACGAGGACCAGAATAACTGCCAGCATCACCGCATATTCTGCTATGTCTTGCCCGCTATCGTCGGACAAGAGTTGGGGGAGGATGCTCATTTTGATGTCACTCCTTTAACTGCGAAAGCCTCTGATCCTTTCTTCTCCAAGTGGCCAGGACGATTCAGAAGGTCCTGAAACCCGACCCGAAGAAGCCTAAGATCATGGCGAGAACATTATGCTCAGCGCTGGGCATAAGTCAAGAGTGGTCTTTCGTTTGCCTTCTGGCACTTTTTGGCCTACCCAGTAGCACTCGTGAGCTATTTGTCTGGGTGCGCGACGCTGCTCTAATACTCGGCGAATGGCAAAAAGGAAGAACCCGGCTGCGGTAGCGCTGGGCCGCAAGGGAGGAAAAGCCTCCGCGGAAAAACTCACTGACGAAGAACGCCGAGAAAAGGCTCGAAAAGCCGCACAAACCAGGTGGACTAAGAAAAAAAGATAGCGGAACACTACACGCGTTTCTGGGAGTCTATGAATTTCTCGTGCTCATCAGGCTGCCTCGGTATCGCTGACTTTGACGAGAACGTAGTTCCCGGGCGGAACTGAGGCCGCGACGTTCGTGCGATCTTCGCCAAGGTCTACCTTTTGAGCCTGAAGCGCCAACCGGCCGCCCTTCGGCATCGCATACCGGGCATTTACAATCAGATTCACGTTGACTTGGTCCAGCTGAGCAGGATCCGCTGATACGTAGGCATCCGATTCAGACCGCTCTAGGAGGCTGGAGCACCCCCTCCCAACCCCTTGGGCTAGAGGATTACGCAGCGGTATGCTGTTACGATTTCGCTTACGCTCAGTCATTCCTGCGTTCTCGCAGGCGGCGGTAAAAAGGCATTCTTCAGACCAATTCACATTGTTTCACACTGGCTCCATACTCACTTTGCCCATGCAGGTATATGTTCCTTCTTCGGAGAGCATGTGATTGCAATCACAGCATCTGCTTGATTGCGACATTAAGCTCTTCGCCAAGTCCGAGTTAATCATCCGCGTTTCTGTCCTTGTGACTAGCTATAGCTAGATTGCCACCGCAGTGGGCGCGGTTCCCAAAAGGGGGAGTCTATGCGAACGGTTTCGGTTCGTCTGCGCGTGCTTGTGTCCACCATCTTCATCTTCACTTGCGTTGCAGCAATGGCTGCCACGGGGCCTTCAACCGCATGGAACGTATTCACATTGCCTAATCCTCAAGTTACCCCGAACTGGCGCAGCTATACGCCTAGCGCCTGCCAATCCAATCCTGATGCTTGTGCAACGGATCAGCGTTTCTGGCTGCTTTGGAATTTCAGCAATTTCCAGAGTGGAATTGACTCCACCTTCTCTGCTGTTCATTCCATGGGCAAGTATCATGGAGTTATGATGATTTTGCCTTTGGGCGACACGACAGCATATTGGAACAACATCAAGCTCATGTATAAGTCGGCGGCGGGGCACGGGGTTCAATTGGAAGTGGTTGTCTTCCCCAAATGGCAGTTCGGAGCGGAATACTGCTATTTGTACAAAAGTGGCGCCCCCTCGGGATGTCAACTCGTCTCGGGGACGACCAATGCGGTGGCTTATGGGGAGATGCTGAAACTCATGAAGTTCGTCCAGACTCTCAGCGGCTCTTGCACATCCGGCACCTACCATCGCCAGTTCGCCGTCTGGTATGGCTGGAAAGATTTTTCCCCCGGCTACAGCCGTCTGAAAAACTTCTGGCAGTCTTTGCCAACGAACGACGCATCGAGCGGGTGCAACTTGCAGGCTTCCTACATTACTTGGCTGGATACGCCTTATTCTGGGCTGGCTGAAGTGAAACAACTACAGAACTATGTGCTGACACAGCTCAAACGTGCCTACTGGGTCAACACGGAACTGTATAGCACGGCACAAGTCCAGACGTATTACAAGACCTACGCTCCGTACCAAACGATCATCACGGGGTACTGGGGTGCGAGCGATGCTGCGAGCTGGGGTCAAGGTATGTGTACGAAGTGGAAAGCAGCATTGAACCCTAGTCGACTTGGAGCGTGGACGTTTTATGACCCTGATCTGGCGAACTCTGAGTCGTATCGCGCATACATAAATGGCTCTATGGCGACGATTGGGTCAATCTGTACGTACTGAATATCGGTACTCCACCCCGATTTGGTGAATCGCCGTGACGATCAAGCAGTCAGTTCTCTGCCGCTGAGCAGCTTTGTTGCGGCAAAGATAGCTAAACCAGTTCCGCAATTCTTGACAAACCTCTGACATCGCGCGCGGCACGCGGACAGGCACTCACATCCTCACCGCTGAACCTCAACGCTGTTTAAGCCGACCTAAAGCTCAGTATTAACGAGCACGCACAAAAAAAACTCGGGATCGGGGAAACTCCGGCACCGTACATGCTGAGTCTGAAAACCGATTTCTCACTCGGAGACCAGAGCACAGCAATGTTGACTTTTGCGGGCACTAACTCACTCCTGACCAAGCTCGGACGGTTTCGCCCGAAGTCGTCCAGCGGTTGGCAACCCATGCCGAGAAGTCGGATCCGTCCATTGGGGACAAAGGCGAGCGCCTTCTATGCCCAACACTCTACGCTGGTAAATACCTTGGGCGGAGCCGCGCTGATCATTGCATTGGCGAAAGTGGCGGAGCGGCAAAAAGCTGCCTGAGACAGATTGCACCCTCGGTGAGCAGCTGCCGTGAACATTGACAATCCTTACGAGCCTGGAGCAGACTCGCCTCCGCGCCCGACTTCTTATCTTCCCCAAAGGAGTACCTTCCCATGGCAGACCAGGATCTAAAAAACAAATATCAACCGGTGGCCGACTTCATGTCCCGTAATGGATTTCAACTCCAACACTTCCACGTGGAGAACAACAAGGCGGTTCTCAGTGCGGCAGCACCGACGGAATATCTGAAAAACCGCGCCTGGGACGAGATCAAGAAGATCGATCCGAATTTTTCAGACTTGCAGCACAATATCAGCGTCGGATCGGGAACGATGTATGTCGTCAAGTCGGGAGACAATCTTTCCAATATCAGCAAGTCATTCTATGGCAACCCAAACGAGTACAACAAGATTGCCCAAGCGAACAATATTTCGAACCCAGACAAAATTCAGGTAGGTCAGCAGTTGAAAATTCCTGCCGCTTGAGTCACTTGTCTGATAAAGGGACCGCTTCGGGAATTCAATCCCCGGTCGGTCCCACCTCTTTGGCTTGGGTGAACCCCTACATTGTACGAGCAACTTTGAGGGTTTGTGCGCTCGATTTCCTAGATTAGGGACCGCGGTTTTTCCCGCCGATGCCCCTGGCTGAAATTAATACCCCGCATAGGGCTAAAGTTAGGGCGACGTAAACGGATTAGGTTCCTCGCCGTTATATCACTCGTGAGTGTGGCGAAATCATTATTCAAATGGAAAAACCATCAGGGTGGAAACATATTCACATGTCCCAGAGGAATGATGTAGAAGAACAGCGGGGTCGCACACACCGACGACAGACTGCGCTTCGCACCGTCATTTTGGTTATCTTCTCTGCCGGGAGTGGTTGCTCGGAGCCGACGAAGGAGTGTCAATGAAAATTTTGTGGGTGACCATACTTGTAATTCTCAGTTCCTTGTCATGGGCCCAGCGCGATAGCGTTATCGTGCGACCGCTGCCCGTCAATGAATCGCTACTTAACCCGCACATGGGAATCACCACTTTCAACCGGTTCAATGGGCAAGCAACGAATCCGCCGTTGGAGTGGTCGGAAGTAGGCCCAGTCATGAAAGTGCCGCAGGCTGCGACCAAGCCTGATTTCCCCGATACAACCATTGCTTATCTCCGGTGGTACTGGAACGCGCTCGAACCGGAGCAGGGGAAGATTCGCTGGGACATCATCGATTTGGCGCTTGAAGAGGCGCGCGCGCATGGTCAGACAACGGCCATCCGGCTCATGCCATATTCGAATAAGGATCCACTTCCTGAGTGGTACCAGAAGTCAGGCGCACGCCGCGCCAATAAGCCTACCGACAAAGATGGCGCCATCTGGCAGCCCGATTTCTCCGATCCTCTTTACCTGAAGTATTGGGGCGAGTTGGTAGCCCAGGCGGGAAAGCGATACGACGGAAACCCGTTTCTCGACAGCGTAGATATTTCGTCGGTCGGCTATTGGGGAGAAGGCTGGAGTTCCTATATGCCAGCATTTCCGGTTCAAAAGGCGTTGATCGACATGTGGGTCGATGCTTTTCCCCACACAACGCTCCTGATGAATTTCGACGAACAGGAGGCGCTAACGTATGGAACGAGCCGAGGTGCCGGATGGCGCCTGGATTGCCTCGGAGATTTGCGCACGAAATCGGACAATCCCTACTTTCAACCCGAAATGCTGGATATCTATCCGCAGCAGGTTGTGCGCGCCGGGATTCAGGACGTGTGGCAACAACGGCCGGTATCGTTAGAGGTTTGCGGTACGGTTTCAGAGTGGAAGCGAGACCATTTTGATGTGAACTACATTCTCGAACAGGCGCTCCGGTGGCACGTGACATCGGTGAACCTTAAATCTTCCCCCATTCCCGACGATTGGAAACCCATCTTCGAAGAATTTCAGAAGAAGATCGGGTACCGCCTGTTATTACGGCGCCTCGAGTATCCCAGGGCTGTTGTGGCGGGCTCCATGATGCCGATTCACATGTGGTGGCTGAACGCCGGCGTGGCTCCTCCATACGTGAACTACTCGTTAGCCATTCAACTGCGGTCGCAAAACGACAGCACTGTTATCAATGTGCCCGTGGACGTACGAAGGTGGGTTCCCGGCGACGCAGTCTATGACGGCAGCATTTATGTCCCTGAGACGCTGCGGGAAGGGACCTACGACTTCCGCGTTGCCATGCTGGATCCGCGTAGCGGGAAGCCAGTTATACGCTTTGCGATTGCCGGCCGGGATCCCGACGGTTGGTACAACGAAGGTCAGATTCGAATAACCCCAGAGCGAGTAGCGCAACGATGATGCCGACCTGTGCAGCAATCCCAAGATGGTATCTGACTGATCTTTCGGTCTATTTCAGTTGACTTTCGTTTTCTTTCTGATTGTGCTCTAATGCTTGCGCTTCAGAAAAGGCCCGAGTCTATGAAAAACATTCTTGTGTGCTGTTTGGCTTTGTCCTTTACGCTCCTACCTGCTTTCGCTCAGGTCGACACGGGAACCATCGCGGGCAGCATCCGCGACAGCTCCGGTGCGGGACTTCCATCCGCAACCGTAACCTTTGTGGACGTGGCGACCAATGCGACGTCGAAGGCGCAAGCTGACAGCTCTGGGAACTACGCGTCTCCGCCACTGCGCCCGGGAAGCTATAAGGTCACTGCCGAAGCTCCGGGATTCAGGACGGAGACGCGCACCACGCTGACGCTCCGGGTGCAGGACCGTTTGCGAGTCGATTTCGACATGACCGTGGGCTCTGTTTCGGACAACGTACTGGTGACCGCCGAAACGCCAACCATTCAGACAGACACTTCGTCGCTTGGACAAGTAATTGGTAGCACGCAAATCACTGAATTGCCGCTCAACGGGAGAGATTACATTCAGCTGGCGACCCTAACCACGGGCGTGGTCCGCACAAGTTCCGGAACCAACGGCAATAGCGGCGGCAGCAGCACGGGTGGTCTGAATAGTTTTGTTGCAAATGGAACGCGCGGGACCCTGAACAACTTCCTACTGGATGGCATCGACAACAATTCCAACGATAACGGTGGCGTGGTGCTCCGCACCAATGTTGATGCCATTCAGGAATTCAAGCTGCAGACCAATAGTTATTCGGCTGAATTTGGACGGAGTGGTGGGGCAGTCGTGAATGCCATCATCAAGTCTGGTTCCAACAGTTATCACGGAGACGTATTCGAGTTCTTCCGGAATTCGGCGCTGGACGCGCGCGACTATTTTGAAGATCCAACTCAGAAGAAAGCGTCATTTAAGCAAAATCAATTTGGCGGGACCTTAGGCGGGCCGATTGTGAAGGACAAGCTGTTCTGGTTCGGCGATTACCAGGGCTCGCGCATCCGGAATCCGCTCACGTTTGTATCTTCAGTACCCACGTTGCAGGAGCGAGTAGGAAATTTCTCCGCGCCCGGGGAACCAGTTATCTACGATCCGGCCACCCACGCACCTTTTCCCGGCAATATCATTCCGCCCGGCAGCATCGATCCAACTTCGCAGGCATACGCGAATCTTTATCCCGTTCCAACGAGCTCAGACCAGGGGAACAATTTCACAATTTCTCCGACGGAGCGGGACCGCATCGACCAGGGGGATATTCGCCTCGACTACAACGCTTCCGTGCGTGACCAGTTCTTCATTCGATACTCGAAGAGCGGAAGAACAGATATTCGCCCTGCTCCACTACCCGGGCTGGCTAATGGTGGCAACTCCAGCACAGGTGTCGGCAAGGAAAACACAGATGGAGCCTCGGTTGGATTTACTCATACTTTCACGCCGAAGAGCATTAACGAACTACGCGTGGGCTTCAACTATGTCCATATCCGGCGCGGTGTTCCGGAAACCGGCAATCAATTGCCGTCAGCGGAGCTACGGATTCCGGGCGTCCCGGACGATCCGCGTGTCAACGGTTTGACCCTGTTTGCTCCGAGTGGATTTCGAAGGCTGGGCGACCCGAGTTTCGCGCCTACCATTCTTGCCAGCCAGGAAAGGCAAATCACTGATGTGCTGACGTTAGTGCGCGGCGCACATACCCTGAAGGTTGGAGGCGAGATCCGCTGGAGTCAATTCAACATCTCGCAGGAATCCGCCCCTCGTGGACGTTTCTCGTTCAACGGCCAGTTCACCCAGAATCCGGTAGATGGCAGCGGGGGCAGTTCCATTGCTGACATGCTCCTGGGTCTGCCCATCAGCGCTAACATTTCTACTGTTATTGCGATGGGAAACCGCCAGCACGTACCATCGCTGTTCGTTCAAGACGATTGGAAGGTAAATCGTCGTCTCACCTTGAATGTGGGACTTCGCTATGACTACTTCTCGCCCATTGTCGAGGTAAACAATCGCCAGAGTAACTTTGATTACAAGACCGGAACGCTGGTCCAGGCCGGACAAAACGGCGCATCCGACGCGCTCACAACCGCCGACAAAGCAAACTTTTCGCCCAGGATCGGCTTTGCCTGGACGCCGACCGATAAGGCAGACATGGTGATCCGTGGAGCGTACGGTATCTTCTATAGCGGTCAGGAGATTCGGACTGCGGCTCCGTTGCAACTTGCCTACAATTTGCCGTTCTTCTACGAGCCGTCATTTGTAAGCGACGGAATAACCCCGGTAATCACGGTGGCGCAGGGCTTCCCACCGCTAAACCCGAGCCAGGCCATCAATCCGGGCGTGACCAGCGTTGATCCGCACCTCCACACTGCCTACTACCAGAGCTGGAATCTGGCAGTGCAACATTCCTTGCCGTCGCAGATCAGCATCGAGCTCGCATATGCGGGCTCCAAGGGCGCACATTTGCAGTCTGTGACCGATCCGAACCAGGTTCCGTTGCCGGGACCGGGGGACGTTCAGCCGCGCCGGCCGTATCCCCAGTTCGGATCCTTTACTGCTATCCAGGGCCGCGGCAGTTCGATTTATCACTCCTTCCAGGTCAAGGGTGAAAAGCACGTGAGCCATGGTCTCTATTTCCTGAGTGCGTTCACCTGGAGCAAGGCCATTAACGATCTGCCGGAGATCTGCTGTAATTTTCCGTTCCCAGAGAATAGCTATGATGTGTCTTCGGAGCGGGCTCGTGCTGACTTCGATCAGAAGTTGCGCTGGGTATTCAGCTTTGACTACGAGTTACCGTTCGGCGGAAGCCGCTCGCACATTGACAATCGCGTACTCGACGCGGTCGCCGGCGGTTGGCATGTGGGCGGCATCTACACATTAGCGAGCGGATTCCCATTCTCAGCTGCATTGGGTTTCGATCCGTCCAATACTGGCTCACAAGGACTGATGCGGCCTGATCAGCTGCGTAACGGCAACCTACCTTCCGATCAAAGAAGCCCCAATCTGTGGTTCGATATCAATGCGTTTGCGCCTCCTGCCGGGTTCGCTTTCGGCAATGCGCATCGCAACAACCTGATCGGACCTGGCCAGAACGTTTTTGATGGATCCGCGCGCAAAGAGTTTCATGTGACGGAGACGCAGCGTCTCGAATTTCGAGCGGAATTCTTCAACTTTTTCAACCATCCGAATTTTGCCCAGCCGGACAATTTCATCGACGACGGCCCAGGTGTCGCGGGCACGATCACCGAAATAGCGATCCCGGCGCGGCAAATCCAATTTGGCGTAAAGTACGTATTCTGATACGTAGCTATCGAATAATCCAGGGATCCCGACAAACGTGAGCGAGGCGGGAAAGAAACCGGTCTGAAATTCAAATTAGATAATAGAGCCATCCACACGAGAAGCCGGCGCAGCAATTACTGCGTTGATCTCTCTCCCGATGGCTCTCGCATTGCCGCCCTCGTGAGTCCCACCGGCGCCCGATCTTGGTTCTATCATAGGGTCATAAAACGATCGCGGAGATTTACGTGACCTTCAAGAGTTCAGAAGGAGGAGCCGCCAAATTCCTGCCTGTAGATATCGGCATGGTTCTGAGCCTCCCCAAGTGTTCGCTCATACTGACGATCGCCGCGCAACTTGTCCCAGTTCTTATCTCGCGCAAACCATTGGTAGTTGTGGTTCCCCAGGTCAATCGCCCTTCGAAGCCACGCGACGGCTTGTACATTTTCACCAAGTAACGCGTAGATACTGCCGATCCAATAAGCCCGGTCACCGTCGGCGACATCTTCTGGTTTCTCTCGGAGAATGTTGAGGTCAATCTTATCCCGGTGCCCCCTTGCGGCATAAAGGAACGCCGCCATCAAGAGCGGCGCTGCGTCTCCGCTGTTGCGTCCTAGTTCGACTGCGCGCTGCAGGATCGGCTCAGCCTCCTCAAACTTTCCCTGGTAATAAAGAAACTCGCCAAGGTAGGCCATCGCCTTGAACTGCTCTGGATGCATTAGCAATGCTTGCCGCACTCCCTGCTCCGCTTCTTGCACTTTTCCTAGATATAGCAACATGCGGGAGT
>JBKOUZ010000014.1:0-13001 GCA_046723715.1 Acidobacteriota bacterium | reverse complement strand
TGAGACGGCCTTCGAAGTTCTGAACAAAGCCCGAGCGCTCGAGCGCCAGGGCAGAAGCATCATCCATCTGGAAATCGGAGAGCCCGACTTCGATACCCCCTCAAATATCGTGGAGGCCGGCGTGACCGCGCTCCGCAAAGGTTGGACGCACTATGGACCTTCGGCAGGGCAGCCGGAGCTGCGGCAGGCCATTGCGGAGTATGTGAGCCGCACCCGCGGCGTGCAGGTGACAAATGACGAGATAGTAATCGTCCCGGGAGGTAAGCCAATTATTTTCTTTACTATTCTGTTGCTTATTGATGAACAAGATGAGGTCATTTATCCCAATCCCGGATTCCCGATTTACGAGTCGATGATCAATTACGTCGGTGGCCGGGCAATACCGATACAACTCCGTGAAGGCCGCGACTTTTCGCTTGATGTAGACGAATTGGCATCGATGATTAATGATCGAACGAAGCTGATCATCCTGAATTCCCCTCATAACCCCACCGGTGGTGTGTTAAACCGCAATGATATCGAGGGTATCGCCGGCGCAATCGGCGATCGCAACGTCATGGTGCTCTCGGATGAAATCTACAGCCGGCTGTTGTTCGATGGCGGGCAGCACTTCTCGATTATGTCCGTACCTGGAATACAGGAGCGTACGATCCTTCTGGATGGATTCTCGAAGACCTACGCCATGACTGGGTGGCGCATGGGATATGGGGTCATGCGTGCAGATCTTGCCACTCACATGACCCGCCTGATGACGAACTCTAATTCCTGCACGGCAAGCTTCACACAGATTGCGGGAATCGAAGCAATCAAAGGCGACCAGAGTTCGGTGGATGGCATGCGCGAGGAATTCCAGCGTCGTCGCGATGTATTCGTTGCTGGACTGAACAAGGTGAAGGGGTTTTCGTGCCGAATGCCCAAGGGCGCCTTCTATGTCTTCCCCAACATCAAAGAAACCGGTTGGAAATCCAAGCCACTCGCCGACGCCCTGCTGGAGCAAGCCGGAGTGGCGGCACTGTCGGGTACTGCCTTCGGAGAGTTCGGGGAGGGGTATCTCCGCTTCAGTGTTGCGAATTCTCTTCCGAACTTGCAACAGGCGCTCGAGCGTATCCATCAGTGGTCGAAGAAGAACCTCTAGCGAAGCGCACTTCGTTCGGGGGGTGTGAACATCCGTTCGGACACTAGTTGCCGTCGCCCTCAGAAATTATGCGCACCAAAAAGACGAATCGAAAATCAGCATCGCCAAAACCTACCCGCCTCTACGCTCCTGGTTACGGCTTTCCCCAGAGCAGCAAGGGACTGCTGCCTTGGTCCTGGGCCGAGCAGCGCTTGAAGAAATCTCATAATTACTGGGTCACCACCGTGAAGCCGGACGGCACACCGCACACGATGGTCGTCTGGGGCCTCTGGCAGGAAGCCAGGTTTGTTTTCAGTACAGGGAGCCAGTCGCGCAAAGCGCGAAACCTTGCGAAGAACCCGAAATGCGTGATCTGCACAGAAGATGCGAGCGAGGCAATTGTAGTCCAAGGCATCGCGGAGATCGCCGACCTGGCAGCCCGGCGGAAATTTCTCGGGCCTTATGAGCGAAAGTACGAGTTCGATATGTCGAGCATGAAAGACGATATCTTGTCGATGAAAGAACCAGTCTTCTCCGTCCTCCCCCGCGTCGTCTTTGCGCTTTGGGAAAAGCACTTCCAAAGTAAATCGACGCGCTGGGAATTCGGGTAACCTGCCGTACAAGCAATAGCGGCTCCTCCCCTCCAACTAGGTCTCCGCGTAACTAATGGCTCTCAAGACCGGGAAGGGGAGAATGCATCATAGGGAAAACAGCTGCAAGAGCGTAAGTTCACACCGGCCTTACCAGGGTCATAAACAAGCGGTTCCCGGCGTTACGTTACCAGCAGCAGGAATGAACCTATAATATCCATCGAGAAAACTTAGGGCTGTTCCAGCGGGGCCTATGCTGCACGTATTCCGGGTAGATGCCAGCTGATCTGCCGGGCAGCACAAGGACGCTGGTCTGGCATCATATGAGCCAATTGACAGTCTGGTGGCCCTGCTGAACAATTAGTCTATCCCTAGTGCAATTCATTCGTTTCCCTTCCCAAGGAGGAAGAGTGTATGGCCGATGAAGGCGAACACATTCATATAGAAAATCAATCCAACGCTGGTAAGTGGATTTTGCTAGTGCTGGGTGTCCTCGTCGTGGCCGCTTTTGGATACGCCACTTATCTGACGCATTCGTCCATACGGCAGCTCAACCAGGATCTCGCGGCCAGCCAGGCCCAGGTGAAGGAGCTGCAGAATCGAATGCAGACCGCCGAAGCGCAGGAGGAAACCCTTGCTCGCCAGGCCGGCATGACAAAGAAAGAGTTGTCCCAGCGTGCTGCCCAGCTGCAGGCCGAGCAGAAAGCCGCCGCCGCCCGTTTGGAGAAGCAGCAGCAGGAATCAATTCAAGCCGTGTCAGGCGATATCGCCGGCGTAAAGACTGATGTCGGGGGCGTGAAGACAGATGTTGCCTCTACCCGAGCCGACTTGGAGGCCACCAAAACCAGGCTCCAAGGCGCGGTCGGCGATCTTGGCGTCCAGAGCGGTCTGATCGCGAACACCCGATCTGACCTGGAAGTGCTCAAGCATAAAGGCGATCGCAATTATTACGAGTTCACTCTGCTCAAAGGAGCCAAGCCGCAGCCGGTCTCCACCATTAGCCTGCAGCTGAAAAAGACGGATGCCAAAAAGGGCAAGTTCACGTTGAATGTGACTGCTGACGACAAGACGATCGAAAAGAAAGATCGAAATGTTTCGGAGCCGATCCAGTTCTATTCCGGTCGCGATCACATGCTCTTCGAATTAGTTATCTGGACCGTCGAGAAGAACAAAGCGACAGGATATCTAAGCACTCCAAAGAATGCGCCCGTGCCGGTAACCGCCAGTAGTGCGACCGGCAGCGGGAATTGAGCGGCGTACGTTCATGTGCCATCGTGTGTTCAGGAGTGATCTGCGTGCCGGTTCGACGCGATTGCGGCCGGTACCTTGCTGATCCTCAATCATTGCCGTCGAACTCTTGGACGCGAATCTCCGTTTCCGCCGCTTGATCCGGTGGCAACCTACTCTCCTGATTCACGACGGTAAGACCACTGAAGCTCACATGGCGAAGGAGCACGTCAGCGCAGATGAACTCCAGTGTGCGCCTCGGGAGCACAGCATCAATGCCATCGATCAGACTGCGTTGGCGGTGCTTTTGCAGAATATAATTACCTCACGGGGCGGTAAGACCCATCCAGCTGAAAACGTTAAATAATTCCGATCAAACAATCATTGGGAGGCATTCATGAATCAGGGGACAATAACGCCTGATCACATTCTGCAAGTCGGGTTTGGCTTCTGGGCTTCAAAGACCCTGCTAAGCGCAATCGAGTTAGAAGTGTTTACTGAACTGGCGAAACACCCTTTACCTCTGGACGATCTGCAGGGGAGATTGGGCTTACATCCGCGCTCGGCTCGTGATTTCTTCGACGCGCTCGTAGCCCTCGGATTTCTCGAGCGGAGCGGCGGTACATATCGAAACACGCCTGCCACAGATATGTTTCTTGACAAGCACAAGCCTACGTATATCGGTGGCATCCTCGAAATGTGCAATCACCGGCTCTATTCGTACTGGGGCCATCTCACTGAAGCCCTGCGTACCGGACATCCGCAAAATGAAGTTCGGGAAGGGGCCTTGCCCTTGTTCGCAGCCCTGTATGCAGATCCCGCGCGGCTGAAGGAGTTTCTCAGGGCCATGACGGGGCTTAGCCAGCCTGCCAACCGAGCCATCGCGCGACAATTCCCGTGGGCGAAGTACAAGACATTTGCCGACATTGGAACCGCGCAAGGGGACCTCGCCGTTCAGATCGCATTGCACAATCCGCACCTGCAGGGAATCGGGTTCGACCTGGCGGAAGTCGCACCCATCTTCGAAGAATACAGAACAGAGAATGCGCTCGCCGACCGCCTCGTGTTTCAGAGCGGTGACTTTTTCAAGGATCCACTTCCTAAGGCTGACGTGATCACCATGGGACACATCCTCCATGACTGGAATCTTGAAACCAAGGAGATGCTCATCCGCAAAGCGTACGAAGCGGTTCCCAGCGGCGGAGCGTTGGTCGCATATGAAGCCATCATCGACGATGACCGTCGCAAGAATGCGTTCGGTTTATTGATGAGCCTTAATATGCTGATTGAAACTCACGACGGCTTTGATTACACGGGGGCAGACTGTTGCGGCTGGATGACCAAAGCGGGATTCCGCCAGACCCGAGTCGAGCATCTCGTCGGCCCTGACTCGATGGTAATTGGTATCAAGTGAAGATTGGTAGTGCTGGCGGAAGTGCGCTGGAACGCCTGCCAAGGCTCCCATGACACCTTCCTAAGTCTTGCCGGATTTTGTATACACTTGGTCAGTAATCCATGAGCAAAACGGGATATGACGCGATCATTGTGGGAGCCGGTATCGTCGGAGCCGCCTGCGCCGACGAGTTGGCCCGACGTGGGCTGAGCGTTGCCGTAATCGATCGTGATGTGGTCGGAAGTGGTGCGACGGCTGCGGGCATGGGTCACATCGTCGTCATGGATGACTCGGAGCCCCAGTTTGCGCTGACCAGATATTCGCAAAGTTTATGGCAGGCGCTGAAGAGGGATTTACCCGAGGATGTCGAATTTGAGCAATGTGGAACCATCTGGGTAGCTGCAGATGACAATGAGATGCTCGAGGTGCGGCGGAAATGCGATTACTACCGGACACGAGGCGTTCCTGCGGAGATCCTTGACCACACGCAGCTCAAGGAACTGGAGCCCAACCTGCGTGAAGGTTTATCTGGGGGCCTGCTTGTTCCAGAGGACGCGGTCTTATATCCCCCGTGTGCCGCGCGATTCCTAATGGAAAACGCGCAGAAGCATGGTGCGATCCTGCAGTTGGGAGCGGGCGTGCGGAAGATTGGTGAAAATCGTGTTTTGATGGACGATGGCGTCGAACTCAGGGGAGAGACGATCATCAACACGGCTGGAGCTTGGTCATCCGAGTTGACGCCTGGTATTAACGTAAAGAAGCGCAAGGGCCATCTGGTCATCACTGATCGCTATCCCGGCATTCTCAGGCATCAACTTGTGGAGTTGGAATATCTGAAGAGCGCTCATTCCTTAAACGCCGACTCCGTCGCGTTCAATGTGCAACCGCGGCGGACTGGGCAGATTCTGATCGGCTCGTCGCGACAGTTCGGCGCAGAGCACAAGGAGGTCGATCATGCGATGATCGTGCGGATGTTGCACCGGGCTCAGCAATTCATGCCGGCGCTTTCGCCCATGTCAATTGTACGCGTGTGGACTGGATTTCGGGCTGCCACTCCTGACAAGCTGCCACTGATCGGCCGGTGGCCGCACGACAAGTCGGTATTCCTCGCGACCGGTCACGAAGGTCTGGGGATCACGACTTCACTGGCTACCGCCAAACTCGTCGCCGATCAAATCACAGGTTCCAAGTCCCAGATCGCCAGAGAACCTTATTTGCCCTCGCGTGTTGCCAGCGAATATGCGCATGCCTAGCGAGATCACCATCAAAGTGAATGGTCATGCCCTCGCCGTTCCAGTCGGCGCGACGGTTGCCGTGGCCATGGCATTAGCGGGAAGCAAGTGCCGGACATCAGTGAGCGGCGAACTGCGGGGTCCCCTGTGCGGAATGGGCATCTGCTTCGAATGTCGCGTGAACATCAACGGCAGGCCCCATTGCAGGAGCTGTCAGATTTTATGTGAGCCCGACATGGAAGTGAGCTCCGAGGATTAGATAGTGCTGCCCACATTCGACGTTGTTGTTATCGGTGGAGGCCCGGCAGGAATCGCAGCCGCGGTTCGCGCGGCTGAGTGCGGCGTCAAGGTTGCAATCGTCGATGACAACTCGTTTCTCGGTGGCCAGATCTGGCGTAAAGCCTCTTCCTTGGATGCTCATGCGAGCGAAGCTGCCACATGGTTCAATCGCGTCCAAAGAGCGAAGGTCGCAACCCTCTGTGGTCAAAGAGTTTTCTATCAGCCCGAACCCGGTGTTCTGATTTGTGAGGGCGACGACCATGTCCTTGAGTTGCGATACCGCAACCTGGTACTCGCCACCGGAGCCCGCGAACGCTTTCTACCTTTCCCGGGGTGGACACTACCGAATGTGATGGGCGCAGGTGGCCTGCAGGCTATGGTCAAATCGGGCCTGCCCATCGCAGGTAAACGAGTTGTGATAGCCGGAACGGGCCCTCTGCTTCTGGCTGTTGCCGCCTACTTGCGTAAGCAAGGCGCAGAAATCCCGATACTTTGCGAGCAGGCCTCCTGGGGTAAACTGGCGCGATTCGGGCTGACGTTGTTGGAGAGTCCAAACAAGTTCGCTCGAGCGCTCCAACTCAAGCGAGAGATGGCCGTTACCTTTGCCGCGAATGCCTGGGCTGTGGCGGCTCACGGCGCCACCAAGCTTGAGAGCGTGACTATTTCACGCAATGGACAAATAGAAGAAATAAACTGTGATTACCTCGCTTGTGGGTTTCATCTTGTGCCTAACGTTGAATTACCTGCGCTACTAGGCTGCGAGATCCGCAATGGCTTTGTCCAAACTGATGCACTGCAGCGCACGACCGTGCCCGGCATTTTTTGTGCCGGCGAACCGACGAGCATCGGAGGGCTGGAGCTCTCCGTGATCGAAGGACAGATCGCCGGTTTGGCAGCTGCGGGGAACCTCTCAGACGCACAACCACTTTTTCCGGAGCGGAAGACTGCGCGCCGCTTTGCTCGTCGACTCGAAAACACATTCTCTCTGAGAAACGAGCTTCGGACCTTGCCGTCGAGCGACACGATCGTTTGTCGATGCGAGGATGTCCGCCACTCGAGATTGCAACTGCATACCTCGTGGCGGTCAGCTAAACTGCATACCAGGTGCGGCATGGGGCCCTGCCAGGGCAGAGTATGCGGGCCAGCCACTGAGTTTCTGTTCAAGTGGAATCCCGGTTCAGTTCGTCCGCCACTCTTCCCAGTGCGAGTGGAGAGCTTGGCTTTCTGCAGTACGCCTGCAGGCGAGAACGCCAAAGGAGATCACCAATGAAATGGAAGGGCGTCATGCCGGCGATCACGACGTGTTTCAACGCAGATCTCACGATCGATCACGGCTTTGTCGCCGAACACTGTGCCTGGATCCTGGAGAGCGGATGCTCCGGCATCGTCGCACTCGGGTCCCTCGGTGAAGGCGCAACCCTGTCGTACGAAGAGAAATTGCAGCTTCTTCGCACTTGCCGCAAGGCGGTAAACGGACGAGCACCTCTCGTCGCGGCCATCTCGTCGTTGACGACCGCTGAGAGTGTGGCCCTGGCAAAGGCTGCGCATGATCTCGGTTGCGACGGCCTGATGGTTCTCCCGCCTTACGTCTATCAGGGAGACTGGCGCGAAATGAAGGCGCATGTCGCAGCGGTCTTCCAAGCCACCCCGCTCTCCTGCATGCTTTATAACAATCCAATCGCCTACGGAACTGATTTTCTGCCAGAACAGATTGCGGAACTGGCAGGCGAACATGCGAATCTGCACGCTGTGAAGGAATCCAGCGCTGACGCGCGGCGAGTGTCTGGCATTCTGGCGCTAGTAGAAAATCGTCTCAACATCCTGGTGGGGGTCGATGATGCGGTGCTCGAAGCCGTAAACGTCGGAGCGACCGGATGGATTGCGGGACTGGCCAACGCGCTCCCGCGTGAGTCGGTAGAGTTGTTTGATTGCGGAATGCAAGGAGAGCGGGACAAGGCTTTCGAACTGTATCGCTGGTTCCTGCCGCTACTGCGTATGGACACAGTTCCGAAGTTCGTGCAACTGATCAAGCTTGTCCAGGCCGAACTCGGAAGAGGAAATGCGCGCGTCCGCCCGCCGCGGCTTCAATTAGCAGGCAGCGAACTCGAGGAGACTCTGAATCTAATCCGGAACGCGTTACAAACCCGGCCGCCCTTGGGTGACATACACGCGTTAGCGAGGAAGTGAATATGTTAGCGTCCACCGTAAAACTGTCAGGAACATCACTGATTGGATCTCGCCAGGCTTCCGGCGCGGGCGAGCCGCACTACGCGACAGACCCGATTACGGGCGAGCGCTTTGATCCCGGGTTTAAGCCGCCCACCGATGAAGATATTGAACTTGCCGTTCGGATGTCAGCGGACGCCTTTCCCATTTACCGCAGAACTTCGGCGCGGGAACGCGCTGGATTCTTGAGAAAGATCGCCGAGAAGATAGAAGCCATCGCACCTGACATCATCGAACGTGCAGGGAAAGAGACCGCTCTGCCAGCAGCGCGCTTGCAGGGTGAGACGGCCCGTACCTGCGGCCAACTCCGGTTGTTCGCACAAGTGGCCGAGGAGGCATGGTGGGTGAATGCGCGCATCGATCTCGCCGATGCGAATCGTAAACCGCTTCCCAAACCTGATATCCGATCGATGCTTCATCCGCTGGGGCCCGTAGTTGTCTTCGGTGCGAGTAACTTTCCCTTGGCGTTTTCAGTTGCAGGTGGAGATACGGCGTCCGCATTGGCGGGTGGCAATACGGTGATCGTGAAGGCCCATGCTGCCCACCCTGGCACCAGCGAACTGGTAGGCAGGTGCATTCAGGAAGCAGTCCGGGAATGCGGTTTACCGGAGGGCGTGTTCTCGCTTCTCTTTGGCAGCGGTTCCCAAGTAGGGACCAGGCTGATGAAACACCCGTTGGTTAAGGCTGGTGGTTTTACTGGGTCCCGAGTCGCCGGAAGAATTTTGATGGACATAGCAGCTTCGCGCCCGGAACCCATTCCGTTCTACGCTGAGATGAGCAGCACGAATCCCGTTTTTATCCTGCCAGGCGCCCTCGCCGGGGGCGGCGACAATCTTGCAACGGGCCTTTATGGTTCTTTCACGTTGGGTGCGGGGCAGTTTTGTACCAAGCCAGGCATGGTATTCCTGCCCAAAGGATCTGAAGCGGCAGACTTCGGCGAGAAATTGGGCCGACTGGTAAGCGGTTCAGCCCCGTTTTATCTGCTCACGAAAACGATCCACGAATCCTATAAGTCTGCAATCACCGAGCGAAAGGGGCAGCAGCGGGTTAAGGTCACGGCAGAAGCATCATGTCCGTCGGCCTCGGGATATTCAGCCGGCTCTCTGCTCTTCGAAACTGATGCAGAAACGTTTCTGAATTCGGATCTGGAAACAGAAATTTTCGGTCCCACCACGCTCCTGGTCCATCATTCGAACAGGGAGGAAGTATTGGCCATCGCCCGCTGCCTGGAGGGCCACCTCACGGCAACAATCCACGGTACGGAAGAGGATCTGCATAACTTCTCAGATCTCATTGCCATTCTGGAGACGAAAGTCGGCAGGTTGATCGTCAACGGCTATCCCACTGGCGTGGAGGTAACGCACGCCATGGTTCACGGAGGACCTTATCCTTCGACCTCGGATGGTCGTTCAACTTCCGTAGGCAGCCAGGCAATTTTCCGCTTCACCCGTTTGGTTTGTTATCAGAATTTTCCCAATGCAGCACTGCCAGATGAATTGAAGGACGCAAATCCGCTCGGTATCTGCAGAATGATCGACGGAAACCTGAGGCGCGATCCTGTTGTGCGCCAACGGTAGTCCATGATCCACCACAATTCTGAAGTAAGGTGCGAACTACGAGGCCGTACACCTACTTCTGCTATAATCCGCTTGTCGCTTTTACTCGGTTTGCTTGCTCTCGCGGTGGTTCCCGGTTGAACCAGATTCATCTCCGCCTTTCCTGCCCACCGTTTTACTCAGCGTCAAATTCAAATTAAGCGCAGCGGCCTTCGTACGCGCACTGTGTTCAGGTGTGTCATAAGAGGTCTCTCGGGAAAAAGACAAATTCGAATGGCTAGTTTTTTAGAATTCCGCCTCTCTTCTGGTTTGCAGCAGAGGCTGGCAACCGCGAACTTTACAACCTTAACTCCTATCCAGGAAAGCGCCATCCCCCCGGCCCTTGCAGGCAAAGATGTAATCGGAACGGCACAGACCGGAACAGGCAAGACACTCGCCTTCCTGATTCCGTTGATGGAGATGCTTCAGCGGGAGCCGTCCCGCACCGCCAACGCGCTGATTCTTCTGCCAACGCGCGAGCTGGCGATGCAGGTCCACGAGCAATACGAACAGCTGCGTGGCAAGGACATGCGGAAAGCTGCGCTGATAATTGGAGGCGTGTCGGAAAAATCGCAGATACGAGACCTCGGCGCTGGCCAGCGAGCCATCATCGCCACGCCCGGGCGGCTGCAAGACTTCATTGATCGCGGCTTAGCCGATTTGGGGGGTGTCAAGATGCTGGTTCTCGATGAGGCCGACCGCATGCTGGACATGGGTTTTCTACCCGCCATCCGCCGCATTGTGTCAATACTTCCGACGGGCAGACAGACCTTGTGCTTTTCGGCGACCATGGAAAAATCTGTTTCTCACCTGGTTCATGAATACATGCGCGAGCCGGTTCGAGTAGCGTTGGGAGAATGGCTCAAACCGGCAGAGAGCGTACAGCTCACAGCCTACGAAATGCGGCCGGCGGAGAAAATGGATGCCCTCCGGCAGTTGCTTTATAGCGAATCCGGTCAGACGCTTGTCTTCGCCCGCACCAAAAGAGGTGCCGAACGAATTGCCAAATCACTAGTCCGTGATGGTTTCAACGCCGCCATGATTCATGGCGACCGCTCGCAGGCCCAGCGCAACAAAGCATTGAGCGGGTTTCAGGAAGGATACTTTCAAGTGCTGGTGGCGACCGACATCGCTGCGCGGGGGTTGCACGTGGATGATATCGCCCACGTCATTAATTATGATGTGCCGAAGAGTGCTGAGGACTTCATTCACCGCGTCGGCCGCACCGGGCGTGCCGGCACTCAGGGCCGAGCCACGAGCCTGGTCGCGGGTGGGGAAGTCATCGCGTTGCGGCAGATTGAACAAACACTTAAGTTGCGGATCGACCGCAAGCTGCTGGACGCCTCCGGTATGGAGCAACCAAAGAGGGTTGTGCAAAATACACTCGCTACACGGACGTTAACTGCCCTTCCCGGTGAAATCTTTGTATAGGTCGAGCTCTCGGCCCGCAGCCGCACTCACATCGCAATTCGTATCATGTCTGTTAGGTTATTGCTCTGGCGCAGCTGGGGTTATGCAAAAATGCGTCCGCGAGTCGGAGACGATGTGAAGAAGCACATTCCCAAGAGATTTCGCGAATCCGGATTGGGTGTGGGGACGTAGTTCAGTTGGCGAGAAGCTGCCCTCAACGCCTTCCCCTTGTATTCGGTCTGTGAGTCGGCTTCTAAAACCAAACCGATCACGGCACGGGCGGTGCTCACGGTTCGTGTTACTTCGGTGTACTTGGAGGTGTGTGATGGTTGTGTGCTCTCCTCGTCTGCTTTCAATCTGGGGTTGCTCAATTGCATTACTGTTGCATTCCGCCCCAATAACGGCTCAAGCCCATCCTTCTGGAGTAGCTCCCAAGGTCGTTGTGGAAACGGACGGTACTGTCCACGTTCCGGCTCAAACCGTGCCCATGTCGCCCTTCCTCAGCCCTGAGGCGAGAGCCTACGTCACGCAGCATTTGAAAGACATGCAGAATCCCGAGATTCTGAAACAGGATGCTGGAGTGCCGCGATTCATGAAGGGGTATCTCGCGCGTGACTACGAACTATTTGCGGTCGAGAAGAAAGACGAGAAAGTTGGCGGCGTGCATGCGTATGTCTACGCGCCGAAATACGGCGTGTCGGCGAAGAACAAAGATAGAGTCCTGATCAATCTTCACGGCGGCGCATTCTCGGGTTGTTGGCCGGCTTGCGCGGAACTCGAATCGATCCCCGTCTCTGCTTTAGGAAAGATTGAGGTAGTGAGCGTGGACTATCGGGAAGGGCCGGACAACAAATTTCCCGCCGCAAGCGAAGACGTGGCAGCCGTGTATCAAGAACTTCTGAAGACGTACAGGTCGCAAAACATCGGTATATACGGCTGTTCCGCTGGTGGAATGCAAACGGCGATGTCGCTGGCGTGGTTTGAAAAGCATTCGCTCCCTCGGCCAGGAGCCGTGGGAATCTTCTGTGCATCCGCAGGAGGCATCTTCGAGGGAGACGCGCTGTACACTGCAGTTCCGCTGGGTGAAGCGCGCGTATCCCCGCCGGTTGTTCCCGGAGCCCGACCGCCGTTAAGTTACTTCAGTGACACTGATCCGAACGATCCACTAGTGTCGCCCATCAACTCCCCAGAAGTTCTCGAGAAGTTTCCCCCGACGCTGATCATTTCCGGTACCCGCGGTTTTGAGTTGAGTTCCGCTCTCTATACTCATGAGCAATTAGTGAAGTTAGGAGTTGATGCGGAATTGCATGTCTGGGAAGGACTCTTCCACGGTTTCTTCTACAACGCAGATGTTCCTGAGTCCAGAGATGCGTTAAACGTGATCGTCAAGTTTTTTGATCGCCACCTGGGCCGGCAGTGATCAGCGTTGTGCAGAGGCGCGATGTTGGGCAAGAGACAAAATGCTGAAAACAAAACCAGGTAGTGAGTTCGTTGAGTTCGGGCACCACGAAATAGACTTCCAGCGTCGCGTGCGCCGCATGGCAGGCAGAGTAATAATCGAGCAAATCGCGCTCGTTGGTATGCCGCTCTGCGGCATGTGCTTGGCCCTTCGCTGATGCCGGCCGCCGGACGTGTAACAGCCGCCTTCATTGCGGCGAATCAATAACCAGGAAACTGCCGTCAAGTTGCTGAGCTGACCGGCATAGGAACGTGAGGCAACATGCATAAGCGAGTCTTCCGAAAGAACTTCGTGTGGCCTGTTTTCGCGCTAGCTGCGTTTGCGTCGGCGCAGCAGATAAGCGCGTGCGCTGCTCTGATGAACTTTAAGAATCCCCGCCTGGAAATCACCAAAGCTGAACTGATTGCTGCTGGCACGACTGAGCCAAACCCATACGGGGAAGGGCACAGTGCTCCGCTTCCCGCCTATAGCAGAGT
>JBKOUZ010000211.1:0-48756 GCA_046723715.1 Acidobacteriota bacterium | reverse complement strand
GATACGACCTCTGGACTGGCCATGCGGACTGCGTTGAGCGGAGTAGCAAGATTCCCCATATCTGCACCATTTGCCTTTGCAGGAACGTTTCGAGGGAGCAACCCGGCCCTCGGAAGCCCCAATATGCAAAGCTTAAACGGTTTTCCTGCAACGCCGAGCCTCGCCTGGCCCCTTTTGACATTATTTTTACAAACGCGAGGCGGACACCGGTGGACCCTATCACGTTTGCGAGTGATGGTCGGCGCACCTAATCGCCTCCCTCAATTCGCTGGAACTATAGGAAAATGCATCGTTTGTTGGAAATATTCTACGGCGATTGCTGTATAGACGCGCTCGGTCGGCAATCCTAGTCTAAAGGTGCTACACGGGATCTTAGCCGCGGTCCAACCCCAGGTTCTGCTAGGAGTTTTCCATGTTTTCCGCAAGGTTTCTCGCCACAGCATTGTTCGTGTTGAGTTCTCTGACCGTTCCGGTCGCATCGTTCGCCGATAGTGGCGTCGATTACAGCAATGCTGGGGGCACGCTGACCGGCTCGAACTCGGGTTTTTCGCTCTCTAATTCCACCCTGATCGCGGTCATCGGCGCCTCGGGTATGGTCACTGGGGATCTTGGGGCAGTGAGCTTCACAACGGGCGCTTTGACCAGTGGAAATTTGCAAACTGGCGGTACCCTGGCGGCGGGCGGCACCTTCGACATTACGGGGAACGGCACGAACGGAGTGCCCAATGGCACGCTCTTCTCCGGATCCTTTTCCGGGCCTGTAACCTGGGCCATGACAACACTGGGGAATGGCACTCACAATTACACGTTAACCGGAGCCATAGCCGGGAACGGCCAGGCTGTAGCTGGCGTAACGGTTCAGTTGACCATCAATACAGGCATGGGATTTTTTACTGGCTCGACGAGCATCGCGGGCGGCGATACCACGATTGTGGGTTCCGTCCCCGAACCATCTACGGTGGCCATGTTCGGCACCGGAGTAGTGGGACTGCTCGGACTGGTGCGTCGTAAGCTCCAGGCTTAAATAAATTAGCCAAAACCTCGAACGCGCCCGCAAAGAACTGCGGGCGTTTTTCTTGCGCGGGAACCGCCTCTGCCCGAGCATCGTGACATGCCCATACCCAGCGGGCGGAGGAGGTGCACCTCCGGTGACTGGTGCGTCTGGCCGTTCACAAATACACTGATATGTTAGGGTGGGCGTCAAGCTGACACTGTATTGCAGATTGCATGCGATCCGGCAAAGTCAAAGTGCTCTTCAATTCGAATCCGCTCGAATTCAAGCCCGAATCAGTGATTCTCGAGGTTGCAGGAGCGAAACAGGAGATTCCCAATGATTTCGTATGGATCTTTGCCGGCGGCACTCCCCCTAACGCGTTCCTGAAGAAGATCGATGTCGGCTTCGCCACACAAGACGTGACACTTGAGGCCAGCAAAGCAGCCAAGCAGGCGAATGCCGAGCGCAAAGAGCTCGTTCAGGCTGCTGCGCCCGTTCGCTGACGACTGCTCACGTGCAGGCGTAATCACGGCTGCGCTATCGTAGAATGAGCCCTTGCCGCTCTCCGATCTAGCCAACCTCGTCGTCGTGCTGGTGCGCCCGCGGAATCCACTGAATATCGGCGCGGCGGCCCGTGCCATGAGTAACTTTGGATGTCGCCGTCTCCGCGTAGTCAATCCCTACCGGCTCGCATTCCGCGAGGCTCGCTCTGCCGTGGGCGGTTCGACGCTGCTGAAAACTGCTGAGGAGTTCGATAGCGTCGCCGACGCGGTGTCCGATTGCACGCTGGTCATCGGGACCACCGCCGTTCGAGATCGCAAGCTCGATCATCCCCCGAAAAAACTAGGCGAGCATTCCGCCGCCCTGATCCACACAACTCTGCAGAAGGGGGGTGTCGGGCTGCTTTTTGGTTCTGAAAAAATCGGCTTGACGAATGACGACTTCAGCTTCTGCCACTGGCTGATGACTATTCCCACGCACTCACAAAATATTTCCATGAATCTGGGACAGGCAGTCGCGGTCTGCCTGCATGAACTCGCGCGTGATATCGACCTACCTGCGCCCGCAGAGGATCGTGAACCGGCTAGCGCCGAAAAACTCGAGCACATCACCGAAGGACTGCTCGAAGCGCTGCGCATCAGCGGCTACGTGAAGCCAGGCACCGATAGAATGTTCGAGAAAAAAGCACGTCAACTGATCCGGCGGATGAACCTGGAAGCTTACGATGCCAAGCTCTTCCTTGGAATGGTACGGCAGATAGTCTGGAAATTGCGTCACTCGCTTAAGAATTAGCGACTCAGGGCTTGCGGCGAAGCGTCCACACCACTACGTCGGAAATAAAAATTCACTAGCCACGAAGCTGTGTCGGGCTGAGGCGTAAACTCCCATTGTTCAGCCGCCTTCATTGCCTTCTGCGCGAAATATTGGCTGGGACCTGATGTTCTGAACTTCGCTGCAATCACTTTCCCCGACGGACTCACGTCCACATGCACGCTCACCTTGATCGTGCCGTGGATCGTATTTCGGGCACTCTTGGGGATCTCAGGGATCACCCGGCGCATCACTTCTCCGCTGTCAGCAGTCGATTTCCGGGCAGGCGGAGCCGGCCTTTTGGGTTCGCGAACCGGTGTATCCGGGCCCGCTGAGGGTTTGTTTTCGACGCTCGCGGGCGCTCCGGTATCGGGCTTGGAAGGCGGCGCGTTATTCCCGCGAGAATGCATGAGCGCGAATACAATCACAATTGCAATCACCACGCCCGCGATCGCGAGTATGGGCTTGCGATTCGGAAAGGCTCTGGGTTCGCCCATCGTACTCGCCGCCGGTGCCGCAACGGCTCTGATATCCGCCAGCGATGCTGGCGCAGGGGAGTGTCCGCCAGGCTGGAGTCGCGCCTGAAGCTGCTGCACCGACGATCGCCGCTTGGGATCGAGTTGCAGGCAGTCGCGGACGATGGCGCGATAAGGCTCGGGAATGCTTTCGGGCAAGCTGCCTTTTCCGGCAGGCTGCTCTATCAGCGACACATTCTGTGTAATGGCGGCGATGAGCGTCGCTCCAAGCGACCAAACGTCGCTGGCGGGCGTCAGAACTCCCGCAGCCGTTTCGGGCGCATCGTACACGTCTCGCCGGCGTACGCTGCCCGTCTCCGAAACGGGCGTGATCTGATCGGCAGAAAGTTTCAAGGTATTCGCCACTGCCAGAATGTTCGAAGGCTTGACCCTACTGTGCACGAATCCCTTGTTATGCACGTATGAAACAGCATCCAGCAGCGGCGGAAGCAGGTCCGATACTTCCTCGGGCGAGAGCGCACGCTGGGGGAGGACTTGGGCCAGGTCCTCCTCGGCAAATTCCATGACCACGTAGAGGAAGGAGTCGCCGTCCAACTGGCCACGTCCGGCTTCGAAAGTGTGGGTCAGGTGCGGGTGGGATAGTCGGGTACCGGCACGGACGCGCAACAATGCTTGCTCCACGTCGCCCGCTTCAACGGCGATGAGCTTGATGGCGGCCTTGCCCCCTCCGGGCCGCTCAGTAAGGAACACGGCACTGTGATCTGAGCCGCCCAGCCACTGACGGAGTGGAAATTTTCCGCCTACCGAGCGGCCTTGCCACATTTTCCACGATTCAGGTTTGCTCATGAGCGCTTCCGCGAATCCATCATTCTATGCCATCGGCTGTGCGATGGCATATCCAGAGGTTCGCGGAAGCGCCCAGACCTGCTGCTTTGTTTATCGACTCTTGTAGCTGAAGGTAACCTTGGTCTCTTCGTCCAGCACCAGCGGCCGTACAAAGGTAAACGATGTGCCCGCCCGCGGCACATCAATAGCGATCGGCAGCACCCCCGCCACACGTCTTTGCAGGTTGATGACGTTGGCCGACGCATTCTGTTGCGCTACGCCCGGAGCCATCTGCTGCATGTTGACGTGAGTCGGCCCATCCACCTTCAGACCAGTGACGCCGCGTGTGGTGTCTCCAATTGCCGAGGGGGGACTCTGCACCTGCGCCGCCTCCGCCACTACGTCGACAGTCTCGGATACCGAGCCGACATTCACCGGAAAGCTGTACAGCGAGGGCTGGCTGCTATCGTAGTTGAGGCTGAAAATACCCCTCCGGAATCCGGGCGCTTCCACTTTTGCTTTGAAAATGCCGGACTGCATACCGCGAATGACCCAACGGCCGCTAGAGTCGGTGCTGACGCTCTGAGTTTTCCCGGTTTCCGAGGACGTGATCGTCACGCGCGCGTTTGCCACCGTCGCCCCGCTTGGATCGCTGACATATCCTCCCATCTGACCAGGAAGTGCGATGAGCCTGGCCTCCCGATCACGAGTTCCTTCGTTGCGCAGCGCATATTCGTCTTCTCGGAACGGAAGGGGTACGCGATTAGCCGCAATTACGTCGCCGCCGAAATCCTTAACCTTGTACTGCTCGGGAAGAAAGACTTCCCAGTTCAGCAGGTTGATGGGAATATCCATTCCCGGCAGCGCAAGCTCGGCCCCTCCCTTTTTCGCGAAGGGAGCTCCCGAGTGCATGAAGACAAACGAGACTGTGTAGGAGTCGATCGGCCGAAATCCCGGGCGCAGCAGCGGGACGCGACTGCCGTCCGGCCCTTGCACGGGCTTTACACGTTCCCCAGCCACATCCGCCGAAAGGATGCTGGCTCCTGCAGGCAATGCAACCTTCAAAAACGGTTGTGCCTGGTTCTTCACAGTCAACTTAATTTCCGTAAGGGATTTACCTTCCGAAGTGACCATTGTTGTGACTTGTGCATTCTCCACAACGGCCCCCAGCACGCTGCTATCGGGGAAGCGGACCCATTCCAACCCGAGGGATGGCGTCTGGTTTGGCTGCCGGTGATAACGGAATGCGGCCTGCGTTGGAAAATGGGCCAGCGAGCGCAGGTATGGATTCGTTTCTTTTACATCCATGCGCTTCAGCCCGCCTGCTTCTTTGGCGGTAATCTCCATTGTGCCGACTCCCTCGACCAGCACCTCGCCGGTTTCGCGTTGGGCTCCTTTGAAGCTCAAGAATGGCGCCTCGACTTTCGAGTCGCTGATCGATCGCTCCATGGAAATCAGAAACTCGTGCGAGCGCTGCCCGGGTGTATTCACCTTCAGGGTTAGCAATCCCGCCTGCATTTCTGTTGAGTCCAGAGTGGCGCCTGTAACGCCGGTTATTTCATAGCCCGACGGCAACTCCACTTGGAATTGCGAAGGCTCACCTTGCACGACGCTGACATCAGCGAGCACGGCTACACGCATCTCGGCTTCGCTGACGGAAAGGAGCGTCTTGGCGTCAGAGAGGAATCGCGTTTCGCGCGGCACCACGGGCGGCGCGACTTCACGCGTGGTCCACCAGAAAGTCGCGGGTTGTCCGGGGACCAGAGTGGCTTCGATGACTGTCCGCCCATTCTCCGATTTGCGATCCGTGATGACACCGGCACTCACATTGGCAACGGTGTGATCTCCGGGAATGGCCAACGATATTTGCGCGCCCCCCGCCGCTGGCACGGGCAGCGTAAAGGAGGCGCGGCCTGCTTCGATGCGTAACGCTACCCCGGTCTCCAGTGCGATGGAGAACTCGCCGGCTGGAAGCAAGGCTGCATGCGTACCGTTCTCGTGGATGAGGGGAACTCCCTTGCCGTTCAGGTGGGCGTCAACGATCATCATCCCGCTGGTGAGCGGAACCTTGCTGATTCCTTTGCGGAAAACTTCTCCCTCCAACTCAAGAGTGCCTCGGATCGCATCTTTCTCCACGCGAAGCTTCATCTGCGCGTGCTTCATGGAGTAAGGAAGTGGCGCCAGTTCCGGTTTTTTCCGCGGATTGGCTGCCAGTTCAACCAGTCGGTTGTACTCGGCGAGCGTCAGCGTGACATTGCCCGGATCCGGCAGGGGCAGAGCAGATGTATCCTGTGCGGCACCAAATGCGGACAGAAAACAGCCTAGGAACAGGACAACCGAGATGGTGTATCTCATCGCGAACCTCCCTTTTTGTCGCGCTGGAAATTGAATTCTGCCGCTGGAAACTGGTTCTCACTGGTGAGCTCGGAAACCAGGAAAATTGACGGACCAAAAGCGGGGAACGGGACGTTGACCGGCAGAATGCCAGTTACTTTTCCTCCTACCGACTTGGCCCGAAAATTTTTCAGGAGAGTCTCCGTAGCGTCCTTCTTCTCCTTGGCATCCGCGTCCTGGAGTTTTGCGAATTGCTCTACCTTGTCAAAATCGGATGAAGCCGGAACTCGCTCGCCACTCTCGACGCCTCCGCCACCAGCCCCAATACCACCGCCTTCGCCGCTCGCAGCTGTCAGTGCCGGCGAAGTCGGACTCTGATACTCCTGCGTACGGAACAGTCCGGTCTCAGCACTCACTTTGTATGCAGGCGGGTAGTACAGCAGCATCCCCGTGCGTGAGATGGGTAGATCCAGCGCCGGCAGAGTTAGTTTCTGGTGCCCTTTTTCGTGCCATGCTGCCGCCTTGGCCAGATAAAGAATCTCCACGGGAAATGCGGGTGCATCGTCTCCGCCCACGGATTTTTCGAGGGGCAACAGCAGGCTTCCATCCGGCGCCTGCCCCGGACGTACGGGCTTGCCCGCCAGAGTAGCGCTCCACACGCCCGCGCCCGGAGGCAAAGTAATCTTCACGAAGTTGCGCTGGTTGTTGCGGACCGCATATCGCGCCTGCACCAGTTCTTTGCCATCCGCGCTGATCAGTACCTGGTAGCGAGCTTCCTCGATGTTCGCCATTAACACCGCCTGCTGGTCGTAGCGCGCCACATTGACGCTTAGCGACCGGGTCGCGCCTGCGTCGCCAGCGCGCGCTCGAAATGCCAGCAGCGCCGGCGACTGCCGGTTGGCGATCATGGCTCCGAGCTCGGACGCATCTGCCTCCTCCAGTCCTTGTGCCTTCTGATCCTTGATCTCACCCGCCCCAAGAATCTCTACAGCGATTCCTCCGGTTTCACGCTCACTGTTCAGAAGGCGCAACAGAGGGATGTCGATTACTCCGTCGTGCGGCAAGCGAGCCTCGCCGCTGATCACAAAGCGAGCGGTGTGCTCGAGTGGTTCCAGGAAGGTGATGGCGAGTTCGCCATTTTTCATCTCCCAATCTGCGACCATCGCCCCGGCAACCTGGTTGACGGTGATCTTCTCTGGAAGTTGAATGCGGACCTGGCGCGCTGCGCCTTGGACTATCTCGAGTGCAACTTCAGCTGAGATTCCCGTCGAGTCTTCTCCCAGGCTGGTCAGCTGCGTCAGGGATCCCCGCATCCGTAACGGCAGTTCGACGTGGTGATCTTCAGTCTTCTTCCGCCAAGTGAACGTCAGAGGCTCGTTTCCTCGGCCGTACGCCAGCCACTTAGTCTCGCTGGAGTTTTCGGATTTTTCCGACAACAACCCGCCGCCAACTCGCAGATCTATGCCTTGCCGCGCAAGCTGCACTGCGGCTCGTGTGATCCCTGAATCTGTGGAAGGAAGAGCAAGAGTCTCGTCGCCCGCGGAAGATCCAACTGGCACGTCCACGGAGAGCGTTACCGTCCAGCGTCCGGCGTGTGACAGGAGCGCGCATAGATGCGTACCGGCCTTCCCTTCATCGCTGGGGACCAGGGAAAGCGGTTTGCCTTCCAGTTCTGCCTCGCGCACCAACAGTCCGGGCGGAACTGGAACGCGTACCCAACCATCTTTAAGTACATCCACGGTGAGATGGGCAGTGCCGGTCGCCAAATCGCCTAGCACATGCAGTTCGTAATCGACACGCGTAAGGGTGGCATCCAGCGGGGGTGGTTCGGGCGTGGGCTCGATGGGATATGCTTTCGCCCTTAGCACGCGATATTCGTTGACCGGAATGACGACCCATCCGTTGCTATGCGTAAGTGAAGCGGTCTTTTCCTGCGCGAATGCCGCATATCCTGCAAGGCACGCGGCAGCGAGGAAAAAGGGAAGCAACCGTCTCAGGGCATTGCGCCTGAGGGCGAACGTGGGTGCGAGAACGGGATTATTCATAGTTGAATCCTCACTTCAATTGCTCTGGGGATGGCTCTGTTGGGCAACGGGATGTGTGAACTGCATCATGTCTCCCAATTAAGAATGCGCAGCCGCGTGAATATTGCGAGGGATTTGAGGTGCTGGGAACTGGTTACTTCCGGAACTCGTGCCAGCCGAAAAGTGCTAAACCACACAGGACACAGGGCCGCAAAACGCATTCCTCTGCGGATCTCTGTGCCCCCAGCGAAAAACCATTCCGGCTAGCGGTGTGCTTTATCGCACTGCTGTACCATGGCAGGTCACAACCTGCGCCGGAGAATCAATTGGCCTTCCTCACGGAAAAATCACGCGAGCTTTACCAACGCACTGTCGGAGTGCTGATCGAAGCTAGCAGTTCCTCGTCGCGGGGACCGGTGAACTTCGGGAAATATCCCATCTTCATGGAACGGGGGAGCGGTTCGCGAATCTATGACGTGGACGGCAACGAATACATCGATTGGATGATGGCTTTCGGTGCGCTTCCCTTAGGCCATGCACATCCCGAAGTCGCGGAGGCGATCGTCGAAGCCGCGGGCAGCGGAGCGCATTTCGCCACAGCCACGCCCGTCGAGCTGGAAGTCGCAACCATGATCCAGAAAATCGTGCCCAATGCGGAAAGGGTGCGGTTCGCCAACACCGGCACGGAGGCGGTAATGGCCGCCATCCGCCTTGCACGCGGCGTGACCGGGCGCCCCAAGATTTTGAAGTTTGAAGGACATTACCATGGATGGCACGATGATTTGCTCATCAGTTCAAACGTGCTGCCACCCGCCGCTCTCGGTCTCCGCAGCGATCCCGTAAAAATTCCCGACAGTTCTGGCTTGAACAGAACTGCTCTTGACGACACGATTGTTGTGCCATGGAATGACCTTTCCGTGCTTGAGCGCTCGCTGGAAAATCATCGCGGCCAGGTCGCCGCCATTATTACCGAAGGTGTTATGGCCAACACGGGCGTGATCCCTCCTGCCGAGGGATACCTCGTGGGCCTTCAGAAACTCGCGCAGTCGCATGGAATCGTGTTCATTCTTGATGAAACGGTCACCGGGTTTCGGATTGCCCCGGGTGGCTGCCAGGAATACTACAAACTCTCCCCGGACCTGGTGACATTCGGCAAGGCACTCGGATCAGGGCTGCCGGTCGCGGCTCTGGTCGGCCGCGCCAGCATCATGGATGCGCTGCAATGGGGAGGTGTTCTGCACTATGGCACGCATAATGGCTCGCGCATCGGTATGTTTGCCGCCCGCGCCAATCTTCGCGTGCTTACCCGCGACAATAATGCTTCGTTCCGCCACACCTGGAGAATCGCGGAAAAACTATGCACTGGATTTCGCGATCTCTTGCGGGAAAAGAGTCGCGCCGCGATCGTACAAAACGTCGGCCCGATGCTGCAGGTCATGTTTACTGATCAGCCTGCGATCCGGGACTACCGCGATTTCTGCCAACATGTGGACCGAGCCGCTTTCCAGAAGTTCATCTTGTCCCTGTTTCCGTTTGGCATCTATGCCTCGCCGTCAGCAGCGCTGCATTCGATCGTGACGCTGGCGCATACCGAGGAAGACGTAAAACTGACGTTAGAAGCGGCGAGCAAGGCGCTCGATGCCGCATCCTGAATCTGAATGACGCAAGCATCCATAAACATCGCTGCCCGCGCAGTTCAACTTCTGTCCTTAAAAGATAGAGTTGCGATAGTGACGGGTGCAGGTTCCGGGATCGGGCGTGGCATCGCCTGTCTGCTGGCAGAAATGGGAGCTTTGACAGCCGTGCTGGACGTCGATGAGGGAAAGGCCGAGGGGACTGCGGCTCTGATCCACCATCAGAATGGCGCGGGGCTGTCTTTGAAATGCGATGTGAGCAGCGCATCGGATTGCAGCCGCGCAGTCGAAGTAATTGTTCAAAAGTGGAGCAAGATCGACATTCTCTGTAACTGCGCCGGCATCGCCATCCGAAAAGACATCATTGACCTCACCGAGGAAGAGTGGGATCGCGCCCTCGATGTGACCCTGAAGGGAATTTTTCTGCTCTCGCGAGAAGTTGTTCCGCACATGATTCGCAGTGGCCAAGGGCGCATTATCAACATCGGTTCTGGATGGTCGCTGAAAGGCGGCCCCAAAGCGGCCTCTTACTGCGCTGCCAAGGGGGGCGTCGTAAATCTCACGCGCGCCATGGCAATCGATCACGGCAGCGACAACATCTGCGTGAACTGTGTCTGTCCCGGCGATGTCGACACACCCCTGCTCCGTAGCGAATGCGCCCAACTTGGCGAAGATGCACAGGCCTTCATGAAAGAGGCTGCCAATCGACCGCTTGCCCGCGTCGGCACACCAGAGGATGTCGCCAACGCGGTCCTGTTTCTAGCTAGCCCCATGTCAAACTGGATCACCGGAGCAGCGCTCCTCGTGGATGGCGGCGGACTGGCCTGAGTTTTCATCGCTGCGAATCCTGACAAATGCGCTCTGTTTCTCCTCGCTCCGCGCCAGTTACCAAGGGTGGTGGACACGCCGTCACTCGGACAGCCCCCACCCCACACTTCCGATTGATCCGCCAAATGCCGCTCCGGGGTTAAGGTATGACGTACATCGCCGTCGGCCCGCGCCAGGCTGATCGGCACCTATTCCTCGCAGCACAAGGCAGGCTTACATGCAAAACGCAAATAGCCCCACGACGCTTAGGCGCAGTTCGAGAGTGCCAGCCGCACTGCCAGTCCTGGTCACCAGTTTGGAAGGAACGCAGTTTTCCGAAGTTTGTGAAACCCTGGTCGTCAATGCGCATGGCTGTTCCATACTGACCCGGGTGAAACTCGACACTGGCGTTCCGTTGCACCTTCACAGCAAGGAAGGTCGCGAGGCCACGGCTCATGTAGTCTCTTGCCAACCGATCGACACCGCAAAACAGAGTTGGAGGCTGGGCGCAAAACTCGATCGTCCGCAGAATTTCTGGGGCTTAGCGGATTGCCCCAAGGATTGGGCCTTGCCGTCCGTGCTCGTGCAACCGAGGCTGTCTCCAACTATTCCAGTGACGACACCGCTGTCGTCTCACAAGGTCCTGGTTCAGGACGCCCAGCCGTCAGCAGCCGCGCTCGACCGTCTCGCGCGGCAATTGGAGACGCAGGTAGCGAAAATGATCGCCGAAGCCGTTCGCCCGGTCCAGGCGGAACTCTCGGCCATCAAGGAAAAGCTGGCACGTAAAGAATCGAACCCCAGTCGCTTTGAGGTGTCCCTGTCCAGCATTCCTCCTGAACTCGAACAACAGCTGGAATTACGTCTGCGAAACGACTTCGGCCCAAAAATCACCGAAGAGGCGCGCCAGCAGGCTTCTCAAGTGCTGGCCGGCGCCAAGGCGGCCATCGACCAGAGAACTACCAAAGGGTACGAAGAGTTCATGCAGCGGGTTGCAGCTGAACTGAAACAGGTTGAAAAACGAGCACAGGACCTTTCCGCGCACATTTCCGGTGACGCCCGCGAACACATCGGGCGGAGTTTGAACGAATTTCAGCAGAAATTGCTGGAAGGAGGGAATTCTCTCAAGCGGCTCAGCGAAGAGCTTCTGGAATTTCTACGCCAGAGCTTGAGCGATGAGCACAATGCCCACCGCGCCGACCTGCAACAGCTTCGAGCTTTCATGCAATCGGATTTGTCGCGACTGCAGGAAGACTTTGAATCTCTGGAGACCCGGCTCGCTAAACTGAACGCCTCTGCCGAATCGCTGGAGTCAGGCCTTGACCAACGCTTGAGCCAGATGTCGAGCAACATCGTGAGGGACACGCGCAAACAACTCGAGGCCGAGGCGAATGAGCTTCTCGAGGAAATGACGGAGCGTGGCGTCTCCGTACTCGGAAAGCAGTTGGACGAGGCGACCGGAAACATGAAGATTGCTCAGAACGGAATCGTGGCCTCAGCTTCCGAGTCGCTGAAGGCCGAAGCTGAAAATGCTCTACAGGCATTTGAGCACTCTATGCACACCACGGCCAAGCTCTCAGTGGAACGCTGGCGGCTGAAACTCGCAGCCGGATTGAATGCCCTGGCAAAAAACCTGGGCGATCAATTCAATGTGGACGAATCCAGCGACAATAAATCTGAACGACGTGCATGATGCCTGCGCGCATCAGGCGCCCCCAGGGTCTAGTCCAATTCGGAGCAGTGACGCTACGGAGCGGCTTTCCTGCTGCCGTCACTGCTCTCCCCGTTGCCGTGCCGCCTCGTAAAGCACAATGCTGGCAGCTACGCCCGCGTTCAAGGATTCCACCTGGGGAGCATGCGGAATCTTGACTAGCTCATCGACCTGCGCCAATAGATCGCGTGGCAGCCCTGCGCCTTCACTCCCGACAAGGATCGCTGCAGGTCCTGTAAGGTTCGTCTGATCGATCGGCTTTCCTTTGTGCGAAGAGGTCGCTATCAAACGCATCCCTTGCGCTCGCATGGTCTTAAAAATCTTCTCCGTCTCGCCGGCAGCCTTGGCAATGACAATCGGCAGTCTGAAGGCCGACCCCGCCGACGCGCGAACGACCTTGGAATTGAACGGGCTTACCGTGCCTTGGGCCAGCACCACGCCGGCGCTCCCCAAGGCCTCCGACGAACGCAGGATGGTTCCCAGATTTCCTGGATCCTGTAATCCGATGACCACGATCAACGGTCCTACCTGCAACCGTTCGAGAACGTCCTGCACGGAAAACACCTTCGCCTGCACCAGTGCCGCAACGCCTTGAGGCGCATCGCTGGAAACGCTGGCATTGAATAGGTTGTCTGGGAGCAGCAAGGTTTCCACATGCGCACCAATTTGCGGCAGCAGGCGCTCGGCCACATTCTGGGCAGATTCCCGGAAGAACACGGCTTGAAACCGCAACCCGCTTCGAATCGCTTCTTCAACGATCCGAACGCCTTCGATGGCGCAGAATCCCTGGTCTGTGAGCTCCGCCCGGGCAAACGCCTGCCGCAGCTCTTTGACCGCGGCATTATGACGCCCTTCGACCCGCCGCAGCCGTTGATGCTGCTTAGGGGAAGCCTCGGATCTCTGCCTCATGGGGTTAGGCGCGCTCGCATGGAGCGCATGATACTCTGCCTCGCCTTGCGGCGTTTTCCAGTATTATGATAAGTTTCGCGATTCAAACTCATCCGAACCTGCAGCTGTAGAAGGGAGCGCCGTGCGCGCCGAGATTGTAAAAATCAATCACGATACTCCTGAGACCTCCCTGGTCAAGTACGCCGCTGATCAAATTCGTTCCGGGGAAGTGCTGGGAATGCCGACCGATACATTCTACGGATTGGCCGCCGATCCGTTTAATCTCCGGGCGGTTGACAGGGTTTATGACATCAAGACGCGATCCCGCCATAAGCCCCTGTCCCTGCTCATTGAGAGCGTCGACCAAGCTGAGGAATTGGCCAAGCCGTTGCCCGACGAATTTTATGCCCTCGCGCGGAAGTTCTGGCCAGGACCTCTGACCATAATCGTGAAAGCCGGATCGCGCCTGCCTCTGAAGGTGACGGCTAACACGGGGAACGTGGCGTTGCGCGTCCCCAACGCGAAAATTCCACTTGCGGTGGTCTCGGCCGCCGCCATTCCCATAACCGCCACTTCCGCGAATCTGAGCGGCGCATCCGAATGTACCAGCGCCGAGCAAGTACGCGACCAGCTCCAGGGGCGCATTAATATCATCGTGGATGGCGGCTCTTCGCCGCGTGACATCGCTTCTACCATCATCGACCTGAGTGACGAAATCGCCCGCTGGCGGATTATTCGCGAAGGCGCCATTGCGGCGGATGAGATTTCGAATTTTTTTGCTCAAGGATGACCCACACGTCTTCCAACCAGCCTTTCATTACTCGCTGGTGGGTTCGTCTGCTGGTCGTGATTCTAGGACTAGTGCTGCTTCTTGTAGTTACCACTTCCGTTAAGGTCATTGAAACCGCCGGCAAGCAGGAAATCCACCCAGCGGACGCGATTGTAGTCTTTGGTGCGGCCGAGTACTCCGGCCGCCCCTCCCCGGTCTGGCGGGCCCGGCTTGATCATGCATTCTCTCTTTACCAGCGTGGTGTCGCCTCGGTGGTCATCACTACCGGGGGCGCCGCCGCCGACCCCCATTACAGCGAGGGTGGCGTGGGACGCGATTATCTTGTGCGTCGGGGAGTGCCGGAACGGAGCTTGATTGCAGAAATGCAGGGCCGTGACACCTCCGAATCGGCGGAGCGCGTGGCCGTCATCATGCGCGCCAACCATCTGCGCAGTTGCATAGCGGTCAGCGACGCCTACCATGTGTTCCGGATCCGCAAACTCCTCGAGCACGAGGGTATTGGTCCGGTTTATACCGCCCCTCGGCTCGATACGCGGCCGCATAGCCTGCTCCAGCGCGCCGGCTCTGCGCTCCGCGAATCGGTCAGTTATCTCTTATGGCGAATCGGAATCCCATAGTCGGAACTACAGGACACCGATTGCACCGAAGCGACCTCATAGTGGGCGGACTTGGGGTCATACCTCGCCAGGTATTTCCGGCGTTCTTCAGGAATCACCGCAGTCTCGTAATCCGCACCCGCAACGGCCCGAATCGCATCGACCGATTCCCATAGCATGATCGTGATGAACTCAACTTCCGCGCCCAGATTTCGCCGCAGGAGGTAGCTGCCCTTATAACCTTTCACTTTGCTGACGCCGGGCAAAAGTTCGGGTTTTAACATGCTCTCGTATGCATCAGCGTGCTCCGGTTTCGTATACCCGTGCCAGACTCGCGCAATCATCGAACACTCCTGCTGTGACGCTACCACGACATTCGCTTTCGCAGTTCCGTGATGTGCGCCACGTGATGCCGCCCGTGCCAGGCATACAGGGCCAGAGTTTTCTCCAAATTCATAGGCCCGAGATCTGGATGACGGAAAGTCCGTTTCCACTGTTCAGGACTCAGCGAGCGCAATAAGCGTACCCAGCGATCGTGCAGCGAATCAAGCAGTGTCAGGGAAACTTCAATCGGCGTCGCCGGTGTGTCCGCTAATTCCGCCCAGCGGTCTTCCGCATAAGTCTTGATCATGGGTTCATCTTCGGTCAGCGCGAGTTTAAAACGAATGTAAGCATTTGCATGACTGTCAGGCACGTGATGCACCACCTGGCGCACGGTCCAGCCCTCGGCGCGATAAGGAGTGTCGAGTTGCGCGTCCGATAGGTCTTCTACAACTGCGCGTAAGTTGGCTGGCGCTCGAGCGAGGTCATCCACGAATTTGCGCTTTTGTTCATCGTGCAACGGCTCTGCATAGCTGAATTTGCCGACTGGATAGCGGAGATCGGTCATGCTTCCTCCTCAGGTACTTGCGTGAACAGATGACCACAGATCACGCTTCGGTTCAGGAGATTAGTAAGCAATGCTTGGCCTCATGTGTGGCGACATAGCGGCTCCCAAGAGGAACCCCACAAATAACTACCACTAGTTGTATAGCCAGCATTCTGACCCCACCGAATGCGGCTTCGATTTTCGGTTCCCCCGCACGCCAGGTGGTGCATCAAATGACGGTTCTAAGCTAAACTCTCCATGCCGTTGAGTTTAGCCTACCGAGGCCGGCTCTGGGGGCCGTGCCACGAATACCTGCGAGGGGGACTATGCCGTCTTCGGTCTGGTCGGGTCACTTAACTTTCGGTCTCATCTCCATGCCTGTGCGCCTGTTTTCTGGCGCGCGCAGTTCCGGCATCTCTTTCAACATGCTCCATCGCCCCGATAAGCAGCGGGTCAAGCAGCAATACATTTGCCCGCTGGAAAACGTTGTCGTCGATCGCAGCGAGATCGTGAAAGGCTACGAATTCCGCAAAGACGAATACATCGTCATCGAACCGGAAGAGATCAAGAAGATCGAGCCCCAGACCGCCAAGACCATGGAGATCCTCGAGTTCGTGAAAGCCGATGACGTCGATCCCGTCTACTTCGAATCCTCTTACTACATGATGCCCGAGGAAGCCGGGCGGCGCCCTTACGCCCTCCTCACCAAGGCGCTGGAGGAAAGCGAGTACGTGGCCATCGCCAAAATCACAATGCACAATCGCGAATACACCGCTTTCCTGCGCCCGAGCGAAGGCGGTCTCATGCTCCACACCATGTATTACGCGGATGAAGTGCGAAAGGTAGAAGGGTTTGGCGCGCCCGATGTAGACCTGAAAGAAGCGGAAGTCAAAGTAGCTCATCAACTCATAGAAGCGTTGGCCGACGAGTGGGATCCCGAAAAATACAAAGATTCCTTCCAGGAAAATCTCAAAAAATTGATAGAAGCCAAGCTGGAAGGCGGGGAAGTGGCCGCCGTTGAAAAACCGAAGAAGCTGGCCCCGGTTGTCGACCTGATGGCAGCATTGAAACAAAGCCTCGCGCAAATGGAAGGCAAGAAGAAACCAGCGGCTCGAGCCAAAGAGGAAGAGCCCGTGGCCGCCGCCGCGACCAGCAAGTCCCGTCGCCGACGGTCATAGCAGCCAAGACCGTGGGCATCTAGGGCGGGACAATCTTCGTTCATCCAGCGAAGGCGAACCTGCGCGCCCCTTTCCACAAGCCCATCTTCGATGCAGGCATCCATCTCTCAGTGCGCCCGCATCTTGGCTAAAAGCAATAAGCTCATAGCTGAAGGCTCAAAAGGTCATTGCTTACAGCTCCTAGCGAATACGCCAGGCAATCGCTACAATAATCAATTCTGTCATTTGAAGCAGAATCTATCTTCGGGGTGCCGATGAGTCTTCGACGTGTGGGCGGGCTGGCCGCGGTGGCGCTGGCAACGATCGTGTGTTTATCTTGCGGCGACATTTACCGCCCCGTGGTGATTCCCATTGCCATCACTCCGCCCAATTCCGCGAACTTCCATGCCGTGTTCGGCATCAGCGCCAACGCTCAGATAAACCCAGGTGCCGCTCTGCAGATCGATGTCTCCGGGGACACCGACATAGGCCAAGCCAATATAGGCATCAATCCCACTCATGCCGCGATCTTGCCCAACAATTCCCGGGTCTTCGTTGCCAGTGCTGGCAGCTTCTTTCCTGGGCAATCCGATGTCGTCACCGCCTTTGCGCCTGCCTTCAGCAGCAACGTCGCAACCGGTCTGGGTACCCCCATCACATTTACGTTTCCCAATGTAGGACCCATCGGTTCCGCTGGGACACCGACGTGGTTTTGCTCCTACCTTCCCGACTTTGTGACCACCACCCAAACCACGCAGATGTACGTCGCCAACTACGGCGTGGAAAATGATCCTGGATGCGCCCCGAACCTCAGCAGCACCGATTCCGTAGCCGTGCTCAGCAATACGGACAATACGATCACCAAGATCGCCTACCTTCCCGCGGGAGCACACCCGGTCGCATTGGCAGAGACTCCCAATGCTCAACATTTGTACGTGGTTAATCAGGGTAACGATACCGTGGCTGACCTGTCCCCCGTTGATTTGTCGACCACGGCTACGATCGCCGTAGGCGCGACTCCAGTGTGGGCAGTGGCGCGGCCTGACAATCAGCGTGTCTACGTGCTCAGCCAGGGGAGTGGAACTTTAGTTGCCATCGATGTCGCCACTGACACCATTTTGCCGAGTCAGACCAATTTAAACGTAGGTATGGGAGCGAATTTTCTGCTCTACGATCCTCATCTGAACCGGCTCTATGTCACCAATCCGACCAATGGGACTTTGTATGTTTTTTCCGCGACGGGAGGCGCTGATCTCAGCGGCAACCCGAATGACACTCCGACTCTCCTCGCGACCATTTCCATGACAGCCGGTGCGAATCCACCCTGTTCCGGCATTTGCTCGCCGGTTTCAGTCGCGGCTTTGCCGGACGGTTCCCGGTTTTACGTGGCCAGCTTTGAAACTCAGACGAGTTGCTCCGATCCGAATGTCGGCGGCACCGCCTGCATCGTTCCACTGCTCACGGTTTTCGATGCCCGCAGCATGACTGTTAAGCCAGCCAGTGCATCATTGCGTTCACCCTCCATCTCGCTGCTGGGCGCCCCCCATTTCGCTGCCAGCCAATACGCCCTGCCGCGAGTAACGGGCTGCGATGCCGCGCCAACGTATTCCCCCGGGACCACTCGTTTCCGGATGCACGCCACCGCAGCGGCAGATAGCAGCCATGTTTACGTCAGCATTTGCGATGGTGGAACGATTGCAGACGTCGTGACCATCACCAACACGATTGCGACAGGAAGCAATACTCCAGACACTCTGGTCACCGATATCCCTGCTCCCTTCGGCGCCTGTTCAGGGACTTGCAGTTCCGCCGCTCCACTGCAGGCCCCCATCTTTCTGTTGACCGGACAATAGCCGTGCACAGCGGGGCGAGACAAAAATGTTAAGTTGGGAATAAGGCAGGAAGGGTAAAGTAGCGCTCTTACCGAGAGTAAATCCAGTGTGGGAGAGCGGCCTCGTAGGGCTGGGTAAAAATCAGGGAAATGAAACGGGCGATAGCCCCAGTCCTTATACCCTGGTCGAAACTTCTTCCATCACATTTTCCTTGGCGGCATAGTGCGAATCCACATATTCATCCAGAATCTGAATGAACTCCGCCACAATGCGGTCACCCTTCAACGTCGTAAACAGCCGCCCATCGACGTAAACCGGCGCCTTCGGCTCTTCGAACGTGCCCGGCAATGAAATTCCGATATTCGCGTGTTTTGATTCCCCCGGACCATTCACCACGCATCCCATCACCGCAAGCTTCATCTCCTCGACCCCAACGTAGCGACCCTTCCACCCAGGCATCTGCTCACGCAGGTACGACTGGATCTGCTCCGCCATTTCCTGGAAGAAGGTGCTGGTCGTACGGCCGCAGCCCGGACACGCTGTAACCTGCGGTGTGAAGCTGCGAATACCCATCGACTGCAAGATCTGCTGTGCAACCCGCACTTCCTCGGTGCGATCTCCGCCAGGAGCTGGAGTCAGAGAAACGCGGATAGTATCCCCAATTCCTTCTTGCAGCAGCACACCCATCGCCGCGCTTGATGCCACTACGCCTTTAGCGCCCATCCCGGCCTCGGTGAGTCCCAGGTGGAGCGGGTAGTCGCAACGTGCAGCCAGCGTGCGATATACATCAATGAGATCCTGCACCCCGCTGACCTTGGCGCTCAGAATAATCTGGTCCGGTCGGAGCCCGTACTTCTGCGCTATTTCCGCCGAGTTCAACGCGCTTACGACCATCGCTTCCATCGTGACCTCGCGGGCGTCCTTGGGTTCAGCCAGCTTGGAATTTTCATCCATCATGCGTGTCAGGAGCGCCTGGTCCAGCGATCCCCAGTTCACGCCGATGCGAACCGGTTTCTGATACTTCACTGCCACTTCGATCATGGTGCGGAAGTTCGAATCTCCCCCGCGCCCGATGCTGGCGTTCCCAGGATTGATTCGGTACTTGGCTAGATCCCGGGCGCACTCCGGATACTTCGTAAGCAGAACGTGTCCGTTGTAGTGGAAATCACCGATTATCGGCACCCGCACGCCTTGCTTGTCCAATTCCTCCACAATGCGGGGCAGCGCAGCAGCCGCCTCATCATTGTTGACGGTGACTCGTACCAGTTCCGAACCGGCTCGCGCCAAGGCTGCCACCTGTTGTACGGTCGAGGGGACATCGGCGGTGTCGGTGTTGGTCATGGATTGCACCACAACTGGTGCATCGGATCCGACCTTCACGCCTCCGACCACGGCCGTAACCGTTTTTCTGCGTTGAATCGTAGCCATAGGGAATCTCTAGTTTATCACGCTAAAAACGGCCGATCTGGATGCTGGCTTCGTTCCGATTGCGCAGGCCGTCACTTTGTGAGTCTTGCGCGCCAGTCGCTCGATCGTAGTAATTGGTTTGCGTGCAAACAGTTATGCAAAATGAAACGCCACTATAAAACTGCCCCAAGAATCCGGAGGCGAGTTAAAGTGAGATAACCGTTTCCCCACCTCCGCTTCGCACAATTACTTTGGCCGAAATGATTCCATCCGATCCGAGGTTGATTCATGACTGCACGTAAAAACGCCCAGAGCACGATGTCGCCCGCCGGAAGTTCCGGCTCATCAGCGCCAGCATGGCCCAGCTATCAAGGCACGTCGCAACTCGTTGGAACCAGCCCGAGTGGCCGAGTGACAATCTATGTTGACCCGTCGCTCGGTCAGAAGGCCTTGCAAAACGCCCAAGGCCTTCTCAACGATTCCGATCGCGTCGTGACCGCCAACGACGCCATCTTCGGCACGACCGGAGGTCCCGTTAGCGCCATCGTCTTCGCCCTTGGAGACGCCACAGACGGCACCGGCGGCGCCGACCATATGGGCTGTGATTACACCACCGGCAATGCCATCGAGGTCGATGCTGCTTATGGAAATTCTTCTCGAGTTTCGGCCCTGTTTGAGGCCGAGCTGAGCGAGTGCTCGATGAATGGCAACGTTTGCGGCCAAAGCACCGGCGAGGCATTGTCTCGTTGGTGTGCAGCGGTGATCAGCAACAATGCCCTCGCTGACTTCGCCACCGCTCCCGCCTGGGCACGGGATGGGATGCCCAATTACGTGGATGAAACGGACCCCACCGACCAGGGCGCCGATAGCACAGGATGCGGCATGGCCTTCATCTCCTGGCTCATGAGTATGGGTTATGGCCTCAACCAGATTGCTCCCCAGGTGGTCGGGTTAGGAGATGGCGGAACATTCGCGCAGCTGTACGCGAAACTGACTTCCGACTCGTCCTCCAATGCCTGGTCGGAGTTTCAAAGCGCGATCAGGGCACTCCCGAATGGAGTTACGAGCGATGATCCTTTCGGTGCCTTCACGGCGAGTTCCACCGGCGCTCCCGCAAAGATCCCCGCACAGCTGGCGCCCGGCACAGTGGAAACGCAACTTCCTCAGACGGCGTGCAGATTAGCGGCGGAAGCGAGGGTTTGCACGCCTAAATCCAAGCGCCTGTTGCCGCCCGGCAAGATACGCTGAAAAAAAGAAAAACCCGACGGCCAGACGCGCTGTCGGGTGTGTTCACCAAAACACGAAGCGATCAGGGCAGCCTGTCTGCCAGCCCTGGGATGGTCTTCATCAGGTCGTTGTAGATCACCATCACGGCAAAAAGCACCAGGAACACAAATGCCGCCTGGTACACCCGTTCCTTGATGCTCATGCTGATGTCGCGCCGCATCAGGCCCTCAATCAGCAGGAACATAATCACACCACCATCCAGAATCGGAATGGGCAGCAAGTTGAAAATGCCGAGATTCAAACTGATTCCAGCGGTTAACTCCATCAAAGGCGTCCAGCCCTTCTGCTGCGCCGCATACCCTGCATCCTGCGCGATTCCAATCGGACCAGAGATAGCGCGCATCGAAATCTTGCGCTGCACCATTTTCTTGGCCAGCTCGAGAATCATGAAGGAGTATTTCTTATTCTGCTCCAGAGACAAAGTGAATGCCTGCGCAAAGGGCAGTTGGCTGACCTTCGTCACTCCCTTGTTCACAAATCCGAGCCGGTAGCGCTGCTCTTTTGGATCTTCCGTCTGCGACAACACCGGCTGCAGGTGGAAGCTCATCATTTGTCCGCCGCGTTCGACTTGAATATCCACCGGCTTGCTCTGGCTCTGCTGCAGGCTCTCTATCATGCTCTCGATGGACGGGACCGGTTTGCCGTTCAGCGATACGATCCGGTCGTCCTCTTTCATCCCCGCCTTAGCTGCCGGCAGCCCGGGATCCAGCCGTCCGACTACTACGGGCTCTTCCGGAAACCATCCTACGGAGCCAACTTCTGAAGTGGTGACGGCCTTGGGCGTCAGCGTCTTTTGCAGGGTTTCGTTCCCGCGCTGAATCGTCACTTGCAACTCCTGATTTGGACTCAGCCAAACTCGGGGCTGCACCTGATCCCACGTAGGATTCTCAATCCCATCGATCTTTACAATCCGGTCCCCCGCCTGAATTCCGGCCTGTTGCGCCGGGGAATCCTTGCGCACTCCCTGGACGACAGCGGGCTTGTCGAGGTAAACGGGATATTCGTAGTGCACCATGTAAACAATGGTGAGCAAAAATACCGCCAGCATGATGTTCATCGCCGGGCCGGCGATCGCAATCAGGAAACGGTGCCAGCGCGAGTGATTGAGGAATTCCTTGGGATCGTCGGTACGCTGATCCATTGGGTTCTCGCCGCTCATCTTGACGTAACCGCCCAGTGGAATGGCATTGATCCGGTAGTCCGTATCTCCCCTGCGGAACCCGACAAGCCGTTTCCCGAACCCGATGGCAAATTGCTCCACCCGTACCCCAAGCCATTTCGCCACGGCATAGTGGCCGAACTCGTGGATCAGAATCATGAAGCCCAGGACGGCAACTACGGAGATGAGTGAGATCAGAAAATCAGACATATCGAGGTATGTACGCTCCCACTGATTAGATTCGCAAACTACACAAAAGATGTTGCCCGAGGACCCTCGGTCAGGGCTAAAACCCGCTGCTGTGCTTCCTGGCGGGCTTCCAGGTCCGCGTCTAACACTTGCTTAATCGACTCCGGAGCCCTGGAATTTGTTTCCCTCAGTGTCTCTTCGATAATCCTGGGAATCTGGTCGAACCGGATCTTCCGGTCCAGGAAGGCCCCCACGGCGATCTCATCCGCAGCATTCAGCGCCACGGTCTTCGCGCCTCCCACGTCCGCAGCCTCGTAGGCCAGACGCAGGCAAGGGAATTTTTTCAGGTCTGGCGGGCTGAAGTCCAGATGACGCAAGTCACTGACCGCAAACCTCATATCTGACTGAATGCGCTCAGGATATGTTAGGGCGTACAGAATCGGTAGCCGCATATCGGTCACTGAAATCTGAGCAAGTATGCTGCCATCTGCAAACTCCACCATGGAATGAATTGTGGATTGCGGATGGATAATCACTTCCACTTTCGAGGGCGGCATGTGAAATAACCTGCATGCCTCGATCACTTCAAAGCCTTTATTCATCAGGGTGGCGGAATCGATCGTAATCCGTTTGCCCATTTTCCAAGTTGGATGATTCAGAGCCTGCTCCACCGTAATGGACGCAAATTCCGAGTGCGGCGTGTTCCGGAACGGCCCTCCGGAAGCCGTAAGCCAGACCCGCTCGACTTCTTCCATGCGCCCGCCACGCATGCACTGGTGCACCGCATTGTGCTCGCTGTCGATAGGAAGCAAGGGTACGTTTCGCTTGCGTGCTTCTGAAGTGATTAACTCTCCGGCAGCGACCAGGCATTCCTTGTTTGCCAATCCCAACGCTTTGCCGGCACGCACAGCTTCGTAAGTCGCTGCGAGTCCCGCCACACCCACGATCGCACTGACCACGAAATCAACGTTCGGATGAGTGGCAACCCGAACCGTTCCCGCAACGCCGTGAGCCACTTCGATGTCGCCATGCCCGGTCTTTTTCAGGCGAAGATGGAGTGCTTCCGCATCGGACTCCTTTGCCACCGAGATCACGAGTGGATGCCAACGCTGCGCCTGCTCAAAGGCAGCCTCGAGATTGTTGCCCGCAGCAAGGCTCGCAATCTGAAAGTGCTCGGGATACGACTCGGCCACACTCAAAGTGCTGCGCCCGATCGAGCCGGTCGATCCCAGGATTGCAATGCGCTTCATCTGCTCATTGTTCCTGTCGTCGCGGAGTTTGGTTCATTTTGAAATTCCTGCCGCAAAAATGGTCGATCCATTCTCGTTGCTCCTCCGTTTCCGGAACTGCAACTCCTCGAGCGTTACAGATTCTTTTCGATCGCGGCGCCATGACTCAGGCCCTTTCTCACGAGCAGACATGCGGCAAACCAGTCCGCTGGGAGCCCATTCGTAGACAACAGTGCACAATGAATTCTTTCCGTCCGACGGTGCAAATGCGATGATGTCCTTCCAGTATAGTTCCATCTGCCCGGGTTTTCAGGCAGTGCTCCCCGGCTAAGAGTGAGCCCTTCAGAATGTCAATGGACAGCTTTTCCATCTTGGCAAGTGCCATTATCCAGAGAGCTTTCGGGATGCAATGCCTTGAGGGGAGGGAATTTCGGCGAATCCGCCATGGCTTCACGTAACCATTACTGCATCACGCGCCAAGCCGCATAGTACCACAGCACCGGGGCCGCAAACAGCAGCGCATCAATGCGGTCCAGCATGCCTCCATGACCGGGCAAAATCGATCCAGAATCTTTTACGCCTGCGCCCCTTTTGATCAGCGATTCAACGAGATCCCCCAGCTGTGCCGCGATATTCAACACAATCGTGAGCACAATAACTGGGCCCACGCCTGGCTGCTCCAGCCCGAATAATCCGTCTCGCCGCTGGATCAAACCAGCGCGTAGCATCGCTGTGCTCAGCGGTAAAGAATAGTGGAAGAGCAGCCATCCGACCACAACGCTTGCGATCACCGAGGCCGCCGCTCCCTCCCATGTTTTCTTGGGACTCACCCGTGGAGCCATCAAAAGCCGTCCCATCGACTTGCCGGCAAAATAGGCGAAAATGTCTCCCGCCCAAACCACGAGCAGCAAATACAGCAGGTAAAAAGCCCCTGCCCACTGCTGCCGAAGCTGTACCAGCATCCCCATGGGCAGCGCAATATATGTGAACGCAAACACCGAAGCCGCAGCCGCAGGGTAGCCGCTGCTCAAGTCTTCGTTCTTCATTGCGCGTGTCAGAAAAATAAACGGCGCGACCGCCGCGGCAAAACCCAGGCAGTACACAAAAACCGCGGTTGCAAGCAGCGGCTTCTCATTTCCAAAATTAAAGGCGAGCAACGCAAAGAAAATTCCGCTGAAGGTATAGGTCAGTACCCAGAGAGGCCGAACGCCATAGGATTCCGTCAACTTGAGAAATTCGTGAATGGTTAGCAGCGCGACAATTCCAGCGACAACGGCAAGAACCGGCACCGGTGCACGCAGAATCAGCACCAGCACAACGGGGATCAGTACGATTGCAGTGGCGATTCGTTTGAGCAAGAGAGATATTCAGCGCATTAAAAGCAACGCGCAATTATAACCACAGCGCGAACCGAGTCCCACAGTCGCTATGGTTCGATTCAAGTCTGTGTAGGGGCGGACGCCTGGTCCGCTCGGCGCGAAGTGCCGTCCCAACTCGGCGGGCCAGATATCGCGACATGGTTGTGCAAGAGCAGGAGGGTACAAGGGATGTGGCTGCTCAAGCCTTTACTACTTCGGCGGGAGCGTGCGCATCGTGATGATTAAGCCCGCCATATCGCCGTTCGCGCTTCTGATATTCGGCGATGCCCTCAAGCAGATGCACTCCACGGAAATCAGGCCATAACGTCGGCGTAACGTAAATCTCGGCATAAGCCAATTGCCACAACAGGAAATTGCTGAGCCGCATCTCGCCCGAAGTTCGCACGACGAGATCCGGATCCGGCAAGTGCCTCGTATACAGATGCCGTGAAACCATGTCCTCATCAATCCGCAGGTGATCAATCCCTCCGTTTCTCGCAGCCACCTGCATGATCGAGCGGAAGGCATCCACCAGTTCGCTGCGCGCGCTGTAATTCAGCGCCAGAGTGAGCACCATGCCCGTGTTGCGGGCGGTGGCTTCTCGCGCCCATTCCATCCGGTCCTGTACGTCGTTGGGCAACTCTTGCTGCCGTCCGATGTATTCCAGCCGGATATTATTGTCGTTGAGCGTCGGAACCTCCGCCTTCAAATAGCGGCTCAATAGCCCCATCAGGAACCCGACCTCACTCGTCGGACGTTTCTTCCAGTTCTCTTCGGAGAAGGCGTAAAGCGTCAGTGCCGGAATGTGCACCCGAGCAGCGGTCTCGACCGTAGAACGCACCGCCGCCACTCCCGCGCGATGCCCCGCGACTCGCGGCATGTGTCGGCGCTTCGCCCAGCGCCCATTGCCGTCCATAATGATGGCGATGTGCCTCGGGAGTCGCTGCGGATCCAGCCGCCGGTAGATTTCCGTTTCCTTGCGGTCCAGCCCCGCAGGCACTTTGTCGTGCAAAGTGGTCATTCCGATATGAGGCTATCACACGCGGTAAGCTGGTGGCAATGACGCAGCACTGAGTGGCAGATACCTGTCAGCGGCTGTCATCTCGCGAGGCTCGAAAAGGTTAGCGGGCTTCTTCGGGCACAACGTGCAGATCCAATTTCTCTGTCCACCGCAACACCGTAAGCGCGCAACTGACGCCCACTCGCACCTCGGTCAGCAAGCGATGCAAATCGTCCACACCGGCTACCGATTGGCCTTCCAGAGCTATGACGATGTCTCCCGAGCGCAATCCAGCTCTCTTGGCCGGACTGTTCTCTTCCACGGAGAGCACCAGTGCTCCACTCTCGTTCGGCAGATCGTAAAACCGCACCAACCGCCGGTGCAGAGGCACGGTCTGCCCCGAGATGCCTACATAACTGCGCCGGATTCGGCCATCGCGCAACAGGCGGCCAGCGACAAACTTTGCCGTATTGATTCCGATCGCAAAGCAGATTCCCTGGGCCGGCAAAATCGTAGCTGTATTGACCCCAACCACCCGCCCGGCGGAATCGATCAACGGCCCGCCCGAGTTCCCCGGGTTCAACGCGGCATCCGTCTGAATCACGTCTTCGATCAGCCGCCCGGAGTACGAGCGCAGCGATCGTCCGAGCGCGCTCACCACACCCGCGGTCACCGTGGACTGAAATCCGTATGGCGCCCCGATAGCAATCGCGATCTGTCCCACGCGTAGTTTCTGCGAGTCTCCGAGTTCCGCCGCGACCAGTCCGGGTTCATGGACCCGAATCACGGCCAGATCACTCGCTGGATCCTCCCCGATCAAGTTTGCAGGCATGTGCCGGCCATTGCTGAATGCAACGGAAATCCTCGTGGCCTCGTGCACCACGTGGCTGTTGGTGAGAATCAAGCCATCGGGCGTGAACACAAATCCTGATCCGCCGCCCTGCCGTTCCCGCGGCTCGCCGGATCGAGTCTGTCCCGCTACCTGGTGCACCGCGATGTGGGCGACTGAGGGGCTGATTCTCTCGACCGCGCCGGTCACCGCTGTTGAGTACGCATCCAGCAGGGAACCATCGTTCGCAGCCCCGTGTGGTAGAGCACCACGGCCTGCATCGGGCCAATTCTTCGATTGCGAAAGGTCATTCGTTGCAGCCAGGGGCAGCGAAAAAGATTCAAATCCAGATTCCAACTTCATGCTGGATAGATGTACTTCGATCTAATTCGGATTCATCCGCTCGTCCGAGCAGCACCTATTGGCGCTGCTTTCTCCGACGGCCGCTCGTCGGCGTCCGACAATCCCAGCATCTTCCGAAGAAGCGCGTCCATCAAGCTCTCCGGCAGAATCTTTGGCAACGTAGCCAACAGCGTCGCATGCTTTCCCACCCTGTAACGGATGCGGGGACGGCTGGCACTCAGCGCATGATGCACGGCGGCAGCCACAACGTCCGGCGAACTCCCGCTCTTTTCCATCTGATAGCCGCGCCGGCCCATTTTCCGGATTAGCGCTCCATACTGAGTCTGCGCCTCCGGCGGCAGGTTGCGGATAACCTGCTCCAGATCTCCCAATGTCTTATCCACCGCGGGCGTTGAAATCGCGCCCGGCTCGATGGCAATCACGCGCACTCCAAACGAGTGCATCTCCAGCCGTAACGTGTCGCTAATTTTGGCGAAGGCGCTTTTGCTGGCGTTTAACAGGCCGCCGAAGGGGATGGCAAGGTTGACTCCCACCGACGTGATGTTCACAATCCGGCCTCTTGCTTTTCTCAGGACACTCGACAACGCTTGTGTCACCGCCACCTGCCCGAACACGTTGATCTCAAATATCTGGCGCACATCCTTCAGCGACGCATATTCCAGCGGCCGCACCATGCCGATTCCCGCAACATTGACCAAGCCCTCCAGTCCGCGCCCGGCAAGTTGCGAGTCAATGTCTCGAGCAGCTGCGGCAATCGATGCCTCGTTCTCAACGTCCATTAACACGGGATAAACATTCTCGGGAAAGTCAGCGCGAAGCTTGTCGCGATCTGATTCTTTGCGAACCGTAGCGAATACTTTCCATCCCCCCCGGCGCATTCGCGCCACAGAAGACCATCCGATTCCGCTGGAGGCTCCGGTGATAACAACGATTCTTTGTGAGGTTGGCATAAGTCCTCCAAGACCAAATGGTAGATACGAGTTCAGATGAGCTGAACGGAAGGGAAGTTTCGGAACTTCGGCAAGCGAAAAAAAAACCAGGACCAATGTTCTGGTCCCGGTTCAGTGTTGGCTGGTTGCCCGGATAAAATCGTGTGCCTGGTTTCGAGTTTCAGGTTTCGAGTGATCCTGCAGAGAACGCTCAGTCACGAAACTCGAAACTGTCCTTGCTACGCGCTCCTTCTCGGCCGCACTGTCAAGTCCCGCACCTGAGTCAGGATGCTTGACATCTGCATCCCATTTAGTTGCGAAACAAACGGCAAGAGTTCGGCGATAAATTGATCTTTCATCAACTCGTTGATTTCTTCCTGACGGCTGCGTTCTCCGCCGCTCAGCAGTTCGGGCACAGTGACCTCCAGTGCACGCGCTAGCCGTTCCAGGGACGACAGCGTTGGCGTGGCCTTCTCGTTCTCGATTTTAGAAACGTAGGTGCGGGGAACCGCCATCCGCCCAGCCAGTTGCCGTTGACTCAAGCCGCTTCGCAAACGCAGCGAACGGATTGAGGTTGCCAGGTTCAGATGCCCTCGCCCCGTTCCCGGCACCGGCATCATCATCGGCGGTGCGACGGCAATCGGTTCGGGCTCCGGTTCCTCGTCTAGAGACGCATGGCACCGTCGGCAATTGTTATTGGATGTGCGGAACTGCACTAACAGGCAGTGATCACAGCGAACGACTTCCCTTGAATCGACGGGGGCGAGAGTCGTAGCCATCGGGTTGTGGGAGTGCCAGAGCGGGCCCTCCTTACAGCCTTGCAGGAACTCTTATGGGGGAGAGGTTCAACTGCACGCTCAATCTGCGGCACTTGCCCTGTGGAAGTCAAGAATGAATTGCACAAAAACTGCAACATCACCCCTTTTACCTCCACGCTCCTTGGGGAAACCCCGGAGTTAACAGGCAAACTCCTGCACAGCCGCCAGTCGTTTGCGATGTTTACTAACTGGATTCCTTGCGTCGCGCAAAAAATTAGATGGTCCAGCCCTCTGCACTTCCCGCGGATGTTGCAAAATAAAACTTTGCGTGTCGCTAAAGGTGGGTCACATACATGATCGAAATAAATACTCGCGAGGCAGCCTGGAACTTACTGACCGAATACACGCAGTCCGAAAGCCTGCGTAAGCACGCGTTGGCCGTGGAGGCCTGCATGCGCGCCTGCTCGAAAAAGCATGGAGACGGGTCCCCCGAAGCGGAAAACCTCTGGGGCATTGTCGGCCTCATTCACGATTTCGACTACGAGCGCTGGCCCACGCCCGAAGAGCATCCCTACAAAGGCAATGAAATTCTGAAGGAACGCGGATACTCTGACGAAATCCGCCGCGCAATCATGTCCCACGCCGAATACTCCGGCGTGACACGCGACACGCCGATGGAGAAATCTCTCTTCGCCTGCGACGAACTAGCCGGATTCATCACCGCCGTGGCTTTGATCAAGCCCGGCAAGTCTCTCGCCGAAGTCGACGTGAAATCGGTGCGAAAGAGAATGAAAGATAAGGCCTTCGCCCGCAAAGTGAATCGCGACGACATCATCAACGGGGCCAAAGACCTGGGCGTCGATCTCGACGAGCACATCGCCTTCTGCATCGAAGCCTTAAAGCCGATCGCCGGGCAATTAGGGCTGGACGGCAGTGCTGTGCAAGCTTCTCCCGTACAGAAATAGCGTGCAAGCGTAAGTGCTTTCGCGGATAATTTTCTGTCCCCCTCATGGATTCTCCGCAAAGCGAACTGGAAGCAATCCGCCGCAGCATCGCCGAACTTACAACCCGCGTCTATCGGATCGAGCAGCGCTTGGGGGTGCCCCCGCCGCCTCCGCTCGAAGCGGTTCCACCCTCAGGCAAGCTCGACGCACAACTCGGTCCCTCAGCGGCGCCGCCAGCCGCTTCACCTACCGCCCCGCCTAATGCGCCCTATCCTCTGGTTCCCCCGAGGCCTTCCATCGCCTCCACCCTGAAATCGCAGCGCGACCTCGAATCCCGCATCGGCTCCCATTGGCTGAACCGCATCGGCATTGCGGCGATGCTCATCGGGGTCTCGTATTTCCTCAAGTTTGCCTTCGAGAACAACTGGATTGGCCCCGCGGGCCGCATCTCTATCGGGCTAATAGCCGGCATCGCGGTCGTCATCTGGAGTGAGGGGTTCCGGCGAAAGAACTACAAAGCATTCTCCTATTCGCTGAAAGCTGTTGGCATCGGCACGCTGTACCTCTCGCTCTGGGCCGCGTTCCACCTCTACAGCCTGATGCCCAGCAGTATCGCTTTCGCCATGATGCTGGTCGTGACCGGCGCCACGTCTGTAATGGCATTAACGCAGGACGCGCAGATTCTCGCCGCCTTCGCGCTGATTGGCGGCTTCACCACCCCATTCTTATTGAAGACGGGACAGAACCGCGAAGTAGCTTTGTTCACCTACGTAGCCATCCTCGATGTCGCTACGCTGGTGCTGGTGACGTTCAAGCCCTGGCGCCGCCTGCTGGTGATGAGTTACGCCGGCACCCTGGTCCTCTATCTCGGTTGGTACTGGACGTTTTACAACCGCAACCAACTCACTCTCACGCTGTCCTATGCCACGTTCTTCTTCGCAATCTTCGCGATCGCTCCCCTGATCACGCTGCAGCCTGAAGGCGAACATCCAATCCTTGCCGCCATCCCCGCCGTCGTGGCGTTCGTAAATGCAGGCGTCTACTTCCTCGAAGCTTACGCCATGATCGCGGAAGTGAATAAAGTGAACATGGCGTGGTTCGCGCTTGCGCTCGCGGCCGTCTACATCTTCCTAAGCCGGCAAGTGCATGCCAGGAGGCTTGCCGCCGGCACCACCGAAATTCTCTACTTCCTTCACCTTGCCATCGCGATCGGGTTCATCACGGTTGCCATTCCCATTCGGCTCGATGCCCATTGGATCACGATCGGGTGGTTCATTGAAGCCGGAGTGCTTCTTTGGATCGGCAACCGCATTAACTCTGATTTTCTGAATGCTTTCGCGCTTAGTGCGCTGGTGCTGGGTGTAACTCGGCTGCTGTTCATCGACAATTTCCATTCCGAGCAACTCATCTTCAACTTGCGCATGGCCATCTACGCGGTGGCTGTCGCAGTATTAGGCGGAGTGGCCTGGTTTGGCGCGAAGCGAACCGATGATACTGCCCGCGTCGTCGGTGCGCTGGCCATCGTGTCTCTCAACGTTCTCGCTCTCAGGGCCCTTAGCCTCGAAGTCTCCGACCGCTATATCCGGCAGATGGCTTCTGTTGGAACCCCGTTCAATCAGTGGAGAGGCGCCTATCTGGACTACCGCAATCTTGAGATCGCGCGCGATTTCACTTATTCCGCCCTGTGGATGGCCTATGGCGCCATGTTGATGATCGTCGGGTTCCTCCGCCGCAGCGCGTTCGTTCGCTGGCAGGCCCTGATCCTTATCGCCGTGACCATCGTGAAAGTCTTTGTCTACGATGTTTCTCAACTCGATCGTGCGTATCGCATCGTGAGCTTTATCGTGCTCGGTGCCTTGCTGCTGGCCATTTCATTCGCTTACCAGCGCGACTGGTTGAAATTGTCCTCGAAAAGCGGAACGCAATCGGGAGGCGGAGTTACTCCGGCATGAGACTCCTGCTGATGCTGGTACTCGCTTTCATAGTCGCCGCTGCTCCTTCGCGTCCTGAGCCAGCCATCGCGTACTTCACCAACCTCCGGGACGTTCACATCTCCCAGCCGGACCTGCAGAACTTTTTTATTGTCGACGAGGAGCTCTGGAATCATTCACGTCCTGATCTCGCCGACCTGCGTTTGTACGATGCGGGCACTCCGGTGCAATACTCCCTTTCCGAACAACGCGCCGGCACCTCTTCCGAAGAAGCGGAAGCGAAAATCCTGAATCTGGGCAGCGTCGCCGGGCACACCGAGTTTGATCTCGATGTCGAAGGAATTGCCGAGTACGATCGCATCCGCCTGCGCATGGACGCTCATGATTTCGTTGCGACGGCCGCTGTATCCGGGGGTAGCGCGCCGGGCAAAGCAACCAAAGTCCAACTTTCCCCGTCCACCCTCTACGACTTCAGCAAAGAACAGCTGGGCTCCAATTTCGAACTCAAGCTTCCGCCCTCCAGCTTCCGCTATTTGCACATCAAGCTCTCTGCCGGTATCCGCCCTGAACAAGTGAAGAGCGCCAGCATCTTCAACTTGCGCGAGCGGCAGGCCTCCTGGACCAAAGTCGGTTCCTGCTCAAGCCCACAAACGAATGGCCGTCTTACGGTCATCTCCTGTACTCTGCCGCCCAAAGTTCCTCTAAGTCGCATTCTGTTTCAGATCCCTGCCGAAACCCTGAACTTCCGGCGGATTGTCACCATGGAAGATCCGAACGGCACGGTAGTCTCAAGCGGCGAGGTGAGCCGGGTTCGGGTGAACCGCGCAGGCACCCTCGTGACCAACGAAGATCTGGCGGTGAACGTCTCGGGAAATTTCAGCCAGCTCACGATCCACATCGATAATGGCGATAACCCCCCTCTCCACATGACCGCGGTCCAACCGCTTACCCTCGAACGCCGGGTTTATTTCGAGCCCAACCATCGGTCGACGCTGCAGCTTTACTACGGCGATGCGATGCTCCTCGCTCCAATTTATGACTACGCGCGCTTTTTCCACGTGGACCCAGCGGCTGCTCAGGCGGCCCTCGGTCCCGGTGTGCACAATGACCAGTTCGCTGGACGTCCTGACGAACGTCCCTGGTCTGAACGCCACACGGTGATTCTGTGGTCTGCCATGATTGTTGCAGTTCTGGCACTGGCTGTCCTCGCACTGCGGGGGTTGCGGACTGACCGGGAGCCTTCGCCGTAAACGCGAACGCCTGCGTATTGCCAAAATTCCTGTGCTAACATCTGCAGTCACCTGAGGGCGGTACTAATGCCAACCGCAAACGATTCCGAGGCGGAACAAGGACCAGAGATCCAGCCGGCAAACGAACTGGAGCTGAAGAAGTATGCGCTAACGGCCCAACCTCCCGCTGCTCCACTGCCTCCTCTGCCTCCTCGGCGCAAGCGCCACTACGTCCTGTGGACCATTTTCGTGCTCCTCATCGTCCTCTTTCTCTGGCTGGCGACCAGCAGCAATCCTTTTGCCCAAGGCATGCAGGAACTCGCAGGAAACAAGCACGACCAGGCAATCGTGGACACTCCGTTTTCCATCTCTCCACATAATTTCCGCTACTACAAATTCAGCCTGCGTGACGCTTCCACCAACGTCGCTATCGTCGGCGATTTCACCGTCTCGCCTGAGCTCGACAAGCGCAAGAACACGCAGGTGAAGGAGTCAGAGAACGGCGTCGAAGTCTACGTGCTCAGCGAGACTGCCTTCGCCATCTGGCAGACCGGATACGTCACCAGTTCGGTCTTCGAGAGCGGCAGAGTCACCGAGGGCAAGGTGCAGGCGGACCTGCCGGCGGGGGCCGGAGTGTATTACCTCGTGTTCAGCAATAAGTTCGCTTCCAAAGCAGCGAAGAAGGTCGACGCCACAGTGGTCCTCCATTACAAGAACTGGATTCCAGACTGGGTGCGGGCCGTAAAGATCGACTGGTAATCGCCCATTACGTCTGGAAGCTGGACTTGGGCCCCCCTGTAATCCTCTGATATCATGTGGCTTAGCGCAATTCTGTTACCAGGACCCGCGGCTTTAGTTACTTGCCCGCACTCGCCGGATGAATTCCACTGACAACGGAATAACCGTTCAGACGAACGAACGGTTGCGGAATCGGGGGGGCGAATCTTGGTTTTCGCACCCGTTTTGTTCGAGGAAGATACCACTCATCTCTGGAGGAGTTCACAGTGCGTAAATTCATGGTTTTGGCTTGCGTGTTGAGTATGTTTGCTGTTTCCGCCATCGCGGCGGAAACCGGCAGCTATCCGAAGGCTGAGTTCTTCGGCGGCTACCAGTACACGCGTTTGCAGGGTGGTGTCAATGCTAACGGCTTTGACTTCGCCCTCAACGGCAACTTCAACAACTACCTCGGAATCACCGCGGACTTAGGGTCGGGTTTCACGACTCAGAGCGGTGTGAGCATCCACAACTACACCTACACCTTCGGGCCTCAGCTCTCGCTGCGCGCGAACAAGGCATACACTCCGTTCGTGCACTTCCTGATCGGTGGAGACCATGCTTCCGCTTCATTCGGTGGTGTGAGTGCAACGGGCAATGGCTGGGCCACGATGGTTGGTGGCGGAGCTGATTTCAACTTCAGCGAGCACATGGCCTTCCGCGGTGGCGCAGACTGGTTGATGCTGCACAATAGCGGCGTCACCAACAGCAAGAACATGCGCATGCTGACTGGCATTGTGTTCAAGTTCTAAGCCAGTCGCTGTACAAACTCAAAAGGGCGGCGTTTTCTCGCCGCCCTTTGTTTTTTGGATGTGGTTAGAGTTATCGCATGGATTCCTCAATCTCTGAGATCCAGTCGGGTCGCTTCAAGACTTCCCGCGGCTTGGGCCCATCGGCAGCGCCAACGATTCCATCCTGCTCCATCAGGTCAATCAGGTGCGCGGCGCGTCCGTAGCCGATCCGCAATCGCCGCTGTAGCAGGGAAGTGGACGCTTTCCCAAACTCCAGCACCAGCTTTACAGCGTCGCCATACATGGGGTCGTCTTCGCCTTCGCCGGCTTCGCCCGAATCTGCACTGCTTCCGCCGCTGCCTGCCTCGCGTTCTTCCCTGGGAGCTTCCAGGAACTGCTCCTGATATTCGGCTGTGGCCTGAGATTTCCAGAACTCGACCACCGCGGCAATTTCCTTCTCCGTGACAAACGGTGCATGCAGGCGATGCACACGGGCCGATCCAGACGGCAGGTACAGCATGTCGCCTTTGCCCAAAAGCGCTTCTGCGCCATTGGCGTCGAGAATCGTTCGGGAATCCACCTTCGTAGCCACACGAAAGGAAACGCGAGCAGGAAAGTTCGCCTTGATCAGTCCCGTGATGACGTCGACCGAAGGCCTTTGCGTCGCCAGTACCAGGTGAATACCGACGGCCCGCGCCATTTGTGCCAGGCGCGTGATCGACTCTTCCACGTTGGAGGAATCGAGCATCATCAGGTCGGCCAACTCATCGATGATGATCACGATGTAAGGGATCGGCTTCTCGTCGGAATCTTCGCCGAACAGGCTGGGCGTATCGCCCCGATCGAAGAGTTTGTTGTACTGATCGATATTGCGAACGCCCTTGGCAGCCAGAAGCTTCAGCCGGCGTTCCATCTCGCGAACCGCATTGCGCAGCGCGTTGGCCGCGAGCTTCGGCTCCGTGATGATCGGCGTGTAGAGGTGCGGAACGCCTTCGTAATTACCCAGCTCAAGCCGCTTGGGGTCGACCAGAATCAGCCGAACCTGATCGGGAGTGGCCTTGTACAGGATCGACATGATCATGGCGTTGATAGCCACGCTTTTTCCTGCGCCGGTTGATCCCGCAATTAGAAGGTGCGGCATTCCCGCAAGGTCGGCGGTGACGATGCGGCCATTGATGTCTTTGCCCATGGCAATCGTCATCTTCGACTTCGATCCCATAAATTCCTGGGACTCGATGTTCTCGCGCAGGAAGATGATCTCGCGCTGCCGGTTCGGTACCTGGATTCCCACCGTGCTCTTTCCGGCCATTCGCTCGATCAGAATGCTTTCCGCCTTCAGCGCCAGGCAGAGGTCATCGGAAAGATTGGTGATGCGGCTGTACTTGATTCCAGCTTCCGGCTTGAACTCGAATGTTGTAACCACCGGACCAGGATTGATCTGCGTGATCTGGCCGTGGACTTCAAACTCGGCATACTTCTCGGTCAACACCTGCGCCAGTTGCTTGAGTTCGTCAGCATCGACGGCTTGCTGCTCATCCGGGCGCTGCAGCAAACTGCTGGACGGCAACTTGTATCCGCCGGCAATGCGCGGCATGGTCGTCTTCGCCTTCTGACCACTATCAGCGCGCTCGGACACTTCCGGTTCACACGCGGATTCGGTCGAAGCAGCACCTGGCAGGGGCTCAGTCAGAATTCCGCGGGTCGCGGAGGCCGTATTCGGGGCTGCGGCGGCCTCTTCTTCTGCCATCATCTTCTCGATTCCGGTGCGGCGAGGTTCAGCTTGCGCCGCTGGAGGAATCGGACGCGACGGAATCAACTGCGTCTTGACGATCGGCTTGGAAATGCGTCGCTTTTCGAGTTCTTTCTGCTGGCGCATTTTGGTGCGTTCCTGCTGCCAATCCTGGTAGCGATTCCATAACGCGGTTACAAAGGCAATCCGCGTGGGAGCCCAGAGCTGAATCGCCGTGAACGAGAACGCAGTTGAGAGATAAAGCGCGGTGGCCAGAATCGTGGCGCAGACAATATACGCGCCCACAATATTCAAATAGTGAATCAGGAAGTCGCCGAGCACGCGTCCCATCAGGCCTTCGGCGGGGATGACTCCTTTCCACCGCATTTGTCCCGGCAACAAAGCCAGCAACGCGGGAAGGAACATCACGAGCCAGACTGCGCCAAGAGTTTTTGCCAGCGGCGATTGCACCTTCATCGACCGGAACCAGCGCGCTCCCAGCATCGCGGGAAAGATCACAAGCAGAAACGCGCCTACACCGAAGAACTGCAACAACGCGTCCGCGGTGTACGCGCCGACCACTCCAATCCAGTTGCGGGCGGCATGCGAACCGGTCAGCACCGAGGCGCTGTTCCACGAGGGATCGAGGGGTGAATAAGAGACCAGGGCGAGGAAGAGGAGGAGCGCGGAGACGCACATCAGGAATCCGATCAACTCGTTGAGTCGCCGGTTCCCCGTGGGCACAAAAATCGTCGCCAGATAATCCATGAAGGCCGGATAGATCGCCGAAGATACGCCTTCAGCGCCGTGATCGGGCCAGAGCCATTACATTATGCCAAGAAGCAGGGGTTCTCACAATCGGGGAATTGTGAGCCGGTGTTTATGTGGTTATCCGTAGAGACGTTGCTCCCAACGTCTTCTGTCCACTCGCATTATGCCTCTAACGAAGAGAGACGTTGCAAGTAACGTCTCTACGACAAACGCGCGGCGAATGTGAGCACTAGAATGCCAACAGCAATGCGGTAGATCGCGAATGGGGTGAAGCCGCGTTTGCGAACCCATGCCATGAACCAGGCGACCGAGGCATAAGCGACGATGAACGAGACCACGAATCCGATGGCGAGCACGATCGATCCGTGGGCATCGATCTGCGAAACCCCGATCGGGTTCTCGCCTTTGCCGCGGAGCGATTTGTACAACGTATACAGGGTGGCTGCAGCCATGGTCGGCATGGATACAAAGAATGAGAACTCAAGCGCCGCGGCGCGCGACATTCCGGCGATCTGTCCGGCGGCGATCGTCGCCATGGACCGCGAAGTTCCGGGGAACACGGCGGAGAATATCTGGCACAACCCGATCCAGATCGCCTGCCTAAGTCTCATGTCTTCCATTTTCCAGGTCCGAATACTGCCGTTTCCCTGCGGCCCAGCGGCTTCGGCTTTGGCGTGCATGGCATCGACAACCCACATCACGATTCCGCCAATCAGCAGGGACCATCCGATGATGACGACGTTCTCTAAATGCTTGCCAATCACTTTGGTGAGCAGGAACGATGGAACCGCCGTGACCAGGAAAGCGACGATGGTCAGGCCTAGAGGATGCGTGAGCACGGTACGATTTCCGCTTTCGCCGCGAGGGAACGTCGACAGGAACTTAGTGATGCGGGCTCGGAAATAAACTGGGAGGCAAAGGATCGCGCCCAGTTGGATCACGATGGAATACATCTTCCAATATCCGTCGGAGAGGCTGATGTGCAGGAGAGCTTCGGAGAGCCGCAGATGCGCGGTCGAACTGACGGGTAAGAATTCGGTGATGCCTTCAACAATTCCCAGAATTAGCGAGAGCAGGTAATCGTTCAATCTTCCTCCGCCGTGAGCGAACAGTATCGCAGGTTGTTTGCAGGTTGGGGAGTTTCAGGATTGGTTTCTGTACTGCGCTCAGCATGGCGCGATCATGCGCAGGATGGCATTAGTCGCTCGCGTTTCCGTATGTGGGAATGCCTTGCTGGACGTAGAAGACCAAAGCTTGCGCGCGGTTCGCCCACTCACTTTGTCCGTACTGGCTGATTATCTGCTGCGCCAGGCTGAGGGCGCGGCTCTTCGACTCTTCTGATTTTTTCTGATTGGGCTCAGTCTTATAGATCTCGATCAATGCGGAGCGTCGCCATGCGGCTTGATACAAGGCTTCCGGCGCAGCCGGCGACTGCTGATGCTCTTTCGCGTACTTTTCGTACATGTCGGCTTCTTTGTCCGGACATTTCGCGGCCGATTGCCAATCGCCGCAGAGCTTGTTCTCGACCAGGTGGAAGGCGGCGAGGTCAGCCCATTTTGTGCCGCCGAATTTTTTTATCACCAGCTTCATCCATTCCTCGTCGATCTGGCCACGCATGTAAGCTTCGCGCTCGCGCGCTGAGGGACGCGTCATGATGTCAGAACGCTCCACTTGCCAGCGGATGTCGGCGGCGCGGTACAGACTCTCGGCAGCCAGCGGCGAACTCGGGAACAGATCGTACAAACGGTAGTAGAGGCGCATGGCGTCTTGCGCAGCATCGCGGCGGCCTCGACGGCGGCTGGCTTCATCTTCGGAACTTGCGGCTTCGCCAAATATGATCTTGTCTCCGTTCGGAGTGGAGATGCTGACCAGTGCTTTGCCGGGAACCCATCCAGTAATGGTCTTGCCCTGGGATTCCTCGTCGTCTTCGTCAGCTTCTTTTCTTGGCTCACGCAAGATGGCTTCCACGTGCGCCCAGTCGCGGCTGGTGTCGATGATGATGAGTTCGTGGCCTCGGCCGACGGTCCCAAGTTTGGCGGTATCGGCGCTGGGGCTGACACGAATGGCCTCTTCATGGACCAAGGTTCCGCGTTGCGGTTGAGCGAAGGCCAGAGAGGTGATGGACAGGAGAGCAGCAAGACTAGCGATGAAAATTGCTCGCTCCCAAAATGGGAATGTGGGGCGCGACGCAGGTATCCCCCCTCCCCCCCGGTGTAGCGGAATCATGACGTTAGGGGGAAGTTTCGAAATAATCTCAGAGCTGCAATGAGTTACGGGCAAAATCTTGAGCGCATTACAGTTACGGGCGCTGGGGCGCGTTCTGGTCATAATTTCCTGAGTGACATCAGGATCATCGTTCGTGCAGGTGCAAGTCAAGGTTATATGAACAGTACGAGGCTGTGCAAAACTGCGAGAAATGGTGATTCTTGTCGCGGCCCACGGGGGAGTGGCCGGCTCTATTGGTGCTGGCGCGATTATGCCTGGCGTAGGCCTGCGAGCATCTGCGGTTCGATATTGCCGCCGCTGATGATGGCTACATTCAGCCTGGTTTTTGGGAGTTCTTTAGCGTGAAAGATAAATCCGGCGGTGGCAACAGCCCCGCTTGGTTCAGCGACGGTGTCGGGATTGGCGGCCAGATATTTCATGGCTTGGCGGATTTCGTCTTCCGTGACGCTGATGATGTCATCAACATAGGCGCGGATGTGCTCGAAGTTGACAGGGCCGATGCTTTGGGTACGAAGGCCGTCGGCAAGGGTGCGAGAGACTTGCTCGGCGGGAAACTGGACGATCTTGCCCTGGCGCAGGCTGGCTTGGGCGTCGGCGGCCAGTTCGGGCTCTACGCCAATGATTTTCACGTTTGCATTCGTCAGTTTTATAGCTGCGGCAACGCCGCTGATCAGTCCTCCTCCCCCCACAGGGGCGAGAACGGCTTCAACATCGGGGAGGTCTTGCAGGATCTCCAGCCCGATTGTGCCTTGACCGGCGATGATTTTTTCGTCGTTGTAGGGAGGAATGATTACATATCCGTGCTGGGCTGCGAGTTCTTCGGCTTTGTTTTTGCGTTCGTCGGAGCCGGGGCCTACGAGGACGATTTCGGCTCCGAGTTTGGCAGTCGCGTCGCGCTTGATTTGCGGCGCGTTGCTGGGCATTACGATGACTGACTTCACATGCAGTGCGCGAGCGGCGTAAGCGACGCCTTGTGCGTGATTGCCACTGGAGTACGAGATGACTCCGCGCTGTCGCTCTTGATCCGAGAGGGATGCGATTTTGTTATGGGCTCCACGCAGTTTGAAGGCGCCGATCGGCTGCTTGTTTTCGGTCTTGAGCAGGAGCCGGCGCGGATCGGCGTCGCAGAGTGGAAATTCAATCAGCTTTGTATGGATGGTCACGCTTCGAATGCGGGCCTGGGCAGTTTGCAGATCGGCGAGAGTGATCATCGTTTCAGCGGTGCCTGCCGGCACAGAGCAAACTGAAAAGCTTCTCTCAGGGGGCTAAAGCCCAAGTGAAGCTTCACGCAATGTGTGCTGCGGAAGTCCCGGGCCGTTTACGGCACCTACGGATTGTACCTGCTGGGTCGCGTCGCATGGAAACGCACGTCATTCCGTTCGGGGCCTGAGTGCAACGGCCCATTGGGTCGGTTTGCGCCTTCAAAGCTGAGCCTCGTCTGGGGTTTTGCGTGCATTCGCCGGACAGCGGCAGTTGACGATTCAAATCGTTCCCGCAGTGTATTTTCCCCATACGGCATTTGCCCGATTGAAAGCGGGATAATCGGGGTTAGAGTGCCACTCTGCCAGCTGGAAATGTACCGCTTTCGATGTACCTCCCAAGGTGAAAAGGAGTAACCCGATGAAGAGTTCCCGATTTTTGATCGCGACAGTGGTGTCGTGTTTGATAGGAATGGCGAATGCGGACAGCATCCCGACGATTCTTTACAACACCGGTGTCAACAGCAGTGGTACACCGCTTGCGCCCGGTGCAATTGACCCACACTACGCCTTGATATCCAGTCCTATTGGCAGTGGTCCGGCGTTCGTAGTGATCGACGGTCAGGTTCCGTTCTTGCCTTATTTCCCAGGTGATCCCGTATGGATGCCAAACAGTTCCATCTCAGAATGGATCGGGCCCGTGGCGAACGCACTACCGCCGTTGGTGGTCCACCTGGGGATTATATTTTTCAAACTACGTTTAACTTAACCGCTAACGGAGTCTCCAGTGCTGAACTAATGGGGCGGCTGGCGTCGGATAATTCAGTGCAGATTCTTCTCAATGGAGTGAATACGGGAATGGGTGCATCGGACTTTGAACAGTTCACGTCGTTCCAAATAACAAGCGGTTTTGTGCAAGGTGTGAACCGTCTGGATTTCCTCGTCACTAACGACGACTGTGGCCCGTTATGTGTCAATCCGACCGGCTTACGTGTGGAGTATCGCTTGACGGAAGTTCCGGAACCGGCGACGTTTACGTATTTTTTAATCTTCGGCCTGCTGGTGTTCACGTTGTTTCACTGTGATATCTCACGGATCGTAACAAGTGATAAACCTCAAATTGCGCTCATTGACCCCGCAAAGCGTTTTCAGGTGTTTTTTGCGTCCCTCGTCTGCTGCTCACGGCTGGTAGATACTTGGACCGCGTTTCGAAGTCGATGAACAGGCGCTGGGTGGATGCGTGGGTAAAGCCCGTGTGTGATTTTCAAGCGCTTGAGGCACGAGGGTGCCCTTTCAAAAGAGAGGAGTTCTTGATCAGTCTGGCTCTTCCTACGGCACAGGTTATCGTTATCACGCTTTTCCCGCCAGTGACGTGGCGGCCTATTCGAACTGCAGAACCACAATTTCCGGGTTGGATCCCAGGCGGAGGGGAGGCCCCCAGGTGCCTGCACCGCTGGAAGTGAAGACCTGCATTTTTCCGATCCTGCTCAGGCCGTAGACAAATTGCCGATACATGCGGCGCGCAAACCAGCTCCACGGGATGAACTGACCCAGGTGAGTGTGTCCGGAAAGTTGCAAGGAGAATCCAGCCGCTTCGGCGACTTCCGGATGATCCGGGGCATGAGTTAGCAGAATACTGGCGCGATCGCGATCCAAATGCACGCCCCGCAGAACCGACGCGAGCGAACCGTTGTTGGAGGCGTGATTGTAAGGAACTCCGACAATCTGCAATCCGTCGACTTCCACTTTTTCGTTGCGAAGCACGCGAACGCCAGTGGAAGCTACGGCGTTCAGCAACCTGGCATCGTCGCCAAACTGCTCGTGATTTCCAGCCACGAAGTACACACCGCGGGGCGCCTTCAATTGCGAGAGGGGCGCAGCGGCGCGGCGCGCGTCAATGGCGGTGCCATCGTACAGATCTCCAGCAATGAAGATCGCATCGGGCTCTTGTTCGAGAATCTTCGCAATCATGCGGCGCAAGAAGCTGCCATTGCGCACGTGACCGAGATGTACGTCGCTGATCAAAGCTGCTTTACGTCCCCGCCAGGCGTCGGGTAGATTTTCGAGGCGAATTTGGGCGCGGGTGACGCGAGTCCAACTGGCGTTGAAAACCCCGAGTAGTCCGAACGCCGCTGCAGCTACGAATAAGAATTCAACCATTCGATGGAAGGGGATCTGCATTCCGGCAACGGCACTGATCGCGAAAATAGACCATGAAATCAGCGACGCGACGAAAAGGAAGCTGAGAAAGCCCATCCAAACCGCTGCCGCACGGTAAAAGATCCGAACCAAAGCATCGGTGTAACGAAACGCGAGCAGCGAGGCGCAGACAAAACTGACGGAGAGCAGGCTGAGAATGGCGGCAGACGAGGTTCTGCCCGGAGTTGCGCCCGCAGGCAGCTGAAACGTCCAAGTCTGATACAGCAAGATGTGGGCCAGGAAAAGAATGGATTGAATGATGGAGACGAAAACCACCAGACGTTTGCGAAGTGGCATGGGTATTGGATTCAGGTATGTGGCTGGGGGATTCTGAGGGAGCCAGGACAGGCCGTATTGACGCCTTAGTAAGTGTTGCTTGAGTATCCGCAAGAAGTGTCAGCCTACGCCTCGCTCAGGGTGACACATGGGATGACAGGCCGGGAACGGCTGGGATTACAGCTTGGGAGTGGCTAGGGTTGCGGGTTCACGGGGCTGACAGGGTCATCGTCCTTGGTCAGTATCCAGATGGTGCCGGCAACAATGAGTCCGCCGCCTACGCCGACTGCGACCGGAGAATTCAGGATTCCGCCCTCGGCGCCAGGGCTTGTGCCGGCGGCTGGTTTCTTGCGTTTCTTGCGGGCGGGCGGGATCTGCGAATCGTCTTGCGAAGCAGCCTCATCCCGGGTGGTTTGCTGACCTTCCGCGAGCTTTGCCACGCCTGCGGCGTCGCTCACCGTAAGATCGCCTTTGCGAGCGGTGATGTGCACGATGCCGTCGACGTCTCTGATTTCAAATTCTGTGAGGGCCGCGGTTGCGGGCAGGACCGTTACCAGACCAACTCGCGCGGACATTGACTTCGAAGTCGAGACTGTTACGCCACCGTGCTCAAGCTTTACGCGAGCGCCTTCGTATTGCACGAGCGAGTCATTCAGCACGATTACACTGGAACCGGTGGCGCTGATGTTAGCGACAGAATCGGACCGGGTCTGCACCAAATCTCCCAGGAACAGGGCTGAAGAACGGGCGATGTTGTTGCCGTTCACAAGCGCCGTACCGTGGCTATACACCATGGCGCCGGGCGTGTCCGCCGCAAACATGGCCGCGGGAAAGATGACGCTCAACGTTCCTGCCAGGATCTTTGCTTGCAGAGTCCGCATCATGGTCATTCTTCCGTCCTCGGGAGATGACTTAGGACCGCATGGATTCGTTGCTATGTCCGGAATCGTACCTGCGGGAGTCTTCCGGGTCAATGCTTTTTCGGGCACAACCAGTCCGGTTGCAGTGGAAAACTAGTCCGATGTGGATGCGTGTCTCAGGTCAGCCCCAACGCTCAATGCCGGTCCACCAAAACAGACGCAACCATTCATCCAGGCAGATCTTGGCCCATTGCCGATGAGTCCACCAGCGGACACCGAACTGCGAAGTGTCATGGGCAGCCGCAACCGAGAAGGAGGTTGCGGGCATTTCGTGGCGGAAGATGCTTAGCGCGCGCCGAGTGTGATAGTCGGAAGTAACAATCAGAATTCTCCCGACATTTTGCTGGGCAAGGCACCTAGCCACATCGTGAGACTCGTCTCGGGTGGACAGGCCCGTGATGGGACACAGCGTGATCTGGTTCGCTTCTGGAAGCTTACGAATGTAACTTTCCGCGACCTGCATCGCCGTCGTATCGTAAATCCTGGCGCGGGCGGGGACATCCATGAGTACTCGTGCGGCATAGCCTTGGTGCAGAAGATCAAGGGCCAGCGCGGGGCGAGTATCAGTCTCGCCGGCCAGGACCAGGATCAGATCCGAAGGCTGCGGCGCGTTCACTTCGAGGAATTTTCCGGCATTTGCCGCAAGGAAAAACGAGCCCGCGAGCAGCAGGAGAAGGAACATCGAGCGGAGTTGTCGACGCGCAGACATGGTCATGAGCGACTGTGCTGCGATGATCGGAACTGACTTTACGCCGAATGGCTTCACGGCATCGAGCGAAGAGTTCAGCGCGTGTTCACATGTTAAAATTGTTGCGTTTCCAGGCAATCATCACCTTGCACAAGAATAATTTATGAGTACATACTCAACTGCAGACCTATCTCTGGAGCAATTAAAGCAGAAGATCGAACAGCGTCAGGCTCGCCTGGGAATTATCGGGCTGGGATATGTCGGCCTGCCGCTGGCGCTTCTTTATAGTGAGCAGAAGTTTCGCATCACCGGTTTCGATATCGATAGCCGCAAAATTGAGACTCTAGCCAAGGGCGGTTCCTACATTTACCGCATCGCGCCGGAAGAAATTCAGGCGGCTCAGGCGAACGGTTTCACGGCCACTTCCGACTATGCGCAATTGACGGCCATGGACGCAGTTATCATCTGCGTTCCTACACCCTTGAACGAATACCACGAACCGGATCTCAGTTTCATCACCAATACGACTCACGCCATCGCCCCGCACTTGCGCGCGGGACAACTCGTGGTGCTGGAGAGTACAACCTATCCCGGAACCACGGAAGAAGTGATGGTTCCGATCCTGGAGAAAGAGAACAGGCACGGGCTGAAAGCAGCTCGAGGCGCGGCTTTGGGAGCGAATGAATTCCTCGTCGCCTTTTCGCCGGAACGGGAAGATCCCGGCAATACGACGGTCGCGCGCCGAGATATTCCAAAGGTCGTGGGCGGGTTGAATCAGCAGGCTTCGGAGCTGGCGCGAGCCTTCTACGGAGCAATTTTCAACCGGACGGTGCCAGTGTCATCCCCGGCGGCTGCCGAAATGACGAAGTTGCTGGAGAACATCTACCGGTGCGTCAACATCGCTCTGGTGAACGAACTCAAGCTGCTTTGCCTTCGCATGGGCATTGATATTTGGGAGGTCATTGAAGCCGCGTCTACCAAGCCGTTTGGATTTCATCCGTTCTATCCTGGGCCGGGCCTTGGAGGACACTGTATTCCTGTAGATCCTTTTTATCTGTCCTGGAAGGCGAAGGAATGTGATTTCCGGACCCGCTTCATTGAACTTGCGGGCGAGATCAACACCAACATGCCGTATCACGTACTCAAGTCGGTGAGCGGAGCCTTGAACTCGCACAAGAAGGCCGTAAACGGCGCCCGCGTGCTCGTTCTCGGAGTGGCCTACAAAAAGGACATCGATGACTTGCGTGAATCGCCATCGCTAACGATCATTGAACTTCTGCAAAAAGACGGAGCAGAGGTCAGCTATCACGATCCTTATTTCCCCTTTATCGGCAAGGGACGCAAATATGACCTGCAGATGAAGTGCGCCGACTTGAAGAATCTGGGGCAGTACGATTGTGTGGTGATCGTGACCGACCACTCGGATTACGATTATGGGCGAATCGTAGAAGAGGCCCAGCTGGTCGTTGATACGCGGAACGCAACCCACGGGATTTCAAGCCCGAAAGTGGTGCGCTGCTAAAGTCAAAGGTTTGTAGCCCTCCTGGCGTGGGTGCATCTCTGCCGGCAAATCTCTCATCCCACCATGTAAGTTTTTTGCACACCTTGTACCGAAGAAGGACTGGCCAAGGGGCCTCTTCGTCTAAGCCCTTGCAGGATTGGGAATTGTTGTGGGTTTTGGGCTTGTCGAGTGGCCTCTGCCGTGCAGCATTGGCTTCTCAGTAGTACACTCAGTTTTGCGCCTGCCAACCGGGGTCCCCATGCAGGGCAGGGACAACTTTTTCGCGCAGTCAGCGTTGTTGAGAAGAGTGAAGCAGTAAAACCGAAGTTAACGCTTCCGATCTAAGATTATGACGTCGCCACACTCCGACGAATCGATCCTGTTCTCCTCGCTGCCGAAGTGGCAAGCTCCCTGGCATGAGTTCTTGCTGAGTTATGGAGTAGAAGCGGTAGTTATCTTGATCCTCGCCTGGATTCCAGTTCTGCATCCAGAGGTGCTGGAAGGACCAAAGAAGGATTACCACGCGATCGAGCTGGTGCCGACCCCTGTTCCAGAGAATCATGAGCCCCAGCGTCAGCTGCCGCGGCCTGTGTTTGAAGCAAAAATGGATCCACCTGCTTCCGCTTTGCGCTTGCCAGCCCCTCAGCCTCAACCCAAGCCCAAGGTGGAGGTTGCACCGGCTCCAGAGGTGAAAATTGCCGAGAAGAAGCTGGATCCGCTACCCGCCTCGGCTCCCGTAATTCCGAAGCAGATCGTGCGCACCAACGTATTTTCGACCGGCAGTTCCGCGCCGCAGACGATCGTACGCGCACCTGACAAAGTGCAAACCGGGGGGTTTGGCGATCCGAACGGTGTGCCTGCGCGCACCACGCAGACACGAGCGATCAACATTGCCCAATCCGGCGGGTTTGATATGCCGACCGGACCGGGGTACGGCAACGGAACAGGCGGCGCGAACGGCGCGCGCGGCGTCGTTGCTAGCACCGGATTTGGCAGCGGAGTAGCTACCGGCAACTCGTCCTCTTCCCAACGCGCAAGCGTTCGCCAGGCTGGTTTTGGGGACGCGGACGTGGCCGCTCATCCCACGGTGCAGTCGCGTCCTGCGGCACAGGCAGCGGCGAAGATGGTTCCGGCAGAGATCATCTCGAAGCCGGTTCCTAACTACACGCCGGAAGCCCGCGCGCAACGCATCGAGGGTGAAGTACTTCTCGAGGTAGTGTTTGAGGCCTCCGGTACGTTGCGGGTAATCAGAGTCGTTCGCGGACTGGGGCACGGTCTGGATGAGGCCGCAACGCGCGCGGCACAACAGATCCGGTTCAAGCCCGCATTGAGGGACGGCCAGCCGTCAGACTCGACAGCCGTCGTTCACATCATTTTCCAGCTCGCGTGATCCACGCCAGAAGGTTCCTATGAGTTTCGTACGTTCGGGCTTGCTCGTATTTGCTTTGAGCGGCGCTATGGCGACCGCTCAGGATTCCACCCCTCCTGTCACGCAACCCGAAGGGTCTTCTTCTGCCACGGTTGCAAGCGTGCCGGCGCAACCTCAATCCGCGCCTCCCGCGGCATCGTTAAGCGATGTTATGGACCGCGTGGTGCAGAGAGAGCATTACTTCATGGCGCAAATGCGCCACATGCACCCCCTGGTAGAGACCTATCTGCAAGACTTGAAGAATGACTCCGATGAGCATGCGGTGCCGGTGCGAGATCAATATTTTCTCGGCCGCTTGGATATGACGGATGGCCCCGAAGACGTGTCGTTTGTAGGCCAGCCCGGGTTTGGCCGTCGCATGCTGAGCAAACTTACGGGAGTCTATTCGCTGCACTATCTGCCGATGGGCTTTGCGCAGATGGTACTGCTCGACACGGATTTTCAGAAAAAGTACTACAAGTTCACTTTTGTGCGTCGCGAATTCCTGGGAGAACTGCGTTGCCTGGTCATTGACGTACAGCCTCGGGAGGGTGAAAAGTCGGTGCGCTTTCTCGGGAGAATTTGGGTCGAGGACCAGGACTACAACATTGTCCGCTTTAATGGCACGTATTATCCGCAGCCGAAGGTTAACTTCTTCTTTCATTTCGACAGCTGGCGTTTGAATATGCGGCCAGGAACTTGGCTGCCGGCTTACGTTTACACGGAAGAATCGAACCTGAAAACGGGGCTGACCAAGACTCTTCACTTCAAAGCTCAAACGCGTTTGTGGGGCTACGATCTGAAAGGACTTAACAAGAACGAGGAGTTTACTCAAATCCTGGTGGATGCTCCGCAATCAGTCAAAGATCAGAGCGATGCCGCGGCGGATGCGAGTCCGGTGGTAGCGCAACGGATGTGGGAGAAACAGGCGGAAGAAAATGCCGTCGAGCGCCTGCAAAAGATTGGACTTCTGGCGCCTCCCGGCGAAATCGATAAAGTAATGGCGACGGTGGTAAACAACCTGCTGGTCACCAACAATATCGACCTGCAGAGTGATTTCCATTGCCGGGTGTTATTAACGTCCCCGTTGGAGTCGTTCACGATCGGCCACACAATCGTAGTCAGCCGTGGTTTGCTCGACGTATTACCTGACGAGGCTTCGCTGGCGTTGGTGTTGTCGCACGAACTCAGCCACATCGTGTTAGGCCATCCGTTTGACACGAAACTGGCTTTCAACGACAAGCTCTTCTTTCCCGACGAGCAGTCGTTTCAACGGCTCGATTTCAAGCAGAGGCCAGCCGATGAAGAAGCTGCAGATAACAAAGCCCTGCAACTCTTGAAGAACTCTCCCTACAAGGACAAGTTGAGCAATGCGGGACTGTTTCTGAGGGCTTTGCAGGAAAAGGCGCCGAGCCTGCCGCAGTTGATTCGCCCTCATCTGGGCAATAGTCTTGGGGGCAACAACCGCCTGGCAAATC